>JAJDTX010000191.1 GCA_022826925.1 Bryobacterales bacterium
TCGACATGAGTGAGGGATGTGGGAACAACGCATCCACTGGAGCTTGCGGGCTCAAGTCTCTAACACCCGAAAACCTCCCGTAAGGCATTGAATTATAATGGGTTATAAGCAATTGACCGGGGCCTCAACGCGACACTAGTGGCTTCATACGATTCTTGCGGCGAACTCCTCGGCGTCATGCACCCGAAGTTCACCTGAGACTAGCTTGTGTAGTAGCGCGTCTCGGAGAACGGCAAGCAGGCGAGCTTCAAAGATGTTAGACACAATGCGCTCGTGCATCGGCGTCACAGCCTGCTGGAACTCTTGGGCAAGAAGATCAGTGGGCTGGCACAGCTTGTGTCTACTCATGATCTGCCAAGTCGTCCGAGGCATCTTCGTGCCCGTTGCGGTCTGGCTCGTGTAGTTGACAAATTCAGCCGACGATGTGCATACAAGGACGAACGCCGACCAGCTTGGCATTCGCGGTTTGAGCACCAAGATGTCTGTGGAACAAATCCCGTTGACTGGAGCAATTCCAACCTTGTGGAAATAGGGGCGCAGCTTCCCAAACAGAATGTCGCCTTTCTCAAATGAAGACTTGGTGCTCGAAACACTCCCAGCCGCTCCCCAATCAACCAGCGCAACAGATCTTCGAGGAATGTGCTCCAGCCCAAAATAGGGCGTGCTTTCGTCGATTGTCTTTGGATCTATCCCTTTCCGTGGCGATGTAGCTATGGCACCAAGAGTGCTTAGAGTCCATCCCTCCGGTATCTCTCCCAGTTCGGAGTCCACCAGCCGGTCGGGGAACAAGCCTGCGATGTCCTTCGGCAGCCCCGGGTCGCGGCCTTCCATCTTGGCGCGCACTGGATCGAAATCGACGAACCAAGACTTGAACAGCGCTCGCGCCATCGCCTCCAGCGTCGCGTTCATCCGCCGGTTCAGCTCGATCTTGTCGTCCAGCGTGCCGAGGACGTGAGCTATGGCACGTTGTTCGGACAGAAGAGGCGCGGGAATCTCAAGTTCCGACAGATCGCTTCCCGTGATTCCGGCGACCGCAACTTGACGGCGTATCGTATCCAAGCAATGCAATCCTGAGGGTGAGCAGAAGAAGTAGTACAAGTACAAAGGATCGGATTGGGTCGCGGCTGGTCGAGCACGGATTATCGAGGATTCAAATGCCGTCGGCTCGTCCACATCGAGTACCACACAGCACTTCCCTGCTCCCTCTGCTACCAACGAACGGCGTGCGAAGAGCAGATCACCCTTCTTAATGGCGAAGCGTTCGATCTCGGACTCCGACAGTGCCACCCTCCTCATCGGCACGGCGTGGAGCCTCGGGTGAGCGAAGATTTCACCCATGTTGACGATCTTCACACCGTGACCGTGGTGTTCCTTAGTCTTGTAGATCCCGTTTCGCACAGGTTCGTCCAGTAGCTCCTCAAAACGACGAATCGGCCACTCGGCTCGGTCAGCGCAGAGTGCTACGTGATTCTCCAGAATCCGCTGTCGGAAGCTCTCGGATGCAGTCGCCCAGTCCACGATGTCCACTCGAAAAGGCAGATCGGAGTCCGTGAACGCGGCTCGCAGTCGTGCAGTACGGTCGATACCCAGCGGCTCGGCCGTCATCAGCGCAAGATCGAGATCGGAGGTTTCCCGTGCGTTCCAGGCCACCCGCGACCCGAAGGCGTGTACCTCCAAGTCAGGCACCTGCTCGCGCAGAATGCACCGAACGGTGTCCAGATCCGCAGGTCGGACGTCAATCGGTGTCATGGGTTGCGCTTCTGAAGCTCCCGGATGAGGCAACGCATGTCGTGCAGGAACTCGTCAATCACCGAGACTGTCTCCTCGGCACGGTTCGCATCGTACGTGTGGGACGTCTTGTTCCGCAGCTCGCGATAACGCATGTAGGGCGGGGCGTCACGAATGATCCCGGCGTCGGCCGCGTCGCGCATCCGATCAGCGAAGTCCATTTCCCGCAAGGCATCAGGATTAGCGGCGATCTGTGCTTGCTGCCTCTGGATCATCTTGACCGCCAGCTCGTAGGTGAACTCGAACCCCTGGATGGTGGCGGCTCGGAACTGCTCGTGCAGACCGGGGTCCGTACGGGCGAGGTCGCCGTGCAGATAGTCGAAGCTCCTCTGGAGCTGAGCGACGGCTGCTTCCAGAGACGAGTAGTCGAGCTTCACTTCGACAACTCCTGCGCCCGGAACCCTAGAGCCATCAAGTTGTCCGCGATGGCCGCATCAAGCCGCGCCCCCTCGGCCTGCTGCACTTGCAACTCCTCGACCAGCCTAAGGATCTTGGCCTCGAACGGCTCGCCGTCGTCGGGCTGCGGTTCCGCGCCAACGTAGCGTCCCGGAGTAAGCACGTGGCTGTGTCGGCGCACGTCTTCGAGTTGGGCACCCTTGCAGAAACCCGGAATGTCCTCGTAGACGTCCGAGCCATCGCGCCAAGCTTGGTATGCCCCAGCGATGCGGGCGGTGTCTTCGTCGGTCAGCTCGCGGTGTGTGCGATCCACCATGCGGCCCAGCTTGCGTGCATCAATGAACAAGACCTCACCGCGGCGGGATCGGTTGCGGGCCAAGAACCAAAGGCATGCCGGAATCTGGGTCGAGTAGAACAGTTGCCCAGGTAGAGCAACCATGCAGTCCACCAAGTCCGCCTCGACCAAGCTCTTCCGGATTGTCCCCTCACCCGACTGGCTGGATGACATCGACCCATTCGCGAGAACAAAACCGGCAACTCCAGACGGGGCCAAGTGATGCACCATGTGCTGCACCCAAGCAAAGTTGGCATTGCGCTTCGGCGGCACTCCATAGTGCCAGCGTTTGTCGTCGGCCAGCCGCTCGCCGCCCCAGTCGGAGACATTGAATGGCGGGTTGGCGAGGATGAAGTCGGCCTTCAGGTCCGGGTGCCGGTCGTTGTGAAAGCTGTCGCCGTGGGCAATCTGGCCTTCGATTCCACGAATGGCGAGGTTCATCTTCGCAAGCCGCCACGTAGTGTAGTTCGACTCTTGGCCGTAGATGCTGATGTCGGCCTTCGCTTTCCCGTTGTTGCCGTTACCGCTGGCGTGAGCGCGAATGAATTCGATCGACTGCACGAACATGCCGGACGAGCCACAGCACGGATCGTAGACCCGGCCGCGGTATGGCTCCAGCATTTCGACCAGCAGTTTGACAACGCACCGTGGCGTGTAAAACTCGCCGCCCTTCTTGCCCTCCGCGCTCGCGAACTGGGACAGGAAGTATTCGTAGACTCGGCCAAGCACATCCTTGGAGCGCGCCTCCTGATCCCCCACTTGGACGTTGCTGATCATGTCGATCAACTGGCCGAGTCGTTGCTTGTCGAGTGCCGGCCGGGCGTAGTCCCGAGGCAGCACGTTCTTGATCGCGGGATTATCGCGCTCGATTGCCGCCATGGCCTGATCGACCATCAGGCCGATAGTCGGCTGTTTCGCCTCTGCTTGGAGATGAGACCAGCGCGACTCCGACGGAACCCAAAAGATGTTCTCCGCAACGTATTCGTCTCGATCCTCGGCGGCTTCGGCACCCCATTCGGAACGTAGGGCCATGCGTCGTTCTTCAAACGCATCGGATATGTACTTCAAAAAGATCAGCCCGAGTACGACGTGCTTGTACTCGGCCGCATCCATCGACCCGCGCAACGCGTCGGCCATCGCCCATAACTCAGTCTCATGGCCGACGATAGCCCCGCTATTCCGAGTGGACGCTGCACGCTTGTTCTGCCGCTTCCCCTGGCGTCCGCGATCCATGCGTATGCTCCGTGTCGGGCGATGTGCAGTGCCCGCTGAAATCAACCTACCATGAACGGCCCAAGTCGCCTTCAATCCGACACTATATTCCCCTATGGCTACCCCGAAGAGAGTCACGCGCTGGGCTGCATGCAGTCCGGGCCGGCAAGGCACGGAGCCGATCAGCCTGCCGACTCCTAGCAATCGCAGGGTCCGACTCGCGAATAAGAGGGAAGCGACCCGGATGCCCGATAGCTCACGAAGCCGTCCTGTCGACCATCGCTACGTAGTCGCGCTGGATCTCATGGTGAAACCGCACCGGCAGGCAAGCCCAATCTTGAGCCTGCACGAGGAACGGGATGGTCGACTCGCGAACCGCATCCTCAAAGCCGCGCAATTTGTCGGCTGGGAGGTTCCCTAGGTCGGGTGTACGGAGGACGAGATCGAGGTCGCTGCCATCGTGGCCGCGGCCGTTCACGCGGCTGCCGTAGGCCCAAACTTCGATGCCGGGCAGATGCTCGCGCACCAAAGCCTCCAAGATGCGGCGGTGCCGCGACTCGATCTGGAGGCGGTCAGCCATCGTTCGCGGCCTCGATAGTGTCGGCCAGCACCTTGGCGTCGGCAATGAATGCGGGCAGCAGCTCAAGAATCGCTTCGGAGAAGTGTTCGCCGTACCTGTGCGTGGTGTCGTTCCGGCTGTCGCGGTAGCCGAGCCAACGTTCCGCCATCTCCACGTCGATCAGCCGGTGCTTGGCGGCGTACCGGAACAAGTCCTTGAAAACCAGCTCGTCGGCATGCCGGTTGCTGGCGAAGAATGCCGCGAGACGCTTGCGCAACAGCGTCCCGCTCTGTTCCAGCGCTAGCTCAAAGTGCTTGACGCAGGCAGCCCGGTACAGGTCATGGAGGATGTCTGACTCCCCGTACGACTCGACCTCCTTGAAGGCAGCCTCGAGGGCGCGGATGCAGCGCCTGAGAAAGCCCGTATCGATGCGGTCACGCCGTCCGTGCTCCAGCCCGTTGCCCATTCGTCGACTACCCTTCCCTAATGTGGAGTTAGCCCGACACCCTCGTTCGCCGGCTTTCCCTGGCGTCCGAGCGCCATGCGTGTGCTCCATGTCGAGTGTGCTACAGCGGCCACTGAAATCAACCTAACACGAGCAATCGGCCTCATTGTCGATTCGACGTTGTCTTCGCAGATGGCTGCCCCAAAACGGTCACGCACTGGGTGGCAGCGACGCCCCATGCGGTATGGCGCGGTCCGCTCGATCGCCATTGTCGTGGCCAACCCCGCGCCCCGGGCTGTGCGCGAACCTCGGCGCGAGCAGCCAACGCATCGGCAGCCTGCCAACTACAGCTCTCCACACCTTCGGCGGCGCCGTCGGCGAGGGGATGCGGTCTTCACCGAGCCCCGACAAGTGCCGCCTTCCTGAAGGCGGTGAATGCAAACGCCGTTGGGCTGATGGCCATAGTCGCGATCGACCTAGCGAGCGCTGCGATCTCGTCCGGATTCGTGCCCGCTATTGCTTTGGCTGCGGCTGTGGCGCTGTTCGTCGCGTGAATGCCCGCTGGCTGGCTCTGACGACCGACTGCGCCAGCAGATGCGCTGGTCCGTCCCGACTATTGTCTAGCGGGTTCTGGGCCGCCGCTCACGCTGACCTTGATCGACGCGGCGATCCCTTCGCTGCCGGGGATTGCCACCTCCCCGAACGGACCGCCGGGCAGTGTAGTCTTCCACTCGGCGCGTTCCCGATCCGTCCGTAAAGACGAACCTCGCCCCACCCCCAGGCTGCAACGTGTAATCCACCGAGTGTTCTTCTCCGCGCCACTGGAATTCGAGATAGTAGCTGGCATCGCCGTGTCTTGCGAAGCCAGTGACGGTGGCACCTCGCAGCGGTCGCGTGAAGGGGCGCACGCCCCGCGCCCGCGGTTGTACCGCGACCTGCCCGTCTCGCAATTCGACCTCCCCCCGAAACCCGCCGTTCAGGCGCGGGTAGTCCCTTGTGGCGTGGTAGTGGTACGCCGCGCCGTCGTGGATATGTCCGTTCAGCCAGTCAAGGCCCCGCGCCTCGCTGCTGTCAGGCTCCCGATAGCCCATGATGGGGAACCCGTCCAGCGCCCATGCCAGCGGCAATCCCCGCCCGATCCGCTCTTCGAGATGCACGGGCGCGACGTGGTAGTGGTAGTCGTCGGCCCGGCCCGCATGACCGCCGTACTCGTCGAGCTCCCCTGCAAGGTAGGTGTCCGTGCGCCCGTCTTGCTTGATCGGGTTGAAGATCGGCACGCCGTTCCCCGCGATGGCGATCGCCCCCCGGAATAGCGTCTCCCTCCCGGAGACCGGCTTGTCAGCGAAGCTCGGCCGCAACGGAAACCGAAAGGCGTTGTCTCCGCGATAGGGTTGGGGGACCGGGACTTGGCGGTTCCAAGCCCGGATGCCCACCATCATCGTGTGGCCGGGCATGCCATCAGACTCTACGTAGAAGTGCCGTTCGTCCCAGCGCACGTTCACGTCATCGTGGAACGGACGGAAGGAGCGAGCCACGGTCTCGGGTTCGAAGACGAACGAGTCGCGAGACCTCTCCGCAGCCGCAGAAAGCGCCAATGCCGCGAGGAAGCAGAGCGCGATGTACCATCGGGTCATCGCTGGCCCTCGCGGCGGCGCCGTTGCGTCTGCGGCCGACGATTGTCCCCGCGCCGCGGACGCTGACGTCGAGCGCGGCTGTCGGGCGTGTCGCCGGCCGCCGCGCGCGCCAGCGCAGCGTCGCCGATTCCCGCCCTCAGGTGGTCCATGAGCTCCTGGCGCAGGTTCTTGGCCAAGTCGGGATTCTCAGCCGAGATGTCGCTCGTCTCGCGTATGTCGCGGCTCACATCGAATAGGGCGGCACTGGCGGTCGCCCAAGAATACAGCAGCTTGTAGTTCCCCTTGACGATGGCAGCCTGCGGTCCCGGATCGCGCCCCCGGCCGTCGGCGAAGAAGATCACCAACCGGTCGATCGGCTGCTCGCACCCGCTCAGCAGAAGCGGCTTCCAACTCCCGCCCTCGGTTCCCGGAGGCGGGACTGTTCCAGGGGCAGCGAAGTCGAGCACCGTAAGAAGCAGGTCGTACGCGACCACTGGCGCGTCGCAATACTCGTCCTCTGCGATCCCAGGCCCGCGCACCACGAGGGGCACCCGCAGGCCGCCCTCGGTCACGTTCGTCTTGCCCCCTCGCAGGTAGCGCGTGGGACCGCCGTTGTCCGACATGTAAATCACGTAGGTGCGGTCTCGTATGCCCAGCTCGTCGATCTTCGCCAATGTCATTCCGACTGCCCTGTCAAAGTCTTCCGCCATGGCGGCTCGGGTCGGGTCGCGGTGCCGGCGACCCCTTGTCCGTGACTGCCAGCGATCGAGGGTCTCCGGCAGCGACTGGTTGCTGCCGTGCACCGCGTAGTGCCACAGCTGCAAGTAGAACGGCTGGCCGCTCTTGACGCTGTCTTCCATGAAGCGGTTGCCCTTGTCGGTCAGTTCGAACATGCGCTTGGGGTCGCGGGGATCGGGAGACTCTCCGTCCTGGTTTTGGGTGATCTTGCCGTCGTCCCTGTCAAACCCGAGTTCGCTCTGCGACCGGACCAACTGCCATTTGCCGAACGTTGCCGCGCGGTAGTCGGGGTTGGCTTGCTTGAGCGCGTTGGCCAGGGCCGGACGAGAATCCCCGCGCAAGTGCGCCGCGGTGCGCTTGTCGGGAGCGTTCAAACTCGCCGTCGTCAGGCCAAACATGATGGCGTACCGTGACGGCTCGCACTTCGGCGCTGCCGAGTAAGCGCGGGAAAATGTCATGCCCTCTCCAGCGAGTCGGTCGATGTTCGGCGTCCGGTGATAGTCGCTGCCGGACTCGGGCATGTCCCGAATCATGCGCTTGGACAGGCCGTTCCACGCTTGATCGTCCGCGAGGATGAAGACGAAGTTGGGAGGGGCGGCTGCGGCAGCCGACATGGCGGCGAGCACAAGCAGGCAGATCCGACAGGTCATGGACAGTCCTTGATGCAGTTCGGATCGAGCCGCAGCGAGTGGGCGACTCGACCGTTGCCTTCGTCGACGCCGTCTAGGCGGGTCTGGACGAGTTCCACCACCGCCGCGTCCGCGGACACGGTGACGCGCAAGTGGCCCGGGCCTCCGATCAGATCGGGGCCGGGATACGTGGCGCCGATATCGCGCGGGGCTCGATAGCGGTCCAGCCCCGGCTGCGGTACGAGCAGGTATGCGATTCCGTCGAGTTCTTCGCTGGCGAACACGTGGTCGTGACCGTGGAAGACCGCAGTTACGCCGGTGTCGGCCAGCAGTCGGTGAATCGGCTGGCCCCAGCCCGGGCGCCGGTCATCGAATTCGTAGGCCCCGTCGAACCCGCGGCCGCCCCATTCGAACAGGCCTGCCGCCACGACTCCGCCCCTGGCCGCTTGGTCCGCTCCGCCGACCAGATGGTGGATGAAGACGAACTTGAAGCTAGCCTCGCTAGAGCGCAACGTTTCGGCCAGCCAGCGGAACTGGTCTTGGCCCAGCGTGCGAGCCCAATACTGGTCTCCCCGCCTCGCGCGCTCGGTTGCCCAGAAGGGGTCCAAGACGACAAACAGGGCATCCCCCCAGTCCCACGAATAGTAATTGCCGCGGTCTTCGGCTCCGTCCGACGGCGTTGCGAAGTAGGTCTCGCGCTGCGCTCTGGCCCACTCGCCCATCGCTCCCCAGCGAATGCCTTCACCATCGTGATTGCCGGACACCAGAAAGACCGGCGCGCTTGTGCCGATCAGGCCGAAATAGTACCGTTGCGCGAGATACTGCGGCAGGGCTGCCCGGGGATCGGCGCGCCGCTTGTCTGTCATGAAAGTGTCGCCGAGGTCGATGTGAAAATCAGGGTTGGCTGCCTTGGCATTGCGCAAAGACACCTCATACAGGCGAGGGTCCGTCCGCACGTCCAAGTGCGAGTCCGCCTGCACGGTGAAGACAAACGTTTCGCCGCGTGCCCGTACGGTCCGGAAGGTGAACTCTTCCGATGCGTCCCCGGATTCCAACGAGCCCTGCGTGACGCGCCAACGGTAGAAGTACTGCGAATTCGGAGAAAGTCCGTCCAGAATCACTTCTGTCGGCATGCCCGACCTGAGCTGAACGACGTCCGAGCGCCACTGATAGTTGCCGGGACGATCCCCGTATTCGAAATAGCCTGCCATCCCCGAAGTCGCGCGAATGCTCGCAGTGACTGATGACTCGCTGGGATTGCCGAGGACGATATCGTACGGGCGCTCCGGCACTTCGGTGCGGAACACCTCTGCCGGTCCGCGCCGAGCGCGCGCCGGAGGTCGTTCCCCGCGTTGTGCTGCCGTTGCCGCTCGAATGCCAGCTGACGTTGCCGGCAGGTCGGTGAGCGCTGGGACGTGGGCAAGGAGCCAAACGAGGAGGAAGAGCGGGCCCCTCGCAACGATGCGAGACCGCGCCGCGGCGAAGCCCGCTGCCACCCGCAGAACGAAGCCGTTGAGGCGGGCACGGCGGTCAGGGCCCATCCTGGCCCAAGATCCGGGCGACGTCCGCAAAGCTTGCATTGCATCGATTGTGGCGCGCCCGCGATGCTCGTGTCGCCAGAGCGCACACTGGCGTCGATTACTTTCCCAGCCTTTTACAAGGAGCCGGGTCCGTGGTGCGGATTCAGACGCCGGTAGCGCGCCATCGCCCGGTCTTGCCGGTCTGGAGCCGAGACCGGGGAGGCAACCTAGTCTCCGATCGCCGACACGGGGCATTGCAAGGCCGGAAGCGGTGGCGTGTCAAATCAAGCGGACTCGCCGGCCCGCTCAAGTACAGCGAGGGCCTCCCGGACCATTGGGTAGTCCTCTAGAGAGCCCTGCACCGAGTACACGCCTCCGCCATGCTCCTCGAACCGGCGCAATACAGTCCGGGCTTCCTCCACCTCATCGGACGAAGGCGAATAGGCTTCGTTGATCACCGGCAGCTGCGACGGGTGAATCGCAGCCTGGCCGGTGAAACCCAGCCGACGGCCGCGTTGCGCCGCGCTCCGCACCGCAGCCAGATCTTGGTACTGCATCGGCGGAGAATCGAAGACCTGCTTCCGCATGGCACGGGCCGCGTTGACCACGCTGCTGCGCGCGAATGCCACTTCGGGCTCGTCCTCGGTGCGCCGGATCCTGGACTCGACGCAGTAGTCCTCGGCGCCGAACAGCAGCGCTGCCACACGATCCGAACAGGACGCCAGCTCGGCGGCGCGCAACACGCCCAGCGGGGACTCGACGAGCGGAACGATGATGTCAAGCCCGGGCAATTGCTCGGCGACTCGCTCCACATCGCGCGCCGACTCGCACTTGGGAATCACGACTCCGTCCGGTCGACATTGGCGCACCGCCGCGCAGTCCTCGGCAAACCACGTTGAGGACGGGGGATTGGGCCGCACCAGCAGGGGCCGGCCGTCGCTGCGGACGCTGGGCAGCGCTCGCTGCGTCACAGCTCGGGCGTCTGCCTTGTTGGCCTCGGCAACGGCGTCTTCCCAGTCGATCAGGATCAGGTCGGCGGGCAGGCCGGCCGACCGGGACAGCTTCTTCGCGCTGTCGCCGGGCACGAAGAGAATACTCCGGATGCGCGATAGCTCAGTCACAGCCGCCTTCCATACATAATGGGCTGTGCAGGGGCAGGCATGCCAGCGCCTTGCTGCGGAGAGGAGAGCAGACGCGATGCCTTACGGGCGATACTTCGATGAATTTGAGGTCGGGCAAGTGTTCAACCACTGGCCGGGCAGGACCATTTCGGAGGCGGACGACACCTGGTTCTCGCTCTTGACCATGAACCAGCACCCTGTTCATATCGACGCCAACTATGCTGCCGGCACGCAGCACGGCCAGCGCTTGGTGGTCGGTCCGTTGGTCTTCAGCATCGTGGTGGGCATGAGCGTCGCCGATGTCAGCGGCAGGGCCATAGCAAACCTCGACTACAGCGAGGTCAAGCACGTGGGCCCGGTATTCCACGGAGACACGATCTACGCACAGAGCCGCATCGTCGACCTGCGCGAATCCAAGTCCAAGCCCGACCGCGGCCTGGTGTTCGTGGAGAGCCGCGGCTTCAACCAGCGAGACGAAACGGTCCTGACCCTCAAGCGGACCGTGCTGGTTCCTAAGAGCGGAAAGGCGCAGCCATGAGCGTCGGCCTGACCGATGAGCAGCAGCAGATCCGCGATGCGGTCGGCGAGGTTTGCTCCGACTATCCGGGCGAGTACTGGCGGAAGCTCGATGCAACCCAGGGCTACCCGACCGAATTTGTCAATGCCCTGACCGAGGGCGGCTGGCTAGCCGCGCTCATCCCGGAACATTACGGCGGCAGCGGACTGGGGATCCTCGAGGCCAGCCTGATCATGGAGGCGATCAACGCCTCCGGGGGAAACGCCGCGGCCTGCCACGCCCAGATGTACATCATGGACGTGATCACTCGCAGGGGCAGCGAGGCCCAGCGGCAGCGCTACCTGCCCGAGCTCGCCGCCGGGCGCCTGCGCCTGCAGGCGTTCGGCGTGACCGAGCCCACGACCGGGTCGGACACGACCCAGACACAGACCAGGGCAGAGCGTCGCGGGGAGCGCTATGTCGTACACGGGCAGAAGGTCTTCACATCGCGCATCGAGCACTCGGACCTGATGCTGCTGCTCGTGCGGACCACGCCGGCGGACCAAGTGGAAAAGAAGACGCGCGGCCTGTCGATCCTGCTGGTCGACCTCGAGCAATCAGCGGGACGAGGGATCGAGGTCCGCCCCTTGCGCACCATGCTCAACCACCACACCTGCGAGGTCTTCCTCGATGGCTTGGAAGTGCCCGCCGAGAATCTGATCGGCGAGGAGGGCGAGGGCTTCAGGGCGCTGCTCGACGGGCTCAACGCCGAGCGCATCCTGATCGCTGCCGAATGCATCGGAGATGGCGACTGGTTCATGGAAAAGGGCTGCTCCTATGCCCGCGAGCGGGTCGTGTTCGGGCGGCCGATCGGACAGAACCAAGGCATACAGTTCCCCCTGGCAAAGGCGCACGCACACATTCGCGCGGCAGACTTGATGCGCTTCCAAGCCGCCGAACTCTACGACGCAGGCCAGCCCTGCGGGCCGCAGGCCAACATGGCCAAACTCCTGGCCGCCGACGCGTCTTGGGAAGCCGCTAATGCCTGCTTGCAGACGCACGGCGGGTTCGGTTTCGCGGCCGACTACGATGTCGAGCGCAAATTCCGCGAAACGCGTCTCTACCAAGTGGCCCCGATCTCGACCAACCTGATCCTGAGCTACGTGGCGGAGAGAGTGCTCGGCCTGCCGCGATCCTATTGAACCGCCTCGGCGAAGACCTCTTCCAAGCGTGCCAGCGCGTCGTCCTGCCGAGCGGCCACTTGGATTCGCAGCGCACGCCGCCCCAGCCCAGTCAGGACGCTGAAATCGCCCAGCGCCTGGGCTGCTTCGACCACGCCGAAGCTGAGCCCGCGTCCCGAGACGTGAATGTCGCGCCCCGGGTCGCAGCCGATCTGGAGGAAGACGCCGTTATCCGCGCCGCCCTTGTGCAGCTGCCCGGTGGAGTGCAGGAACCTCGGCCCGAATCCGACGCAGGTCGCAACGCCGGAAGCGGGCCGGATGGCGTCGCGGATGCGGCCCAGCGCAGCGCGGGCACCGGCGTCGCGGTTCAGGTAGGCAAGCAACGCGATGTAATCCCCTTCCCCCGCAGATCCCACGTGCGCGCGCAGCACGGAGGCCATCCCGCCGCCCCCAGAACTCCGCAACAAGCTCCTGGCGTGATCGGGAGCGGCGAACAGCCGGATTCCAGATTCCTCTAGGAACGGCTCCGCAGCGGGAAGCGACCCCTCGGCCTCATACGTCGAGGTCAGAGCGCGCGCAGCGACCTTGGCGGACTCGACGTCGGGCTGGTCGAAAGGATTGATGCCCAGCACAGCCCCCGCAACGGCCGTCGCGACCTCCCAGCGAAAGAACTCTTGCCCGAGGTCCTCCAGCTGCCCAATTCCGATTCGGATGACGGGATGGCCAAGCTTTGCCAAGGCTCCCAGTGTCTGCTCGGCAGCCAGATCGACGTCAGAATCTAGCGCGACGCTGACGAAGATCCGATCGGAGGCATAGCTAGACGGCTCGCCCAGCGTCTCGCCTTCGACAGGCACGATGCCCTTCCCCGACTTGCCGGTCGACTCGGCGACTAGCTGCTCGATCCATGCGCCGAGCGACGCTACGCCGGAAGACATCACGAACGTGAGCTTGTCGCGACCGGCAAGCGCGGCGACGCCGAGCACGAGGCCGAGACGGACTCCCGGATTTTCCTCAGGCGACGCCGCAGGGCCGCAAGCCGCGCGCATCGCTTGCGCGCCACCAAGCAGTCTGTCCGCGTCGAGTCCCATGACTGCCGCGGGCACCATGCCGAAGTGCGACAGAGCCGAATACCGCCCGCCAATCGATGGCAGGCCGTGAAAGACACGGCCGAAGCCAAGCTCACGAGCCTTCGATTCCAAGCCCGATCCGGGATCGGTGATGGCCACGAATTGCGAAGCCGCGCGATCCGGACCAACGGCCTCGGCGAGACGGTCCAGGAAATGCTGCGTCAGCAAGGCCGTCTCCAGCGTCGAACCGGACTTGCTCGCAGACAAGAACAGTGTCGACTCGAGATCGATGGCCGCCTCGCAGCCGGCGATCTGCCCCGGGTCGGTGGAATCGAGGATCGCGAGGTCCGGGAAACCGTCCTGCAGGCCGAAGCACAGCCGCAGGACTTCCGGGCAGAGGCTGGATCCGCCCATGCCAAGCAGCAGCGCGTGGCTGTAGCGGCCGCACACCTCTTCGGCAAGGCTCCGCAGGCGCGGGCTGTCCGCCGAATCCGCGAGCCAGCCCAGCCAGCTCGCTTCACCCGACGACGTCCACAAGGACTCGTCGCCGTCCCAGAATCGGCGCGAGTTCCCTTCGGCAACCCAGCCTTGCGCAAGCCGCTCCAGGCTTTCGCGCAAGTGCAGGGGGAGATCTTCGAGCTGGGAATTCAGGGCAGCCAACGGGGCCCTCCTAGTCAGGCGGGTGCGCGAAGCACGCCGGGATGGGGCGGGCCGGAAGCCAGTTCGCGGTCTGTCACGACGAGGGACGATCCGCCAGCGAACGGGCCATGCCCGGCCTTACCGTAATCGTAGCAACGGCGCACGCTGCCGATCGGCAAGCCGCGCTCTCGCTGACCAGGCCTCGGCCGAATACGATAATGGGGCTAGATGCTCCGTCACGACTGGACCCTGGACGAGATTCGGCAAGTGCACCAGCTGCCGCTTCCGGAACTGCTCTACAGGGCCCAAACCGCCCACCGCGCCCACCACGACCCGCAAGCGGTGCAGGGCTGCGCTTTGCTCAGCATCAAGACCGGTCACTGCCCGGAAGACTGCGCCTACTGCCCGCAATCAGCCCGCTACGACACCGGGCTAGAGGCCCAGAGCCTGCTCAGCGTCGAGGAGACGCTGGACAAGGCGCGCGCTGCGAAGGCGGGCGGCGCTACTCGCTTCTGCATGGGAGCGGCGTGGCGCGAGGCCCCCGAAGGCGAAGAGTTCGAGCGCGTCATCGAGATGGTGCGCGGCGTCCGCGAACTGGGCCTGGAAGCCTGCTGCACGCTGGGCATGCTCACGCAGGGGCAGGCTGACCGCCTCGCCGAAGCGGGCCTGACTGCCTATAACCACAACCTCGACACCAGCCCTGAATTCTACGGAGAGATCATCACCACGCGCAGCTACCAGGAACGGCTCGACACTCTTGAGCGCGTGCGGCGCAGCGGCGTCACGATTTGCAGTGGCGGGATCATTGGCATGGGCGAGAGCGTTGACGACCGCCTGGGCTTGCTGTTGCAGCTGGCGTGCCAGGACCCCCATCCCGAGAGCGTGCCGATCAATAGCCTGGTCAGCGTGGCGGGCACCCCTCTCGGCGGGCGGGCGCCTGTCGGCGCGCTCGACTTCGCGCGCGTGATCGCGACCGCCCGCATCGCGATGCCGGCATCCATCGTCCGCCTGTCAGCCGGCCGCTTGGAACTGTCCGAAGAGGGGCAAGCCCTTTGCTTTCTGGCCGGCGCGAACTCCGTCTTCCTTGGCGACCGGCTGTTGACTACCCCGAACCCCGAGGAGAGCGACGACGCAAGGCTGCTCGAGAAGATGGGGATGCGCCTGTGCGAGGAGCCGCTCACCGCAGCTGTTCCGCCGCAGAGCTAGCTTGTCGCCCGAGGAACTGCAGCGGACAGTCGCGGCGACCATCGTGAACACCAATCGGGCTCTCGAACAGCGCGTGCGAGCGCAGCTCGCAGCGTTGCAGGACCAAAGCCTGCTGCGGTCGCTGGAGAAACCGGCCGGGCTCGACCTGTGCTCCAACGACTACTTGGGGCTCGCGCGGCACCCGCGCATGCGCCGCCGACTGGCCGAAGCTGTGCGATCCCTTGGGGTCGGCTCCACAGGATCCCGGCTGCTGCGCGGGCACAGGGCCGCATTCGAGGCGGTCGAGGAGCGTTTCGCTCGGCTCAAGGGCACTCCGGCAGCGCTCTACCTGGGCAGCGGATGGGCCGCGAACCTGGGCGTGCTCTCCACCTTTCCAACGAGCGAAGACTTGATCTTCTCGGACGAGCTGAACCACGCAAGCCTGATTGACGGGATGCGCCTGTCGAAGGCGCGCCACGTCGTCTACCCCCATTGCGACTGCGACGCGCTGTCTCAACTGCTCGAGTCCGAGCCGTGCTCGGGCCAGCGGTTCGTTGTCACCGAGTCGCTCTTCTCCATGGACGGCGACATCGCGCCCTTGCAACGGCTTGGCGAGCTGCAAGCCGCGCACGGTTTCGCGCTGGTCGTCGACGAAGCCCACGCCGTGGGGGTCTATGGCCGACACGGCAGCGGATTGATCGAAGAGACCGGCTGCGGGGACGGCGTGTTCCTGTCGATCAACTCAGCCGGCAAGGCCCTGGGCGTCAGCGGGGCGTTCGTATGCGGCCCGAGCTGGGCGATCCAGCTCTTGGTGCAGAGCGCCCGGCCCTTCGTCTTCTCTACCGCGCCGCCGCCAGCCCTGGCAGAAGCTATCGACGAAGCCCTGGACCTGTTACAAGACGAGCCGGAGCGCCGCGTCCGAGTGCTGGAATACGGAACGTTGCTGCGCGAGTCACTGGACTTGGCCCCGTCGAATGCGCCGATCGTGCCGCTGATCATCGGGCCCAGCGCGGCCACGGTCCGAACGGCGGCTTCGTTGCGGGCCGAGGGCTACGACGTGCGCGCGATCCGGCCGCCGACCGTGCCGGCTGGCACCGCCCGCTTGCGCGTCTCGCTCAACGCGGACCTGAGCCGCGCAGAATTGGCCGGGGTGGCTGGCAGCATCCAGCGAGCGCTCGGGCGGAGGGCGTGATGCGGGGAGTCTTCGTTACAGGCACGGACACGGGGGTCGGCAAGACCGTGGTTTCCGCGCTGCTGGTCTCCGCGCTGCGGCGAAGCGCCAAGGTCGGGTACTGGAAGCCGGTCCAGACGGGGATCGAAGAGGACGACGACACGGCAGAAGTGCGCCGGCTGGCCGCTTGCGACGCCGAGGAAATCGCGGACACGGGCGTTCGGCTGCCCCGCCCGCTTTCGCCCCACCTGTCAGCTCGTCTGGCCGGGCAGACCATCGAAATGGCTGACCTCCTGCGCACCGCACAGGACCTGCCGGACGATCGGTTCTGGATCGTCGAGGGAGCCGGCGGCTTGCTGGTGCCGCTGAACGAGAGCGCCATGATGGCCGACTTGATGCGAGCGCTCTCCCTGCCGGCGGTCATCGCCGCCAGGTCGGGCTTGGGTACCATCAATCACACGTCGCTGACGGTGTCCGAGCTGGCGCGACGGTCGATCGACGTGGCCGGCGTGGTCATGGTAGGGGAGCCCAACGCGGAGAACCGCCTTGCGATCGAGCGCTACGGGGGAGCCCGCGTACTCGCGGAAGTCCCGGTCCTGCCGGATCTCGGCGCAAGCGCGATTGCCGCGATTGCGGCCGAGGCGGCGCCGGCCCTCTCGGGACTGCTCTGAGACTGCTTCCGCTGCCCCGCACAAGCGACCTCCCGGAGGCAGAAGCCTCTCGCATGGAAGATCGGGCGAGAGCGGCGTGGCTGATCCGTCAGCCAGCGTATGATGAGAGCTTGCCATGTTCGGTTCGTCCTCATCCATCAAGCTGGACAAATCCCTGTTCGAGCGCGTCAAGCGCTGCGCGGACGCCGCAGGCTACTCCTCCCCTGGGGAGTTCGTGGTGCACGTGATCGAGAAAGAGCTTGCCCAGATCGAGGAGGGTGCCTCGGACGAGGAGATCATGAGCAAGCTGCAGGGCTTGGGCTATATCGACTAGGCCCGAGACCGGCCCTTTCGCTGCAGTCCTCGACCCGACCCGCAAAGTGCTCCTACGCGCCGCAGTTTCGTTTCTGGCGAAGATCTTCGGCGCCTTCAATCCGCTGGTCGGCCTCGCATTCTGCTCGGTCCTGCTCGGCATCGGAATGCTCTGGGTGGTAGGCAAGACATCCAACCAGCGGGCTATCGAACGCGCCAAGAAGCGCATGCAAGCCTGCCTGCTGGAAATGCGCCTGTACTCAGACGAGCCCCGGTTGCTGTTCCGGGCGCAAGGCACCTTGCTGCTCAACAACGCTCGCTATCTCGGTCATATGCTTCGGCCCGTGCTCGTTCTGGGCCTGCCGATGCTGATACTCTTCGCGCACTTCGACTCCGTCTACGGTCACCGTCCCCTCCAAGTCGGGGAATCGGCCCTGTTCACGGTGAATACGACGCTGCCCAGCCAAGACCTGACCCTGACGGCCAGCGGCGCACTCGAGGTCGACAGCGTCGCTGTCGGATCCGCTGTTGCCCGCCAAGTGTACTGGCGCGTGCGCGCCGTGGAGGAGGGCAGCGGCCAAGTCTCGCTCGAGACGCCGCACGGCTCCGTCGAAATGGCGGCCGTTGTCGGCTCCGGGATGCACTACACCTCCAGCAGCCGCAGCGGAGAGCTGTGGCACAAATTCCTGTTCTCTCCGGGAGAGGCCAGCTTCTCTCTGCAGTCGGTGGATCGGCTGAGCATCGGCTATCCCCCGCGCAGCATCGGATTCGGAGCGATGGAGACGCACTGGGTGGTCTGGTTCCTGGTGATCTCGATCCTGGCGGCCTACCTGCTCAAGGGGCGCTTCGGGGTCGTGCTCTAGCAGCGCGGGCAGCTTGTCCCGAATGCCCCGCATCGGCGGAGGGTTGAGCCGGCGCCGATCGGGTCGCTACACTGCCACTTCCGAATCGCGGGCCAGCCCCGCTTCCCGCCATGGCCAGTAACAGTCCCCCGCATGTCTTGTGTGTCGGCATGGGCTTCCTCGACACGCGCCTGTGCGTCGAGCGGTTCCCACCCAAGCAGCACCGCGAGAACGCCAGCAAGCGCTGGGACGCCTTGGGCGGGCCTGCGTCAGTCGGCGGCGTGGCGGTGGTGCGGCTCGGGGGAACGGCCTCGTTCTGGAGCCGCCGGGGCGACGATCTCGCGGGCCAGCGCATCGAGCAGCTGCTCTCCGAGGCCGGCGTCGAGACCGCTGGCTATCGCAAGTTCCCCGGCACGACGCCCACCTGCGAGGTGTTCATCGAGCCCGGCGGCGAGCGCTACCTGTTCCCCTATCTCGGTGATGGCATGCCGGCGGGTGCGGACTGGATACCGGACTCGGCGATCGAGCGGGCGGACGCTGTGTTGATCGACGGGCGCTGGCCCGAAGGCGGAATGCGCGTGGTGACCCGCGCCCGCGATCTGGGCATTCCGTGCGTCCATGACTTGGACCAAGACCGTCCCGAAATCTGGGAGATCGCCAAATTGGCCACGCATGTCATCGCTGATGAAGACTTGGCGCTGAAATGCGGCGGCGTGGAGGCGACGCTGCGGCGAATCGAAGGGTTCGGGGCGTGGGCCGCCGTAACCTTGGGCGAGCGCGGCGTGGCGCATAGCGGCGGGCGGGTGCCGCCGGTTCCGGTGACGGTGGCCGATAGCACGGGCGCCGGCGATGTGTTCCATGGCGCCTTCGCCCTTGCGATAGCCCAAGGCCGGAGCGAACTCCACGCCATGCGATTCGGCTGCGTGGCCGGCGCCCTGCTGTGCAAGCTCGGGCGAGTGCCGTACCTGTCGGAAGTCGCCGAGCTGCTAGACGAGGGCTTGCCGTAGCGTCCGACTAGTTCACCGGCAGCAGAGCCTCGTTGCTCGCGACGCCGTTGAACTCCACGCGCAGCAGATGCTCGCCCGGAGCCACGGTGAGAGGCACTTGGACGGTCACCAAGTACAATCCGGCCAGGTCGGGGTCCAGGCCGGAGTAGACAACCGTCCCCTGCTGGTCGCCGATCCAGACGGTTGGCGTGGTCACGGTCTCGTTGGAGAAGCCGCCGGCCGAGCCCGTCCTCGGCGGCATCGCCACCGGACCGTTTCCAGTCATCGCTATGCTCACCGCAGCACCCCGCGTAGCGGGAGATTCAGCCGTCACCGCTGAGCTGTCCGGGTGCAGGGCCAGTGCGTACGAACGCCCGCCGGACTCGTATTGGAAGATGCCTGGCGCGACCTCAGCAAGCTGGATGACAAAGTGCTCCGACGGATTCCCGTTGCGGACCTTGAGGTAGGCGCGCGAAGCGCCTGCCGCCTCCCACGGCACCTGGACGGTCACTGTGCTGGGGGTGATCGAATAGATCGGCCCGGCTACGCTGAACTCTCGCTGCAAGCCGTCGAACGAAACCGTGGCGCCCTTGCGCGTGATCGGCAGCGGCCTGACCTGCGGGGACGGCCACGCGCCAGAGGAGTGAGCCGCGAAATCGGAGCCGCTGATCGTTGCCATCGAGCCGGCCACGACCCCGACCTCTTCGTCGAGAGTTGCGCTGTTAGCGATCGAGACGATCTCAGGCCTTGTCTCGACGGCCTCGTATTCGAACGGAATCTCCAGATTTCCGATTCGCGCGGTGACGACTTGCGTCCCCGGATCGCCGCTGTATCGCACGGTTGCGTGGATCAGGCCGGTAGAGCCAGACCTCGGGGACCGGCTCACCACGGCCATCGACGGATCGGAACCAACGAATTCAACTTCCCTGTCGGTGACCGGCACTCCGTACTGATCCAGCACGCGCGCCAGGACCGACTCTCTTGCCGCCTCGCCGGCGATCCCAGTGGCAAAGTGCCCGCGGAGTCGAATCGCGTTCGCCGGCTCGTTGTCGCCAACAAGGTACAGGTAGGGAATCGAGAGCTCGCCCAGCCCGCTCAGGCTGGTCAGCCGCAGGCGGCCCTCGTACGCTCCGGGCTGGGGAGCAGTCCCTTCCAGACGCACCTCGATGCCTTCGGTCTGCCCGGCCGCCAGCGTGACCGCGTAGGCGCTTCGGCCGTTGACCGTCACGCGGGCATCCGCGTTCGGCTGGCGCGGCTCGACCCTGAGCACGAAAGACTGCGGGCCGCGCCACCGGTTGGAAATCGTAACCTGCCGCCTGACCGGGAACAAGACATCCCGCACGGAGCCGAACGCGATCGAGGGAGGCACCGCCGTGGCGTTGGGGCGCAGCGCCCCGGACAGGTCCAGCACGCCCGCGCCTGCAGCCGACAGGCGCTCCCGTTCCCCGCTCTCCTGCAACAAGGGGCTGGCGGTGTTGATCAACGCAGAAGCCACCTGCCGCGCCGTCAGCGAGGGAAACGCCTGCCAAATGAGCGCGGCAGATCCCGAAACGACCGGAGCCGCGAAACTGGTGCCGCTCACCTCTCGAAAGCCGCTCGAGGCGAACAGGACCCCCTCGTCGTTATAGCGCGGCGCGGCCGTGTACACGGATTGCCCCGGCGCGACCAGGTCGGGCTTCGGCTGAAGGGCCAGGTTCGGCCCGCGAGAGCTCTGCGGCGATACGAACGCCCACTCGCGCTCGGTATCGACCGGAACGGGGTCGAGCGTGAGCGAAGCCATCGGGTCGGCCAACAGTTCCCGGATTTCCTCGCCGGAGCTCCTGCCCACCAAGAACGCCGGGATATCGGTGCGTTCGAGCAGTCCCATGGTGAGCAAGTCGTCGCCCTCGTGGTTGGTGACCAGCACGCCGCTGGCACCGGCCGCGTCGGCGTGCTCTACCTTGTCCCGGAAAAAGCAGGTGCCGCGTTCGATGACTGCGATTCGACCCGCGAGCGCCTGCGCTTCGTAGGGATCGCAGCCCAGCGGGTTGTCCAAGTCGGACGTGCTCACGGCAGGCGCGGTCAGCGGGCCCGCGGCGTCCGGCCCGGTGCCGGATTCGGCGACGAACTCGTGGTCACCGACGCGGACGGAGACATGCCGAGACGCGGAATTTCCGGTTCCCCCGACGGTGATCACCGACGGGGTGTTGGCGGGTGACAGGAGCGTGCTCAGGGCGGGCACGGTGTGCGAGCCGCGCAGGCCGTGGTTGCCGGCCGCAGCCACGACCACGCGTCCGAAGTCATGCACGGCGCTGTGCGCCGCCATCGAAATCGGGTTGCAGGACGAGCTAGACGAGCTCCTGCCGCAATCGCGGCCGGTGGCGTCCCACGGGTAGAACTCTGGGTTGCCAAGGCTCAGGTTGAGAATGTCCATCCCGTCAGCCACGGCGTCGTCGATCGCGGCGATCACCACATGATCTGCGGTGTAGTAGTTCAGCCCGGGAGAGCCGAAGACCTTGTACACGCCCAAGCGCGCCTTGGGGGCGATGCCCATGGCCGCTCCGAGCGGAGTCTGGACGCGCCGCCCCGCGGCGATCATCGCAACGGCGGTGCCGTGGCCGCTCAGATCGTTCGGCGAGGGATCGTCGGGAGTGGAACTGGCGGGATCGCGCGAGACCAGCGATTCGACGTAGCTGCGCACGGCGATCACCTTGGTGTTCGCCAAGTGCAGGTAGAGCGGATCTCCTAGCGGGTAGCCGTCAAGCAAGGGCAGGCTGGAATCGCTGAAGGCTTCGTGGTCGAAATCCAGTCCCGAGTCAATGACGGCAATCTTCAAGCCCTCGCCGAACAGTTGGTGCCCCACCGGACGCACGTATGCGGTGGACGCATGCACGATCTTCGCCACCGACCTGAGCATCGGCTGGTACCGCCGCCCTCGCACCACGTCGCGCACGCCGGGCAGGGCTGCAATCGCTCTTGTCTGCTCCGGCGTCGCTCGCACGAACACCGCGTTGAGGACATTGCTCACCGATCCCAACACCTCGATGCCGAGTGCTTCGATCGCCGCCTTGACGGGATCTTGGCGGCGCGCCACGGCACGGCGCATCAGGCTGACGCTCGTCGCGGACCTCCGCTGCGGCTGTTGCGGGCCTGCGGATTTCGATTCCCGCAACTGCTCGCCAACCGACGGCGCGTCCAGAAGGACCGTGTACTCGGTCGGCGCATCTGCAGCCGGCAACGACTGGGCTTGGGCCGCGGCAGGGACTGCGCCCGCCAGCGCCAACAGGGCCGCCAGGGTCAGGCGGAGTCGCGTCCGCCGGCGGAGTCCTGGCGCGCCGAATGTCGTACTGGCTCGTATCGGGCTGCAGTCGGACATGGACGCTGGGTTGAAACGCTCGGGCCGGCGCGCCCGGAGGCTTGGGCCGGCCGACTATGCGATGCTATACGATCGCTCTGCCGCTCTCGCGGCCGACCTGTCCCCCTAGGGTTTAGTAAAACACCATGAATGCGACTCTGCTTCGCTGCTCGATCATTGCCGCCCTAGGCGGCTTGCTCTTCGGCTTCGACACGGCCGTCATTTCCGGCACGACGGACCAGCTCCGGGAGGTCTTCGGCCTCGAGGGCGTCGGACTCGGCTTCACTGTAGCCAGCGCCCTGATCGGCACGATCCTGGGCGCCCTCTTTGCCGGTCATCCGGCAGACCGGATCGGGCGCCGCAGCACGTTGGTGTGGATCGCGGTCCTTTACCTCGTCTCAGCGGTCGGCAGCGCCTTCGCGTGGGATTGGATTTCGTTTCTGGTCTTCCGCTGGTTGGGCGGCCTCGGCGTCGGGGCCTCTTCAGTGGTCGCCCCGATGTACATCGCCGAGATCTCGCCGCCGCGCTTCCGCGGCCGACTCGTGGCGATCACGCAGTTCAACATCGTGCTGGGGATCCTGCTGGCCTACTTGTCGAACTACGGCGTGGCCCAGATGCAGTACGGAGCGATCGAGTGGCGCGTCATGTTCGGGATCGAGGCGCTGCCCGCCGTGATCTTTCTCGTCCTGATGTTCGGCACGCCGCGCAGCCCGCGCTGGCTGGTCGCCCAGGGGAATAGCGACGCGGCCGCCCTGGTGCTGGAAATGGTCGGCGCCAAGGACGTGCAGGGCGAGCTGAGCGAGATCGAGGAATCGCTCGCGGAGACCGCGCAGAACGTCAAGGAGCCGCTGTTGCAGCGCAAGTACAGCCGGCCCGTCAAGCTGGCCGTTGCCATCGCGACCTTCAATCAGCTGTCGGGCATCAACGCGCTGATGTACTACGCGCCCCACATCTTCCGCATGGCCGGCGCGGGGACAGATTCGTCGCTGGCCCAAGCCGTCGCCGTGGGCTGCACCAACCTCGTCTTCACGTTGATCGCGCTGCTGATGATCGACAAGATCGGCCGCCGCAAGATCATGGTTGTCGGGTCGATCGGCTACATCGTGAGCCTGGCGGCGACCGCGGCAGCGTTCTACCGCTATGGCACGGACTTCACCGACGTCGGGGGCACTGTGGTGCTGGTCAGCTTGATGGTGTTCATCGCATCGCACGCATTCGGGCAGGGCTCGGTGATCTGGGTCTACCTCAGCGAGATCTTCCCCAATCGCGTGCGCGCACAGGGGCAGGCGCTGGGCAGCTTCACGCACTGGGTCTTCGCGGCGGCGATCTCGTGGACGTTCCCCGTCATCGCCGACATCTCCGGCGGGCACACTTTCGCGTTCTACTCGAGCATGATGGTGCTGCAGCTGTTGTGGGTGCTGAAAGTGATGCCCGAGACCAAGGGCGTGCCGCTGGAGGAAATCCAAAAGCGCATGAGCGCGACGTGAGTCCGACGGCACAGCGCGGCACATGACCTCGGGCGTGTCTAGCGCTTTCGGCTTGTCGATCCTAGTCATGCAGTTCCGGCGCGCGGTGGAGACGGGATCTGCATTCGTGGCATGCGACTCTGTCCAGCGCTGCTCGATGCGCCCTCGACCACCGTCGAGAGTGCCGTGCGCCCGCCGGCAGCCGGCATCCCGGCGACGGCCACAATGAATTCCAGCTTCTGGTTCGACCTACTGCCTTACAGGCGGAAGCGCTAGCTCTGCTGGGTGTCGATCCCGAGCGGGTTGTATCCAGTCGGATGACAGTCTGATTCGCCGGAACTACCTTCAATTCCTAGGGTCAGCCAGCGATTGTCGGATGAAGTCTAATGTCAGAGTGGGCGCCAAGAAGCCACCTGACTTTGTTGTTCTTCCCACTGCCTCACTACAGCGCGCAGCGCAGGCCTGTCCGCTACTTGAAAGCGACAGGGCCAAGGGCGAATGGATCGCATGCTGCACGCGCCGATTCGCCCCGATGGCCAATCGCATCGCCGGAGATGATGAGATTGCAAAGGACGCGCTGCAAACCAGTTGGATCAAGATCCTGCAGGCTACCAACCTCAGCTTGGGGGGACCAACGGCCTGCCCTTGGGTCGCCAAAGTCGTCGCCAACAGCATTAGAGATCTTCAGCGACAGGAGCGCAACCGCAAGGAAGTACCCCTAGAGGGTGCGGAAAGATTCGCATCGCAACCGAGCCCGGAAGTAGCAGCACAAGAGCGACAGCTGCTCGAGCTGCTTCGGGAGATGGTCGCGATGCTCCCGGACACGTACCGTCGGGTTTACGAACTGCGGATGCAGGAAGAACTCTCCACGAAGGAGACAGCCGAGCGACTCGGAATCACGAGCAGCAATGTCACTACCGTCCTGAACCGGGCCGTAAGAATTGTCAAGCGAAAGCTCAGGAGCCGCCTGGGGCTCGGAGTCAGCGGAATGGGTCAGGGAGAAGCCCGAAAAAAGTTGTGACAAAGCAGTCACCTCAAACGTTGTAGTTAGCAGAGGGGAAAGTGAAATGTTGGAAGGAACACAGATCATCACGTTCCTCGACCACCTCGGCCGGGTCCGCGTGACCAAGCTGCCCGGCGAGCTGCCGCTCTGGGAGGTCAAGGGCGAGACCGAGTCCGGTTTGAGCTTCTCTTGCAGGTGCTCGACCGAGAGACAGACGCGCGCCGACGCTGACGACGCCATGCGGACTCTCCGCCGGTGCCTGAGGGCAGAAGGCATAGCGTGAGAGTGCGGCACGGTGGTGGCGGGACTCGAACCCGCACCCTCCCGTGAAGGACCCGATTGACAATCGAGGGTGCCTGCCATTCCGCACCCCAGTACAAGCCCGCCTCCCGGAGACCCCAAGCTTTGGCGCTGGCGCAGTCTGCTGCAATACCGGACCAAGTCGGCGGTGAAGTAAACGTTGATACACGGATTCGAAGACAGGCTGCGAGACGTTCGTTCCTAGGTTCGATTCCGCCAGCGGATCCGTCGCTATCCTATAACTTCTCTATAGTCAACCACTTAACATCAAGGAAACGGACCGGGCACCTCGAAACGTCCCACACCGCAGGCCCGATGCGAAACCCGCTGGGGGCATCCCACAGCCGGGGAGCAAGGAAATGACCAAGCGCCACGATCGCGCGGCCTGACGACATCGCGTTCCACCGACTTGCAGCCAGCGGAGATCACCGACCCGATGTTTCTGTTCGCAAACGACAATCGCCCGAGGCTGGCGGAACTGATCCTCGCAGGCTACTTCGCCTACACGGCCGCGCTTTCGTTCCTATTCCCGCTAGACCTCACGAGCCGGCTCCAAGTGCTCGGCGCCAGCTTGGCGGCCCTGGCGGCATTGCACTACCTGGGCCGGTTCCCGCTCCGCTTGGTGCCGGAGATCCTCCGCCACACGCTGCCCCTGGCCGGCGTCCTGCTGGCCTACAAGCAAATCGGCTGGTTCGCCCAGCCGCAACCAGACCACGCCCTAGAGCGCAGCTGGGTGTACTGGGACCAGCTCCTGCTCGCCGACTGGGGATTGACCCGAGCGATCGAATCGCTGGGACCCGTCCTGCCAGGCCTGTTGGAATTGCTGTACCTGCTGACCTACGCCGTGGCGCCAGCCGGCCTGATCATCCTCGCCGCGTGCCGTCGGCTCGATCGGGCTGACCGCTTGCTGGCCTGCTTCGCCGCTTCGGCGGTGTCGGCCTACGCCCTTTACCCCTTCTTCCCGTCCGAACCGCCGCGCACGATCTTTCCGGGGGAGTTGTCCGGCAGCTTCGATACAATCTTCCGGCAATTGAATTGGTGGATCTTGGGAATGGGTGGCATCCACACGAGCGTCTTTCCGAGCGGACACGTGGCCTCGGCGTTGGGTGTCGGTTTCGGCCTGCTCCTAGCCCTCCCCGAACGCAAGCGCCACGGGGTTGCGCTGATCGTGGTCGCGACAGGCATCGCCCTGGCCACCGTCTACGGACGCTACCACTACGCGGTGGACGCCCTTGCAGGCTTCATCGTGGCCGCCCTCGCCTCGCTGGCATGTTTGTGGCTACTGGGCTGGGTATTTGACTCCACACACCACTATATGTTGTGGTTGAGCATGGGTACTTTACTCCACAGGAGCTTCCCCCGTGGTCTGTCGCACTGGCTGGCCTCCAAGCATGGCCTTGCGCGGGACTGGTGCGGTAGCTA
>JAJDTX010000068.1 GCA_022826925.1 Bryobacterales bacterium
GGCCTGCTCAGGGGCCTCTTGGGCCTCAGACGGGGAGAGAGCCCGGAATTCGCCGAAAAACTCGCATAGGCCGTCGAAAGACCACCAAGCAAGGCCACCGACCGACATGGTCGGCAAAGCCATTAAAACCACAGGCTGCTAGGGGGAACCCCTTCATGACTGGGTGACTCGCGTCCTTCACTTGAACGGCGATACGGTGTTGCCGCGTGTGGCGGCGGGTGGTCACTCCCAGGAACTCGCGCCACTCGTCGGACTCGAGCGCTCGATACGAATGCATCGCGCAGTGGATCACTAGCGCCGGCAAACCGCCGTTGTGCCCGGCGACGATCTTGCGAACGAACTCGGCGTCGTCCACGTTGGCATAGCACTCGTTGTGGACCACGATGTCGTACCCTTCCGACCAATTGGGCTGGTTGTAGACACGGGCCTTGGTCGTGGTCCAGGTCGCCCTGCCCTCAGTCTCTAGCACCACCGTCCAATCGACGGGTGCCTGGGACGCCATCACGTCCATGAGGACCTTCGTTTCACCGGCATAGTCGTGGCAGCACCCGCCGGTGACAACGAGCGCGCGGATCCGCTCCTGACCGGCAAAGGGGTCGGGGGGCCTGCGGCGCCGCCGCCCCCGATCAGCCTGCGCGTCCGACTCTCTCTGGGCTGTCGGAGCCCCAGCTGAGGGAGCCTGCGGCAGTGCTTCTGGCAGCAGCAAGGCCATTGCCAGGATCGCCGGATAGATTCGTGTCGAATTCTTGCTCATCGCACCATTCCTAACGGCGAGCAGGAGCAAATCCCTCACTTTCGGCTCTTACGTCGATTGTGATTCCCGGATGCAGTCCAGCCTAGCAGCCCAGCCGGTGTATATTGCATCGGCGGAATCTTCGCACCTGCGCAACAGGTGCCTGGCAGGAGTCACTGTTCGGCCGGACTCACGCGATCGCCGGATGTCTTCGCACTTGTCTTTCGGCCCCCCGAAGATTCGGGCCGGCTGGAAAGACCCGCCTACTTCGCACCGGCGATCTCCAGCACGACGTTCCACAGGATCTCGACGTAGTCTTGGTACGGCTCGACGTACAGATACTCGTTGCGGCCATGGATGCCGCTGGCCAGATCCCACTCCGGCCGCGCCGGCCCAAAGCCGTAGCTCGCGATCCCGGCGTGCCGCAGCTGCGCGGAGTCTGTCGCACCGGTGGACATGGCCGGCAGAATCGGCACTCCTGGGTACATGCGGCCAAGCACGCTCTCAAAGGCCAGGAACGCATCGCTGCTCAACGCGGAGGGCGAATGCGACGGGCGCGTCTGCCGATGCGGCACAAGGTCCACCGCAGGTTCGTCCATGATCCTCTTCAGCAGGCTGAACAGCCGTTCGGGGTCTTCGTCCGGGAGGGCCCTGATATCCACCGTGGCTTCGGCCTCGGATGGGATGACGTTTTTCAGGTAGCCGCCTCTCAGGATCGTCGGCGACATCGAAGTGCGGACCATCGAGTTATAGACCGGGGACAGTTCGCGGAGCTTCTCGTAGTCGTCAGCGGTGGGCTTGTCCGCCAAGATGGCGCGAAACACCGCGGCCTTGTCGGGCTCGGAGATTTCAGCCAGACGAGTGAAGTACTCGCGGGTGGTCTCGTTCAACCGAGCCGGCATCTCATGTTCGGAGAGCCGCCCGACAGCCCGCGCCAGCGCCCCGATCGGATTGTCCCGGAGCGGGATCGAGCCGTGGCCGGAAGTGCCCGCGGCCTTGAGGTCGATCCGCCGAGGTGTCTTTTCAGCAGTCTGGATCTCGAAGCGCGTGTAGCGCAGATCGCGGTCGAACACCCCCTTCCCCGCCTCGTTGATCGCGAATTCGGCGTCGATCTTGTCGCGATGCTCGGCGAGCATGTAGGTGATGCCGAAGTCCCCGCCTGCTTCCTCGTCAGCCACGCCCAGGAAGATCACGTCGCGATCCAGCGGAGTCTTGTGGCGCCAAAGTTCCAACACGACATGGAACGATGCGGCCACGACGCTCTTGTCATCCGCCGCGCCCCGGGCGTACAGGATGCCGTCCTTCACCTCTCCTCCGAAGGGATCGAAGGACCACTCGTCGCGCTCCACCGCCACAACGTCGAGGTGACCGAGCAGCAGCAGGGGGCGCTTGCGACCGTTGCCCTTGACCCGTGCCACGAGGCTCGCCCTTCCGGGCGCAGCCTCGAAAATCTCCGCGGCAAGGCCCTCGCGGTCGAGCTTCTGCTCGAGATAGCGCGCCGCCCGGATCTCGTTGCCCTCCGGCTGTGCGGTGTCGAGCCTGACCAGCTCGACGAGCGTTTCCAAGGCATCGCTCTTGACGGCCGGCCAGTCGGGTTCGGCGGCAGGCAGCATCGCGGCTAGCAACAACGGGGCGAGCAAAGTCCTGTGTGGCATTTCTTTCAGGTTAGACGCATCCCTCCGGGACCGTCCGCCGGGCTTGTGCTCTCCCCTGGCAGGCGATCGGCGCGAATTGCCCCATCGATTCCGGCTTGAAGCGTGCCAAGCGCTCTATCGCTGGTATTCTTGAAGCGGGCGTCGGTCAGGCGGCTAGGGTCGCAGCCGCCCCGAGCCAACCATGCGAACCATTGGCAGCTACCGACTTACTCTCGCCCTCGCGATTGCGATGCCGTTGTGCGCGCAACCGGTGCTCGAATCGATCTATCCCCACGGCGCGCAGGCCGGCAGCGCAGTGCGCCTCGAGCTCCGCGGCAAGCGGCTTGCGCCGACACCCCGGCTGCACAGCGATGCCGCCATGACCGCGACCCCGTTGGCAGTCCCGGGAGAGGCAAGCGAGGAATCGCCGCAGTCCCTGGTCTACCTGCTCGAGGTTGACCGCAGCGCCCGGCAGGGAGTCGTCCCTCTGAGAATCGAGACTGCCGACGGCATCTCCAACGCCGTGCTGTTCACAATCGGGGGCTTCCCGCAAGTGGCCGAGGCAGAGTCAGACGAAGCCTCCGATGGCAGTGAAGTGTCGAACGACTTCCCCGAACTCGCACAGCAGGTCACGTTGCCCGTCACCGTCGAGGGACGCCTGCAAGGTGCCGAACGAGACATCTACCGCGTTCGCGCCACGAAGGGGCAGCGCATCGTAGCCGAAGCCGCGGCCCGCCGGGCCGGATCGGCGATCGACCCCAATCTTGAACTGCGCGATAGCGCCGGACTCGTGCGGGCGAGGACCAGCGACTCCCCCGGACTGGGCCTTGACGCCCGCCTTTCCTTCGAGGTCGCGGAGGACGGGGACTATTTCGTGGTGATCCGGGACGAGCGCTTCAGCGATCAGGAGAATGACTTCTACCGACTCACGATCGGCGACTACGAATACGCCGACAGCGTGTTCCCGCTCGGCTGGAGCCGGAAGTCCACGGTGCATGCGGAATTCTTCGGCGGCAACCTCGGCCAGCCTCTGCGAGCCGAAATCGATCTGACCGACGTCCCGGCAACAGCGAGCGAGACATGGGTCCGGGTGCCGGGCACTCCGTCCGCGGTGCCCTTCCTGCTCAACGACGGCGAGGAGGTCGTCGAGTCCGAAGCTGGAAGGACGCTGAGCGAGGGCATCGTGATGAATGGGCGGATCTCGGCGCAAGGCGAGATTGACCGCTACAGCTTGGCAGTGCAAGGCGGCGAGGAGTGGTCGTTCGAGCTGCGATCGGGAGAACTGCCCGGATCGTCGCTCTACGGCGTGCTCACGATTTCACACGGGGACGAGATTCTGGCAATCGCGGGCAAGGAAGCCGGAGACCCCAATCCATACGTCATCAGCACGACCGGGCAGACCGCCACGTACCCGTTCGTCAATCTCGGGGTCCCCCCCGGGACGGACGAGATTACGGTCGCCGTCGAAGACTTGCTCGGTCGCGGCGGCAAGACATTCAGCTACCGGCTGGTGGCTCGTAAGCAGGGACCGGACTTCCTTCTGACGCTCAACGACCCGTACATCAACGTTCCGCGCAACGGCTCCGCCGTCGTGACGGTGCAAGCGGAACGGCGCGGCTACTTGGGCCCTCTCGAACTCTATGTGGACAATCTGCCCGACGACCTGGAGGTATCCGGCGGACACATCGCGCCGATGTCCACGCTCAACAACACCCTGGCTCGTTTCGAGATTGGCCGTCTGACCTTGACCGCCAAGCCCGACGCCGAGCTGCGGATGCTCGATCTCGTGGTGCGCGGCCGCGCTACAGCGGACGGCAAGCGGCATCTTGACCGGCGCGCGGCCGGTCCGGGCGTACGCGTCGGCGTCAAGGGTCCGGAGCAAGAGGCCGTCACGGCCGAGTGGCTGGGATTGGACCTCCCGACCCGGGTCACGCCCGAACAGGCGGCGCAGCTGGAGTTCGTTTCCGAGCGGAAAATACAGCTCGTGCGCGGTGGAGGCGGACTGATGGCGAAGTGGCAATACAAGCCTCGCCGACCTGGCGCGAAGTTGAGCAAGAAAGTGCAAATTCCGAGAAACTCGGGCGGCCTGCGCCTGCGCAGCAACGACGAGAGCGAAGACATGCACGCGGGCGAGTTCCGGATGTTCACTCACGAGCGGACGTCCCTGGGCATGGTTAACTTCAATCTCTCAGCCACGGTCGAGTTCGAAGGCCGCAGGCAGACGCTGATCTCCAAGCCACTGGAGGTCGATATCGTCGATGGCTACATGCTCACGCCCCCGGGAGATGGTCTCGTGATGCGGCCGGAGAGCGAATCGACCTGGGAGGGATCGATCTGGCGCGCCGAGGAGTTCCGGCGGCCCGTCACGGTCAGCGCCATCGGATTGCCCGCTGGCGTGGAATGCGAGGCTGCCGAGCTGAGCGGCGCCGAAACTGCCTTCGCCCTCCAGTGCAAGGCCTCCGCCTCTGCGCCGGAAGGCGACCACGAGGTCGAGATCCGGGCCGAATCAGTGCTCTCGGACGAGGGCACGACACCTTACATCGTCGAGCCGGTCAGCGCTCGCGTGACGATTCGGCGCTAAGCGCGGCGGGCGCCGCCGCCCGGAGCGGCCTGAAGGGCCGGTTGCGTCGGGCAGCGCTATCGCTGCGGGTGGACCCGCTTTGTGCCGCGAGCAAGGCGCAGCTTGAAGTCCTCTGCTGTAAGTGCAGGGTTCAACACTACTTCTGAGTACGAGTACAGCCGATAGTCTCCCGGGTTTCGATCATAGATCTTCTGCTGAATCGGCTGCCAGATGTCAGTGGAGACCCACATCTCGATTCGCTGGCTGTTCAGCTCTGCCTGCGGATCCTTCGGCTGCAGATCTAGATGCACGACAGACTGTCCCTTAACGGCCGCCGGCCCTAGGAGCTTGATGTCGTAGTGCTGGCCGAGGTAGCTTCCAGAAGTGCCGAAGCCCAGCAACAGAGCGTTCTCCACCTTGGCCTTGGAATCGCTCACGTCGTATTCTTCGACGGTCTTGATCTTTGGCTTGTAGATTTCAACCCTAGTGCCCTGAACGGAAAGGAAATAGACGTTCGGCTCCTCGAACGAGATCAGCATCGAGGCGCTGCCATCCGCAGTGCGGCGGACGACTATCTTGCCCTCTTCGACGCTCCTGTCATCCACCAGCGCCATGTAGCGCACCCATTCGAGGCTGGCCCGCATGCCCTTCCAGCCGGCAGCCGCCGCGTCCATATTGCTGAGCACGGCTGCCAGATCTGGCGCGGCCGCAGCCACTGGAGCGATACAGCCCAATACCAGAGCTGAGACCGCTGCGGCGAGACTGCCGCGGCGACAGGCCGAAGACGACAGATCCGAGCGCGACATGCCTGTCAGCCCCTGGAGCGGCCGCTACTCGCCCGCGGGCTGCGCGAAGACCAAGTAGGCCTGGATGTTCCCTGCGGCGTCCCTAGCCGGTTCGGTCGAAACGATCCGCAGGGATTCCCCGCTATGGCTGGCCAAGAGGTACTGCAAGCGCTCGCTGGCGCCGTCGGGGTCGGCGCGATCCAACGCCCCCGGATCGATCCAGAACACCCGGGCATCGCTCGCGTGGTGCTCGACCTCGTGCACCACAGGCTGGCTGGCCCGATCATTGAACAGGGCGGCCGGGGTGAGAAAGATGAACGCCAAGATCAGGGCCACGATGATGTCGTACTGCCATGAGCCCCGGCGGAATTCCCAGAACACGGCCGGACGCAAGCGTGACCAAAGCCGTCCCAGCATGGTGTCAGTGTACGGGACTTATGTCGAAGAGTGGCGAACCACTGCTCGATACGGTTCTGAAGCAACGCACGGCCCGACGGCCCGCGCCAGCGCTTCGGCGGCAAGAGCCCCAGCCGCCGGAATACAGCCAAACCGCATCAATGTTGCTGCTGGCTGCATTTGATTTCAGTATGTCATACAGGATGTGCCACTCTTCGAAAGCAGGTCCCCGGTGTATCCTAAACGGGAGGATCGAGGCTTCGGCCCGGCTGTCCCAGGACAAGACCATGCGAGGACTCAATGGATTCGCAAGACTGTTCGCGGGCGGCACCCTCTGGCCCGCATTCAACAGTGACGGAGACCCTCTGATCGGCGGCCAGGCGGTGATGGAGGGCGTGATGATGCGCACGCCCCAGTCCTATTGCGTGGCCGTGCGCAAGCCGAGCGGTGAGATCACGAGCAAGGAAGAGACCGCCACGCGCCTGTCGCAGCGCAGCCGCTTCTGGGCCCTGCCCCTGGTGAGGGGTTGCGGCATCCTCGGCCAGTCGATGACCTTGGGCATGAAGGCCTTGAACTTCTCGGCGCACCAGGCGGCTGAAAGCGAGGACCCCGGCGACGGCGGAAAGAGCGAAGAAATGCCCGGCTGGGTGCTGGGGCTCAACATCGCCTTCTCGGTCGGCTTCTTCATCGTGATGTACAAGCTGGTGCCCCTGCTGGCCACCAATCAGTTGCAGGGGTGGCTACCGGCGCTCGACAACCAGGTGGGCTTCAGTTTCGTCGAAGGCGGCATTCGGATCGCTATCTTCCTCAGCTTTCTGCTCGCGATTTCGCAGATGAAGGACATCCGCAGGGTATTCGAGTACCACGGTGCCGAGCACAAGGTGGTCTACAACTATGAATCCGGCCAGGATCTGACGATCGAGAACGCCCAGCGATTCACGACCTTGCATCCGCGCTGCGGCACCAGCTTCCTCATGGTCGTCATGCTGGTGGCGATCGCGATCTACGCGTTGGTGCCGTTCGAGGGCTTCATCGGACCGTTCGTTGCCCGTGTCGCGCTGCTGCCGTTGATTGCGGGCATCAGCTTCGAGATCATCCGCTACACCGCCAAGCACCAGCGGGGAGTGTTCATGCTGATGGCCCGCCCTGGGCTGTGGCTGCAACGGATCACGACCAAGCAGCCGGACAATAGCCAAGTCGAAGTCGCCATCCACGCTCTCAATACCGCTTTCGAGTTCGAACGCCGCGCCGGCGGCACTCCGGCCGTTGCTTAGCGGTCCGAGCGAGGGCGCTGTGCCGCCGGCGCCCGAGGTGCGACGGCGGCCAAGGGGTTAACAAGCGAATGGCTGCCGGAGAAGAGTGATGAGCTGGGAACAGAGTATTGGAGAGGTCGAAGCGCGCTTCGAGGAACTGTCCGCAAAGCTTGCCGACCCCACGCTGCTGGCGGACCAGCAGGCCTACCAGCAATTCGCCAAGCAACACTCCTCGATCACCGGAGTGGTGGAGAAGTATCGCTCGTGGAAGCACGTCGTCGCCCAGATCGACGAGGCTCGGGACTTGCTCGACGAGTCCGATCCGGAAATGGTCGAGATGGCGACCGAGGAGATCGAGAGCCTGACAGCGGATCGGGACAGGCTCGCCGAGGAGATCCGCATTCTTCTGCTGCCGGTCGATCCGGCCGACGAGAAAGGGGCGGTGCTGGAGATCCGGGCCGGCACCGGAGGCGACGAAGCCACGCTGTTCGCGGCCGAGATCTTCCGCATGTACTGCAAGTACGCCGAGGGTCACGCTTGGAACGTCGAGGTCACCACGCGCAATGATTCTGAGGCTGGCGGGATCAAGGAGCTGATCGCCTTGGTCAAGGGACGGCGCGTGTACTCGCGACTCAAGTACGAGAGCGGCGTGCATCGCGTGCAGCGCGTGCCGAAGACCGAATCTCAAGGCCGCGTGCATACCTCTGCGGTGACAGTGGCCGTGCTGCCGGAAGCGGACGAGGTCGACGTGCAAGTCGACGAGGCCGAGCTGCGCATCGACACGTACTGTTCGTCCGGCCCCGGCGGGCAGTCCGTGAACACCACCTACTCGGCAGTCCGCATCACGCACCTGCCCACCGGTCTTGTGGTGACGTGCCAGGACGAGAAGTCCCAGATCAAGAACCGCAAGAAGGCGCTGCAGGTGCTGCGCTCGCGGCTGTACGAGATCGAGCGCCAGAAACAACACTCCGAGCAGGCCCAACAGCGCCGGGCCATGGTCCGCAGCGGCGACCGGTCGGAGAAGATCCGCACCTACAATTTCCCGGAGATGCGCATCACCGACCACCGCATCGGCCTGAAGGTCCACCAGCTCACCCAAGTCTTGGACGGCGATCTCGACGTTCTGATCGAGCCGCTCACGACTGCCCAGCAGGCCGACGAGTTGGCGGCGCAGGCGGCTTGATCCGATGAATCCTCGGCTGCGCAAGCGGCGCACGCCCGGCATCGCTTCCCCGCTGCTGACGGCACTGGCTACGCTCGCGCTGGCTTGGCCGGGCACGGCCGCCGAATTGACCCGCCAAGAGCTTGCAGACGGCTTCGTGCCGCTGTTCAACGGTTCGGACCTCAGCGGCTGGGACGGCGACCCGCGCCTGTGGAGCGTCGCAGGCGGTTCGATCGTGGGAAGCACCGACGGGCGGCCGCTGAGCGCGAACTCGTTCTTGGTGTCCGAACGGGAGTTCGGCGACTTCGTGCTCCGCTTCGAGGTCAAGCTGCGCAACGGCAACAGCGGGATGCAGTTTCGCAGCGAGCAAACCCAGGGTTGGACAGTGCGAGGCTACCAGGCGGATTTCGCCTCGGGCAAGGGCTGGGGCAACCTGCACGGGGAGGGCCTGCCCCGCGGGCTCATCCTGGACGGCTGGCAAGACCGGGCCGAACATGTCGTGGAAACTGGCTGGAACCGGGTCGAGGTTCTATGCGAGGGCTATCGCATCCGCATCAGCGTCAACGGCACAGTCACCAACGACGTACTCGATCCGGGAGCGCTGACTGGCGTGCTGGCGATGCAGCTGCATCGCGGCGAACCGATGCGCGTGGAGTTTCGCAACATTCGCATTCGCACGCTCGGAGGCCGTTCGACTCCGAGTGCGCCGGATTCAATCCACTAAGCGGTTGAGCGTATACGCTGCAATCGTCGTCGCGAGCGAGTCCCCGTCGCGGCCGTAGATGCCGGACGGCCGCAGGTCATAGAGCCAGCCTTCTCGTAGGTCGGCGACCCTCAGGGACACGCGCAATCCGTCGTCGGACACGACGACATCCGAAACCCTGACCGGAGTGAGCTCGGTCTTGGGCGAGCCGTAAGTCGAGTGATAGCGGTAGTAGTACCGGGTCAGCGAATAGTTGGCGGCCTGTCGTGCCGATTCCTCGTCCAGGGGCTTGGTGAAGGTCAGGTCGAAACCCTGCTTGGTCAACCTCATCGTCAAGATGTCTAGCGGCACGCTGCCCTGCCAGACGATGCGCTGCAGGCCCTCGATCGAGCCCCATATCCGCGAGGTCTGGGCCACATACAAGCTGCTCCCGTCGGGCGAGAACGCGAGGCGATTGTTGCCCATCCGCAAGCCGTTGCCCTCGACGAACAGGAACGCGGCCCCCTGGTACTCGCCCTGCACCCTCTGCAGGTCGACGCGCAAGACGCGCGGATACGTCCACTCCGCCACGAACAGCTGGCCCGCATAGGGTCCGAACGCGCCTCCCGTCTGGTCAAACGCGGGGCCGGCTGTGGATCCACCCATCTCGCCCTGCGGGAAGAGGATTGCCGGCTTCTTGCGTCGGCGGTCCAGTTCAGCCACGTCCGCCTCGACCGGGTTGACCCCTAGGAATTCCGGATGCCAGTGCAGGGACGCGGGGTGGCCGTGGAAGGCACCGTCAGTGACGTGATGCAGGGGAGACGTGCCGACCCAGCCGCCTTGGTTGTCGGCCACGAAGACGTCGCCTGCGGGGCTGGCGACGATCCCATTGGGTTGGCGGAAGCCGCACGCAAAAGCGCGCACCGTGCCAGCGGGGGAGATTTGCAGGGCGCAGCCCCGATACGGCACGGGCGAATAGTGCCCGACCCTGTTCACCCTGCCCTCGACCGGTTCGGCAGCCCTACGCGACCGGCGCGTCAGTTCCCCGCGCACCGGCGGGCGCGGATCGGCGTTCCCGGAGGCCAAGCCAAGAGAGACATAGAGGTTCCCCTGCGTGTCGCGAACCGGGCCGGCAATGAATTCGTGGTAGTTCCCTGACAGCCCCCATCCGTCGGAAACGGTCTCGAACCGGTCTGCCGTTCCATCGCCGTCGGTATCGGCCACCCGCGTCAGTTCCGGGACCTGCGCGACTAGGAACTCGCCCGGCCTGTCGCCCTTGGCGATGCCCAGCGGCGTGTGCAGTCCCTCGGCGAATCGACGCCAACGGTTGGACTGGGGGTCGAAAGAGTAGATATAGCCACGCCGAAACGCGGCATAGAGCTTGCCATCGTGTCCGAACTCGACCGCCGTGACCTCCGGAGCGATATCGCGGGGGCCGGCAATGGTCTCGACCTTGTAGGCGCTGCTCGGCACCTGTGCGCGTCCCGCCGCTACGCAAGCCAGCGCGCTCAGGGCCAGTGCCGCCCCCGCACCCCAGTGCCTAGCGAGCGACAACGGAGACCTCGAATCGGACATCTGTGCCCCGGGGAATCTGAGCGCCCGGCAGGCTGGATTGGATCCGAACGCCCTCCGCCTCGCTTGCCACGAACCACATCGGCTGCGAGACCTCCCCGATCCGGAACCGGCGCACGAAGCCGCGCTCGATGGGGGAGATCAGCTCATAGACGTCCACGCCGTCGAGGAGGTAGTGAAACTCCGGGAGCGAATCCACCAGCCGATACCCTCGAAACTGCCTCTGCGGGATCCGCTCGCGGTCTCCGACGCGGATCGGAGCCGGTCCTTCGCGAAAGAAGATCTCTCCGATGATCTCGGCGGTCTCCGTCAGGTTGGTCTGGCGGTTCTTCTTGCTGAGCAGCGTCCGCGTCATGTCCACGAAGCCCCCGCGCCAGGCGTAGCGCAGCCTCGACTCGCCTGCGTCGAAGCAATACGACACTCCGCCTGGCAGCCCGACCGCGATTGCGGCCGGGCTCGCCTCGGGCATGTCCCACCGGATCACGACCGCCCGGTCGACGGGGACGGGCCTGGCTTCCGCGCCTTGCGACGCGTCAGCGAGCCGAAACCCGAACGGAGGGGGGAGCTCGGCCGCATCCCGGAACGCAGCCCAGAGGTTCGCGATGGCGAGCGCACTGCCCGGATCGGCGGTGTCCGCAAAATAGCTGGGCATAGAGGTGCCCTCGAGAATTCGGGCGGGCTGACGCATCCAGCGCTCGAACCACGGATAGCGCAAGCGCCGCCCGAGCTCGAACAGGTTCGGGCCGTTCTCGCCCAATGACGGGAACTCCTGCCATCCGTGGCAGCCGATACAGCCCATGCCGGACTTCTCCGCGCTGACGCCGAGCATGTCGTGGCCGCTTTGCCGATCGCCGGCCGGCGGAGAGGTCGGCGCCTCTCGCGGGTCCACGCCGGCCGACTTGGCAAGGGCCGCAGCGAGCCACGCCGCATGGGTCGAGCCGTAGTTCGGCATGCGCAGTTCTTGCCAGTCCAGCGAGACCTCCCTGGAACTGATCACTCGCTCGATCCAAGGTGCCTTCAGTTTCCGCCCGACGCCCGTCAGCGGCGGCGCGTCCTCGGCAATCACACCTGTCGGTGCCCGTCCGTCGATTTCGTGACAGCCGTGACAGCGCAGCTGTCGCATCCGCCGTTGCAGATCAAAGGTTGGCGCTGCCGCCCTGTCTGGAGCGCGCCGGTAGTTATCGACGAAACTCCGCAGCGCATCCCGCTGCCGCGCCGCCAGTCGATAGCGCGGAGCTCGGGCGGAGCCAGTTTCCGACAAGCAGCCTTGACTGGAGTTCAACGCAGCCAACTCGGGGGCAACGTACTCGGCCTGCAGGCCTTCCAAGGCGTGGCAGGCCAAGCAGCCGGCCGTTTGAACGAGTCTCCGCCCATGGTCGATGTCGCCTCCGGCAACGGGGCGTTCGAAGGCTGCATCGGTCGATAACGCAAGGTATGCGGCAAGGTCGAGGGCTTCTGCAGAACTTAAGTGAAACGACGGCATGCGCCCGGCCGGGGCATACCGCAAGGGCGCGCGGAGGAACTCACCCAGCCGTCCGACGGTCATCTTGGAACCAAGGCCGGCGAGGGCGAGTTCGCCTGCATGGCAGGCCATGCAACCGAACGATTGGAAGGTGGTTCGTCCGCGCCGGGAGTGGTGCTCGCCGAAGCTGGGCTCGGGAATCGGATCGCTGCCCAGAGACGCTAGGAACGCGGCGACATCACCACGCTCGGTCGCGGAGAGCACTTGCGGCATCGTGGCCCAAGGACGGAAGTTTTCCGGCGCATCCAACCAATGCCGGATCCAAGCTGGCTTGACGCGCCCTCCCAAGCCGGTGAGAACCGGCCCTGGCTGGCGGGAGATAGAGCGCGATTCGGACAGGTGGCAGTTCGAGCAGCCTAGCTCCTCAAACAACGCCCGGCCATCCAGCCCGCCCGCACCTTCCGGATCGTGCGAGAAAAACCTAGGGGGGATGGGCTCTCGGGCGAATCCCGGCCCTTCCCACTCCAGCCAGACACGCAGGGGGCCCGCCTGCCTAGGCGAGCGGAACTCGAACGGATGCCGTCCAGCTTCGAGATGCACGCTCCCGGAACCGATCTCCTGCCCATCGATCCGCAGTGTCCCGGCCGCGTGGTAGAAGCGGTGCTGGCCCGCACGGGGAATCAAAATTCGCCCGCCGAACTCGATGTCTGCACTTGAGGAAAGCGGCGTAAAACCCTCGCCGGCATCCAGATACAGGTGTGGCGCAGGACGTTCCAGCGTGATTCCAGCACTCTCGGAAACGAGCCCCGGCGCAGCATCAAGCCCGCCAGTTGTGGCGACTACAGACGCTCCGAGGAGCACCAGCAGGTGCGGGCGCATCGCTGCTCATCTTATGGGAATTATGTACGAAAGTGGCGAAACACCATCGCACACGGTTCTGGCACAACGCAGGGCGCAACCGCCCACGTTAGCGTGCCGCCGGGAACGGTCTTCACCGCATTTCCCGCCCGACATTCACCGTTTGGCTTCATGACTACAGGATAACATCCCTAGCGCCACTTTCGTACATAATTCCCCATCTTATCGCTACCGGAAGAGCCCCCGTCCCCTACCCGCGTCCGAGACGAACGCGGCTTAGCCGTTGGTTTGCAAACTGGACGGCATGAACTGTCTCGCGCGGTGCTACCATTTCCGTTGAGGAGGGCAATCGAATGTCCATCACCAGACGAGACCTGATGGCCGGCGCGGCCGTTGCCTCGATCGCAATTCCCGGCCTCAGGGCCGACAACCACGGCACCAAGTACGTGCGCTACCGCCAGGGGAACAAACTAGCCTACGGCGAACTCGAGGACGACACGATCTATCCGCTCGAGGGCACGCTGCTCAGGACCAAGAAGCGCTCGGGCGACAAGGTCGCCCTCTCCGACGTGAAGCTGCTCTATCCGGTGCGCTCCCCGAAGGTGTTCGCCGTAGGCCTGAACTACAAGAGTCACCTTGGCGACCGCCCCGCTCCGACGAATCCGGAGATCTTCTACAAGCCGACCACTTCGCTGCAAAATCCCGGCGATCCGATCGTAATCCCGCCGGGCGCAAAGAACACGCACTACGAGGCGGAGTTCGTCATCGTGGTGGGCAAGCGGGCAAGGCGGATATCGGAAAGCGAGGCGGCAGACCATATCCTGGGCTACACCTGCGGCAACGACGTGTCAGAACGTGACTGGCAGGGCGGCGACCTGCAGTGGTGGCGCGGCAAGGGCTGCGATACCTTCGGGCCGATGGGTCCGTGGATCGTGAGCGGCCTCGACTACATGAAGTCCGAGATCACGCTCCGCCTCAATGGCGAAGTCAAGCAGCAGCAGAAGATCAGCGACCTGCTGTTCGGGCCGGAAAAGATCGTGAGCTTCATCAGCCAGTACGTGACCCTGCAACCCGGAGATTCGATTTTCACCGGGACTCCTGGCTCGACCAGCGCGATGAAGCACGGTGACATCTGCGAAGTGGAGGTTTCCGGCATTGGCGTGCTGAAGAACCCGATCCGCAGGAGCCGCAGCTAGGCGGGCTGGCGGGGCTGGCGGGCGCCGCTAATGGCCGCGCCCCGGCCTCGGCCCCGTGTATCATGAGTTGTCTCGCGAGGCCCCGGCCCGTTCGAGTCCGGTTCTCGCGGTTTCGTGCGGACGGCCGCGTGGCTGCCCTCGTTGGCAACCTAAGCGTGGATTCATGCATACAGTCCTAGTCACCGGGGCCAGCGGCTTCCTTGGCAAGCACTTGGTCCAGCATCTGCTGGAAGGTGACGCTGACGTTCAGATCCGCGCCTTCAGCCGGACTCCGTTTCCCGGCGACGGCGACGGCCGGGTCGACAGCGTACTAGGCGACATCACCGAGCGTCGCGACGTGGAGTCAGCCGTCGCCGGCTGCGACGAGATCTATCATCTGGCCGGTGTCGTCGACCGCTCGCCGACCGACAACTGGAGGCTGTATCGCACCCACGTTGACGGCACTCGCAACGTCTGCGAGGCGCTGATCAAGCACGGCCCGCGCCGCTGCGTCATCGCCACCACCTCCGGCACGATCGCGGTCAGCCGCGAGCCCGTCGTGCACACCGAGGAATCGGGCTACAAGCAGGCCGTGGTGCATCAATGGCCGTACTACCTGAGCAAGATCTACCAAGAGAAGCAGGCGCTGTGGTACTGCCAGCACCGCAAGCTGCCGCTCGTGATCGTCAATCCCAGCCTGCTGCTCGGCCCCGGCGACGACCGGCGCTCCTCGACCAACGACGTGCGCTTGTTCCTGATGGGCCAGATCAAGGCCGTTCCTACCGGGGGACTCAACCTGATCGATGCGCGCGACGCCGCCGCGGCGGTGGCCAGCGCGATGCGCTCGGGCTCTGTCGGCGAGCGCTATCTGCTGGGCGGCGAGAACCTGACATTCAAGGAATGGATCGCCCAGACCGCCCACGTGGCGGGCGTGTCTGGTCCGCGCTTGCAGCCGGGCGAGGGCGTCGCCAGATTCGGTGCCGCCACGTTGCGGCGCCTCTACCCTCTGGTAGGAAAGAGCTTTGAACTCGACGACGCCTCGATCCGCATGTCATCGCTGTTCTGGTACTGCGATGCCGCCAAGGCGCGGCGAGAGCTGGGACTCGAGACGCGGCCGACCGAGGCGACTTTGCGGGACACCATCGCCTATCTGCGGTCAAGCGGCTCGGCGTAGAGGAGGATTGAAGGAACTGACATGGCAGGCATCAAGAGCGCCACAACATTCGAGGTACAGCAGGACTTGATCGCAATGCTGGACCAAGCTGCAAGCCAGTACAACCTGTCCGGACGCGACAAGGCACTGCGCTGCATCTTGGACTACGTGGCGGCGGACGGGAACTGGGACGAGATCTTCGGCAAGGTCCGCTGCATGCGCTGCGGGGGCCGGCCTGGCTGGACCGCCGAGAGCTGAGCGGGCGGATGGACACCCGGCGGTTCCGCCAGCCCTGCGTCATCCTCAACCCCGCGGCGGGCAGCGGAAAGTCGCTGCGAATGTGGCCCCGGCTCCAGCCGCTCTTCGAAGGGCGTCTCGGCCCTGTCGAAGCACTGTTCACCGAGGCACCCGGCCACGCCACACAGCTTGCTCGCGGCGCGATCGAGAGCGGTGCGGACCTGGTCGTCGCGATCGGCGGGGATGGCACGCTGAACGAGGTCGTGAACGGCTTCTTCGCCAACGGCAAGGCCCTGTCAGAGCAGGCTGCCATCGCATTATTCCCGCTCGGAACTGGCGGTGATTTCAAAAGATCCGCTCATTTTCCTGAGGATTCAGATGAAGTGATCGCGGCAATCGCAGAGCGGGAGCTCCGCCATGTCGATGCGTGCCTGGCCCGCTTCCGCGCCTACGACGGAACGCCGCTCGAACGCTACTTTGTCAACGTCGCAGGCTTCGGCCTGGGCGGCGAGGTCGCCATCTCGGCCAAGCGCAATTTCCTGGCCCGCTATTCCGGCACAGGCGCCTTTTTCTGGGCGACCGCCGTCTCGTTCCTCACTTACCGGGCTAGGAAGGTAAGGCTAGCCTTTGACGGGGAGGCAACGCTGGAGACGTCGATCATGGAGGTCGCCCTGGGCAACGGGCGGTTTCAAGGCGGCGGCATGCATGTCTGCCCGCGAGCCAGGCTAGATTCGGGCTCGGTGGATGTCTCGGTCGTCAGGAAGGCCGGGTTTTTCGAGTTCCTCGCGGCGCTGCCGTACCTGTATTCCGGCAGGATCTACTCGCATCCTAAGTGCGATTTTTTCAGGGCGCGCCGTGTCGTCGCGGAGTCGGACGAAGAAGTGTCCATCCAAGTCGACGGCGAGGCCGTCGGCATCCTGCCGCTCGAGGTCGAGACCGTACCGGGAGTGATTCCGTTCGCAGGTATCGGCGCACGCTAGCGGGTTGCCGCTCGGATCGATTCCCGCTCGTTAGGGGCGCTTTCGCCGGCGTTTGTGGACGGCCAACCACCTCAGCGAGCGTGATAAAATCGGCCCAGAGGGACCTTGCGGCATTGCATACAGATCTTTCCCTAGCGTTGCAGATTCAGGGGATGGATCTGCGAATCCGCGCTCTCACTCGCGAGATTGATGGCCTGCCCAAACGTATCGCCGCAGTAGAAGCGCGCCTGGCCTCGCACAAGCAGGCACTGGCTGACACCAAGGCCGTACTCGAGCAGAACAAAAAGGACCACCGGCAGCTCGAGCGTCAGGTCGACGACGAGAAGCAGAAGATCTCAAGACTGCAAGACCAGATGAACGGGGCGCGGACGAACGAGCAGTTTCGCGCGTTCCAGCACGAAATCCAGTTCTGCAAGGACGCCATCGACGCGCACGAAGAGTCCATCCTCGGAAAAATGGAGGAGGCCGAGGAGCTCCAGGCGGATGTTTCGTCTGCGGAAGCCAGCCTGAAGGCAGAGAGCACGAAGGTTGCCGAGGACGTGCGTCGGGCCAAGGCCCGGATCGAGGCCGACCGCAAGGAGCGCGAGCAGGTGTTGGCCAGCCGGAGTGACTTGGGAGCCAAGATCAGCCCGGGGACTCTTCGCACTTACGAGCGAATCCGCCAGGCACGCGGCGTAGCCATCACCCCGGTCGAGGAAGAAAACTGCGGCGCTTGCCATGTCCGGCTTCGGCCGAAGGTTCTCCAAGATTTGGGCCAACTCACACAGGGCGTCATTACCTGCGAGAGCTGCGGGCTTATCATTTACCGGCCCGTAGAGGGCTCTGACGCCTGATCGGCCGGATCGTCCGCTACCCGAACTGATTCCTGACCCACCCGCTCATGGCCCTTTCGATCCTCAGCGAAGAAGAGTCCCTGTTCTTCGACTCTGTCTACGAGTTCGCCCAACAGGAAATCGGCCCGCACGTGCGTGCCATGGACGATGCCTGTGAGCTGCGGCCCGACGTCATCGAACAACTGTTCGAATTCGGGCTGATGGGCATCGAGGTGCCCGAGGCTCACGGCGGCCAAGGGGGAACGTTCTTCGACGCGGTCCTCGCCATTCAGGCCCTGTCCCGCGTGGACCCGTCGGTATCGGTCGTGGTGGACGTGCAGAACACTCTCGTCGCCAACGCCTTGCTGCGCTGGGCCAGCGAGGAACAGCAGCGACTCTACTTGCCGCGCCTGAGCCGCGACACGGTCTGCAGCTACGCGCTGTCGGAAGCCGGCTCTGGCAGCGATGCCTTCGCGATGAAGGCGAGGGCCGACCGCGTCGATGGCGGATTCGTCATCAACGGCCGCAAGCTCTGGATCACGAACGCGCGAGAAGCTGGCCTGTTCTTGGTGTTCGCCAACGCCGATCCGTCCAAGGGGCATCGCGGCATCACCGCGTTTCTTGTCGAAAAGGGCAGCGGGGGATTCGCCGTTGGCAAGAAGGAGGACAAGCTCGGCATCCGCGCCTCGTCGACCTGCGAGCTGCTCTTCGACGATTGCTTCGTGCCTTCGGAGAACGTGGTGGGCGAAGTCGGCAAGGGATACAAGATCGCTATCGAGACGCTCAACGAAGGCCGCATCGCAATCGGCGCGCAAATGCTGGGCGTGGCCGAAGGCGCGTTCGGGCACGCTCTGGGATACGTCCAGCAGCGCGAGCAATTCGGTCAGCGCTTGGCGTCGTTCCAAGGGGTGCAGTTCGAAGTGGCGGACATCGCGACCCAGATTGAGGCAGCTCGGCTGCTGGTGTGGAACGCAGCACGCTTGAAGGACGCAGGCAAGGAATTCCTGCCGTCCGCTGCGATGGCCAAGTACTACGCCTCGGAGATGGCGGTGCGCGTGACTGCCAAGTGCGTGGACCTCTTCGGAGGCGTCGGTTTCACCTCCGACTATCCGGTGGCCAAACTCTATCGCGACGCGAAGATCGGCACCATCTACGAGGGCACCTCGAACATGCAGTTGCAGACGATCGCAAAGCAACTGCTTGACGCGTGATTGCTGGCATGCCTGTCGTGCCAGCTCCCGCTGCAGTGACTGCCCCGCCCCAAGCGCCGAATTCTGTCAGGAGCTGGCGCTTCTGGAAGATGCCGGTTCTTGCCGGCTGCGGATTCCTGCTGCTGCAGGTCGGTCTGTTCCTCGCTCGATTCGGCCTCAGCGCCCTGGGCCCGCACAGCCAGCACCCCCGCATCTGGCTGGCGAACGTGCTACCGGGCCTCGGGCTCTTTTGGCTGGCAGGGGTGCTAGCCGCGCTGGTTGTTCGCAGGCTGCTGCGCGGAGCGGAGGGGCCGTGGCGGCGCTGCTTGATCGGTCTGACCGTAGCTGCCACCCCGTTCGCGCTAATCGCCAGTTTGGCAGGAGGGCTGCTCGGACCGCCGCTAGTCGTGCTCTGGGCCACGATCCCGTACCTTCTACTCGTCGGCATTCCGGTTCTCGGGCACCGGCTCTGGCTGTTGTCGCGATCCAAGGCGGGCTCGTGAAGGCACGCGAGCATCACACTCAATCGCAAGAGCACCAGCGCGCCTTTTGCATCGTGCTTCACCAAGGTCGCCGGTGCGTCCACTTCGCCCTGGCCGGTGGCGATTAGGAACTCGACGACCCCACAGCGCAGAGTTCATTCGGGCGAGCTTGTCACGAGGAGTATCCGAGAGGGGCTCATCGCTTGGTGACAGCTTCAAATTCCGTTCCTGCCGGCTGTACTGGTGGTCCGGCGGCGCGCTAGTCCGTCCGCACCCCTTCGCCCAAGGAACGCTCCGATGGTCCATTTCTGACTTAGAATTGCTCAATGGATCAAAAAATGGTATTAATAATGGTAAAATTATCACCATGAAATCTACCATCGATGCAGCGGGAAGGGTCGTAATCCCGAAGGCAATCCGCGCCGCAGCACGTCTTGAGCCTGGCACGAGACTCCGGTTCCGCGTGACTTCCGCCGGAGTATTGGAGATCGAGCCGGAGCCGCTTGAGGTCGTAATCCGAAGAGAAGGGCGGCTTGCCGTGGCACAGCCGAGAAAAAGCCTGCCCGTGTTGAAACAGGCGCAAGTGGATAGCACGCTTGCGGACCTTCGCGCGGATACCGCGGATCGTTGATGAGCCGCTTCCTTTGCGACACCAACTGCTTGGTCGCCGCTGTGTGCGGATGGCACGAGCACCACACGCGAACAGTCGCCGAACTTGAAGAGCGGGCCCGCAACGGCGACGAGCTAATCATAGCGAGCCATTCGTTGGTCGAGGCCTACGCTGTGCTGACCCGCTTGCCCTCTCCGCATCGCCTTGCGCCTGCAACCACGAGAACGCTCCTCGAGGCAAATTGGCGGTCGGCAGAGGTGATTCACCTGACTGCGGAAGAGACGTGGCAGGCTCTCAGGAAGGCCAGTAGGCTCGGCGTGGCAGGAGGCCAGTGTTACGACGCTGTCATAGCAAGCTGCGGGGAGAAAGCTGCTGCATCAGACTTGCTGACTTGGAACGTTCGGCACTTTTCCCGGTTTTCGAATGGACTTCGGGCGGTTGCGCCACGATGAAGGAGCCCACCGGTTCGGCGCCGGTTGCTTGACGGCGGCGTCAGAACGCCAGCGGCAGCACGCGCCCGGCCCGGCCGGTCCCGCGCAAGAACGAGAAATCGCGGCCTGCGGATTCGGGCCAAACCGAACACCGCATTCCGGAGGAGAACGAACACTCGTGTAGCGATGCTGGCTGAAGTCAGTCAGCTACTTCGCGTTCGGTCCAGTCGTGAATTGATGCACCGGAAGCTCGGGTGCAGCCGGTGGCGGCGTGATGATTTCGCACGACGGCCCGGATGCGCGCGCGAGCCTCGCATCGAGGGTGAAGAGAGGGCAGCCGAGGCCTTCAGCGAGAGCCACGAACCAAGCGTCGTAACACGTCAGATTGCCTCGCAATTCCCAAACTCGCCGTGCGCACGGCGCGAATGGAAAGAGCTCTAGCTGCATACGCGATAGCGTGTTGAAATCAGAGGTTGCTTCAAGGCGTGAGATCGTACCCGCTAGTTCCATCCGGCGGAGGGTGTTGGAGGTCTCGACCAACGCGTGTTCCGGCGCGGCCACGTCGTATCCAGCGACGACGGACCTTGCCCACTGTGCTTCCGTTTCGACGGTCACAAGGCTAGCGACCAAGACCGAGGAATCGACGACGGCTCTCACATTCGATCCTTGTCGCGAGCGCGCAGAATCTCGCTGATCGGCACGTTCGTGCCGGAAGCCTTCAGGCGCTCTTCTACTTCGCGCATCAGTTCCGCGTTGGTGGACATCTCCGCCATTCGTTTCAACTCGCGCAGAAGGTAGGCTTGCATCGACCGGCCCCCTGCCGCAGCTTTCGACTTGAGCGCGTCCCGGACCTCGGCCGGAACGTTTCTAACCGTGATCTGAACTGGCATACATGCATTATGCCATCAATGAATGCAGTTTGACAGAACACCTGATCCATGAAGCTGCCGCCGGAGTCGAGGCCTCCCTGACCGGCTTCCAGCAGCGGCCGCTTCGAGGTCTCGACCGGGCCGGAGCGCTTCTGCCGACTGTGGCCGGCAGCCTCAGAACGCCAGCGGCAGCGCGCGTTCCGCCCGGCCGGTTCCGCGTAAGAACGAGAAGTCGCAACCCTCGTCTGCCTGCAAGACGGATTCGAGGAAGAGTTTTCCGTAGCCTCGGTCGTAGTGCTGCTCGCGGGCTACCCAAGCCCCCTTGCGCCGCTGCATTTCCTCGTCATCGATCAGCAGGTCAAGCCGGCGACCGGCCGCGTCCAGGCGTATCTCGTCACCGGTGCGCACGAGAGACAGAGGTCCTCCGACAGCTGACTCGGGGGCGATGTGGAGCACGACCGTGCCGTAGCTAGTACCGCTCATGCGCGCGTCGGAGATGCGGACCATGTCGCTGACTCCTTGCTTGAGCAACTTGGCGGGAATCGACAGGTTGCCGTATTCGGGCATGCCCGGGCCCCCGATCGGGCCAGCGTTCTTGAGTACGAGCACGGAATCGGCATCCACGTCGAGATCCGGAGAGTCGATCCGCTCCATGAAGTCCGCGTGGTCTTCGAACACCAGCGCCCTGCCCGTGTGCTGCAGCAGCTTCGGAGACGCCGCGCTCGTCTTTAGCACCGCGCCGCGTGGACAGAGGTTGCCCTTTAGGATGATGGTGCCGCCCTCGGCCTGCAGAGCGTGCTGCCTCGGCAGGATCACCTTGCGGTTGTGGCAGGCGGCGCCACTCACATTCTCGGCCACTGTCTTGCCTGTCACGGTCGGGCAATGGCCGTGCAGCTGATCGAGCAGGTCGTTCATCACGACAGGGATCCCCCCGGCGTAGAACATGTCCTCCATGAGGTGCTTGCCGGAAGGCTGCACGTTGGCGACCACCGCCGTCTCGCGGGAGATCTCGTCGAAGCGCTCCAACGGGAAATCGATACCCAGTCGACCTGCCAGCGCCTTGAGGTGAATGATCGCGTTCGTGGAGCCGCCGATCGCCATGTCCACGCGCACGGCGTTCTCCAGCGCCTCGCGGGTGAGGATCTTCGTCGGGCGGAGATCCTCGCGCACCATTTCGACGATGCGCTCCCCGCTGCGGTGAGCGATCTCGAAGCGCCGCGAATCCGCGGCAGGGATGTTCGCGCAGCCCGTCAGTGTCATGCCGAGGGCTTCGGTCAGGCTCGTCATCGTCGAGGCCGTGCCCATGACCATGCAGTGCCCCGACGAGCGGGACATGGCGCATTCCATCTCGCACCAATCCTCTTCGCTGATGCGCCCGGCGCGCAGCTCGTCCCAGTAGTGCCAGACATCGGTGCCGGAACCAATCTCCTTGTCGCGCCAAATGCCCTTCAGCATCGGGCCGCCGGTCACAAAAATCGAAGGCAGGTTGGCGCTGGCGGCACCCATCAGCTGCGCGGGCGTGGTCTTGTCACAGCCGCAAAGCAGCACGACCCCGTCCATGGGGTTGGCGCGGATCGATTCTTCCACGTCCATCGCCATCAGGTTGCGGAACATCATGCTGGACGGGCGCATGAATGGCTCTCCGAGAGAGATCGTCGGGAACTCGAGCGGGAACCCGCCCGCCGACCACACCCCCCGTTTGACGGCTTCGGCCACTTGGCGCAGGTGGGCGTTGCAGTTGGTCAGCTCGGACCAAGAGTTGCAGATCCCGATTACGGGCTTGCCTGAGAACACGCTCCCGGGAAAGCCTTCCGAGCGCAGCCAGGAGCGATGCAGGAACCCCAGCTTGTCCTTGCGGCCAAACCATTCCTGCGAGCGCAGTTTCGAAGATTCGTCGGACATGTGCGAGCCATTATAGGCGCACCTTGATTGGGCTCCCGATGGTCCCAGTGCCACGCTCTGCCGGAGCGCGATTGCGGGATGCCGCGATGGTGACTATAGTGGTTGCGAACAGGGAGGCCACACAATGCCACTTGACTTGACTCGACGCCACTTTCTGGGCGGTGCCGCGGCCGTAGCTGCTGCTGGACGGGCCGCGCCCGGCAAGGGCAAGCTGCCCTCGAGGACGCTCGGCCGCACGGGCGCTACGCCCTCGATCTTGGCCATGGGCTGCGGCAGCCGACTCGCGATGTACGAAGAGGAAGACAAAGCCGTCGAGGCGCTCAATCTCGCGCTCGACTTGGGTGTGACGTACCTCGACACGGCGCAATCGTATGGTGGCGGCGACAGCGAGCTCTGGGTGGGCAAGGTGATGGCCCAGCGTCGCAGCGAGGTGTTCCTGGCGACGAAAATCGGTCTCCGCGACTACGACGAAGCGATGCGCCGAACCGAGGAAAGCCTGAAGCGCTTGCAAACCGACCAGATCGACCTGATCCACATTCACAGCCTGCGCGGCCAAGAGGATCTGGCCGCGATCGAGGCTGGGTCTCTGAAGGCATTGATGAGACTGCGGGACGAGAAGGTGTGCCGCTTCGCCGGCATCACCAGCCATAGCTACCCGGACGTACTGGCCACGGCGCTGGAGCGGCATGACTTTGACTGCGTCCAGATGGCGCTCAATGCCGCGAAGCAGGGGCGCAGCGAGAACGCCCGCAATCCAGTGGACCACCTGCCCGAGGACAGTTTCGAGGCAGTGGCGCTGCCGGTCGCGCTGAGCAAGCGAATGGGCGTGCTAGCCATGAAAGTCACCGGCCAGGAGGCTTTGGTAGGCAACGGTCACGGCAAGTCCGGCGTCGGTCGCCTGCTGCAATACGCCCTTTCCCTGCCCATCACATCGGCGGTCGTGGGCATGCCCGCGCTAGAGTACCTGCGAGAGGATGTCAGCTTCGCTGCGAGCTTCCAACCGATGGCCCCAGCGGATATGGACCGCTTCTCGAAGGAGCTGGCAGGTGCGAACAAGCAGGCCATGGACCACCGGTTCCATTGCCACGTAGACGCGTAGGCGTCTTACGTCTCAGGGCCGATTCGCACGCTCGGCTTGTCGGGAGCGCTACCCGCCGAGGCTGATCATTTCGAGCTTGCGGACGGCTTCGGGCTGATATCCCTGATCCGAGGAGATCGCTACCAGCCGCTCTTCGGAGTAGCGGTCCGTGCGGCGGCTCCAAATCGCTCGGACGGCTCCGCTGAGTTCCTCGTCGCTGCAGCCAGATCGCAGCAACGACTTCAAGTCGTGCCCGCCAGCCGAGAACAGGCAGGTCACCAAGCGCCCGTCGGCTGTCAAGCGCGCCCGCGTGCACGCGCCGCAGAACGGCTCGGTGACCGACGCGATCACGCCGAAGACGCCGCTGCCATCCAAGAAGCGATAGCGCTCCGAAGGGGCGCTGCCACGCAGGCCGCCTAGGGGTTCGAACGGGTATTGCTTCCCGACGCGCTCCAAGATCTCAGCCTTGCTGACGAGCTTCTCGGACGTCCACTGGTTGACGTTGCCGACATCCATGTACTCGATGAAGCGAAGATCGAGGCCGCGCGACCTAGCGTAGTCGACCAAATCCAAGACTTCGTGATCGTTCACTCCGCGCTCAATCACCGCATTGAGCTTGACCGGGGCTAGACCTGTCTCGATGGCAGCAGAGATGCCCGCCAGCACAGCCGCCAAGTCGCCGCGCTGTGCCATGCGTGCGAAGGTCGTTGGGTCGAGCGAGTCGAGGCTCACCGTAAGCCGGTGCAAGCCGGCCCGCTTGAGCGGTTCGGCCTTGTCCGCAAGCAGCGATGCGTTGGTCGTCAGGCAGATGTCTTCGATGCCGTCAACGCGCGCCAGCATCTCCACTAGGTCTTCAAGATCTGCACGCAGCAGCGGCTCTCCGCCGGTGATGCGCAGCTTTCGCACGCCCAAGCCAGCGAAGACTCGCGCCAAACGTCCGATTTCTTCGTAGCTGAGGATCTGATCGCGGGAGATCCAGTCGTATTGGTCCAACGGCATGCAATAGGTGCATCGGAAATTGCAGCGATCCGTGACAGAGATCCGCAGATCCTCCAAGGCACGTCCATGCTTGTCGACCAACATGAGCGGGATTCGGTACTGCCATTGTACCGGGGGGACAGCCGCCACGCTCAGGCCGAAGGACGACATAGCACTGGAAGCTTGCCTTCGCTGCCTTACTGGTATACGATTTAAGTAAGGAAAAACATGGTCGTTAAGATCACGTCGAAGCGGCAGGTCACCTTCCCCGCACGAGTTCTCGATGCGCTTGGGGTGGGTGCCGGTGACCGAATTGAGTTGATTGAGGGCCCCGACGGTTTCTTGCTGAGACCCCGTCGAATTGACTTGGACCGCCTTGCTCCTTTGCGTTCCAAGCTGCCGCCAGACCGGATCCCGTTTGATATCGAGTCGTTCCGCCAGGAATCACATGACCCCGCGCTACGGGATTGACACGTCAGTGCTGGTTCGGTTGGTTACGGGCCACCCGGAAGACGGTTTTGAGTACTCGTTGAGCGCACTGCGTGCGTTAGTCGAGGATGATGGGGCGGAGATCTTCGCGTCGAATCAAGTCATTGGAGAGGCCTACGTCGCGATTCAGCATCACTTCGGTATATCCAAGCTCGATGCTCGGGCCGGGCTGCTCGATGTATTACAGAGCGGGCTCGTCGCGCCGCTCAGTGGTGGATCCGTCATCGCCGCCCTAGGGGCATCCGGCGGAGCTGGACTGCTTGACCGGCTGATTACCAGCGACTACTCGCGCGCCAATGTTTCGGTCCTGACACTAGATAAGCGCATGGCTGCGCTGCCCGGCGCCGGACTGCTATAGCAAGCCCGGGAGCGATACTCCCCGCTCGACGCCGGGCAACCCAAGCGCACCTTTGATCGCGGTCTTCGCGCTCGTCAGCGGACTGCGTGGCACCGCGAACTGAGGTGGCTCTCAACACCCGGCCAAACGAAGAGGGCCGGCAGGATAGCGGACCCTGTTGTCTGCCGTCCGTGCCTGAGCGTGCGCGGCGGAACCCGTCCCCTTCCCTTCTTCATTCGGAACCCCCGCTTGTACGCACGTGTCGGGTCGCCAAGCATGCTTCTTGCTTCGCCGCACAAGGCGGGTATTATGAAGGAACGCGATGATCGAAGTCACGCCCAACGCAACGCGGAAGATCCGCGGGATGCTGGATTCGGACAATCCTGGAGGCCTGCTACGTCTCGGAGTTATCGGTGGCGGCTGTTCGGGCTTGCAGTACAAGTTCAAGTACGAGAGCTCGGCGCGCCCTACCGACACGGTGTTCGCTGTTGACGACGTCCGGCTGTGCGTAGACCCGAAGAGCTTCCAATACCTCGACGGAATGACGCTCGACTACATCGAGACAGTGCTCGAACAACGGTTCCTGTTCAAGAACCCGAACGCCGACAAGAGCTGTGGCTGCGGAAAGTCCTTCCAGGTCTGAAGCAGAGACTCGCCCATGGAACGCCTGCCATACAGCCAGTGGTACGACACGTTTAACCGCTTCGCGGGGGATCTCTATCCGGGGCGCTACACGCGGGAGTACACCGCGAGCTTGGTGTGTGCGGCGCGACAGATCAGCGAGTTGGCCGAGAGCAAGCAGTCCCTGATCGTCGCCCACAACTACCAGTTCCCCGAGTTGCAGGAAGTCGCGGCCGAAGTCGGCGACTCCCTGGGGCTGAGTCGCTATGTCGCCGAGCAGACCTCGCCGCGCGTGGATTTCTGCGGCGTCTGGTTCATGGGCGAGACGGCCAAGACAATCGTCGGCGAGCGATCGAAGGTCTACATGCCCGACAAGCCCGGCTGCTCGTTGGTGGAATCGATCGACCATGCGCGCGTGCGGGCCTGGAAGCAGAAGTTCGCGGACGGCATCGTGATCTCCTACGTCAACACCGATGCCGCGACCAAGGCGCTCAGCGACTACATCTGCACTTCGCGCAACGCGGCCCAAGTGCTGGATCACGCCGCGGGCCAGAATCCGGGCCGCCGGATCCTGTTCTTGCCCGACAAGTTCCTCGGCTCTGTCTCGATTGCCCAGAGCAACGTCGTCGACCCCTCATTGGTCGATCTGTACGACGGCTGCTGCCACGTGCATGCCAAGATCGGCGAAAGCGCCCTCGAAGAGGCGTTCGAGCGCCACCCCGAGGCGGAATTGCTCATCCATCCGGAGTGCGGTTGCGCGTCGCACTGCATGTCGAAAGTCATGCAAGGCAACTCCCCCTATCAGAAGGCGTTCTTCCTCTCCACAGAAGGAATGATCCGCCATGCCGAACAGTCCCAAGCCGATGAGTTTATCGTCGGCACCGAGATGGGCATGGTGTACCGCCTGCGGCGCCAGATCCCCGGTAAGACATTCCACCCCGTCAGTGCCGATGCAGTGTGCGAGTACATGAAGATGAACACACTGGAGAAACTGCTCGATTCCTTGGAGCGGGACCAGATCGAGGTGACCATCGAAGCGGAGACGGCCCGCAAAGCCCAGTTGGCGATCGACCGCATGCTGAGCATCCAGTAGTTTCTGGCCAGACCTCGAGGGCTAGCGGGTTCTCTGCGGCTACCCGAACACACACACGTGCCAACGTGCTGTGCGACACTCACGTTGGTGCATTCGCATGCCGTTCAAGATTCTCGCGCTGACAATCCTTGCAAGCTTGGCCTTGGCGAGCTCGCTGCTCGCTCAAGGCCGGATTCCGATTCGGGCGACGCTTGACGACAGACTGGCCGCTATAGAAGACCGCCTCGCAGCCATCGAGGATCGCTTCGCGACCCACGAAGAGGGTCACGGCCGCGAGCAGGAAAAGGACCGGTTCACGTTGGAATCCGAAGCCAAGCTTGATCGCTTGGAGGTCAGGGTGATCCGGCTGGAGACGCGGCCCACGGACTGCGACTGCGGCGAGATCGGCAGCCGGGCGCTGCTTGAACGCATCGTCTCGCTCGAACGGCAGGTTGCCCGCCTCCGCTCCGCTCGGAATCGGTAGAATACAGGACCATGCGCAGCAGAATCGTTTCGGCGGCTAGCGTCCTGATCCTGTGTGCCTGTGGCCTTGGCGTCAGTCATTTGGACGAGTCACGCCAAGCCACCGGGGTCAAGGTCGGCGAGGTAACCCATGAGTCGGCAATCATCTGGACCCGTGTCACCGAGTCCGCCGAGCGCAGGGCCGACGGCACACCCATACGCGGACGCCCGGAAAAGACCGAGCCCGGCGAGGAGATCGTGCAGCTCGATCCCCGCGACTTGCAGGGGTCGGTGCCGGGCGCCCCGGGCAGGGTGCGTGTCCGCTACGCCGACAACGTGAACTTCTTCGACCCCGTTGAAACAGACTGGTCTGATGTCGGTGCAGAGAGCGATTTCACTCATCACTTTCAATTAAGCGGCCTAAAGCATTCAACTATCTATTACTTCGAAACCGAAACCAGCGATATCGAAGGCACGGTCCTGCACAAGCCGCTCTATGGTCGCTTCGAGACAGCCCCTCCCCCGAACGTGTATGCCGACGTAAGCTTCACAGCGGTCACCGGCCAGGCGAACCGCGATCATGATGCCGACGACGGGTTCAAGATCTACAAGTCGATGCTGGATCTGACTCCCAACTTTATCGTCCCAACGGGCGACACGGTCTACTACGACAGCGACGCGCCGCTCGCAACCTCCATCGATCTGGCCCGGTTCCACTGGCACCGCATGTACAGCTTCCCTTCCCTGGTCAAGTTCCATCTCAGCGTGCCCGGTTATTGGGAGAAAGACGACCACGATTCGTATCACAACGACAACTGGCCCGGCATGTCGCGGGAGTACATGGGGACCTTCAGCTGGGAACAGGGCCTTCAGGTATACGCCGAGCAAGCGCCCATGAGCGAGCTGCCGTACCGGACGTTTCGCTGGGGCAAGGGTCTCCAGGTTTGGATCGTCGAAGGCCGTGACTTCCGATCTCCCAACAACATTCCGGACGGCCCGGGCAAGAGCATTTGGGGAAGCGAGCAGAAGGCCTGGCTGATGGAAACGCTGCTGGCAAGCGACGCCGATTGGAAAGTGCTGGTCAGCCCAACGCCGATCGTCGGCCCGGATCGCTCAAACAAGGCCGACAACCATGCCAACAAGGCTTTCCAGCACGAAGGCGACGAGTTCAGGGCCTGGGCTGAGGCGAACCTGCCGGACAACTTCTTCGTCGTCTGCGGGGACCGCCACTGGCAGTACCATTCCGTGCATCCCGCCACGGGCGTCCAGGAATTCTCCAGCGGGCCGGCCACCGACGAGCACGCAGGGGGGTCGCCGGGCGAAGACGAGGCCTATCACCGCTTCCACCGTGTGGCCGGCGGGTTCGTTTCGGTGTCTACGACCAAGTCGACGAGCGCCTCGAGTATCGCTTTCCGTCTGCATAACGTGGACGGGGGCGTCGAGTACGAGTGGTCCAAGTCGAAGGAACTCTAAGAAGAGTTGTCGGGCAGAGGCGCAGCCCGCGCGGTCAAACGCCGCCAGCGCCAAGGCCGAGCGAGCGCGTGATGCGGGAAAACACGCCCGATATCGACTTCGTGGCGTCAACCTGAACGAGCGTTCCCAAGTCCTTGTAAATCTGCAAGATCGGTTTCGTGCGCCGATGGTAATTGGCAATGCGTCGGCGCAGCACTTCCGGGTTGGTGTCGGCACGCTTGGTATAGCCCGATCCCCAGCCCTCCTTGCCACGTGCCATTACGCGCTGAAACACCGCCTCGTCGGGAGCGTCCAGATAGACCACTCGGTCGATGTCCCAGTTCTGCCGTAGGAAGTCGGCATGCGCCTTGTTGCGCGGGAAGCTGTCCAGCACGAAGCCATAGTTCCAGTCGTGCTGGTGCAGCCGCCGACGGACGAGCTCCATGACAATCTCGTCCGGGATCAGGTTGCCGCTATCCAAGATCTCACGGATGGTCGCCGCCAGCTTGGTGCGGTGCTCGAGGTGCCACCGAACGATCTCACCGATCGAGATGTGAGCAAAGTCGAAGTGGGTCGACAGCATTCGGCTCTGCGTGGACTTCCCCGATGCCTGTGGGCCGATGACGATGTACTTGTGCACAGCGGATCGAGGGGGGAGCACCGACAGTCGGCCGGGGCAAGCTTCGAGTCTACCGCACGGCACACTCGTGTTGCCAATCCTGCATTCGGCTGCTGGAGGAACTTGAGCTCAGGCGGAGGCGAATCGGCGCCAATCGGAAACAGACCGTCCGATTCAACCCCGAAATGCGAAGCCGCGTCAGGATCAAATTAGAATTAAGTCAATATCTATCAATAATTTACCAATCTTCCAGCCGAATTCTAACGCGATAGTCCATGGCAGGCTGAATGGCGCGGAAACGACATGACTTCCAGCACTGACAGAGCAAAGAGACCAACGAAGGCCTGCGTTGGGCTCCCCTTCTTGGGAGACTGCATACGTCTGGCGGCGTTCGACGAGTTCATACGGCGGGCTTTGCCGGCAATCGAGTGCACCAGAAGTTCGCCCTCGCATCCGAGGCCTCTGCACGAGCTGTTTCCGAAGTCGACGCGTCGGAGGATCGCACCCAGGAAAGCGGCCTGAAGGGCGAGAGCAGGTGGACATGCGACTACGATGAATCCTTAGGGGAAACGTGGCAACGACGATTCACGTGCGCAACGTGCCGGACGAAGTGCATCGCAAGCTGAAGGCCAGAGCTGCGCTTGCTGGCATGTCACTCTCGGCGTACGCCCTGGCCGAACTGCGAAGCAGCCTTGATCGACCAACGACCGACGAGCTGGTGCAGCGGCTGAAGGCCAGGGTTCCGGCATCGGTGCGTCCGAGGCCGGCAGACGTGGTTCGTGAAGAACGCGAGCGCCGGTAATCGTCCTCGATGCATCGGCCGCTTTGGTACTCCTGCTGGGCACACCGGCCGGCGAGGCTGTCGCGCGAATCGTCAGTCGGACGGGTGAATCGCTCCACGCACCGCATTTGATCGATCTCGAAGTCCTGCAGGCGGTCCGCCGCTTTGTTCGGTCTGACTAGCTGACGCCTGCCCGCGCGGCCCAGGCCTTGGAAGATTTGGCCCCTCTAAGGGTCCAACGCTACGGCCATCTAGCACTCGCCCCACGGATTTGGGAGCTCCGGGAGAACGTGACGGCGTATGACGCAGCATATCTGGCCCTGGCCGGAGCGCTTCCAGCAACGCTGCTCACGTGCGATGCCGCGCCGGCGAGCGTACCCGGCATCTACGCCCGAGTTGAAGTGGCTTGAATCTCCGGAGCCTCGATTGCCGGGGCTCGGCCGACAGCCGGGTGACGTGGCGACGCTAGGCCGGTGACCAGTCCCGGCGATGCACCGAGCTGGTTGGGATAATCAGGGATCGCTGTATGGGAACAGATGTACCGGCATTCGCAGTTCTGGGAGCCGGAGCCGTGGTCACGGCCCGGCACCTCCCCGCCCTAGAAGCCATCGGAGGGCGGGTGCTGAGCGTGTTCGACCCCGCGATCGACGCCGCCCAAGCAGCGGCGGATTCATTTGGGATCCCACTCGTGGCAAGGACCTTCGAAGAGGCCATCACTGCCGAGGGCGTGGACGCGGTGCTGATCGCATCCCCCAACTCCTACCATCGGGAACAGGCGGAGTGTGCCTTCGCCCTAGGCCGACACGTGCTCTGCGAAAAACCGCTGGCACTGACGCTGGAAGACGCCCATGCCATCTCTAGGGCTGCGGAACGGGCCAAGCGCGTGCTTCAAGTGGGATTCCACCATCGCTTCAGCGCCGAGCAGCTCTGCGTGAAGGGATTGCTGCGCCACGAAGTCCTAGGCGAAGTGCGGGCTTTCAGCGGAAGCATCTCCGAGCCGCTCGACGTGGTGCCCGGGGGCGTGCGGAACTACCGCTTCGACACCAGGCAGGGGGGCGGCTTCACTCTGATCGATGTCGGCCAGCACCGCTTGGACCAGATGCGGGATCTGCTGGGCGAATTCAGCAGCGTCTCTTGCGAAATGGCCTCCGTCCTGGAAAGCCACCACATCGACGACAGCGTGGCTCTCAACCTCAAGATGGAGTCTGGCGCGATTGGGTCGCTCGGCTGGCACCGCTTCTCGCGTGCCTTCACGTCCCCCTTGATGCTGTACGGGACCAAGGCCACGCTGGGCTGCTCGGCATTCATCACCGGGCCGTTTCAATCGGCACCTGTCTCGATCTATCTCGAAGAAGCCCCCGAATCAGTCCTGCCACCGGAGATGCTGGCTTGGACAAGGCCCGCGAAGTGGTGGGGCGGGTTCGAAGCTGGCTGGGTTGACCTATGGCCGCCGCGCCGAAACACGTTCGAAGAGCAGTTCCGCAGTTTCTTCCGCACGATCTCAACGAGGGGTGCGCCAGCGGCGAGCGGCGGCGACGGCTTCAAGGCGGTCGAGATCGTCCAAGGTGCCTATCGCTCGTTCCGCGAAAGGCGGTCGATCAATCTCCCTCTTGAGGACCTTGAACACGAACCGCCACCGCAGTGGTAGCGCTACGAAGACCGGACCGGCACCAAGCTGTCGGTGCTGAAGCTCTCTCCGGCGCCGTCGGTCAGCGGCACATCCAACGCCGCCTCGACTGCAACGCAACTTGCGCTGTCGCAAGCTTGCGCTCGCACGGTCACGCTGGCGGAGTCGCCCGAGGTGCGCTCAACCTCGGCCGCTAGGGTCGAAGTGCCTTCGAATCCGTAGGAGTACCAGCGCAGCTCGGGCTGCGAAAAGTCCTCAGGCTTGGTCTGATACCAGCCTCCGACGACATTCAGGCCACCCGACACTTGCACCTCGGTGCTTTGCTCCACACCCAGCGACATCTTGCCGGCCAACGCTTCCTTGGCGCGCAGCTCGTTGTCCATCGCGTAGACATGCCAGCCTTCGATGGCCTGAATCTCCACCACCAAGTGATCCCCGGCCAGCTTGGCGCGACAAGTCACGAGCGCGTTCCCTGCCCGATCGGTTGCCTCTGCCGGGGCGGACCACCCTCCGGCCCACAAACTTGCGGCGAGCATGGTGGCGATAGCGACGCGCAATCCGATCATCATTTCCTGAAACTCATCCTCGTGGTCTTGAGCGACATTTCGATGCGCTCGTCCCCTCGCAGCACCTGCAGGGTCAGTTCCGACCCTGCCTGCCTGCGCAATTTGATGTGGAGTTCGGCGGTGTTGGCGACCTCGTCCCTGGTCTGGCCTTCGACACCATAGATGACGTCTCCGATCTGGAGTTGGTGACTCCCCAAGATGTCCGACAACGAATCGATCGCAACCACGCGGCTGGCGAAGCCGTCTTCGTCCAAGCCCAAGGAGCACTTCTCCTCGTCAGCCAACGGCTCCGACCGGAAGTAGACTCGCGGGTCGACCGAGAGATTCCTATAAGTCAGGTCCGTGTGCCACCAGAATCGTGGCAGGTTGACCGACAGGTCGAACAAGGCCCCGTCGCGCTCGACCGTGATCTCGGCCTGGGTCGCATCGTGAGGCACCTTGCCGTACTCCCACTGGAAGTCTCCGAACGTCCAGACGTCGATTCCGTTCAAGCGGCGGATCACGTCGCCGGGTCGCATACCCGCCTCGTCCGCGGCACCGCTGGTGCTGGCAATCCCCAGGCCCTTGGGCACGTCGAGTTCGATCCCAAGCTTGCGGATGTCCGGTGCCCGATGCAAGTCCCTGAGCTTGTCGAGCGTGCCGTCCAACTCGCGCTGCACGTTCTCCAGGTCACCAATCAGGTGGCACTCCACACACCGTCCCCGCCCAACGGTGCGCTCGTAAAGCGCGGGGATGTCACGCGGGTACTTCGGTGCGGGCGCAGGCTTCGGCGCGAGCTTGCCGGCTTGATGCCGCCGATGCAGTTCCAGCCCCTGCTCCAGCGCAAGTTCCAAGCTCTCGAGGTTGAGGTACGTCGTCGCCGAGCGCACGTCGCGCCCGCCGTAGCGCAAGTAGATCTGCTCGTCGGAGTTCAGCACGAAAAAATACAGCGTGTTGTAGCGGTCGTAATCGAACAGCCCGATGTTGATCCCGTCCATGCGGGTGATGCGCGCCGTCACATACTGCTGCAACAGCTTGCCCCGCTTTGTGTTGTCCTCGGTCAGCACCACCTGTGCGTCAAATGCCCTGCCGGCCCTTCAAGGGGCACAGCGGAACTCGAGGAAGATCGGCTTGCCTGTCTTGCGCGCCTCCTCGATTGCCTCGTCGTAACGCTCGATCCACGTCACCGCATCCTTGGCAAAAGAAACTTCCTGTTGCAATCCTGTTGCAAAACTGAGCAGAAGAACTGCACAGAAAATCCCCGTTCGCCGCGTGCGCGCAGACTGACGGTGACAGGAAAAGTGATTAAGCACTAAGGGTTACCTCCACGTAGACAAGACGCTTGCGGCTTCTATTGTCAAAGTCTAGCAGAATCACCTGCTGCCATGTTCCTAGTTGCAACTGGCCGCCTTCGATCGGCACTGACAGCGACGGCTTCATCAGCGCCGCGCGCAAGTGCGCGAAGCCGTTTCCATCGCCCCATCTCTCGTTGTGGTGGTAGCGCGCGTCCATTGGAGCGATCCGCTCCAAGGCCTCCTTGAGGTCTCGCACGGCCCCCGGCTCGAACTCGATGGTGGACAGCGCGGCCGTCGAACCCTGCACGAACAGGTGCGCCACGCCTTCCGTGACGCCGCTGGCGGCTACAGCGCCGCGCACCTGCTGCGAGATGTCGACGATATCGGTAAAGCCCTTCGTGTCAACAACGAACTTCACGTCATGCTCCCGTCTGACGCGGGCGCGTCGCTTGGATCACCGCCGCGACCAAGTCGTCCTCTTGGTCCTCGGGCACCGTTCGCAAGTCCAGCAGGACACGGTCCTTCTCGATGCGCGCCACGACGGGCGGGTCGTAGGAGCGCAAGCCGCTCTCTACGTGCGTCGCCGACCGCCCGGGCCGCCCCTCGATGGCCACCAAGGGCGACGGCATGCTCTGCATTGGCGTGGATCCGCCGCCCAGCACTGACTTTCCCTCGACCACGCTGCACCCGGAAATGCCATGCTCCGCGAGCCGCTTCGCCAACTTGTGCGCCCGCGCGCTAAGCGCAGCCGTCGGCGTCCGCATCAGCCTCAGGGCCGGAATCTCGTCTTCCCGGCCCGCCAAGTACGAGCGCAGCGTGGCTTCAAGGGCGGCTAACGTCAGCTTGCCCACCCGCAGCGCCCGGAACAGCGGATTCCGCCGCACCCGCGCCACCAGGCCGGCGTCGCCGGCGATGATGCCGGCCTGGGGTCCGCCGAGCAGCTTGTCCCCGGAGAACGTCACCAAGCTCACTCCGGCCTTGATGCTCCGGGCCACGGGTGGCTCGCCCTCGATGCCCTCTGCGAGATGGTCGACGAGGCAGCCGCTGCCCAGGTCCTCGATCAGCGGAAGCGACGCGGACTTAGCGAGGGCGACGAGTTGCTCGATTGTCGGGCGCCCCGTAAAGCCAACTTGCTTGAAGTTGCTCGGATGGATGCGCAGCAGCGCTCTGGTCCGATCGCCCAGCGCATCGCGGTAGTCGTCGAGATTGGTCCGGTTGGTGGAGCCGACCTCTCGGAGTCGCGCCTGCGAAGCCTCGAGGATGTCCGGAATGCGGAAGCCATCGCCGATCTCCACCAGCTCGCCGCGGGAGACAATCACTTCCCCCTCGCGGGCGAGTTCGTGCAGCACGAGGAAGATCGCAGCGGCATTGTTGTTGACTACCAGCGCCGGAGCGCCGAGCAGGCGTTCCAGCAGCGAGCCGCAATGCCCGTCGCGCCTGCCCCGCCGCCCTTGCTCGATGTCGTATTCGAGGTTGCAGTATCCGCCCGCTATCGAGCCGACGGCTTCCACCGCGGACTGACCGAGCGGGGCTCGCCCAAGATTGGTGTGCAAGATCACACCGGAGGCGTTGATGACCGGCCGCAAGCTGCTTTCGCTCAAGCTCTGGACCAGACCGTCCACCTTGGCCGCCACCGCCCGTAGCGGATCCTCAGGGGCCTGCGACGGATCCGCCAGGAGCGATTCGCGAAGCTCCCCGATCGCTTCCCGCACGAGGTCCGCCACGTGCTCGCGCGGCAAGCGATCCAGCCACGGCACAGCTGCGGGGGACTGCAGCACTAAATCCACTCCGGGCAACGCGCGGAGCGGATCGGACGGCTCCCCATTTCTCTTGCTCATGGGTCCAATCGAGGCCGCGTGGGGCGCGGCCCGTCAAAGCACGCTGCTTCAGTAGGGGCGTAGCGAAGGACGAATCAGTGTCAGGGTTCTTCGACTCACAGAGCCTTCGCCGCCACCCAAGTCGCAGCGATCAGCCTCGGGAATTTCGGGACAGTTTCGAGAATCCAAGGCCGCGAAATCACTGTAACACGCTGCTTAGCCAGCTCCGGGACTGCGCGACCGCGTCGCAGCTAAGGGCTTCGAGTGTTCGGAGCAGACGTCGTTACACCCCTTCCACGTCTGACGCTGAAGCGAGATTCCTCCCGCATCATGGCGATTCTGCTCCTAACGTTCGGTCGAAATCGAGGAAACGTCGCTCTCATTATGCGTTCGTGGAGCGCTTGCCTCCGGGGTCAGCCGAACACTACGGTCGGAAGCCATGCGTCGTGGAGTTCCTTTTCTTCAGGCGACAGCTGGTTCCGGAGCGGCTTGAGGTACTCCTCGACCAAGTGTTCTACGTGCTCAGGGGCGAAAAGCCATTGGTTGATGTTGTAGACCGGCACGTGCCTTGGAAACTCGGCGCACCAACAGTCTTGGGTATCGACAAGCACGTAGTCCGCAATCGCACGATAGTGGTTAGCCACCCAGACCGGTCCGCAGCCGGGCGGGATATACAGTCCCTCAAGGACGTGGGCCATGTCGCGGACACCCTTGCTTCCGAGGCTTGGCGTTGTGTCCGCCCAGCCGCCCGGCCCGGCGAGCCTCAGGGTCCGCGGGTTGTCAATAGCAGTGACGAACGGCACGTCTCCGTGCCAGTCTCCGGTGTCTTCACCGGGAAGGCGGAGATTGAGGGCCACCGAGAATGACAAATAGCGCGTCGGGGTCGTGACTGGAAACCGGACGGCTTGGTGATACTTTCCTATCCCTGGATTCCAGAAACTCGGCAGAAGATCCTCTGCGCTGGAGTCAGACATCATTCATTATTGAAGCATGGGAAATCTTGTCTGGCAAGCATTGTGCCAGTAATTTTCATATAAATTTTTTGTTTTATTCGCAAATTACACCGAAATCAGGTCGATGTCTATTGGTTAACGGTCATCGTGGTGACTTGATCGGCGTGAGTGCGTCGGGAACGAGCGCTCCGTGAGCGGGAGGCTGAGGCACGATCCGGCTTCAGGTAAACCGCTGGGGCCGAGGGCAGCCTCTGTGAACTTGTGCCATACCGTATGCAGGTCATGGATCCATGGCAGGGCCTCTTTGAGATCGTCAACCCTGAAGCCCCCACCCGCGGAGGTTCGCCCTTGATTTGGCGGCATCAGCCGAACTGAATCAAATTGTTCGAGGCAGAGTTCGTTACACCTATCCCGCGCGTGACGCCCAAGCAAGATTCGTCCCGAATCATGACGAGTCCGCTCCAGACGTGCAGTCGAAATCGAGGAATGGTCGCTCTCCATCTGCTTGGTCGACACTGGTTCGGTCTCTCAGCAGGGGTGGGTCGGTCTGGTGAGGTGAACGTCAATAGCGCGCGCCGCAGTAAGGCCGGGACTCGGCGCTGGCGGCGAACTGCCTATACTTGCATTGTGACTCGCAGGTCCTTCCTCCTTTCGGCTGCAGCTGCTGCTGCGGCACCGCTCCCATTCCCAGTCATCGACACGCACATCCACCTGTTCGATCCAACGCGCCCGGGCGGGATTCCCTGGCCCCCTCCGGACGACCCGATCCGCTCCAAGCCCACCTATCCGGACCGTTTCCGGTCCGTGTCGGGCGCCCATGGCGTCACCGGCGCGGTCGTGGTGGAGTGCAGCCCCCGCATCGAAGACAACCAATGGGTCCTAGACATCGCTGCGGACGACAAGTCGGTAGTCGGCCTGGTGGGCTTCCTCGACGCGGGCAAGCCCGGCTTCGGCACCGACCTGGAACGATTCGCCAAGAACCCGCTGTTCCGCGGCATCCGCTACGGCAACCTCTGGGGCCGTGATCTCGCCGAGCAACTGGGCAATTCCCGCTTCATTGACGACATGCGGCTGGTGGCCTCAGCCGACCTGTCACTTGACACGGCCAACCCCAACCTAGAACTGCTCGAGGGCATGTTGCGCCTCTCCGACCGCGTAGCCGACCTCCGCATGGTCGTGGACCATCTGCCCAAGATTCAGCTGCAGGCTTCGCAGCGGGCGCGCTACGAGCGAATCCTTGCCGACTTCGCGGCCCGGCCACAGACCTACGTCAAGATTTCGGCGGTCCTGCTGGATCGCGGGGGGCGCGTCTCGTACGACTTGGAGGACTATCGCGCCACCATCGACCAGATCGCAGACGCCTTTGGGGAGGATCGCGTCCTTTACGGCAGCGACTGGCCGAACAGCGATCCTCTGGGCAGCTACGCCCGAGTGATCGGCATCGTCCAGGAGTATTTCGCCGGAAAGAGCCGGCAGCAGCAGGAAAAGTACTTCCGGCTCAACAGCAAGGCTGCCTACCGCTGGATCGAACGATAGGGCCCAGACGCCCCGGCCGTGCCACGCGGAGCGACGCTACACGTACGGATACTGGGATCGGGGAGAATCGAAGCCAGATGTTCCACCGCCTCGTCCTCCGCATGATCCTAGTCGCAGCGCTGCCCCTTGCACTCGGCGGTGCGCTGGCTTTCGCGCAGCCGAATCTAGTCATCTTCCTGTCCGACGATCACGGGCCGCTGGACAGCGCGCCTTATGGCGCACCGGAGATGCGGACCCCGAACATGACGCGTCTGGCCTCCTCAGGCCTGCTGTTCGAGCGGGCGTTTGTGAATTCCCCGGCCTGCGCGCCGAGCCGGGCAACATTGCTGACCGGCCTCTATCCCGCCCGGCACGGCGCGGAGGCGAACCACGCCAAGCCGCGCGCGGAGCTGCGCAAGCTGCCTTCGTACCTTCAGGAACTGGGCTATGAGGTCGTGGCGTTCGGCAAGGTCTCGCACTACCGCTACACGCAGGACTACGGCTTTGATCACTTTGCCCACGACAGCTTCCACGAACACGCGGCCATCCCGGCAGCCATCGAGTTCATAGAGCGGCGCACCAGCGAGAAGCCGCTCTGCATCTTTGTGGGCTCGAACTGGCCGCACGTGCCATGGCCGCTGGACCAAACGGAGTATGCGGCCGACGAAGTGCTGCTGCCGCCGACATTCGTCAACACTCCAGAAACGCTCGCTGCGCGTGCACGGTACTACGCAGCCGTGGAGTACATGGACGACGAACTTGGGCGTGTCTACGACGCGGCTCGGTCGAGGTTCGGGGGCGACCTGTTCTTCCTGCACACCAGCGACCATGGCCTGCAGATGCCGTTTGGCAAGTGGAACCTGTATGACGCCGGCGTGCGGACACCGATGATCGCCGTCTGGCCGGACGTCATCGACGCCGGAAGCCGCACGGATGCGATGGTGCAGTGGATGGACATACTGCCGACGCTCGTCGAGCTGGCCAGAGGCGACCCGCCGAGAGACATCGACGGACGGTCATTCGCTCCGGTCCTGCGGGGCGAAACACACACGCACAGGAGCGAGGTCTACACCACACACAGCGGCGATCGTGACTTTAACGTGTTTCCGATGCGGTCCGTGAGGACTGCCGACTGGAAGTACATCCGCAACCTTCACCCGGAGTTCCAATTCGCAACGCACATCAACCGCGGCGGACTGCGCTCGGGCCGGCGCTACTGGCCGTCTTGGACCGAGGCCGCCGGGCACGACGAAGAGGCGCTGGCGATCGTGGAGCGCTATCGCAGGCGACCCGCCGAAGAACTCTACTACGTGGCGAACGACAGGCACGAACAGCACAATCTCGCAACCGACCCGCGGTTCTCTGGCCAGCTGGCCAAGATGCGGGACCTAGTGGACGAGTGGCTCGCGCAGACCAACGATCCTCTGTCAGTGTTCGGCAACCCCCTGCTGCACGGAGAGGAGCCGACCATCATCGAATAGCCCATGCGAATCCTCGCGCACAGCACGATCTTGCTGGCCTGCTGCTTCGCCGCGCAGGCGCAATCGCCCGAGCGCGATCGAACGAACGTAGTCCTGATCTACATCGACAACGTAGGCTGGGGCGATCTCGCATCCTACGGCAATCCTGCCATCCGCACCCCCAACATGGACCGCCTGGCAGCCCAAGGGGTGCGCCTGACCGACTTCTACATCCCATCGTCGTCATGCTCGCCGTCGCGAGGGGCGCTGCTGACTGGGCGCTACCCGGACAGAAACGGGCTGACGCACCAGCTCTCGGTGCAGGAGAACTGGAGCGGCATCGGCCTGCCACACTCCGAGAGACTGCTGCCCGAGATCATGCGCGAGCACGGCTACGCGACCGCGGCCTTCGGCAAGTGGAACATCGGCTTCGCCGAGGGCAGCCGCCCGACCGACCGGGGGTTTGACGAGTTCATCGGCTGCATCTCGGGCAATTGCGACTACTACACCCACGTCTATAACGGGCGGCTGGACATGCACGTGGGCACCGAACCCACGCGCATCGAGGGCTACTCGACGGATATCTTCGCCGACGCTGCGGTCGGCTTCATCCGGCGCAGCGCCGACCGGCCCTTCTTCCTGTTCGTGCCGTTCAACGCCGCGCACTACCCCAACCGCAAGAACAAGGCGGCGGGCCAGCTGTTCCGCTGGCAGGCTCCCGCCGAGTTCTTCGAGATCTATGGGTACTCGCCCGACACCAGCGTGGCCGAGGAGGGCTACCGCGCCGTGATGACCGCGCTGGACGCGGGGGTGGGCAGGGTCTTGCAGCAACTCGACACCAGCGGGCTGTCGGAGCGTACATTGGTCATGCTGGCATCTGACAACGGCGCCTGGGTGGGATCACGCAAGCCCGAGCTGGAAGTCGCCTCCAACGCCCCGTTCCGCAGCGGGAGGACCTCAGTGTACGAAGGCGGCGTCCGCACCCCGTGTATCGTTCGCTGGCCGGGCTTGCTGCCCGCGAATACGGTCGTGCGCGAACCCTTGGTCAACATGGACTTGTTCATGCTGGCCCTGCGGGCGGCGGGCATTGAAGCGCCCGATGACCGCATCATCGACGGGCGCGACCCGCTGCCGGTCCTGCGTGACGGGGCGCGCTCGCCCCACCGCAACATCTACTTTCGCTACCGCGACATCGGCGGCCTGCGCCAAGGCCGCTGGAAGCTCGTACGGCAGTCCGCGACGTCCCCGCTAGAGCTATACGACCTGCACGGCGACTTGGCGGAATCGCGCGACCTTGCCGCCGACCGGCCCGCGTTGGCGCAACAGCTCTGGAGCGAGTTCAGCGACTGGCTGGCTGATGCCCGGCAAGGCCATTAGGATCCCATGGGCACCGGCAGGACAAACGCCGGGGATAGTATCATGGGCCAGTGAACATCCGCCCAAACAGACTAGGAGCCATGCCCATGTGTCGCGCAGCCGCTGTTCTCGTTGCCCTCTTGATCGCGCTTCCCGCCGCCGCACAGATCTTTCCCGATGAGAACCTTGAAGCCGCGGTGCGCCAGTACGTGTTCGAGAAGCGCCACAACGAAGAGCCGATCACGGCCGAGGACGTGGCAAACATCTCGACCATCACGGCCCGCGACAAGGGCATCCGCGACCTGACCGGACTCGAGCACTGCAAGCGGCTGATGCTGCTGGAACTGCCCGACAACGAAGTCTCGGACCTCTCGCCCATCGCGGGGTTGAATCTGCTGCAGAGCCTGACCCTGACCCGCAATCAGGTCAAGGACGTTTCCGCGCTGGCCGAACTGGAGCGCCTGCAGTACATCGAGCTGTCGGACAACATGGTCGAAGACATCTCGCCGCTGGCAGGCCTCGAGGCGCTGAATTCAGCCTATCTGGCGGGCAACAAGATCAGCGACCTGTCTGCCGTCAAGAACTTGCAGAAGCTCTGGACTCTCGACGTCGCGGGAAACGCGGTCAGCGATTTAGGCCCGGTGGGTTCTCTGACGCGCCTGTCCTCGCTCATCCTCGACGACAACAGCGTGTCGGACCTTGGGCCGCTGGCGCCCCTGACTTCCCTGCAGCGCCTGTCGCTGCGCAACAACAAGGTCAGCGATATCGGCGTGCTGGCGGAGATGGCCGAAAAGGATATCGCCGGCGACAGCCGCTTCGCCCGCTACTGGGCTGTCTCGCTACAGGGCAACCCGCTCAGCGGGAAGTCCAAGAACGCCCACGTGAAGGCTCTGCAGGAGTATTCGTTCCGCATCGAAGTCGCGGACGAGTAGCCCTGTAGGCGCTTCGCCTTCAAGCCACGCGGAACCGTTCGACGGCCTCCTCGTCGAGTTCTACGCCGAGACCCGGCTCTTGGGGTATGTCGAGCATGCCATCCCGCGCAACGATGCGCTGCTTGGTCAGGTGGTCGCGCAGCGTGGTCTCTTCCTCCGCGACGTACTCGACGATCAGCGCGTTGGGAATCGAGTTGAGGAAATGCAGCGCCGCCGCCACGTTGATATACGTCGTGAAGCCGTGATTCGCCACGCGCACGCCCCGGTCTTGGGCTAGGGTTGCGATCTTGACCGCCTCGGTGAATCCGCCCACGCGGGTCAGGTCCACCTGCACGACATCCACCTTGCCTCGATCCATCAGTTCGATGAAGGACGCTCGGCCGCTCTCTTCCTCGCCCGCCGCGATGCGCGTGTCCACGGCCTCGCTGAGCCTGCGGTAGCCCTCGTAGTTGTCGGGCATGAGCGGCTCTTCGAGCCAGAAGATGCGGTGCTCTTCGAAAGCCCGCACGCGTTGAATCGCCGTCTTGGCATCCCAGACCAGGCCGGCATCGATCAGAAGGTCCGGCCCCTCCCCCAGACCGGCCCGCGCCTCCCGCACGAGCGCGATGTCGGTAGCCTCGTCCTGTCCCATCGGCTCCCAGCCGAACTTGACGGCGCTGAAGCCGCGGTCCGCGTAGCGCCGCGCAAGGTCCTTGGTCTCGGCCGGTGTCGGGCCCCACAAAGAGCTGGCGTAACAGCGCAGGCGCTCATGGAAGCCGCCGCCTAGCAGTTTCCAGACCGGCATTCCGAGCGCCTTGCCCTTGATGTCCCACAAGGCCAGGTCGATGCCGCTCATGGCGTGGAAGCCCGCTCCGCGCCTACCGCCGTAGAGGTTGCCTTGGTACATCTTGTGCCAGATCTTCTCGGTCTCGAATGGATCCTCGCCAAGGACAAGTTCCCGCAAGCCGCTGGTCACTGTATGCGAATATGGGCCTTCGATGGCCCCTTTGGCCGCTAAGGGATTGGAGTCCACCTCACCCAGGCCGCTGATGCCCGCGTCGGTATGTACGCGGACGATCAGGGCGTCCTGGCCCGAGTCGCACAGCTCGCGGACCTTTTCGGATCGGACGTAGATTGCTTCTACATCAGTGATTTTCATCGCATGAAAGCGCCGCGGACTTGTCCGGCTTCAGGCAGATCTAGCTGCCAACCGGACCCACGGCGTACTCTGAGCATAGCTGGAACGGGCCGCGCTGCCAGCCCCTGGCGAAACCGCGGCCTCAGCCCTGCCGGGCGAGTCGGAACGTGGAATAGACGTAGGGATAGTCCCGGCGGAACCAGTTTCGGAAGCTGCGGCGCGCCAGTTGCAGGGCCGTGCGCTGCGAGCCTCCCTTGAGAACGTAGTGCTCGTCGTCGAAGAAGGCTGACGAGTACGCCGGATAGAAGTCGTACTCCTCGAAGCCCGGAAACGGCCTCAGCTTGCTGCAGGTCCACTCCCAGCCGTTGCCTAGCAACTGCGAGACGCCGAACGCGCTGTCGCCAGCAGGCGTGGCGAGGACCGAACAAGGATCCCAGCTGCGGAAGTTGAGGTTGGCGCAGCCATCCGATGTGCGGCCATCCCCCCACGGGAAGCGCCTGGAAGGATCGCCAGAGCCGTAGGCGGCGCGATCCCACTGCGCCTCGCTTGGCAGCGAGGCGCCCGCGTGTTCTGCAAACGCGGCAGCCTGTGAGTGGGTCACATAGACCGGCCAGTCCAGCGGCAGAGGCACCTCGCCGAACATCGTGCGCAGCAACCACGAGTCCCCGGCTTTGCGCCAATAGTGGGGCTGGGGCCCGCCCTCGTCAACGAATACCACGTATTCTGCGTTGGTCACCTTGTACTTGCGGACCCAGTATTCATCCACGTCTTCGGTGCGGGCACCGAATTCGTTGTCCCAGCCGAAGCCGCTGCCCCTGTCCCTTCCCAGCCGGGCCTCGCCGGCGGGGATGTGGATCCATTGTTGCGGCACTTCTCCGCAGTCAGCGGCCGCGGCCGACTTGCTGGCGGCCTCGGCCAGCAAGAGTTCTGGGGCGAGGTTGTGCAGCAGATAGCAGATCGTTTCGGCGTGCATCAACCGGTGCTCGATGCAGGTTTGCGCGACATCGTCGGGTACCTCGTCCAAGACCGAGTCCACGGTTTCCCGCACCCTCCGGCAGTAAGCCGCCGTTTCCGGCAGGCTGGGCCAATCGGCTGGCTGGTCCGAAGGCAGCGAGTCCGAGTCGGGATCGATGCCGAAGGCAAACAGCCTGTCGAACTCCGCGTGAAACGATTCCGGGCCGAGCTCGCAAGTGGAAATCATGTTCCAGTCGAACGCTTCCACGTGGCCGATATAGAAATTGAGCCGATGCCGTTCCGGCACGGGACGCTCGAACAGGGAGTCGGGCCTGACCAATGCGAACAGCTCATCCGTGCGCAGCCTCGCATCGGCAAAGCGCTGGCGCAGGTCGTTCGTCGGTGGCATCACTCCCATTATCGAAACTCCCGCGCTAGGGTCCGACAGCCGCCGTGATATAACCGGCTAAATGAACGGTAACGGCGCGCCCCGCGAGGAATTCGCCCGAGACGCCCGCATGGGCCTGTGCGAGGCCAAGCGTAAGTGGCTGCCGGCAAGGCACTTGTATGACGCCGTGGGCAGCGCTCTGTTCGAAGCCATCACCTACTTGCCGGAATACGGGCTGACCCGGGCCGACCACCGGGTCTTGTGTCGCGCCGCGGGGTCGCTCCGCGGTCACATCCGCGGCCAAGCGCTGACAGTTGCCGAACTCGGCAGCGGTAGCGGCACGAAAACGCGTCTGGTGCTGGAAGCACTGGCGCCTGACTTGGTGGAATCCTACTGCCCGATCGACATCTCTTCTGAAGCGTTGGAACGCTGCCAGCAGGAACTTGGCGACCTCGTCCCGGTGCTCCCCTACCACGGCGCCTACGTCGACGGTGTGCTGTCCTTGCGCGAGTCTCGCCCGGCAGATGTCCCTCTGATGCTGTTGTTCCTGGGCAGCAGCATCGGCAATCTCGGCCCCGACGACCGCGGTGCTTTCCTAGCATCGCTGCGGTCCGCGCTGCGGCCAGGAGACTACTTCTTGATCGGCTTCGACCTCGTAAAGCCCAAGGCCGACCTGCTGCGGGCGTACGACGACCCCGCTGGCGTGACCGCCGCGTTCAATCGCAACGTCCTGGGCCGCGTCAATCGCGAACTGGGGGCCAGCTTCGACCTAGACTCATTCAGCCACCTAGTTCGCTACGACGAGCACGAGCGGCGGGTCGAGATGCATCTCCTCGCCACCCGCGACCAAAGCGTGCGGATCCCCTTGGCCGGCGCCAGCTGCGACATTCGACGTGGCGAGACGATTTGGACCGAGAGCTCCTACAAGTTTGACTGCGACGAGATCGGCGAAGTGATGCAGGGGGCTGGATTCCGGCAGCTGGCAACCTGGACCGACGAAGAGTGGCCGCTGTTGGAAGGCTTGTGGCTGGTTGACGGCTAGCCGTCCCGCCGGAAACCGCGAACGACTGGGACGCAGATGCTCATCGCCGTTGGAGATCGCCGCACAAGGCAGCAGCAGTCGCGTATCTTGGGATTGCAGCACGTATACTTGGCAACATATACTGGGAGCATGGCGCAAGTCACAGTCTATCTGCCTGAGGATGTCCTCGCCGTCGCACGGAAATGCGCAAAGCACGAGCGCAGGAGCCTGTCCGCGTGGGTGAGCGCACGCATTCGTGAGTCGACCTTGACCGAGTGGCCGGAAAGCCTCGTTGACCTGCTGCGCCACGGCACCGGGGATATCGTCGAGCCCGACGACCCTCCCCCGGGGGACCTGAACCTCTTCCTGTAATGTGGCTGCTCGACACCAGTGTCTGCGTGGCGCTCATCAATCGGTCCGACGAGCAAGCAGCGGCACATCTGCTCGAACACCCACGCGGCTCCGTTCGCCTTTGCAGCGTCGTCAAGGCGGAGCTGCATTTCGGGGCACAGAACTCAGCCCGGCTCTCCGAAAACCTGCAACGGGTAGAGATATTCTGCCGGGCATTCGAGTCGCTGCCGTTCGACGACGAGGCGGCGCGGCACTACGGGATCGTGAGGGCGCAGCTTCGCCGGGAGGGAAGGCCCATTGGCGGAAACGATCTCATGATCGCCGCCATCGCGATCGCCAATTCGCATGTGCTGGTGACACGCAACGTGGGCGAGTTCTCGCGAGTCGCCGGATTGGAGGTCGAACGTTGGTAGGTCGCATGCGGCATAGCGATCTCGCCGCGAGTCCTCGGTTTCTGTAGCTGCGTGAGGAAAGATACGCGGAAGTGGCGGGTCCGGTGCATCCCGGGGGCCCAGGTCCCGGAAGCTCGAGGAGGTGATCGAGCGAGACAAGCTCAGGCGCATGGACCCCGGGAGGCTCACCATCCCCGATGGCGTCGTGCTAGTAGAAATCATGCGTCGCAAGGCCGTTTCGCTCAATGAACTGTTCAGCACCAGCAAATGGACCCCTCGCAAGGTCGACAAGCTTCTGTGGGCCAGCGAGCGCGATTAGAATAAGGCGAGCGCAGCCTCCACACCCCCACCAGTCGAGCCGGAGCGGCGCGAAGTTGTAACCTATGTGTCCGGTACGTGCTGCCACCCATGTGTCCGGGCCGGACCCGCAATACAATGGAGCCACGAGTCGGACTCGAACCGACGACCTGCGGTTTACGAAACCGCTGCTCTACCAACTGAGCTATCGTGGCTCACGCTGAGCACCGTGATGGCGCCGCCAATCCTTAACCTAGCACAGGCCTTCGAGACGGAGATTCCGGGGGACGCAGCTGGTCGAAAGCGGCCACGTTTGGATTGAGCGAGGGGGATCCAAGGATTGTTCGCGAGCCAGCCAATCCGCACCGCTGCATGGCTCGGACTGCTTGCGGCGGCTTGGTCGCCGAGCGCTCGTGCGCAGGATCCCTACGACTTCCCGGCCGCTCGCTCGTTTCTCGACGAGCACTGCCGAACTTGCCACAGCGGTGCCTCTCCGGCGGGAGGGTTCCGCACGGACTCGCTGCACGGCGTGGCGTCTTTCGCCACGAACGCCGACGCCTGGATCTCGCTCGCCGCTAGAGTGTCGAATCACGAAATGCCGCCGACGGGAGCCCCGTCGCCACCGTTGGACGACCGCACCGCCTTCGTCGCGTGGGTCGAGCGAACGTGGCGCAGCCAATCCTGCGCAGCCGAACTGCCGCCGACGCCCAGCCCCATCAGGCGGCTGAATCGCGACGAGTACAGCGCTACGGTCCGCGATCTGTTCGACATCCAGATCGACGTCAGCGAGATGTTCCCGGTTGACGGGGCTGGCGGGGAGGGCTTCGACAATGCTGCCGAGACCCTGTTTCTCTCGCCCCTGCTTGCCGAGAAGTACCTCGCCGCTGCCAAGTTCGTGCTGGACGTGGCCGCCAAGGAGTTCAAGTCCCGCACCAAGATCTTCGTGGCCCGGCCCGGCCCCGGGATGACCGAGACGAATGCCTCGAGAGAGATCCTCGCGAAGTTTCTGCCAATCGCCTTTCGCCAGCCTGTCGGCTCGGAAACCGTCGCTTCGTACGTTCGTCTGGCGCGACGGGCGCGACGGCAAGGAGCGGACTTCGAGTCGTCGATCTTTTTCGCGCTGCGCAGCGCCTTGGTCTCCCCTGCCTTCCTCTTCCACGTCAGGGCCGATGCCGCCGCCCCCGCCTCGCGACAGCATGCATTGGCTTCGCGGCTGTCCTACTTCCTCTGGGGCAGCCAGCCCGACGAACTCCTGCTTGACATAGCGGCTGCCGGGAGAATGGACGACCCGGCCGTGCTAGACCGCTTGGTGCCCCGCATGCTGCGGGACGACCGGGCTCTGGAGTTCTTCTCGCGGTTCAGCGAGCAGTGGTTGCGGATTCGGGACTTGGAAGGCAGCCACGGTCCCGATCCCGAGCTGTTCCCGGAATACGCCGCCGATGCCGAGCTGCGCGGCGACATTCTGCTGCAGCCGGTATTCTTCTTCCGCGAGGTCTTTCGCAACAATCGGTCCGTGCTGGAGTTCCTTGATTCGGACGGCACCGTGCTGACGCAGCCGCTGATCACACACTTGGGGCTGCCGCTGAAGAAGAAGGAGAATGCGAAGAATCCGAACTGGATGGAACTGCCCGAAGGCTCCAGGCGTGGGGGACTGCTGGGCATGCCGTCCATATCGGCGCTGGCATCGCACCCGCACCGCACGAGCCCGGTCCTGCGCGGTGTCTGGATACTCGACTCCATCCTCGGCACGCCGCCCCCTGCGCCCCCGCCAGACGTGCCGGAGTTAGACGAGGCGAGCGAGGGCAACCCTGTCGGTTCGATCCGCGAACGGCTGTCGGCCCACAGCAATAGCCCAAGCTGCGCGAGCTGCCACCAGCGCATTGATCCGCTTGGATTCGCTTTGGAAAACTACGACGTGCTGGGCAGATGGCGCGACCAGGATGCGGGAACTCCGGTTGACGCCACCGGCAAACTCCCCGACGGCACGCGATTGGACGGCCCGGACAGCCTGAAGGCAGCGTTGCTCGAGCGCAAACGCCTGTTCTTGAGAAACCTGGCCAAGCGTTTGCTGGGCTATGCTCTTGGTAGGGGTTTGACCCCCTCCGATACCTGCGCCGTGGAAACTGTCGTAACCGAGGTCGAGCGCCAAGACTACTCAGCTTGGGCGCTGCTGCGCGAGATTGTGCGCAGCGAGCCCTTCCTCTACACTGCGTTTCCAAGGCAGGGCCGGGAGTGACCATGCCTGCCAGCCGCACCTTGCAGATCTCGCGCCGCGCATTGCTGCGTGGCAGCGGCGTTGTGTTGGGGCTGCCGTGGCTCGAAGCCACGGCGCTCGGAAACAGGCGCACCGCCCCCCGCCCAAGCCCGGTCCGCATCGCCGCAATGTATATGCCCAACGGTGCGTATCCCGCCACTTGGACGCCTACGGCGGCAGGTCGCGAATTCGAACTGACCCCGAGCCTGGAGCCGCTGGCCGACATCCGGCAGCAAGTCACAGTGCTGAGCAACCTGTGGAACGAACAGGCCAAGGACGGGGACGGACACTACGTCAAGGAATCCTCGATCCTGACCTGCGCCCGGATCAAGAAGACACAAGGCGCTGACTTGCGCAATGGGATTTCGTTCGATCAGATTGCGGCTAGCGCGCGCGGGCACCTCACTCCCTTGCCCTCCCTCGAGCTCGGCGTGACGCCCGTGGCCGTCGGCAACGACGCAGTGGTCGGCTATACCCGGGTCTATGGCTCGCACATCTCGTGGTCGACGCCGACCACGCCACTTGCCCGCGAGTTGAACCCGCGGGCGGTCTACGAACGGCTGTTCCGCGCCGCACAGGGGTCCAGCGCGTCTGAAGCAGGGCTCGATTCCTTGCTGCTAGACCGCGTGTTGCAAGATGCCAAGCGGCTGCGCAAGCGATTGGGATCCTCTGACCGGGCCCGCCTGGACGAGTACCTGGCCTCCGTGCGCTCGCTTGAAGAGCGAGTGCAATGGTCGACCCGGACCGAGCGCTCAAACTGGGAGCCCTTGACGAACCTGGACCTGCGCGACGCACCGACGGAGCGGCCGTCCAGCCACTTGGAGCACGTGCGCTTGATGCTCGACATGATCGCCGTTGCGTTCCAGTCGGACACGACCCGCGTGGCGACGTTCATGTTCGGCAACGCCGTGAGCAACATCAGCTTCCGCTTCCTCGACGGCGTCACGTCCGGCCACCATGACGTCTCGCACCACGCCAACGAAGAGCAGAAGCTGGCCGAGTACAAGATCATCAATCGCTGGCACGTCGAGCAATATGCGTACCTGCTCCGCCGACTGGCAGAGATGCCCGAGGGCGAGGGCTCGGTCTTGGACAACTCCGTGGTCGTGTTCGCATCGGCCCTGTCTGACGGCCAGAAGCACGATCCGCACAAGTTGCCCGTGCTGCTCGGCGGCAAGGGCGGGGGCCGCATCGACAGCGGCCAGCACTTGATCTACGGCGAGGACCACCCCCTCGCGAACCTCTACGTGGCGTTGCTGGACGCCTTCGGCACCCCGGCGCAGCGCTTCGCCGACAGCACCGGACCGCTCAGCGGATTGCTGGTCTCCTGAAGTCCCATGCGCTGGCTGGCGACCGTGGGCCTATACGCGGCGTTGGCAGCGGGCCTGACGGCCGCCGACCTGACCGGGACTTGGATCGGCACCCTGCCCGAGCGCGGGCGGACGCCCGCCAGGGACATCGCCTTTCAGTTCGTGCAGCGAGGCACGGCGCTCAGCGGCAAGGCATATAACGATGCCGGAGCGAGCGATCCGATCATTTCCGGCACCGTTGCGGACGGCCGCGTGCAGTTTGAAGTCGAGGCTCTTCAGCAAGCCGGCAACCAGATCAATGTCGTCCTGTACCGCTTTGACGGCGTCATGGACGGCGAGTGGATTGAACTCACGCGTGAACTGGCCGCGGCCCGCGACGCTTCCAGCGGGAATGTCATCCCTGTCCGCCGCGCTTGGGACAGCGACGAGGCAGATCGCAATCGGCGCTTCCACACGTTTCGCCTCCAAGTGCTAGTTCAATAGCAGCACAAGGTAGCGTGGCCCTGCCTTGTTGGACGGTTGAGGTAGCGTGACAGGGATCTGATTGCTCGCCTGCGATGGCGTAGGCGCAGAGGCGCCGGTTCATGAGCAAACATGCATATGTGAAAGCCTACCCGAAGGGGTTTCGGGACAAGCTCGTGCAGCTGATGCAAGCCGGCAATCGCAGCGCGGGGAGGTGGCCAAGGAATTTGACATCTCGCCGGATTCAGTGCGGGCCTGGGGTGCAGCAGTCAGAGCGCGATCGGGCCAGCCGGAAGAACGGCCTGCGCAGTGCGGAGCGGGAGGAACCGGTGCGCCTGCGGCGGGAGCGCGGCCGGCTGAAACAGGAGTGTGAGATCCTGTCGAAAGCAGCGTCCTGGTTCGCTCGGGAGACCGATGCGATCCCGTAAGGATATTCGCCTTCGTAAGGCCGTTTCAGGAGCAGTATCCAATCGTCTGCATGTGCTGTAATCACCGGAGATCTCGGCCAGCCGGATAGAAAAACGAACGAACCAGTGGCTGTTGGATCGCAGAATGCGGTCCGACGGGGCCGCTGCAATGCCTTGGAGGCGGGTTCAACCGCAATGGAATGCAAGAAAACGGCAACCATCCGACTGTGCGGGTCGGCACTTGGAACACCGAGTGGAAGAAACCCAATGAACGAGACGGCAAGATCATCGGCGAGAAACTCGCCCCAACTAACTGCGACGTTCTGTGCGTGACCGAGGGGTATGCGGGAATCCTCCCGAGTGGCGGCCATGTGATCGACGCGGGCGAGGATTGGGGCTGTCCGATTAAGCCTGGGCGCAGGAAGGTGCTGCTGTGGAGCAAGCAACCCTGGACTCCGCACACCCATGCCTTGGGTTCGGAAGAGATTCCTGAAGGCAGGTTCGTAGCGGGCACTACCGAAACCACCTCAGGGGCACGTCTGACTATAGTTGGCGCCTGCATCCCGTGGAGCCATTCCCACGTGAGCACATGTAGGAAGAACCGCAAGCCATGGGAGGATCACGAAGCCTGGCTAGCCGGTTTCGAGAAGATTCGCTGCCGGTTGCCCGAATCGCGGTGCGTCATTCTCGGAGACTTCAACCAGAAGATTCCGCGGACATGGGCACCGCACCGGGTATACGGATCCCTCAAACAAGCGTTCGAAGGCTTCAAGTTCGCCACCGAAGGAGACCTGCCGGGAGGCCTGAGGGCGATTGATCACATCGCGCACACCCCAGACTTGAAACCTCGCAGCATCGAAATCTGGCACAAGGAGTTTGCCGACGGCACAAGGCTCTCGGACCACTTCGGAGTCTGGTGTGACTTCAATCTGGGCTAGCCATGTGGCAAGGAGAGCCGGGCGGCTCCCCGGATCCCGACGCCACGACGCTATCACGACCAAGTCCGGCGGGGGTAGCGAGCACATCGGAGACCGATGCGTTGGCTGTCGAGACCAACACCCTCTTGGCCGATTAAGCACTATGCGAAGTTGACCGGGACCTGAACGCGACACCAGTGGCAGAAGATGACAAATCGGGCCACGAGTCGGTGAAAGCTCTTGACTTGACCTGACCTTGGATTGGACAGTCGCGTCTCTTCATGAACGCGTTTGACCGTCTTCGCTTGTTTGACCTCATCCAAGGCTGTCGCGGCAAACGTTCAAGCTTGACGCATCTTGGCCAACAACGCTTCACTGCTAGTGCAGGTGGCCAGCCACTCGCCGATCGCACCCAGCGTTTCGAGCGATTTGACCTGGTCCAGTTGGTCGGCGAATTCTGCCGCGACACCCGCTCCGAATCGGGCCTGTGCAAGACGAACCAGAAGGCTCCGCTGACCTTGGTCCTTGCCCTTGGCCTCGCCCCTAGCCTCACCCCTAGCCTCACCCCTAGCCTCGCCTCTGGCCTCGCCTTCGGCTCTGCCCTTGGCGATCCATTCGTCGGACCATTTCACCATGTTCTCCCCCAGCATCTGTTTCACCTCCGCCAAGTCTCGCAAGCTGGGCTGGGTATTTGACTCCACACACCACTATATGTTGTGGTTGAGCATGGGTACTTTACTCCACAGCAGTTTTCCCCGTGGTCTGTCGGACTGGCTGGCCTCCAAGCATGGCCTTGCGCGGGACTGGTGCGGTAGCTA
>JAJDTX010000009.1 GCA_022826925.1 Bryobacterales bacterium
GCCCGGACAGGCCCCCGGAAGAGCCCCCCCGGCCGGTCCCCGCGGCGGGCCAGCCTCGCTCGCGCCTCGCGGCGCGCGCAAAACAGCGGCCCAAGGGCACCAACGCCCCAGCAGGCCGCCGTCTAACAACCACCCTAGCACTTCCGCAGCCTGCGCGCAAGCCCAATCTGCGATTTCCGGATGATTCTTCCCGAACGGACCGTATATATATCGCCGATCTCGGGGGAGAGTCCGCGCAGGACTGGCGGCGAGCGCGGCGGTCCGCCTATTGCACGCTCAGGCCGGCGATCACGCGGTCGCCCGAGTCAAGCAGCGTCTGGGCGCGCGGCAGCGCTTCCAAGGCACGCTGCACATCGGGATCCAGCTCGTAGAACACGCGCTGCCCGTGCTCGACGTCGTAGGCGGAGTTGTAGACCTCGCGCTTGATGAAGCGCCGCATGTAGTCGAGGTTGGCATCGAAGTCGGCGTCTTCGAACTCGATCTCCTCGCTCCTCAGAAATTCACGGAACTCCTCGATCACCTCAGTGGTCACGTCCCACCCCATCGGCAGGTCGGGCCGCTCCCGGCTGTAGTCCTGCGCGAAGGTGTGGATGGCGTAATTGCGATCCATCAGCCACTGGAAGTCGTTCAGCTTCTGCTCCTCCAGCTCGACGTCGGGAGTGATGCCCGCGCCGGCGAACACTTGCCGCCCTTTGTCGGTCAAGCGCACGCCATCGCGGTGCGGCCGATATCCCTCGCTGCAGGGATTGCTGTAGTACTCCAGCATCGAGACGCCATCGTAGCGGCGCTGGATCAAGCGTCCGCTGGGCGTGTAGTAGCGTGCTGTCGTCAGTGCCAGTCCTGCAGATTCGGAGAGCGTGAAGACCGTCTGCACCAAGCCCTTGCCGAACGTGCTGTGGCCCACGATCAAGGCGCGGTCGTGGTCCTGCAGGGCACCCGCCACGATTTCCGAGGCAGACGCAGACTCGCAGTTGACCATTACGACCATCGGGTAGACGTTGCCGCCGTTGCCCCGGCGCACCGTGTAGAGCCGCTCGCGCGACGAGCGCCCGTGGTGCGAGACGATCGTCTGTCCCTTCGCAAGGAAGCGGTCCGAGACCCGCACGCCCTCGCTGAGAAGACCGCCGCGATTGCCGCGCAAGTCCAGCACGAGCCCCTTCAGGCGCGACACCCCCAGGTCCTTGAGGGCGGCGTCGAGCTCGCGCCCGGTATTTTCGTTGAACGTGTCGATCCGGATGTAGCCCACTCCCGTCTTGATCTCGAAGGCGGTCGGGACCGACGGCCTCGGGATCTGGGCACGCTTGACGGTGAAGCTGAGCAAGTCGTCGGAACCGCGCCGCTCGATCCCTATCGTCACCATTGTGTTGGCCGGGCCGCGCAACCGCTCGGCGACCTCGATTACGTTGAGGCTCTCCACGTTGTCGTCATCCACCTCGATGATCGCGTCACCGGGACGCAGGCCGGCGAGATAGGCAGGGGTACGGGGAAACGGCGCCACGACGATGGTGCTGCCGCCGCGGTCTTGGATATGCATCCCCACGCCGGCGTAGTGGCCTTTCTGATTGTCCCGGAGCTGCTGGAAGGCCTCGGGGCTAAAGAACGAAGAGTGCGGGTCCAGCATGCGCAGCATGCGCGGGATCGCCCCTTGGAACATCACCTCGTCGGCATCGAGCTCGCCGGCATAGTGACGCTCCACGGTGGCAAGCACGGTCGAGAATTCGCGGATGCTCGCCTGTATTTCAGTGTCGGAGGAGCCGGACGCCGCATGGACCCAGGGGTGCGTTAGGAACAGCCCAGCCCCCGCCAAGCAAGCTGAGAACACCGCAGGCACGAGCCAGCGCCTATTGATCTGCATGAGCGTAACCGGCGCGTTCGGATCGGGCTGGCCCACCGAACGCAGCAGTCTGTATGGTAGCAGCATCCCGGCATCCATCGAGCCGAAATCTCTCAATCCCCGGACAAGATCCTCGGCCGCGAGGCCGAACGTCTATCCAACGAGCGTTTAGCTAGCAAGTGCTTTCCGCCTCGTGGCGATTGCGCTTGGGACATACCGTTCTCGCGGGCTTGGAAGGGAGGCGCGGACGCCTGTCGACACTGCCCGGGAAGTCCGCCGTCTCTCTCGGCGAGGATTCGTGGCACATCTCATTCATTCCTCAACGCGACCGCAGGATCCAATCGCACCGCCCGACGTGCTGGTATCCAAGTGGCAGACAGCGCGATTCCGGCCAGAACCGCTGCGAGGACCAGATACGTCACCGGGTCAGTAGCACGCAATCCGTAGAGAAGCGACCGGGCGAACCGCGATGCCCATAACGCGCCAAGCACGCCCAGGGCAAGACCGATCGAAATCAGCGCTGCGCCCTCTCGCATCACCTGTCCCAGCACCTGAGAACGGCCTGCGCCCAACGCAACTCGAATCCCGATCTCGCGCTTTCGGGTCACTACGGCAAACGCGGCGACGCTATACAGTCCCACCGCCGCCACGATCACTGACAGGAGCCCGAAGAACACGGTCAGAAACGCCATCAGGCGATCGAGCATCTTGATCCGGCCAAGCTGCGCCGCCATGGTAGTTGGGTTAACTGCCGGGACCCCCGGAGCGACCGCACGGACTTCGCGAAGTAGCGCGGGGATCATGGGCTCCGTCCCGTCCGCCACGCGGACGTGCAACACGAAATGCGCGCGCGTGTTCTGGGAGAAGGGGAGATACACGGCGGCCTCGGCGGCCTCGCGAGGCGATTCGCTCTTCACGTCCTCGACCACACCGACGATCTCATAATCATCGCGATGCTCCCAGCCGATCTTGGCCTGCGCACCGACAGCGCTCTCATCGGGCCAGAAATACCTCGCGGCCTTCTCGTTTACGATTGCCACTCGATTCGCGAGGCCGTCCTGTTGATCAAACGCTCTACCTTGAAGCATTGGCGTGCCAAGCACTTCGAAGTAGTCGGGACCGATCCAATTCACTGCAATCGAATCGGGCTCATCCTGCCCGGACCCTGGAATGCTGATGCGCGTAATGGCGAAACCGCCGGAAAGCGGACTGATGAATCCGGCGCTAGCCGCAACCACGCCGGGCATATTGCGGGCTCGCTCGACCAGGCGTCCCGCAAGGCGATTGCTTGCCGCCCCGCTGAGACCGGAGGTCCCCGGGTCGAGAGTCAGCAGCACGAGATTATCGGGATTTAACCCAAGATCGACTGACTTGAGATTCTGCAGCGAGCGTAGAAACAGTCCGGCTCCAACCAGCAGCACCAGCGACAAAGCGACTTGCACCACCACCAACAGGTTCCTGAAGGGAAGCCGCCACGGAAGGCGCAGGCCCGTGCTGCCTTTGAGCGCTGACTCCGGATCTACTCGAGCAGATTGCAGAGTCGGCGCGATGCCGCAACAGATGCTGACCAGCATTGAGACTGCCAGCGTGAACAGGAGTACGCGCCAGTCGGGACTCACATCGAGGATCAACTCGCCACCCCCGATTTGCCGGGGTGCCAGCGCCAGCAGAGCATTGTCCGCCCAGTAGGCCAGCGCAATTCCCAGGGCGGCTCCGCAAGTCGTCAACAGTGCATTCTCCGCAAGCAGCTGACCGGCCAGATGCATCCGTCTTGCCCCCATGGCCAGCCGGATCGCGATCTCCTTCGCGCGGTCGGAAGTGCGCGCCAAGAGGAGGCTTGTCACATTCGCGCATACGATCAGAAGGACAAGTCCGACCATCCCCATCAAGATCAGAAGCGGCTTCTGATATTGCCTTCGCAGTCCCGAAAACCCCTGGGTCCCGGGACGAAGTCCAACCCTGAACTCGGAGGGCTTGCTAGAGCCAGGTTCGGGTGCGACCGTACGATACAGAACGTCAAGCGCTGCCTGCGCCTGGGATCTGCTCACGCCCGGTTTCAGCCTCCCGAAAGCACGCACTGGAAAGGAAGAATAGGAGGACATTCCCGCCGCCCTGAGGGGAATGCTGATATCCAATCGCGAATCCTCGGACAGGCCGAGGAACTCCTTTGGCGTGACACCGATAACGGTGAACGGATGTGCGTTCACTTGGACGCGGCGCCCGATCACAGCAGGGTCCATGCCGAATCGCCGCTGCCATAGTCCGTAGCTAATTACGCAAATCGCGGGAGATACGGGCAAGCGATCGTCGTCCGGCGCTAGCACTCGCCCGAGTACGGCGTCCACGCCGAGCGTTTCGAAGAAGGATCCCGAAACCAGCATTCCATTGACGCGCTCGGCGATTCCACCACTCGACAGCGTGATCGGAGGAAATGTCGCCGCCGCGAATCCCTCCAGTACCGAATTCCTTGCGCCGATTTGCCTGTAAACGGTCTGCGGAATCATGTAGTGGCTGGAACCGTCCGAGGCGTGGACGGCGAAGAGCACCAGCCTGTTGGGCTCCGCCACGGGCAGCGTCCGCATCAGGACCGCATTCATGAGGCTGAATATTGCCGTGTTCGCCCCGATGCCCAGAGCCAGCAAGGTAACGACCGTAATCGTGAACCCCGGACTCTTGCGAAGTCGCCTTCCCGCAATCCACAGACCTGCAAGCGCATCCCGGATCAGTGCCACGAGCGATTCCATCGAGCAATCTTACTCCCCGGTAACGGAGCAAGGATCAGGGGGTTAGCCGGGTCATCTCATGGCTCTCGCCCAGTGCCATACACCGTTCAGCGGTCGAACGGAGACTCGTTAATCCGGTGGAAGCCTCGCCTGGTTAGTCGGAAACCGCTGGCATTCGAACGTCGCATCGCCACGCTGCGCGCGCTCCGTCCGTAACTGCCGCAAAGGTGAAAAGTCTCCGGATCGGGTCTGTTGCAAGTGAACTCACCATATATAATGAAGTCCTCGGAGCGAGACGTGAAGAAGCAGCAGAAGTTTGTTCTCATTATCGCCGCGATCGTCGTGACCTTGGCGTGGATGGCCGTGGGCGGCGTCCAGGAGAGCGCAACCTACTACGTGACGCTCGACGAACTGCTCGCGATGGAGAATCCCGGCAGCAAGCGGATCCGGGTTGGCGGCGACGTGGCGGACGGTTCGATTGTCCGGCACGCCAGCAGCGTGGAGTTCAGTCTGCACCAGCAGGACGAGACCATGGCGGATCCCACGGTCTTGGAAGTCGTCTACACGGGAGCGGATCCCTTGCCGGACACGTTCCGCGACAAAGCCCAGGCATTGTGCGACGGCTATCTGAGGGCGGATGGAAAGTTCGAGGCGACGAAGATTCAGGCCAAGTGCGCCTCAAAGTACGAGGCGGCCCCGGGAGATGACGCCGCGCCGGTCTACGGAGCCGAGGCCCAGAGCCCTGCGGACTAGCGACTCCCGGCCTAGGTCGGAGCGACAGAACGGCAGCGGGCCAAGCAGCTGCGCTCGAAGCGATCACCAATGGAAAACCTAGGCTACCTGGCGGTACTGCTGGCCTTCCTGCTCTCGGCCTATGCAGTGGTAGCCGCCTTGGCCGGCAAGTTGCGCCGCAACCCCTTCTTGGAGGTCAGCGCGCAGCGCGCGGTGCTGGGCGCGTGGCTGATGACGACCGCCGCTTCGGCCATCCTGCTGCACGCGATCCTGACCGACAACTTCAGCTTCAACTACGTGGCGTCAAGGTCCAACGCCGACCTCGACCTCCTATACAAGGTCGCGGCCTGGTGGGGCGGGCAGGAGGGCTCGCTGCTGTTTTGGAGCTGGATCGCCGCCAGCTACACGTTCGTCTCGGTCTACACCGGACGCAAGCTACACCGCAACATGATCTCTTACGTCGTGGTCACCATGGCCGGGACGCAGGCGTTCTTTCTGGGCTTGGTGGCCTTCGAGGCCAACCCGTTCCAAGTCATCATGTCCGGCCCGCAAATCACGTCGGTCCCGGACGGCAGCGGCCTCAATCCGCTGCTGCAGCACCCGATGATGGCGATCCACCCGCCGATGCTGTACCTCGGGTACGTCGGCTTCACGGTGCCGTTCGCCTTCGCGCTGGCGTCGCTGATCACGCGCCAGCCCGGCGAGCGCTGGATTCACACCACCCGCATCTGGACCATGGTCACGTGGCTGTTCCAGTCGATCGGCATCCTGCTCGGCGCACGCTGGGCGTACGTGGTGCTGGGCTGGGGCGGATACTGGGGCTGGGACCCGGTGGAGAACGCCTCGCTGCTGCCTTGGCTGACGGGGACGGCCTTCCTGCATTCGGTGATGATGCAGGAGAAGAAGGGGATGATGAAGGCTTGGAACATCATCCTGATATCGGCCACGTTCTTCCTGTGCATCTTCGGGACGATGATGACCCGAGGCGGCTTGGTCAGCTCGGTCCACGCCTTCGCACAATCGGAGATCGGCACCTATTTCGTGTGGTTCTTGGTGGGCGGCATCGGGATCACGGTCTACTTGATCGCCAGCCGCCGCGACTACCTGCGCAGCGAGGCGGAGTTGGACTCGGTGGTGTCGCGCGAATCCAGCTTCCTGTTCAACAACGTGATCCTGCTTGCAAGCTGTTTCGCGGTGCTGTGGGGAACGCTCTTCCCCGTTCTCAGCGAGTACTTCATCGGTGACAAGATCACGGTCGGCGCTCCTTTCTTCAACAAGGTCAACGTGCCGATCGGGCTGTTCCTGCTGTTCCTGACGGGAGTCGGCCCGCTGTTCGCCTGGCGGCGGACTTCGCTCGAGTCTCTGCGGCGCAATTTCCAGTGGCCGGCACTGGCTGCGGCTGTGTGCGCCATCGCACTGTTCGCCGCGGGGATGCGGCACCTTTACGCGCTGGTGTGCTTCAGCCTGTGCGCGTTCGTGACGCTCACGGTGCTGATGGAGTTTTATCGCGGCGGACGCGTGATCCAGCGCAAGCAGTCCTTGGCGCTACCCGCTGCGCTGGTCGAACTCACGCGCCGCAACACGCGCCGCTACGGCGGCTATTTGGTCCACATGGCGATCGTGCTGATGTTCGTAGGCTTCGCCGGCGCGGCTTTCAACCGGGTCCATCAGGAGGAGATGACGGTCGGGGACAGCATCGAGGTCGGCGCCTACAGCTTCAAGCTGCAGAACATCTCTGAGAGCGACAGCCCCAACTTCTTTCGCGCCGTAGCCGCGATCGACGTCAGCAAGGGAGGGCAGTTCCTCCAGACGCTCATGCCCGAGCGGCGCTTCTACCATGCTTCGAGCCAGCCCACCAGCAGGGTGGACGTGCGCAGCCGCTTGCGCGAGGATGTCTACGTGGTCTATGCCGGACAATCGAACGACGGCGCGAATCCAGTCATCCAGGTGTACCTCAACCCCTTGGTGAACTGGATCTGGCTGGGAGCCTTGCTGCTGGTCTTCGGCACGCTGGTGGCGCTGGTGCCGAACAAAGCGCGGCGCTCGGCCACGCCTGTTCGGGCGGCCGGATTGGGAGGACAGCCCGTTGGCGCGTCTGGCGATTAGCCTCCTGTTGGCGCTGGCGGCTTCCGGCGCGCAGGCGACGATACCGTACGAGAAGCTGCGGCAGGTCGGCGACCTCGTCACCTGCCAGTGCAGCTGCGCGTACACAGTTGGCAGTTGCAACATGCTCAACTGCCATTTCCGCGATCCGGTACTGCAGGACATCCAAGCCGGCCTGGAGGCCGGCCAGTCGGACGAGGACGTGCTTGAGGCCGTCTACGCCAAGTACGGCAGCGAGACCCGCGTGCAACCGCCCGACGACGGCTTTGGGCTGATCGGCTGGATCGCCCCCTTCGCGACCTTGCTGGCGGGCCTGGCAGTGGTGCCGTGGGTCATCCGGAGGTGGCGCAGGTCGAGCCACGCTCGATCGCGGGCCACCGGCGTGCCAGACGAAGTCGTTGAACGGTTCCGCTCCCGGATCGAGGATGATCTCGAGGAATTGGAATAGACTCGAAGATTGGATTCGCAGCCGGGCCGCCCGTCCCAACCTGAATTCGGGCGCACGCCATGTTTGTCGCGGCCGCCATCGCCATGATCCTGCTCGCGTTCGCGCTTCCGCTCGTGGTCCGCGCCAAGCATGTCCCTCCGGACGAGCCGATCTCTCCGACCCAGCACCTTGAGGAGCGCAAGGCGGCCGTGTACGAAAACCTGCGGGACTTGCGCAGCGAGTTCCAGATGGGCAAGATGTCCGAGGCCGACTACGCGGCCAGCAAGCGCGACCTTCAGGCCGAGCTGGCCGGTGTCATGGGGGCGATCGAGGAGGCCGAGCGGAGTGGCAGGGCGTGACATGCGCAGGAACGCACTAGCGACGGCCGCGACCGTGGCCGCCGTAGCAGTCTTGGCACCGCAACTGGCACTTGCCGTCGGAGGCACGGTGGTGAACGGCACGACCGGGGCGCCGCAAGCCGGGGTCGCGCTCACCTTGTCCAGCTTTCAAGGGGGGATGACGCCGCTCGAAGAGGTGGTCTCTCAAGCTGACGGGAGCTTCGAGTTCACCAAGGCGCTGCCGACGGTGTCCGCCGGCCAGCCATTCGCGGGCGCCATTCGCGCCGAGCACGACGGCATCGGCTATACCGAGATCCTGCGTGGCGGCGAGGCGCACAACAGCGTGCGCGTGACTGTTTACTCGGTCAGCGAGCGAGATCTGCCAGCACCGGTGAACAGGGTTCTGATCCTTGAACCCGACGGCGAAGAGCTGCTGCTGCGCGAGAGCTTCCAGTTCGTCAACGACTCGGGCCCGCCGGTCACATACAGCAGCGCGGCGGGAACGCTGAATTTCTACCTGCCGCCGGAAGCGGGAGGCGGGGTCGACGTGAGCGGCACGGGTCCGGCCGGCATGCCGCTCCGCAGTACCGCGCTTCCGGCAGGCCCGGACAACATTTACAAGGTAGACTTTCCGCTCAAGCCGGGCGAGAACCGCATCGACCTGCAATACGCCGTGCCCTACACGGACGGGATGCCGTTCACGACCCGGTCTACCTATCCCGGTGTCAACACGCGCGTAGCCGCCCCGGCGGGCGTGAGCCTCGAGGGAGTCGGTGTCACCAGCCTGGGCCAGGAACCCACGACCCTGGCTTCCATCTACACGGTGCCGGAGGGACCGGCAGTGACCTTGACAGTGAAAGGCAGCGGTCGGTTGCTTACCGGCGCAGGGAGCGGGACTGGGGGGCAAGCAGAGATCAGCATAGAGCACGCACCCGTCTCCAAGGAACTTCCGTGGATCGCCGGCCTAGCGATCGCGATACTCGGCTTGGGCTTCTACCATCTGCTGTCCTCGCGAGTACCGCAGGAGAGTAGCTCCAAGGCCGCCAAGCAAGGCTAGCGTCAGCCCAAATGAGCGAGCCCGCAATTCTAGCGAGCGGCGTGTCGAAGTACTTCGGCGACTTCCCGGCACTGCTCGACGTGAGCTTGGAAGTGGCGCCGGGCAGGGTGCTGGCCATGCTCGGGCGCAACGGAGCGGGCAAGACAACGCTGCTGCGCATGTTCGCGGGCCTGTCGCGACCCACGCAGGGCGATATCTCGTTTCCGGCATCTTCCGGCGGCCAAGACGACCGACGCGCCAGGATCGGCATCGTCGGGCACGGCACGTGGATCTACGACGATCTCACCGCGGAGGAGAACCTGCGCTTCTTTTGCAAGCTGTACAAGGTCCCAGAGTCCGACCCCGTAGTCGCAGAATGGCTCGGCAGAGTGGGCCTCGAACGCTTCCGTCACTCGCGGGCGGGCGAGTATTCCCGCGGCATGCGCCAGCGGCTGACTATCGCGCGGGCGTTCCTGCACAAGCCGGAGGTGTTGCTGCTGGACGAACCGTGGACCTCCTTGGACGACCGGGCAGTCGAGTTACTTTCCTCCCTCGTGGAAGAAGCCCGCGAGGCCAATTCCGCCGTAGTGATCTGCTCGCATCAATTGCGCGAGGCGATCGCGGTTGCCGACGACGTCGCGCTGCTGCATCGCGGCCGCCTAGCGTATCGCAGCCCGGTTTACGCAGACCTGAGAAACGCTCCCCAGTCCCTGTACGAGCGCTTGCCATGACCCGCACCCTGACAGATGCCTGGACGGTCGCGGCGAAGGACCTGCGCTGCGAGATGCGCGACCGGCAAGTACTCAACGCGGCGATCTCCTTCGCGCTAGTCGTGCTGCTGATGTTCAGCTTCACGTTTGACCCGAACACAAACGTCGAGGTGCGCAGCCTGTCGGGCGGCCTGCTCTGGGTGGTCTATCTCTTTGCCGGCGTCCTGGTGCTCAACCGCAGCTTCGCCCGCGAGACGACCAACGATTCTCTCGAGGCGCTGGTGGCCGCCCCGCTGTCGGGCGAGTCACTGTTTCTCGGCAAGACGCTGGCGAGCTTCGTGTTGATCCTAGCGGTCGAATTGATCTCCCTGCCGGTGTTCGGAATCTTCTACGACATCAGCTGGGTGCCGCGCTTCGGCCAGCTGCTGCCGGTGTTCGCGCTCGGCGGCTGGTCGTTCGCAGCGGTAGGAACCACGTTCGGAGCGGTTACCGCCAGGAATCGCATGCGCGAGCTGATGCTGCCGCTGCTGCTGTTCCCGGTCTGTCTTCCGGCGCTGGTGGCGTGCATGAGCTTGACGTGGGCCGTGTTCGATCCGACGGCAGTTACAGAGACCGGGCCGTGGCTGCGGCTGCTGGTCGGTTTCGATGTGATCTATACCCTGCTGGGCATGCTGGTGATGGAACCAATCCTGACCTCGGGCTGATAGGGCGCCAGCCCGCCGAACCGGCGCACGTTAGACGGGACGAACTCAATGCAACGCAAACTCCTCTGGGGCATGGTTGGTGGCGGGCAGGACAGCCAGATCGGCAGCGCTCATCGGATCGGCGCAGGCCTTGACGGCTTCTTCGAATTCGCGGCGGGAGCGCTGGACATCGTGCCAGAGAGGGGCCGCGAGTTCGCCATGCTTCACGGCATCTCCCCGGAGCGAGCCTACGGCGACTGGCGCGAAATGCTCGAGCGCGAGCGCGGCCTGCCGCCGGAAGAGCGGCTCGACCTCGTGACCGTCGCCACTCCGAACTCGACGCATTTCGAGATCGCGCAGGCGTTCATGCACGAGGGCTTCCACGTCTTGTGCGAGAAGCCGCTGACTACCACCGTCGAGGATGCGCAGAAGCTGGTGCAGACTGCCCAGGAGCGGGACCGAATCCTAGCAGTGAACTATGGATACACGGGCTATCCGATGGTGCGGCAGGCGCGCGCCATGGTTAAGGCCGGAGACCTCGGCGCAGTCCGAGTGGTGGTGGCCGAATTCGCGCATGGGTCGCATGCCGACGCGGCGGACGCCGACAATCCGCGCGTGCGGTGGCGCTACGATCCGGCCCAGGCGGGCGTCAGTTCGGTGCTCGCAGACACCGGCCTCCACGCCCTGCACATGGCTTGCTACGTGATCGGACGCAGAGTGGCAAAGATCGCGGCGGACTTTGCGTCGTGCGTGGGCGGCCGCGTACTCGAGGACGATGCCATGGCGACCCTGCGCTTCACGGGCGGCGAAGTGGGCCGCCTGTGGGCCAGCGCGGTCGCAGTCGGCCAGACCCACGGTCTCACCCTGAGAGTCTTCGGAGAGCGAGGCGGCTTGCGCTGGTCGCAGGAGCAGCCCAATCAGCTCGCCTGGACAGCCCTGGGGCAGCCAACGCAGATCTTGGAGCGCGGGGCGGGCGGCCTTGCGCCAGAAGCGGACCGGGCTTCGCGGATCACGGTCGGGCACGTCGAGGGCATGCTGCCGGCGTTCGCAAACATCTACGCGGACCTAGCCGCAGAGATCCGCCGCCGCGAGACCGCGGGAGACGCGCCGCCGGTAGCCGTCGCATTCCCCACTGGGGAAGATGGGCTGCACACGTTAGAAGTTGTGCATGCCGCAGCAGAGTCGGCGCGGAGCGGCGGCGCATGGATCGATTTTGGGGCGCAGCGCCCTGCGACGTGAGGGGCACGAAACCACTGCGACCAAGAGCGTACAGAAACCGTTGCCGGGCACGTTTGACCGTATGCTTCGGTCTTCGAGCAGTCTGGAGACTGACGCCAGTTTCTATCACTGGTAACCACGTGAAGCTCGCTAGGTGGACTCGTTGATCGAGCGCTAGTCTAACTGCACGGAGGGGAGAATCCCCTGGAATCGATTGGAGCGTTCGAAGCCAAGACCCATCTGTCCAAATTGCTCGACCGAGTAGCTCGTGGCGAGAGCGTTACCATCACTCGGCATGGTAAACCGGTTGCGCTGCTGGCCCCCGCCGAGACCGACCGGACACGGGCACGTGAAGCGGCCGCCCGAATCTCCGAGCGCCGGCGTCACATCAAGGGCGCGCCTTTGCCGGAACTCTTGGAATTAGTTCACGAAGGCCATCGTTACTGATGCCGATGGTCATCGACAGCTCGGTGTCTACTCGCCCGCGAACAGTTCGTCGCGCACGCTCTGATACGCGGCCAGCACCTCCGGATTTGCCAGCGCGCCCGCGTTCAACACCGGTCGGCCGGCCAGTGTGTTCTTGACCGCGAGTTCTGCGACCTTCCCGCTCCGCGTCCGCGGTATGTCACCTACCTGCAGCACCTCGGCAGGTACATGCCTCGGGGAAGCCCGCCTGCGAATCGTCTGCTTGATGTTCGCCACGAGGTCATCGTCCAGTACACCGTCACTGGTCAGCATCACCAGCAATACGATCTGCTCATCGCCGCCGCGCTCGAATCCGACGGCCACCGCTTCGGCAATCTCGGGCATCGCCTCGACTGCGTTGTAGATCTCTGCAGTACCGATGCGCACGCCGCCGGGATTCAGGACGGCATCGGAGCGTCCCCAGATCCGAAACCCCCCGCTCGGGCGACGCTCGCAGAGATCCCCGTGGTGCCACGCGCCCGGGAAGCGCTCGAAGTAAGCCTCGCGGTACTTGCGGCCACTGCTGTCGTTCCAGAATCCTAGTGGCATAGCGGGAAAGGGTTGCGTACACACTAGCTCCCCGGTTGCACCCACTGGTAGAGGCGCGCCGTCGTCTCCGAAGACATCTACGGACATGCCGAGTCCGGGCGCCTGCAACTCGCCTGAATAGACGGGCCCGGTCGGATTCCCGAGCGCAAAGCAGGACACGATGTCGGTGCCCCCTGAGATCGATGACAGATGCACGTCCTGCTTGACCTTCCCGTACACAAACTCGAAACTGCCCGGGCTGAGCGGGGAACCGGTAGACAGGATTGTCCGAAGCGAAGCCAAGGAGTGGCTAGAAGTCGGTTCTAGCCCGGCCTTCTCGATGGCTGAGATGTACTTTGCCCCGACTCCGAAGACCGAGATGCCCTCCCGGTCGACCAAGTCGAACAGGACTTCGGGACGCGGGTGAAACGGGGATCCGTCATACAGGACAATCGTGGCCCCGAGCGCCAGGCTGCTGACCAGCCAGTTCCACATCATCCAACCGCAGCTAGTGAAGAAGAATATGCAGTCTTGGCGATGCAGATCGGCATGCAGCGCAAGTTCCTTCAGGTGTTGCAGCAACGTGCCCCCGGCGCTGTGGACGATGCACTTCGGCGGCCCGGTAGTACCCGACGTATACAAGATGTAGGCCGGGTGGCCGAACGGCAAGGGCTTGAAGCTTGGCGCCTGCTCGGCACCCAAGTACTCGGCGTATAGCCGCGCGGATCTCAATTCGCGCAGATCGGGCCCGGCCGCCGAAGGGATCACCACGACTCGCTCGATCGAATCGATGCTGCGGCAGATCGCTGCCAGCCGTTCGGAGCAGTCGTACCGCTTGCCCGCATACGTGTACCCGGCTGAAGCGAACAGGATCCGAGGACGGATCTGGCCAAGTCGGTCGATCGCCCCTTCGGCGCCGAAGTCTGGGGAGCAAGAGGACCACACCGCGCCGAGGCTGGTTGCGGCAAGCATGGCTGTCACGGCCTCCGGCACGTTGGCCACGAAGCCAGCGACCCGGTCTCCCGGTTGGATGCCCTCGCGCTCCAAAGCGCCAGCCAGCGCCCCGACTTCGAGGCGCAGTTGACGATAGGTCAGGGATCGGCCCGGCCCCTCTTCGTTCCAAGCCACCAAGGCCCGCCGATCATCCCCGAAACGCAGCAGGTTCTCGGCAAAGTTCAACTCAGATCCGGGGAACCATTGCGCACCGGGCATGCGGTCGAACGAGTCCACGACTCGTTCAGGATCGCGATGCGCGACGATCTCGCCAAAGTCCCAGAGTGCAGACCAAAACTCTTTAGGTCGCTGCACTGACCAGCGATGCAGGCTCGCATAATCAGGCTTGCCGACCTCGTCCATGAAGCGTTTCATCCGACTGGCGCGAATGCGCTCCGGAGAAGGCGTCCAGATCGGCCCGTCCATAGCGGTCAAGCGATACCGGAGCCGCGGGGCTTCAGATCAGCCAGGGGCGACGCGCTGGGTGGCCTGACGGCAGGCGATGACCGTGGCGACCAATCCCATGGCGAATTTCAGCATGTCCACGCTGGTATAGGCGTGGTGCAGCGTCCAGAACATGCTCTCGACCTGCGGCTGCGATCCTTCGGCCGCAAAGTCCATCAACCGGCCGAGACGCACTGTTTCGGGAACGACATACACAGCTAGCCCGACCGTGATCAGCAGCATTGCGCCAACCAGCACTACTACGGCGCGCCGGCAACGGCAGGTCCAAGCGAGCGCAAAGGCCAGTGCAGCCAGCCCGACCTGAACCCAGCCCCAGCCGCTGAAGAACAGGCGATTGGCCTCGGAGGCCTGATAGCGGGCCAATGTGCGCAGGCTGCCTGGAGCAAGGCCTGCAGTAGCAGCCTCCAGGCCCTCGCGCGTAGAATTTTCGACTGTCTCGGCGACGGCAAAATTCTGGATGGCGGTCTGCCACATGAAGACCGTGCCACAACTCCAAGCCCCGAGCAGGAAGAACAGTAGCAGGACTGGGCGACTCATGATCCCGGCGCCACGTATTCAGGCGGAGGGGCGGCGCCTTCACCAAAGAAATAGGCTTCCATCTGCTTGACGATCATCTCCTGAGCTTGGAGGGTGGCAGGATTCAGGCGGTACTCGTTGATGATCATCTTCAAGTGTTCGGCCCATTGCGCCCAAGCGATCTTGGACACGTTGTCGTAGATCTTCTGGCCGAGCTCCGAATCAAACGGCACCTCGTCCAATCCGGGCAGTTCCCTGCCCAGCTTCACGCAGTTGACCATCCTCTCCGCCATGGTTCCAGACTAGTACATGTTGCATTCCCGTCCAGACCGGGGGTGCCGGATCGCCGCCATGAACCGGCAGCCGCAAGCCTCCGGACACCGCTCGCTCGCCATGCGCTTGACATGGATTTAAGCTGTCTATAACCTAAATTTAGGCACGCCTAAAAATGGGCAGCGAGGCGATCGACAATTGCCTGAAGGCGATCTATCAGCTGGCCGGCGACGACGAGCGGGCCACAACCGCCGGATTGGCCGAGCAACTCGCGATCTCGCCCGCCTCGGTCACGGGCATGCTCAAGAAGCTGTCCGAGTCCGATCCGCCCTGGATCGAGTACCAGAAACACCACGGCGCCCGCCTGACTGACCGCGGCCGGGCGCGGGCATTGGAGATAATTCGGCACCACCGCCTCATCGAATTGTTCTTGCACCGGGTCTTGGACTACAGCTGGGACGAGGTCCACGTGGAGGCCGAGAAACTCGAGCACGCGATCTCGGAGACATTCGAGGACCGCATCGCACACGTGCTGGGTGATCCCGAGTTCGACCCTCACGGGCACCCGATCCCGCGCCGGGACGGCACCCTGCCCGACCGGGCGGATTCCGACCTGATCGACATGGAACCCGGCACAGACGCGGAGGTGTCGCGGGTCTCCGACCACGACCCGACCATGCTCCAGCATCTGTCAAGCATCGGCGTCCGACCCGGGGTCCGGATCCACTTGTTGGAGCGCAGGCCATTCGACGGGCCCTTGATGCTACGCGTCGGGGACGACCGAGCCGTGCATGCATTCGGGGCTCGTCTGGCAGGCTCGATCCGGATTCGTGACATTCGGAGCACAGCGGCATGAGCGCACTCGGCATCTGCGTGGCAGCGGCGCTGCTTATTGCGATCCTGGCAGCTCCGAAGTTCGGCCTCCTCGCTAGGTGGCAACGGCACCGCGCGTACCGCGCGAAATCGCGCTCCGAGGACGCGTTGAAACACATCTTGGCCTGGCAGCACCGCTCCAAGCTGGCCACTCTTGAATCGCTCGCGGGCACCATGGGGCTCCGGCCAGCCGCAGTGCTGAGGGTGGTAGCAGGCTTGCAGACAGCGGGCTGGGTCGAGAGCGGCGCAGGCGGGATCGCCCTCACCGCAAGCGGCGAGCGGCGAGCCCTGCAGGTGGTGCGCGCGCACCGCTTGTGGGAGCGGCATCTGTCCGACGACGCCAACATGCCGATGGGGAAATTGCACCAAGCCGCCGAAAGGGCGGAGCACAGCCTGAGCCGCGAACAAGTTGCCCGGCTGGACGCCCACCTCGGGCACCCCCAGCACGATCCGCACGGAGATCCGATCCCGCGCCCCGACGGCACGATCAGCGCGCTCGAAGCGGTCAGCCTGAACGAATGGCCGGTCGGCCGGCCCGCGCTGATCGCCCACTTGGAAGACGAGCCTCAGGCAGTATTCCGGCAGATCCTGCTGGCAAACCTGCGGCCCATGCAGGTCGTGAACGTGGCCGAATCCGGGCCAAACCATTTAGTAATCGAAACGGATGGCGGCCGACACCGCATAGAGCGCTCGGTAGCAGCCAACATACACGTACGCGAGGTCCGGCCCCAAGACGCGCTCCCTGCGGATCGGACGCGCCTGTCGGACCTGGCCCAAGGCGCGTCGGGAGAGGTGGCAGCCTTGAGCCCGGACTGCCAGGGGCTCTCGCGCCGCCGCCTGCTCGATCTCGGGCTCACGCCGGGCACGCGCGTGGAGGTGGCGCTGGACAATACGTTCGGCGACCCGCGGGCGTTTCGCGTTCGCGGCACGACCGTCGCCTTGCGCCGACAACAGGCGGAGCAGGTCTTGATTCGGCCGGTCCGGTCACCCGACGGCGCGGAGGCCGCTCCATGAACGCCGAAGCCTGCGACGGCTGCCCGGCCCACGCGCAGATGGCCGAGATGGGCGTCGACATCGCGAACTGCGATCACGTCGTCGCGCTGGCGGGCAACCCGAACACCGGCAAGTCCTCCGTTTTCAACGCCCTCACCGGTCTGCGCCAGCACGTGGGCAATTGGACCGGCAAGACGGTCACGCGCGCGGAAGGGGCGTTCGGGTATGGCGGCAAGCGCTACAAGCTGGTCGATCTGCCCGGCACGTATTCCCTTCTGTCGGCATCCCAAGACGAGGAAATCAGCCGCAACTTCCTGCTGTTCGGGCAGCCCGACTGCACCGTGGTGGTAGTCGATGCCACGGCCTTGGAGAGAAACCTGAACCTAGTGCTGCAGGTGCTGGAAATCACTGACCGCGCGGTGGTTTGCGTCAACTTGATGGACGAGGCCAAACGCAAGGGCATCGAGGTCGACGTGCGCAGCCTTTCCCGCGATCTGGGCGTGCCCGCCGTGCCGACCGTTGCCCGCACGAAAGAAGGGCTGTCGGAACTCGTGGCAAGCGTCGCCGGCGTGGCCTCCGGCGAGACCAAGACGTCCCCGTCGCGGATCGCTCCCCCGGCGGAGGTCCGCGAGGCGATCGATGGCTTGGTGCCCCTGATCCGGGGAATGGCCCCCGGCCTGCCCAGCGCGCGCTGGGTAGCGTTGCGCCTGCTGGACGGCGATCACAAAGTGCGGGAGGCGCTGCTGAGCGGCGAGCTCGCTGGGCTGGCAGACCGGCAGCGGCAGCCGGCGCCAGTCGATGCAAGCAAGATCAAGGCCATCGCGGGGGCCCAATGACCTCGGTGTCGGTCACGCCCCAAGCGGTACTGGACCGCAGCGACGAACTGCGCCGGGGGTTGGATGGCAGCTTCCGCGACTACATGGTCGCCAGCCTGTACGAAAGAGCTGGCGAGCTTGCCGGGCGGTCGGTTCGCGAGCACGGCTCGGGCAAGTGGGACTTCGACCAGCGGATCGACCGCATCGTGACCTCGCGGTGGCTGGGGCTGCCCGTCATGCTTCTGCTGCTCGGCGCGGTGTTCTGGGTCACGATCCTTGGGGCGAACATCCCGTCGCAGATGCTGGCCAACGCGTTCTTCTCGGTCGAGGCGGCGGCGGCCAGCTGGTTCGAGAGCATGGGAGCGCCTTGGTGGCTGACCGGGCTCGTCTGGCATGGCATCTTCCGCGGGCTGGCGTGGGTGGTGAGCGTCATGCTGCCTCCCATGGCCATCTTCTTCCCGGTCTTCACGATCTTGGAGGACTTGGGGTACCTGCCGCGCGTGGCGTTTAATCTCGACTGGCTCTTCCGCAAGGCGGGCGCGCATGGCAAGCAGGCCCTGACGATGGCGATGGGGTTCGGCTGCAACGCCGCCGGAGTCACATCGACACGCATCATCGATTCCCCGCGCGAACGCCTGCTGGCGATTCTGACCAACAATTTCGTGCCGTGCAACGGTCGCTTCCCGACGCTCATCATGTTGGCGGTAATCTTCGTCGCAGCCGCCTTCCCGCCGGCCGTGGCCGCGCTCGCGGCCGCCGCATCCGTGGTGGCCGTGGTGCTGCTGGGCGTGTGCTTCACGCTGGGCGTGTCGTGGGCGCTGTCGCGCAGCCTGCTGTCGGGCGAGGCCTCTGCCTTCACGCTCGAGATGCCGCCGTACCGGCGTCCGAGCATCCTGCGGATTCTGTACACATCCCTGATCGACCGGACCATATTCGTCCTCGGCCGCGCCATGCTGACGGCCGCGCCCGCGGGGGCGCTGATCTGGATCCTAGCCAACGTGCAGGCCGGCGACGCTACCTTGGCGGACCGTTCGATCGCGCTGCTGGAGCCCCTCGGAACGGCGATCGGACTGGACGGCGTGATTCTGCTGGCCTACGTGATCGCGATCCCTGCCAACGAGATCGTAGTGCCGACCATGCTGATGTGCTACCTAGGTGGCGCTATGATGATGGATATTACTACTTACGAGCAGATCCGCGAAGTGCTGGTCGGCCAGCACGGCTGGACGTTGCTCACGGCGGTCAACCTCATGCTGTTCTCTTTGCTGCACAACCCCTGTGCGACAACAATACTGACGATCTGGAAGGAGACGCGGAGCGCTCGCTGGACGGCGCTCGGGGCCCTGATGCCGCTCGGGCTCGCGTTCTTGGTCTGCCTCGCGACGGCCCAGGCCGTCCGGCTGCTGCCCCTCTGATGCCGGTTGCCCTGACCGGAAAGATGTCGGCCGATGCCGACCTGGGCCGCTGGGAGCGGCTATTGCGGCTACGCGAGATGCTCGCCAAGCTCGTCGCGAGCAACCCCTTCTGGCAGCAGCGGCTCGACGGCTTTGCCGCGCCGCACAACCTCGAAGAGTTTCTTCAGCTGCCCCTGACTTCGAACCACGACCTATCCGCGGACCAGGTCCAGCACCCGCCGTTCGGCTCGAACCTGTCGGAGCCGCTGGAGAATTACTCCAAGTACCACCAGACATCCGGCACGACCGGCAAGCCCCTGCTGGTGCTGGATACGCCGCAAAGCTGGGACTGGTGGTGCGATTGCTGGGACAGCGTGCTGGATGTCTGCGGCCTGCGGGACAACGACCGCGCCTTCTTCGCCTTCTCGTACGCGCCATTCATCGGATTCTGGTCCGCGCACGACGCGCTCGCGCGCAGGGGCAGCCTATCGGTCTCGGGCGGCGGGGCGCACACGGTGCGCCGCTTGCAGCTGCTGCGGGACCTAGATTGCACGGTATTGTTCTCAACGCCAACCTACTCGCTGCACATGGCAGCGGTCGCCGAAGAACACGGCATTGACACCGCCAAGAGCTCGATTCGCAGCGTGATCCTAGCCGGTGAGCCGGGCGGCAGCATCCCAGCGACAAGGCACCGCATCGGAGAAGCCTGGGGTGCCCAAGTGTTCGACCATGCGGGTGCCAGCGAGGTCGGCGCCTACGGCCTGCCCTGCCCCCAGGGCCGGGGCGTGTTCGTGAACGAGCGGGAGTTCATCGCCGAAGTGCTCGCGGTCGACGGAGAAGAGCCCGTCGCCGATGGCGCCACGGGCGAACTGGTGATCACCAACTTGGGCCGGGATTGCTGCCCGGTCGTGCGCTATCGCACCGGGGACCTGGTGCGGGCGCGGCGCTTGCCCGAAGGCTTGCTGCTGGAAGGCGGGATCTTGGGCCGCGCGGACCAGATGATGCTAATCCGCGGAGTCAACCTGCACCCCTCCGCCATCGAGGGAGCTGTTAGGCGGGCCGCGGGCAAGGCAGAGTTCCGCATCACGGTGGCGCGCGACGGGGCGATGGACGAAGCCGTGGTCGAGGTCGAGGCCTTCCCGGATGCCTGCGAGGCAATCGCCGAGGACGTGACCAGCAGCTTTGGCGTCCGCGTCGAAGTGCACAGTGTCGAACGGAACAGCCTGCCGCGCTGGCAGGCCAAGGCCAAGCGGTTCCGTGACCTGCGGGCCTGACACGCCGTCGGGCGCCGTAGCGGCCCCACTTCATCCCAGCCGGACCCGACTCGCACGGCTATTGCTGGCCATCGCGATCGCATCCCTGATCGGACCGCGCGGGAACCCGGCACAGTCGAGAGCACCCAACTTTGTCGTCATCGTCGCGGACGATCTAGGAGTAGGGGATCTAGGCTGCTACGGCGGCACCAAGGCCAAGACGCCGGCGTTGGACAGGATCGCGTCCGAAGGAGTCCTGCTGACAGAGTTCTACACCCCTGCGCCGACCTGCTCTCCGGCGAGGGCGGCGTTGCTCACAGGGCGCCACCCTCTGCGCACCGGGGTTACGCGAGTCTTCGTCCCTAAAGAGGTCCAAGGCCTGCCAGCGGCGGAGCTGACGCTGGCGGAGCACTTGCGGGAGGCCGGCTACGCCACAGCCTGCATCGGCAAGTGGCACTTGGGTGGCCGCAAGCAGCACCGTCCGCAGAATCACGGCTTCGAAGAGTTCTTCGGCGTCCTGTACAGCAACAACATGGTCTGGCTGGAGCGCCTTCAATGGCCTCGCTTCGAACTCTTCGACAGCGACCACGTGATTGAATCGCCCGCCGACACCAGCCTGCTGACAAGGCGCTACACGCAGCGAGCGCTGGAATTCGTCGAGCGCCACGCCGACCAACCGTTCCTGCTCTATCTGGCTTACACGATGCCGCACGAGCCTCCGGCCGCGTCGAAGGAGTTCGCCGGGCGGTCCGGCCACGGCCTGTACGCGGACGTCGTCGAGGAACTGGACGCTAGCGTGGGCCAAGTGGTAGCCAAGCTAGGGCAGCTGGGCTTGGAGGCGGACACGTATGTCTTCTTCACGAGCGACAACGGCCCCTGGCCGGGCGATGCGGCCACGCCCGGCGGTTCGACCGGCGGCCTGAGAGGGGGCAAGGGCACAACCTGGGAAGGAGGGCTGCGGATTCCGCTGCTGGCCCGGGCGCCGGGCCGATTGCCAGCGGGCGCGACACGAGCCGGGCCGGCGACGTTGATGGACATCTTCCCCACGGTGAGCGCGCTGGCCGGCCTGGCCATGCCGAGCGACCTGACCTTTGACGGCCGCGATATCAGCTCCGTGCTGCGCGGTGGTGGCGATGTCCCGGAGAGGGATCTCTACTTCAGCAATCGCGGCAAGATCAACGCGGTTCGGTCGGGTGTTTGGAAGCTGCACCTGCGCGAGCGGCCCTTGGGCAAGAACGGCCAGCCTAAAGGCTCGCGCGAATTCGAGCCACCGCTGCTGTACCGCTTGCCCACAGACCCATCGGAAAGCGACAACGTCGCTCAAGAGCACCCGGAAGTCGTGGCTCGCCTGCGAACGAACGCGGATCTCTACGAAGACGGACTCGATCCGGGCCTCAAGCTCCGGCCCTTCGGTTGGGCGATTGTCCGCGGGCTGCTCACGCCGGCCCCGTAGGGATGGGCCGTTCCACGTCCCTACGGCCCCATCGGGCACCCACAGCCCGAGGGGCCGCCGGTGCCATTGACGGAGTCGTCTCCGACCTACCGCCCCCATCCGGCGCGGACCAGCAGTCGCAGACCGTGCTCGCACGCTTCCTCTAAGACCTAGGCACTGCGGGACGACCCGCACAAGATCAACCGGGCCGTGCGGGACGCGCAAGTGATGAGCGACTATGTCCGCGACAGCTAGCGCGAGGGTCTTCCTATTCATCGCGCTCCCGCGGGTTGCACCCCAACTCTGGCTTCGATATACGGAGCGCAATCCGCCCTCTCTGGTCTTACAGGAACTGGGGTGACTTAACTGTGTATGACGGGTAGCACGTTAGAAGAGACTGCCGATTGCGGGAACAACAATTGTGAGATCGTTGGCCCCTGAGAAACTCGCTCCTGCTCGAATCGTCCGACGTAGTTCATCGGGTCCCGTTGGCCAGCACTTCTGCGCACGGCGCCTTTCTCCTCTGCAAGGCGAACCAAGGTGCCGGCCCCATCCTATCGGGAGATGTGTTTCTCCACTTCCTAATCGGTCGCGCTCGAGGAAAGACTCCGTTCGGTGCTCTTCTGGATACTAGGAACGTAGTGTGACAAAATGCACGAGATCGCCGCGGTCATCCATCTATGTGGGACCGGATCGGGCGCAGGTCAGATGAGGTTCCGAGTTCAGGGCCGCTCCCAATGCCGAACGAAGGCTTGAACATGCTCGTTCGCCATGCATCGAATGCTCCCTAAGAACTACGATGGCGACAAGATTGGAAGATGAACACTGAGCAGGATTTCTCGATCGTCGCGGTCGACAAGTTCATTTGGGCGACCCGTGACTCCGGATACAAGGGCACTCCGAGCGCAGTCGCCGAACTCGTGGACAACGCCCTCCAAGCAGGAGCCACCGAGATTTCCGTAACAGTGACTCTGGTTGACCGGCAGTGCGAGTTTCCGTTGATCGTCTCCGTTCTCGATAACGGCTCCGGAATGGATGCAACCACCCTTCGCAAGGCGCTGCGCTTCGGGGGGAGTACGCGGTTCAACGACCGCCGAGGTTTGGGTCGATACGGCATGGGCCTGCCGAACAGTTCGCTAAGCCAAGCAAAACGTGTGACAGTCCACTCCTGGGCATCCCGGAATGGAGACGTGCTCGAATCCTACCTAGACATCGACGAGATCGCGTCGGGCGCGATCTCGGAGGTCCCGGAGCCCAGATCGGTAGCCCGACCCCACTTTGTGAACGGCCATCCTACGGGTACCGCCGTCACGTGGACTCGCTGCGACCGGCTTGACAACAGGCGCGTGTCGACGATTACTCGCAAACTGTTGGTCGCTCTTGGCCGACGATTCCGGTATTTCCTGTGGGGCGGGGTCTCGATCGCTGTGAACGGCGAACTGGCTGAACCACTTGACCCACTGTTCCTACACCCGTCCGGACGCTTCGCCGGGGCCTCGCAGTTCTGCGACGATTTTGTGTACCAAGTCGCCGCAGATCCAGAGAACAGACAACACACTGGCACTGTGCGAGTGCGTTTTTCGGAACTCCCCGTAGCTGAGTGGGCGGGACTGAGCAACAGCGAGAAGCGCTTGAGAGGCATCGCCAAGGGAGCGGGAGTATCCGTCGTTCGAGGTAGACGCGAGGTGGACTATGGCTGGTTCTTTCTGGGCGGAAAGCGACGGGAGAATTATGACGACTGGTGGCGCTGCGAGATTCAGTTCGACCCGGTGCTAGATGAGGCTTTCGGCATCACTCACACCAAGCAGCAGATCCGCCCTAGGCCGCACTTGGTCGAAGCGATGTCCGAGGACATGGAGGCGATGGCTCGGTTGCTAAACGCCCGGGCTCGAAGGGCCCATCACGAGGCTAGGCTTGCGGAGCGCTTCAGTGAGTCAGAAGGTCGGGCGACGAAGAAAGACTGTATGCTGACACCATTGTCGCGGGCGACCCGGGCACGCGACGAGTGGGTGTTGGCCGCTCTTGGGCAGAAGCGCGGAACGGTGCCAGAGCGCAGTCGATTAAGCGGCAAAACTACCGGCTACCGGATCGTACCTGCTGCACTCAGCGAGACCGCGTTCTTCAACTATGCGCGCGACGCTGGGCAATTAGTTCTCGTGCTCAACCCGGAGCATCCCTTCTACAAGATTGTCTACAGGCGACTGCTCGACTCGGAGGCGTCGCACGACACCGTACTCCGTTCGCAGATCGACCTCCTGCTTCTCGCCGCAGCTCGCACCGAGGCCCTCTTGGAAGATCGGCAGGCGATCCAAGCCGTCGAGGGATTTCGCAACGTTTGGAGCGATACTCTCGCAACTTTCCTGAATGATTGAGGATGGATAGTCGCACGGGTACCGAATGGCTGTTGGTGTCCCCACATCTAGGGGATGAGGTAACGGCCAACTCGATATTCCTGACTCATGCCAAAGAACTCTGCAGCACTCCTCAAGACGCTGATGCTGACGTTCTCTCGGGGTTGCTGGGCGACTCCCTAGCCCAAACTGCGAGGGCAGAAAAGCCTCAATTCCTGCGGGCGGCACTCTGCGTTCTGACGGACCTTGCCCGGCAAGGCTGGTCGATCCGGGTAACCGACGACGGTGCGGTCGAAGTGAGGCGGCCCGGAGGGGAGTTCAATGATCCCTATCGAGAAAAGGCTAGGATCCGAGCCCAGGAACTCGTCAAGCGCGACGAGCAACTTAGGGAGCCAGCAGTGCGCAGGTTTCTGCAAGCGATGGAGCGAAGCGTTCTCCACCAAGACGAGTTGGTATCCGTGTTCTCGCTGTTCCGAGACGGAGGGGAACTGGCGGAATCATTGAGAAAAGCGCGCGAAGTGCCGCTCGCGCGGCAGTCGGAGGCGATCCGCCAGTCAGTCGACCCGTACTTACAGTTCGTCAACGACACCGCAGTGTGCGAGCATACCGGGCTGCGCCTACAGGACGTATGGCGCTATTTCCGGCATACCTGGACCAACCAGTACATGAGCACGCCCGGCCGCTCGATGGCCTTTCTAGTCCGGGATCGCGCGCGAAAGTTCCACCCAGTCATGGGTATTGGCGCCATTGGCAGCCCGATCGTGCAAATCCGCGAGCGCGACATGTGGATCGGATGGGACGCCCAGTCGTTTCTTGAGTCGGCCGCACAAATGCCGGCCGGAGTGTTCGGAGCGTGGCTCAGGAAGATTGTTACTGGAGCCATTGACGAAATCTATGTCACCGATTTTCTTGAGGAGCCGATACTTGATCGGCGGGATCTTCGGGAACCTTCGCCGGAAGTGATTTCAACTCTCCAGTCCTACAGCGAGAATCAGCGAATCCTCCATCACCGGTTCGTGCAGCAGCAGGAACACAAGGCACTGACAGGTCCAACCGAACACCATTGGCAAACCAAGGCCGAGACGCATCTCTATCGAAGCAAACGCGCACTGGCCCTAGCCGAGATGCTTCGCTCACGGCGAGCGCTCCTCGACATGCTTGGCGAACAACCGACAGTCGGGTCGGTTCGAGCACTGATCGAGGATCCCGAAGGACGGCGAACGGTGAGGGCAGTCCTGCGGAAGGCCAAAGCCGATCGCGTCGGAATCGCGATGGCGGACATCACAGTGTGCGGAGCCGTCGAGCCGTACAGACAGATCCTCGGCGGCAAGTTAGTTTCGATGCTCGCCGCGAGTCCGGAGGTGATCTTGGCCTACCGCGAGAGGTACGGACAGCAGGAGAGCGAAATCGCGTCTTCCATGGCCGGCCGCCCCATAATTCGGCCATCTCACCTCGTGCTCCTCGGCACGACCTCTCTCTACGGTGTCGGATCAAGCCAGTACAACCGGCTTCGAATGCCCTCGGACTTGCTGGGCGGTCGCTCCGGCGAGTACATCGAGTATCGCCGGTTGGGGAGGTCCGAGGCCTACGGAACCTCGCACTTCAGTTCAGGTACGGTCGAGGCATTGGTGGCCTTAGTCGAGCAGGCTAAGAACGGCCAGCGCGTAAACAGCATATTCGGCGAGGGTGTGAGTCCGAAGCTACGGAAGTTGCGTGACGGACTATGCGTGCTTGGCCTTCCGGACGATGCGCTGTTGCAGCACGGCAGGCAGCGAATCGTCTACGGTGTGCCGCTGGTGCGGAACCTGAGCGAATTCCTCCTCGGGCTGGACGACGAACCAGACTACCTGATCGACCTCAGCAATCCTCGAAAAGGCACGGATGCGATCGTGGACTGGTGGATGGAACGTTGGCTATCGAGGCGGATCATGAGCGACGAGATCCTCGCCCGCTTGGACGAGCACGTCCTTGTACGGCCAATACGCCACGGCGCGCGAGTCGTCCTTCCTAGAGAGGCCAAAGCTCAGGGATCGCTCTTCGACGATATTGACACTTGATGGGCTGTCGATCCGCGGACGCTTCCGATCTCAGGCGGAATCCGCCCAAACGCCTTGAATGGCAGGAACTCAGAACTTGTCGAACTGGAACAACATTGCCGACTCTGAAAGACTCCTAGCAGAACATTTCAGAGATCTCCGCGAAAACCGCAACGGCCCGGTATTCTTCATCGAACACGGGCTCTCCGCGGTGGACACGAAACAGGTGCAGTTGGTCGTTCGCCAAGCAGCCAAGCATCATTCGCTTCAATCCAGTTGGTGGCGCGGGCATCCTCTCCCACTGCTAGTGACTGCGACCGAGATCGGGTACGCGTACCGCGGCACAGGCACTGACTTCTGGCCGAAACTCGAGTCGGTGCTGAGCACGCACATTAGCCTGGAGGCACGCCAGAAGGTCCGCGACCTGTTCGAGTCGTGCTCCTCGCAGTATGGGGGAGCCCGGCCGCCGGTCACGGCTTGGACGACGGCATTCCGCCTTATCGCGTGGCCCATCACCCACGCCTTAGTACCCGTCGAATTCCATCGCCAGCTTGCGGCTACCCTAGCGAACCTCCGATCTGACGCTCAGTCGCTCGACGACGAGACCCTGCACCGCTACGTCCGAATTGCCGCTCGAAACCCATCGGTGCGATTCGGGTCGTTCTTGGAAGACGGCAGCCCCGCCGTTCCTATGATCCGCGCTCTGCTGGGAGGAGAAAATGGCGAGATCTCGAATGACACTGTCACACGGATCGAACTAGACCTTACAGCAGATCGGGACGCCCGCCTCGACATTGAATTCGCGAGGCGAAGGCAGCGACGCCTTCGAAAGACATCTACGCAACCGACCGGACCAGCGCCACAAGAGGTGCGGGCAGGCCATCTCCAGCTACGCTTCCGAGAACAAGGCCAACTGGCCCTCGAAGTAAGGTTTCCGACTATTCAGGGTCCCGAGGCGGACCGACTTCGACGGACCCTGCGTCGCCGTCTCTTCAGGCCAAGGCTCTGGGGCGTAACTTCTCCAGTGCCCTGCGACTGGCTGTTCTCAGGCCTACCCTTCCCAGTGAACTTCCACACGCTACCGGAAGTTGGCACGCCCCTCCTCCAAGACCTCGACCAACTCGGGATCGACCGCGCATTGATCGAGATTCTCGAGTCATTCCAATTGCACTTCCAGCCGCCCCTGCTATTCGCCGCGAACGACACGGGTGACCAAGCGCGACTTGTCCGGGGCAACGAGATCTCGACATTTCGCACGTACTGGCTCCTTGCTGAATACGATCCGGCGAATCGATTCGCTAGTTTGTCGGAACTTGGCAAGGTTGGGCCATTGGCCTGCTACGCGTTGGACCCCTCGCACACGCGTGCGGCGGATGAACTCGATCGCTTGGGATACAGGATTCGCCAAGGACTGTCTGTATTGATCGCCGGATCGCCAGCGCTCGAGGAGGGTGCGGGCGTACCACGCTTCTTGGTGGGCGACGAGCGAATCGTTGTCCCGAAGCGCGAACATTCGCCGGGTGCACGGGTCGATCTCGGGTCCGAGAGTATCCCGGTGGACGGAAATCTGGTCCGGGTCCGCGTGCCGGAAGGCAAGCAGGTCCTCGAGATAGCCAGCCAAGACATGTCGAGGAGGGAAGCTTTCGAAGGCGTTCGGGTGTCTGACCACGCGTTCCGCCGGGCGTGTTGGATCGAACTTAGTGCTGACGAGAGAACCATCCAAGCGCTTCTTGGTGGAAGCGTCGCCCTTCGAGTCGATGGGGTGGCGCCCTTGGAGGGGCTGACACTCACTGTGGAGTTGGAAGCCGGGAGTTGGCGAACGGGAACTTCCATTCCCCTCGATGCGCTACCGCAGGTACTGGACGCCAACCAAGAACTATGGCATGTGCTTCTCAACCAAGCGACGCGCGAACGTATTCTTCAGGATCAGCATCCCGTCGTGCTCCATGCCCGTGCAGGCGCTCTCGCCGAGGACTCGTGGACCCTCGAGAGGAGCCTACGGCCGATCTGGTGGATCCGTGGCCCAGAAGGACCCTTTCTCGATAGCGAACTTGGGCAGGTGGAGCACGGCAAGGTAAGCATCGCCCGGCCGGCCGAGGAGCCAGTGGCGGAATTCACTGCTGACGCAACAGATGCAGTCTTGCTCGCGCCCCTGAATCCCGACGAATCGATCTTTGGACCGAGCGTCAGATTCTCGACTTTTTGCACTTCTCCTGCCAAGGGAACGCTCTTAGCTCCTCCGATGGAAAGGCCGAGACTCCGTAGATCTCGGTCGAGCACGTCCGGAGCGTTGGGCCTACAGCAACTGATGGAGGCTTGGCTCCGCTGGGCTGTTGCAGAGAGCGACACCTTCACGGCCGAACTCCGCAGGCAGCAGGCAGCAAGACGGTTAGACCTCTGGATTGCCGAACTCACGTGCGGAGAAGTTTGGGCACGACGAGAAGAGGAACTTCGCCTGCCGTCTGCAGACCCCTGGAAGCTATTGGTGGAGCAGTGCCTGAGGTACGGCCGAGGCCTCGACGAACTGGTCCAGACCACGGAGCAAGATAACCGAGAGATTGTCCGACTGGCTGTTGCCGAAATTCGTCGCGACCATGCCGATCTTTGGGTTCGAATCGGCCCGCTCGCAGTTCGAGGCAACGACTCGAAAGACTCGCTTCTCGGTGGAGAAGAATATGCGGAACTCGACGCGGCGTGTGCGAGAGCTTACGGGCAACTGGCAGAACAGTATCGGAGGGTCGGCAAAATCCACATCGCCGAATCGCTCGATTCCGCCGACCCCGGGGCCGCTCCTGACCAATGGGACCCTGTCTTGGAGAGCGCTCTCGCAGGATCCGAGTTGAGGGAACTCGGGGAACTATTGCTACCGACGGACACCGCACGTTGGCTGATGTCTATGGATCCAACTCTCATACCGATTCGGGAGATTGCAGAGGAACTGCATCTTTGGGCGACGAAGTCGCAGAGAGCCATGGTGGGCGATTTGCCGACCGAGGAAACCATGAGGGCGATCCTAGCGCTTTGGATTGCGCCGGAGAGTGCTGTTCTGATGGACTGGCGCACGGCGCTCGACACAATCGTTGCTGAGCGCGCGCTGGCGCGTGCGGCTCGCTACCTCGCACTCCGAGCCCGTAGCTCTCGCCCTGTGGGAGCAGAGGAATGACCAGCGTCTACGCCGATCTCTGCCTAAAGGTCCAAGCCCTGAGACGGGACTTCGAGGGCTTGCGGACGCCCCTCGCACCTGCGGTCGGAATCGGGGCATCCATTTACACGCATCAAGTGGCAAACGCCTTTCGTGTGCTCACCGATATCCGGGTGCGCCACCTGCTAGCCGATGAAGTGGGCTTGGGAAAGACTGTACAAGCCCTGATGATCCTGAATGCACTCCGGCACCAAAGGAGGGACATTCGTGCTCTCGTGATAGTTCCTGATCGGCTCGTCCCTCAGTGGCGGGACGAAATCTTCACCCGGGCCCACTCTGCGCCAATCGGGGACGAGGAAGGCGGTGAAGGCCCTCAGTACATTCGGTTGGCATGGGAGAGTCAACTGAGACTGCCGTCGCCCATGTGGACTCTCGCCGACATTGAGCCTGATCGCTACGACGTGCTGGTCGTCGACGAACTCCACGAGTTGAATGAATCTACTGTGAACCGCATCCTCCGGGTGGCGGCGAGATTCGACCATCTGTTACTGCTGACCGCGACCCCAGCCTTCCAGAAACCGAAGAAGCACTCGCAACTCTTCGCGATGCTTGAACCGGAGCGCAAATTGATCGCCGAGGCTACCAAAGGAGCGGGTCTCGACATTGTCGAGCGACTTCTTGAACGGGACAAGAGCACGGCCTCGTCTTGCGCTCTCGAGGAACTGCCTCAGGTCGCGCTGGCGCACTGTGCGTATCGTCGGGTTATTCGGACCAGAAGGGCGGACTATTGGGGGGTGCTGCCAAGTCGGAAGCACATACCGGTCGTGGTCGACCCACTCGGTGCCGAGGAAGAGCGACAGGAACTGATGTGGGAGTATTTTGGCCACCTCGGAGAACTGAGCCTCGAAGTCGAACCAGTGCTACTAGCCAAACGGGTTATCCTCAGCCCACCGTCACTGGAGCAGCGCGTTGACTTCCTTCGGCGGAAGGGTCATGACCGGCGAGGATTACTTGAGCGTGCGAAGCCACTCGTGCACCAAAGGAATGGTGATTCGCGTGCGGACGCCTTGATCGACCTACTTGCCGAGATTTGGACGAGAGATCCTTCTGAGCGCGTGCTCGTCGCTGCCCAAGACAACCTGACGGTCGACTACTTGTTCGACATCGTCAACGCCCGACTACCCTTGATCGGCGCTATCGGGCGGACCGTCCCCCTTGTCGCAGCTAGGATCCGGCAGGGCATGATGACCAAGGCCGTTGAGGATCTAGGCGGGTACGGCAACGAAACCAATGAGAACTTAGAGAAGTTTCAGCGTGGGGATGCACAAGTGTTGCTCGCGCCAGAAGCTGCACAGGTAGGACTCAACCTCCAGTGCGCACGTGTGCTAGTGCTCTATAGCGTTCCGTGGAAGCCAGAAGAAGTCGAGCAGTGGATTGGGCGTCTGGACAGGATCGGTAACGCCGCAGCTTTTGCCGAGGATGGTGAAGCAAGAACAGTCGATATCTACACGATTGCGCAAAGGGGATTAGTGGACGAGAAGGTAGTGACCGTACTCCAGAGCTTTCAGGCGTTTGAACGCAGCGTAAACCTCGACGGGGACCACCTCGAAGACGTCGCTAAGGCCATTGAATCAGCGGCGCTTAGGCCCGAAGCAGCAAACTGGCGGAGCATTGAGCACGCGACCGAGGCTATGGCGGCCCAAGACGAAGTGAAGGAACTCGAGTCCGAACTCCGCGCGCACCTCCCTTGGACCGTCGAATGGGCCTCTGCCCTACGAAATCACATCGACGCGCTCCCACCCGCACCCCTTGTGCTCAGGCGGTCCGAGCACGCGAAGAGCGGCCCGCGCTCATGGGACCGCGGAGTGGAGGGAATGCTGAGGCTCCTCGGCTGGGCGGGCGAGTACTCCTTCAGGTGGAACGATGATCCCAACGGTGGGCGGTTCCTGTCCCTTTGGTACCGTTTCGGCGAGCGCGGTACGGACGGCAGAAAGGGGGTTCGCTCCAAAGTAGTGTTTAGTGCTGGTGCCGATCCTTGGATCGAGAGAAGTCCTCGACACGCTCATGCTTTCGTTACTCGTCGGGGGGACATCGATGCGCCGCCGCGGCGGAACGTCACGCTGACGCTCGACGATGGGGATGAGGCTTTCCGCCCTCTACATTTTCTGAACTTTGGAAACGTGCTTCATGACGAGATTGTCGAAGGCTGGCTACCTGAGGCGGCGGAAGCATTCTCGCTCTACGTTGCTCTGCCGGCACGCCGAGCGATCTCGGACTCCGACACCGCGAGCCTCTATGTGCTTCGTCTGGCGGTACTTGAGCCGGCGTCTTGGCTGCAGGACGGAGCCGTGGTTGAGCGCACGTTGCGGGTGATCGAAGCGGCCGCAACTCGAACCCCGCGGGAGCGCCTGCAGGACCTCATGCCCCCTTTGTCGAAGGCAGTAATTTGCGCTATCGAAGCGGACGTCCGTTGGCTAAGAGCGCACCTGACAGGACAACTCATTGTTCGGGGATTGAAACTCTGCGGAGGGCACTGGATTGCTGCAAGCCTGGACGAGGTGGCAGCGTTACTTAATCCGTTACTTTTTTCCGACAACGGGATCCCTTATTCAGGAACATGGAATCCGCCCAAGCAAGTGAGTCGCGCTCTGGATGGGGCGCTGAAACTACTCCGCTCTGTGGACCGAAACGCAGCGAGCACCTGTTGGAGCCCTCGCTTTCCAGATCTCGAAGCGGCTCTGCAAATCAGGCTATCTGTCGTCCGAGAAGAATCCAAAGATGCTGTTGAACTAGCCCGTATCGAGATGGCAAAGGCGAAATCCGCTCTCAGCCTAGTTCAAGATCAAGGCGATCTAGGACAGATCACTCGGGCCAAGAACGCTCTTGACGTTGCGACAGACCGGGCGGACATGATCCGAGCCCTCTGGGAGCAGCGGCAGACCTGGCTGTCGGAATGCCGATCAGCGGTCCAGAAAGTAGTACCCGAGGAACGACTGACGGCGACGCTGCAGGTTAATTGGATGCGTTGACCGGCGGTACTACGTGAATGATGCCCAAGGATCTGGCGCCGCACAACTCACTTCCCACGACCATCCGCTGCGACGCGGTCCTAGGATGTCCATCGCTGTGATAAGTTGGTCCGGCGCTCGAAAACTCAACTGCACCCGATGATCGCCTTGCTCAACTCGTTCCTCTGCCCCCATGCAACGACCGCGCGCAAGCAGAGCCCAGCGCCATTCATCGTGATCATGGAGATCCATCGCCCGTCTCTGACCGCCGTCAACCTCAAGGGTGATCGGATGCCAGTGACCCTGACCGTACCCGCGCCGGTAGGCACACCAGACACCGTCCGGAGCGACTTCAGACCAGCGACCCTCGCAGCGTTCCGTGTCGTATCGGCCGAAGTAGTCCCCCGGCTTCCCCACCACCGAACGGACCTCCGCATCGCCTCCTAACGGGATGCCGTGCTCCCTTGTCGCTGAGACAACCAACTCCCAGAACCGGGAAATGCTCAACTCGTCGCTACACATCAGACGCTGAGCCCTCCTGATCCCGTGCAGCAAGTAGCCGTGTGGCTTGAGCCATTCGTCCATCGTTGTCTCGCGCACGTTGGCCATGCGCAGCACAGCCAGTTCATCGTCGCTTCGTAGACGGATGCGCCGGACGATGTCTTGTCCCTTTCCGCCAAGACCTCGTTCTACGATGCCTGCTGGAACTGGCCCCACGCTGAGCAGCGTCGCAGACCCATCTCCGGTTCGGATCCAACTCGAAGGAGCGGGCGCGATATAACGCTCGTGGCCGATCGAGACATCCTCGCATTCTCTCAGCTTCACGAGGCGTTCCAGCACCTTGGGCAAGAGACTGGAGGCTTGATCTCGAAGCCCCGCCGCCTCCAACTGGAGTCTTGCGTGGCGCAACACCGCCGACCGTGGAGCTAATCCCCAGCGTGAGAGCGGCAACCGAAGCAGGTCGGCTAGACCACGCTCTGAAACTTCCCCGTCATCCGAAATCAGGCCAGTCTCGCGCGCAAGGGCATCTCGCCGGATCGACTCTAGGTTCATGTCTCATCCTCCGAAGCGCGCGAGGCTGCCTCGAGGACTGCACTACACTCCTTCCCGTGGGCGATCGCAATGAGGAGGAATTTTGCGCGAGTACAGGCTACGTATAGATCCTCCTTCTGGAACAGGCTCCCAAAGCCTCCCAAGTCGTAAAGCAGCACCACGTCCGCCTCGAGCCCCTTAAACGATCTTGATGTCGTGACAAGAACGCCCCTCCCTTCGCGCCACGCGTCAGAATCCGCTGTCAACGGCACACCGCTTACTTCGTTTACGCCCGCGACGCTGCCCTTGGCTCTTGCGCTTGGCCCGATAAGGACCACTTGGCGAGCCTGAAGTTCCTCGGTTCGGAGAAGTCGCTCCAGTTCTCGAAGAACGAGTTCCAACTGTTGCGCTCGCGATCGGGCACGGAGCACTTTCAGGGATGCTCCCACAGGAGCGCGAGCAAAGGTCCGGGACTGCAGTTCTAATACCGACGCGCTTGCTGTAGCAATCTTCCGAGTGTTCCTGCAATTCATGTTCAACCGAAACGTCGTTTCGAATGCGATAGGCGGGGATTGCACCACCCCTCTGAGAGATTGGTTCGGATCCATGAAAGCGTAGACAGGCCCATCCTCGGTCCGCAGCAGCGACTCGGTCAGCGCGTACCACCAGCCCAGCGAGAAATCCTGAGCCTCGTCGACGACCAGAACGTCGTATCTCACATCGACACCTCGTATGTCGTGTTCCAAGACAGCCTGCTCAAGCAAGGCTGGAACCTCTTCGTCCCAGAAGTGGGATCCTCGCAGCCCGCCGCCCGCGGGACCGAAGCGTATTCCGGCCTTTTCGACTAGGCCCTTAGCCAGAGCATGAAAGTTCTCGATACTTAGATTCGATCGATAGGGGCCAGTCCTTGAGTCGTCCAAGACCTGACGTCGGAGCCAACTGGCGAGGGCGCTGTTATAGCAGACAAACAGGACCCGCCTGCCAGCGCGAGCGAATGCAAGTGCCCGTGCCAGGGCTATAAAAGTCTTTCCAGACCCGGCGACGCCTTCGACCAGAACTCTGTCCTGGGCGTAGAGGCCTTCAAACACCTGAGCCTGGTGCTCGGTAAGTTCCAGCAGTTTGTCGGATGCGGTTGTAATGTCGGGACCGATCCTGCGGATCATCCGGAACTTAGGCTTTAGGCAGTCGTTGAGCAGCGTGTCGTATTTCTCTCTCCCCAAATCTCGTGAATGACCGCCCCAAGCCTTCAGCGCGAGCAATACTGCCTGATCCATGGACGCCATGTGACGTCGAGAAATGATGATCGCCCGATCAGCGTTGGGTGGAGGGGTGCCTTCATAGTCCACGTGCGGGAAGACGACAGCGTACCCGTATGCGAAGTGATGCCTAGTCAGTTGACCACCCGACCGCTCCTCGACAATATCCAAGAGCGCATGCATGTTGCGGCGTGCTTGGTCGAATGGGTCTTGAAATTCCCTCGGGCCATGGGCGGAATTCCGGTACCACATCCTGCCATCGTGGCGAATGCCTCGCCCACCTTTTACCTCGAGCACGAGGAGTCCAAGCCGACGATGCAGAACGACGAAATCGGTCTCGCCTTCTGCTAAGGCCCCCTCGGCTCGCCATGGACGCAGCCAGGGGTAGGAATGAAGGACCGCGAACTCATCGGAGAGTTGGTCGCGGAGAGCAACGTAGACGGGCACCTCCGCGCCATGCTCGAGTTGGGAGGGGTTTACGTTCGGGATCATGCGCGCCATCGGATTCACCCAACCCGCTTGAACTCGCCGTTGATAAAAACTCCGTAGGCACGCCCGAAGACTCGGACCTCCGATCTTCGCGGCCACTCGGCGGCCGGCGCCCTATGAGAACGATACAGGATGCGAACCTTGTCACCTCTCAATCTAGGCAAGCCGAGGGTCCAGCGCTCTCCCGTAGCATTAAATGCGCCGACGTTACACACGAGGAGCCGGGGAACTGGATCTTGGGGGCCGTCCGAGAAGGCATCCGCGGCCACAGGGACGAACACGACCCACGTGCCGCTGGCAAAAAGCTCCCCAGAGAGCCGGTCCAGCGTGGGTCGAGTGAGTTGCACGACGAAGGCGTCGCTCGGTGCATCTTCGAGGCCTACGGTTGCAATCGGCGTGGGCTGTTCTCCGATCCCGAGTTCTGACGCAGCATAGACGGGGTGTCCACCGTGATGCTCTTGCAGAAAGGAAGGCAGGAGTGAAGTCGCCTGCGACACAGTGGGGCCACTCGTAGCTTCTTGGACCGCGAGGGGAAGTGCTTGGTCGATGACAAGCGCATCTCCAACCGCCACCTCTCCAACGGCCACGTCTCCAACCGATGACAACGCCCTCCCAGCCTCCGAGCCGGCCCGCCCCGGAACGAGGGGGTGGCCGAGGACGACCCGCCGGTTCTGGCTGGTCAGCCGGAGTCCTCCAACGAGTTCTTCGACATCGTGCCCGGACTCCGCGAGATCCACGGCCAGCGCACGAAGGAGCCGCCGCTCATCGTTTTCCGAAACTGTCGGAAGATCTCCGTAAAGGACGTGGCGGAGGAACGCCGCACCAAGCGTGCGGTGGAGATAGGGATGGTCCCACCTGTTCTTGTAGCTCCGCAAGCATTCGTAGCACGAGTGCGTGCAACTGCACGATTCCAGCCTGTCGAGCGCCTTCCTGAGCAGCGTGCCAGCGTCCTTAGCGGCGGCGCGGACGAAGCCCGCTCCACCTGGGGCGAGGTCGTATAGATATACCTCAACCTCCTTGCCGATCCGGCCGCCCATCGTCATCGCGACACGATACTCGGCACCAATGTCAGATTCCTCGATCTCCTGGAGTTGCACGGCCGTCATTGCGAGGGCCTCCGCGACAGTTGTGAGCACGATCCTCGAAACTACGGAGCCTGGTTCCAGCACGGTCCCGCCAGCTAGCCGAAAGCGGAATAGGGCAATGTCCGTTTCGAACTCGTTGCCAAACACGACCTCAGTCGCACGGCCGTTGCAGTGTGGCCCCTGCTGGAAACAGTCCGGGTATGGCTTGCGATGTCCACCCTTATTTCGCAGGTCGCCCGCCCCCCATCCGTTGGGTTCGGTCCTCCCGCACAGTGGGCAATGGAGAAAGCCGGGCCGCATGGGATCGCGCGACCCGGTATTTGTCAGCACGAGCCTCTGCTTTGCTGTCCAAACTTCATATCCGGCACCGGTGCCCGCGATCTCGTGCGACTGGGTCGCGACTTGGTCCGTGAATGGAGCACTCAGTTTGGCGCGAGTCGACCGTGTAGGAGTCGGGCTATCCGCCAATGGCAGTTCAGCTTCCATGTCGACGGGGTGAGCGAATCCGGGAGGACGAATCCACTCCACGCCTACGCCGAGAGAGCCAGGCGTGGAGCACGCTGGGCAATCCAGAGCTTGGCCCACGTAGTATTCTTCGCCCCGATCCTTGACGAGGCCGTAGCCACAGCGGTCACACTCGAAATAGATCTTTCGCGCATGCCACGCCCTCCAGCAATCCTTCCGCTTGAACGGGGTCCACAGGGCGAATGAGTAATGGCGTTCTCCGTTGACCCATATCTCGCGTCCCGGTGCATAGCTGGAAAGTGCTTGGTTGAGGCCCAGTTGGGGCGTGTACCGCAAGACCGCCTTGCGCTCGCTACTCTGCACCTTGTCGAAGACGTGGAATGTCACGACGTCAGTGGGGAACGCGTATCGTGGCAACACACCACGATCGAAGAGGCGGTCGAGCAGTTTCTCTGGATCAAGACTGTGATCGGGAGCTTCTTCCGGACGTACCACCGAGTCTTCGTCGCGATCGGGCTCAAAATCGAATGCATCCCCCCAGTCCAAGGGGGCGAATGCTACATTCTGTCCCGAGTCCCCATCAATTGCGTCTGCCGCCAAGGTCTTCGTCTTCGTTGCCTCATCCGCCGAAGGGGGCCCTGCTCCGACGCGCCGCAGCGCCTCCAAAAGTTCCTGCGGAATTTCGCCGACGAATCCGGGAACCTCGTCCAAGACGACCTTGGGCGTGATCCCTGCCAGCGATTCCAGCAACTGGATCCGGTTCGTTGACAGCCAGGACACGAGGCCTAGGTACGAAAAACCGTTTTCGCCACCCTTGCGAAAGTCACGCAAAGTCCCGAGGCTCTCGAATACGTTTGCACTCACTTCCGTGCCTTCTCCTAGATCTGGTACCGCGTGCTGCTGAAAGAGGCTCATCAGTAGAGCGAAGCAGTGTCGGCGCACGATTTCGAGGTTGTCGAGGTTCAGCGAGGGGTCCGGGACCGGCCCGCTGATCATTCCCGCAGGATCCGAATAGAACTGTTGGTCATGGCTATCTGCGCCACAATACGTGATTACCGTCGAGAGCGCCGATCCCCGCCGTCCGGCACGACCGGCCCTCTGCTGGTAGTTTGCGCGGCCCGGGGGGACGTTGCGGAGGGCGACCGCGGTTAGCGAGCCGATATCTATGCCGACCTCCATTGTGGTTGTGCACGAGAGCACATCAATGGGACCCTCGCACCGACCCTCCGGTCCCTTGACATCCAGATCCTGAAATCGCAGTTCGTGCCACTCGGCCCGTGCTACGTCTGTGCGGCCACTGCTGTCATTCAGCGCCGCTGAATGTTCTGCAGCAACGTAGGGATGGGGCGAGTAGTCCGGCTCGCTCCTCAGGCGCTCAAATTGTCGACGGTAATGTCCCTTTCGGGAATCGAACACCGGGTCCTGTGCGGGATCGAGCGGTTGGGTCGTTCCTGAGCACCATCTGTTGCCAACCCGTACCGCACAGCCCGTGCCGGCAAGCGGGTTCTCGGGCTGAGCCGCCGTGCAGGTACCACATCGTCTCCATGAGATATGCTCCTGAACGATACGCACTCTCGAGGGGCGCAAGAAAAAGCCGTTCGCGGTCGGGTAGACTCCGAATGTGCGGCTAATGAACTCCACCCAAGGGGGCTGGGTTCCAGACCGGGCCCTGAGGTTCGCGTTGAACCACCTAGTGCCAACCACGTCCTTTACGATCTGGGGAAAGGTTACCTTCACTCGGCGAACCGCCGCACCCACGTCCGAATCTAGCCACTCGCTTGGAGTTGTGGGCAAGTAGAGGGCGCGTCTTCGGACAGCGTCTGCGACCCACAGTTCCAATAGCGCCATCCTACGCTCTCGCTCGCCCAGATGTCCGGGTACTGGGGGTGCGGGCAACTGAGCGAACCTGCTTTCATCGGCAGGAGTGAGGTGCGGCTCAAAAGCGGCAAGCCCTAGCGCACTCAATCCGGTGTGCGCGTCGGCGAGCACAGGGTATACAGCTTGCATCAGTGCCCGGTTTGTCCGCTGATGGTTGAGTTCAGCAGATCTCTCGATGAACTCTAGCGGAGTGGTCGGTGAGTCGTCCGCCAAGAGGTGACGCGCTGATTGAAGATCCGAGTCGAAGTCGGGAGCTTGGACGGGACGGAGATTGACTCCGTGCCGGACGCAACCTGCCAACAGGGCTGCATACACGTGTTCAAGCGAGATTCCAATGTCAAATCGCCGCTCCAGTTCGGCGAATCCGTTCAGCAAGAGCGGCCGTACTGCGTCGCGCATTGAATACTGCTGCAGGCGCCCGGCGAGTCGGGAGGCGGCCTGCCGACCGTCCGAAAACACAAGTGACTTTCGACCTCTGAGTGGTGTATCTACGTCCGGGCGTGGCGGCTGTTCGAGCAATTGGGCCGATATGATTTCTTGGAATGGCTCGTCGCCCTTTGTGACATGGTCCGTAATGGTCTCTAGTCCACTAGCCCTGCAACGCGGACAATTCGCGAACATCCCCTGCGGCGTGTTCTCGCTCCCCGGCTCGGAAAGCCACACCTCGCGAGCGCCAGTGCTTCCCGAATCGAGTCGGCCTGTCATTGGGTCCAGGAATCGAAAACGGGCACCGGATCCAGAAGGCGGCTCTTCAACCATTAGCAACAAGGGCTTGACCACGCCGTCCTCGCCATCGACCGCGCCAATGTCCTCTGACCAAAGGTAGTCTGGCTCCACCGGATCAAACGCATAGGCCTTGAAGAACGCCGCTCCACAGCTTCGGCAGGTGTGGATTTCGAAGACCCGGGCGCCGCACTCACAATTTCGCCTTGGTTGCGAATAGAGGGTCCCGGTCGGCGGTAGTTCGCCGTCCCATCGCTCACGAAGGGAGCTTGGAACAGCACTGCAATTGGGATCGGCACATGCCCAGAGACCGGGCAGTCCGCGAAAGAAGATATGCACTCGCGCGGCCAGCAGCGGCGGGCCCTCGCCTCTTCGAGCCATCGAAGCCAATTCCAATAGCGCGTCCGTCGCTGCCTCGGAAAGATGCGGCTCGATGGCAGGGAAGAGGCGAGCACCTAGTTCAGTCAGCGACAAGGCCGGCCCACTGGCTGTCCCGTGCCCTTCTGTGTCGCCGTTCGCTTGAGCGCCGCTTGTCAGATTGCGCAAGCGGCCCACGACGGGTAGTCGGCTCAGGCTGCTGTGGAGCAGCCTTGCCACCGGATCGTGTCCTTCCTCGAGAGTCACCGAAGATTGGGGCGAAAGGCGAAGCTCTATCTCCGACCCCACCTTGACCTTCAGTGGGGCCGAGCACGTTCCACCGAGGACCGCGACAATTTCGCTTGGCAGTTCAACTGGTTCCGTGTCTAAGCGAAAGTCGAGATTGAACACTTCGAGTGTGGATGTGAGGCAACGCAGATCCGCATCTGTTCCGACCTGCCCCTCCACCCGCAATGGAGCGTCCTCCTTAGGCATCGCTAGCGAAAGCACCGGCTTCACCGCCGAGGCGCGAGCCTCGAGCCCGGCAAATCGCAGACCTTTAGAGTCGACGGCTACAAGTGCATCAGCGACGGCTCTCTCTCCGGGACCCGAAGCAACTACAGCCCGTTTAGTGCCCGTCACCGCCTGGAAGCTTGCCACGGGCTTGCCTGTGAGGTCGGCGGCGAAGTCGCATGCGACGCCCGGGTCGGAGAACGAAGCACTCGTACAAACTACCTGTAATTGATCGAGCGGTAGCCCTAGCCTGTTCCGTAGCCGCCGGATCAACATCGCCACTTCTGTTCCTTGCGCTCCCCGGTATAGATGGGCTTCGTCCAAAACGAGGATCAGCCGTTGGCTCGGGTTAGCCGCATAGTAGTCCGCCGTTTCTCGGAAGATATCCCGCTCTACCGGCCGTAGCAGCATGTACTCGAGCATTGAGTAATTGGTCACTAAGAGGTCGGGGACGCCTTCGTGCACCTCCTGGCGGAGGAATAGCTCCGGGTCTTCTGGCCGCTCGACCGTGCGCACCCATTGATCGCCATCCTTCCACTTCCCGTGGCCGTACCACGAGGAAATGCCATCCTCTCGACCGGGCATGCTTGCCGGCTTTGCCGGCCACTTACCACGATTCCTAAGTCTTGCGATCAGGGCTCTGGCTTCGTCTTCACTCTTCGCCTCGTGCTCGAGGTCTAGGTAGAACTTCAACCCTTCCAAGCGGACACGATGCTTGTTCGTATCCTCTTTTCTGCGCCCGGGATACATGGTTCGCCCCGTGTACCGCGCGAACTTCATGGTTCGCCCGGTATGCTCGCCGAACCACTTAGCTACCAAATCGTGCCCGAAGAGGAGTCGCAGGCGCCCCAATTGGTCATTGACCAGGGCATTCATTGGGTAGAGGAGCAAGGCACGCACAGCGCGAGTCCTGAAGCTGTCGCCGGAAATCGCCTCGTCCGCAAGGCGGCCGAGGATCGGCAGCAAGAATGTCTCCGTCTTGCCGGAGCCTGTTCCGGTTGTGACCACGAGATCGCGAAATGGGTTCGCCAGTGCACATTCGAGGGCTTCCGCCTGATGGTCGTATGGCGGATCAAAGAGAAGTTCGTGCTGGCCGAGCTCAGATAAGAGGCCCGCGACGCCAGATGGCAGTGCGAGCCCGCCAAAGCTCCGTGAGGCTGTGTACCGAGGCGTGCTCTCGACATATGGCTCCTGCGCGATCGCCCCAACTCGTTCCAATAGCTCGGCCCTCATAGCCACCAAGGCCGGATTGGAAATATGGTACGTAGACGTGATGTACGTCCTGAGTGAATCGCAGTAGTGTCGGATTTCCCTTTGCATCGGAAAGCAACGCGAAGCTCACGCTCAACGGGGGTTGGGGAGTCAGAAGGAAACTAGCTTAGCTGAGTGGGATGTGCGGCCTGCGAATGTCGGGTCCAGATGCATCCGTCCCCCCATGGAGTGCCTGACGAGTCTCATCCTTCTAGGGCCCGGACTCGAGAAATCGCCCCGAAACGAGAGCCTAAATCGCCTCTGGCTACACCGCGAAGCCACCTCCTTGAAGGACGCCCACGGGAGAGCGTCCGGAACAGAGCAGCGAGATTCTATTCCACCTCCGAGTGCCGGCACGGCAATGTCACGATCTCGCCGCTACGCCAGCTAGCGGGACTCCGGGTGCGGGATGACTGGCACGCCAGATCCGAGTGGCCTCTCGAAGGATCGTCTTCGGCCGAACGACAGAAACGCGAATAGATCTACAGGCCAAAGCCACGCGTTACCGGCTGGGCGCTGAAGCCCGAGCGAAAATGGTGTACGCGGTAGTGAGAGCGAATCTCCGAATATCGGGTCGCAACACGGCGCGATCAGGCGGCACACAGCGGTTTCCGCCAGAGTCACTGTGTACCGTGGCACCCCACACGGGTCTCAGTCGTCCGATGTGGTATGACACTTTCCGCTTCGAAGCTCGACAACATCCCGGGCACATCAAACAACTTACGGAATCACTATCCCGTGGAGGCTCTTCAGCGATGCTTTGTCCGACAAGTGCCGGTAACAGCGTAAACACTACGGTCATTGAGCGCACCCGGCTTCCCTAGCGTCACTGATTGCACGCGGACCTCTCGCGATCCGCTCTTGAATTTTGGCGGCACGTCAAGCGACCGCTCTGTCGCCGAGTTGAGATGTCAAGTAGGATGGCGCACTCGGGAACACTCACAGCAGCCGGCGTGCCGGTACCGGCCAGCTTCACTCGGCGAAGCAGTACAGCGCCTTGCTGGTGCGGATGAACAACCTGCCGTCCATGATCACGGGAGTCGCGTAGACCTCTTCGCCCATCGCGTTGGTGCGAATGACCTCCCACTCAGGCCCCGGCCTGACCACCGAAATCTGGCCCGTCTCGTCCGCGGTGAAAACCTTGCCGTCCGCGGCCACCGGAGAAGCGAAGTAGCGTCCCATGGCTTCGCGCAGCCGCGCTTGCTTCAGGACGCTGCCGTCCTCGGCGCTGAGCGCCGTCATGATGCCGCCGTCCTTGGTGAGGTAGATGACGCCATCGTAGAGCAGCGGCGACGGGACATTGGGGAGGCTCTTGTAATGGAGCCACTGCACGGCGCCCTCGGTCATGTCGCCCCTGCCTCCGAGCCTGATCTTGCGCACTGCGTTGACGGCGCGCCGCTTCCGCCGGTGATGCTCCCAGTCGCGCAGCTCCATGTAGCCGGAACCGTCCAAGTCGTAGTTTCCGAGACCGTTGCGCACACCCTTGCCGAAGCGCTCCGACAGCTCGGCGGCCGACAGCCTGCCGTCGCCGTCCGTATCCAAGCCGGGCAAGACTTCTGCAAAGGGAGGGACCTCTTCCTGCTGGCCCAAATCGGCGCTCCCGGCCCAGCCCAGCACATAGGCATACCCCTCGTCATCCAGTACTGGAGTCGGCTTGAGCTGCCACGTCAAGCCCTCCACCCACCAGACCTTCTCGCCGCTGCCGACGTCGTAGGCGGAGAGCTCGTACGATCCGGCCACCAGCACTTGCACGCCGCCCTCGTCCGGGTGGTACACGACGGGCGTCGAGAAACCGCGCAACGAGTACGGCCGCTCCTTGCGCCAAACGACTTCGCCAGTGGCCGCGTCGACTGCCAACATGAACGAATCCGTCTCGGAATCGCAGACCTGGATCACCTTGCCGTCGACATAGACCGGGGACGAACCCATCCCCATCGGGTTGTTGAACGGCCCGAGCGGGATGCGCCAGAGTTCGTTGCCGTCCGGCCCGTAGGCAACCAAGCCGAAGTCCTGGAAGAACGCAAACAGGCTCTGCCCGTCCGTCGCGACGCTCGGAGAGGCCGCGTTGTTGGGAGAGCGCAGCTGGCCGGCACGCTCGCGGACGATCTCCCTGCGCCACTTGATGCGGCCGGTGGAGCGATCCAGCGAGAACGTGGTCAGCTTGTCATCCGCAATTCCGGTCAGGAAAATGCTGTCCGCACCGAAGACCGGGGACGACAGCCCCTCGGGCAGCGGCGTCTTCCACACGACATTCGCTTCCGGCCCGAATTCTTCGGGTATGCCGACCTCTGCGGAAACGCCTCCTCCGTTGGGCCCGCGGAACCTGTCCCAGACCAGTTCCGACGCACTTGAGGCAATCAGAGACAGCGCCAGCAGCAGCGCCAGACGATACGCCATTCTCGGCACTATATCACGGCCCCAGTCGCCGAGAACCGTGAAGCCACGAACCTACGGCCAAAGCGCCGCGCAGGGTAACGCCAGCGCACTAGGGCAACGAGAAGCTGGCCATCCCCACGGTGTTTTCCCACATCAGGGCGAGGCTGCCGCCCTCGGCGGTCACGTTGACGAATGAAATGGTGAGCTGCTCGTACGACACGGGCGTGCTGTCAACGTCCATGCTGACGCGCAGAACGTCCTTGTCGGGCGTGTAGTTGTACGCACCCCACAGGCCCTCCCCCGGCTCGCGGAAACCTTGCTTGGCCGAGTGCGTGGACATGATCAGCGTCCAATCTCCCTCCTTGAGGTCGATGAACATGCTGTATTCCCCTGCGGGCAATGTCTTGTCGCCGAACTTGAGGTCCACTTCTGTCATAAAGCGGGTCGACTGGTTGGCTCCCGCACGCCACACCGGAGCGCCGGCATTCGCACCCTTGCCATAATCACTGCCTTCGCCGAAGATACCGGTCCGGCCACGCAGAATAGGGCGCCCATAGTCAACGGTGATCCACTTGCCGCCGACGTAGCGACGTTCTTCGTATTCGCCGCCAACTTGGATAGCGGCCTCCCCGCGCGGCGAGGCGGGGCGCTGGGCGAGAGCTGCGCTGGCAGCCACCAACAGTACAGCCGCAATCAGCGGGAATCGAAACAAGCGCATCGTTCAATCTCCTTACTCGGGCCTTTGCCCGGAATACTGAGCCTAGCAAACTTCGCCGGTGTGCCGCTGACGCGTTTACCAACATATTTGGGGGCCATGGCACGGTCCGAATCTCGGGCGCCGAAGAAGTTGACCGGCGGGTGGCTGGCATGCTACCGTTCGTAGTGCTTGGAGGAGCCCGTTTGGGCTTAATCGGGAAGTCCGGTGCAATTCCGGCACGGTCCCGCCACTGTGAGCGACAAGCTGGTCCGAGACACCACTGAGGCGGCAGCCTTGGGAAGGTCGGTTCAGCGCGCGCATCTGTTGCGTTGGAAGTCGCAAGTCAGGAGACCTTCCTCCGAGCGTGTGAAGCGCACACTTCCGCGAGGTACGGATGAGCGATCTGGAAACATACTTGCCGCTAGAGTCAGGCCCTAGTCTGCCTGCATCAGGCTCTGCCAAGTCCTCCCAGCGAGCCTCTCTCGAACCCCGGCCCTAGAGCAGGGCCCGCGCTTGCGGGCTCCCGGAAGGGTGTGCCTTGTTGGCATCCGCGGAGACGGACCAGGAGGCAGCCTGATGAACAAATTAGTCCGGTATCGCGCCGGCAGCCAGCCGGAACGAGCCAAACGTACGGAAGAATTCCGCCATCGACCCGATCTTGGGCGCAATAGTGGCATTGAAACGCCAGATTGGACTCCTCGTGCGCTGTTGCGCCCGATTGCGGTCTTGGTCTTGCTCAGCGCAACGATTCCAATCGGCACGCTTGACGCGGCCAGTCTGCAAGGCTCCATCTCAGACCCCGGCGGCGAGGCTCTCATAGGCGCGCACGTACGCTTGTTCGACCGCAGCAGCGGTCAGTTGTACCGCGTGGAGAGCAACGACGATGGGAGCTACGCCTTTGTCGACATCCCGGATGGAGACTATCTGTTCGAAGGCGAATCGGCAGACGAGGCGTTCGCGGGTTCTAAACACATCACGGTCCGGGGCCAGTCCCGGGAGGACTTGCAGCTAGTCATCTCCGGTGGCCGGGTCGAGGTCGTCGTGACCGCGTCGAGCACGCCGCTGACTCGGCGCGAGGTCGCGAAGGCGCTGGACGCTGTCAGCTCGGGCCAGATCGCCGACCGGAACGAGTTCGCCCTCGGGGAGGCTCTCCGGGTGATTCCAGGAGTCCGCGTGCGGCAGCTGCGGGGTCCCGGCAGCCTCACCACTGTGCAGACGCGGGGCCTACGTAACCATGACACGTCCGTGCTGATCGACGGTCTGCGCTTCCGCGATGCTGCCAGCATCCAAGGCGACGCGTCGGCGTTCTACGCGAACATGAATCTTGTGGGCACCGAGCGGGTCGAATTCGTTCGGGGCTCCGGATCCTCGTTGTACGGCTCCCATGCCATGGGCGGGGTGATGAATATCACCTCGGCCCAGGGCGGAGGCGGCACGCATGGAGAACTGCGGGCCGAAGGCGGCGGACTCGGCATGCTCCGCGGAGTTGCCCGGGTCGGCGGCGGCCTCGCCAACGACCGCTTCATCTATAGCGGCGGCGTGTCCCATCTGAACCTGACTCGCGGCTACCGCGGGCGTAGTCCGTATCGCAACACCACCGTGCGGGGTTTCGGCAAGTACGCGCTGAGCCAAGATCTATGGCTCAGTGGCCGCGTGTGGGGCGCAGACTCGTTCCTCGCCGTCGCCGAGAGCCCGGCATTCCCCGCTGGAGTCCTGGCCAATTTCCCCGGTGCCGGCGAGGTGCCCGCTCGTGCGCTCCCGGTGGATCAACTCAGCCTGCTTGAGCAAGGACTGCCGTATGCGCCTGGCAACGCAACATTCGTGCCCTCCCAGATCGATCCCGACAGTCGGCTCTCGCCGTCATTCGCTGCGACCGCGGTGACGCTTCAGCACCAAGTAAGCCCGAGCAGCTCCTACCGAATCGCCTACCAGCACGTCGGGACCAAGCGGCGCTACCAAGACGGGCCTGCCGGGCCTGGGCCGTGGGAACCGGCGTTCAGTAACGACAGCCGCTACGACGGCCAGACGCATCTGCTGCAAGCTCGCACGGACCAGCGCGTCGGCGCCCGCAACCTGTTGAGCCTGGGCTATGAGCTTGAAGCTGAGACGTACAGCAACTTCAATACCGACGAGAGTCCAGAGCCCGTTGCGAATCGTGTTGAGATCGACCAGCTCAGCCATTCCCTGTTCGGGCAAGACCAAGTGCGAATCTTGGATGGCAGGTTGCTAGCCACCGTGTCGGGACGACTGCAGATCTTCGATCCCGGCTCGCCCAACTTTGGCGGAGCGACCAGTCCTTACGAAACGACCCCGGCAGCGAGGCCTGGCAACGCCTACACCGGCGATGTTGCAGCCGCGTACTTTATGGAGTCGTCGCAGACCAAGCTTCGCGTGCATGCGGGGAACGCTTTCCGCGCCCCGTCGTCGTACGAGCGCTTCGGCGGGTCCTTCTCGCCCTATTCGGGCGGGTTCGACTATTGGGGAGACCCGCGTCTGGCCCCGGAGCGCTCCGTAGCCGTCGACGGCGGTTTGGACCAATGGCTGTACGGCTCAAAGCTGCGCCTGAGCGGAACTTGGTTCTACACCAACTTGCAAGAGACGATCATCTTCGACTTCGCCAATTTCCCCGCAAACGACCTCTTCGGCCGATTCGGGGGGTATCGGGCGTCGGGAGGAGGCATCGCCCGAGGCTTCGAGATGAGCACGCAGATAACCCCGACTTCGGGCACCAGCCTCCGCGGCGCCTACACCTTCACGAACTCTGACTCGCGCGCTCCAACGATCGGCTCGGACTACTTCCGCGTGCCCGGAATCTCGGCACAAGCGCTTTCGGTGACAGCCACCCATTGGCTGCGCAAGCGCGTCAACGTGACATTCGACCTGTTCGCATCGAGCAACTACGTGCTTTCCCCGTACGGGGCTCAAGGGCGGCGGCTGGTGTTCTCGGGCCCGGTCAAGGCGGACGTCGTTGTCCGATACGACTTGCCCCTCTCAGAAGCGAGAACCCTAGAGCTGTACGGAAAGGCCGAGAACGTGTTCAACAACGACTACTACGAGCACGGATTCGGCTCGCCAGGACTCTGGGTCATCGGCGGAATGCGGTTCAACTTCTAGCGGAAGGTGGTGGCGCAGATGGGGGAGATGAGGTTGGCGCGCGAGTGCCGCACTTTTGTTCAGGCCTCCCGCGTCGTCCTGTACGCGCGCCGTGGCGTCGCTCTCCATCCGAGTTCAGCGTGAGACATCGACTCCGGATCGCCGCTGCCTTGGGGGTCGCCGCCTGCGTGGCGCTGTTCGTCGTAGCCCTGCGCTTCGACGACGGCCTTCCCGGGGCGCCGCTGTCCACCTCTGGCCTGCCTTCCACAGACACTGGAGCGGGGTTTCCCCGACGTGCAGTCGATTCTAGCGGCCAGGAAATCTGGATCGACGCGGCACCGCAGGCGATCGGCTCCCAAGCGCTTACCCTCGACCACATCTTGTTCGCGATCACGGACCCCGAACGCATCGTCTCGGTGAGCCCTTACGCGATGGACCCGGGGTACAGCTTCGTGCACGAGATGGCAAGAGAAATCGGACTGACGCCGTCGTCCGACCTTGAGGCCGTCCTTCGCGCCGCGCCAGACCTGATGCTGCTGGCTCACGGCGCCAAGGCAGATCTCGAGGACGTGCTGCAACGCGCAAGCATTCCCACCTTCCGCGTCAGAACGACCTTTGCAGATTTCGATCAAGTCTCCGAAGCCATCGCCGCGGTCGGTTCAATCACGGGTGACGAGGCCGCCGCCGAGCTTGAGATCCGCCGGCTTCGCGAGAGAGTCGAGCGGGCCAAGCGACGGCGGCCGCCCGGAGCCAGAGCACCGCGCGTACTGCCCTATTCGACCTACGGCAGCACGCTGGGCCGGGGCTCGCTGTTCGACCACATCCTCACAGAGCTGGGGGCGATCAACGTCGCCGCGGAGCAAGGCATCGGTCAGTACGCCGATATCAGTGGCGAGCAAGTCGCCGCGTGGGACCCTGACTGGATCGTGACCGCGGCTGCGCACGGAGCCTCCGGCCAAGCCCGCGACCAGCTTCTCGCCGATCCCGGAATCGCTGTCACAAAGGCAGGGCAAAACGGGCAGATTTTGGTCGTAGAAAGTCGCGTGTTCACTGCCATGTCTCATCACGCCGTCGGCTTGATGGAAGCGATCGCAGCAGGAATCTACGGGGGTGGGCCGTGAGAGCAAATCTATCCCATCTGAGAAGGCGTCTCTCCGCGACCTTGGGCGGCGGTGAGACTTGGCTGTCGCCGGCATTGGTTGTGCTCCCGGTCGTGTCGGCCCTGCTCGCTATCGCGGCGGTGGCAGGGGTGGCGATCGGCAGCACGGGCGTGGCCTGGGAGACCGTGGTTCGCATCCTTGCGGCTAAGGTCCTGCCGACAGGCTGGATCGAAATTGGCTCCGTGTCCGAGGCCGACCAAGCGATTGTGTGGTTGATCCGCGCGCCCCGGATCATCGTCGCCGGTCTGGTCGGCGCAGCTTTGGCGGTTGCAGGAACCCAGCTGCAGGGCATATTCCGGAATCCGCTGGCCGAATCCAGCATTATCGGAGTGAGTCAAGGGGCCGCTCTGGGGGCGGTGGTCGCGTTTATTGCCGGCTGGACGGCGAGTTCGGCCCTGTGGCTGCCGCTGGCGGCATTCGTAGGCGCATTCTTAGCTCTCTTCGCCGTCTACATGATCGCCAGCCGCGCGGGCCGCGCGCCGGTGGCCACCCTCTTGCTGGCCGGCATAGCGCTGGGGGCCATGATTACCGCTTGCTCGTCCCTGCTGATCTCGCTCAGCTTCGTTGACTGGCAGGTCGCGGGAGAGATCGTGTTCTGGATCATGGGCGGGCTTGACAGCCGGACTTGGACCCATGTGGTGATCTGCGCTCCGTTTGTCGCTCTCGGCTTGCTGGTCGCGTTCTGGCACTCGCGCGACCTAGACCTGATGCTGCTCGGCGAAGAGACGGCCACCTCGCTGGGAGCTGACGTAGAGCGTGTCAGGAGGGCCGTGCTGTTCGCGGCAGCGCTGCTGACTGCCGCCGCGGTCTCGGTGAGCGGCGTGGTCGGCTTCGTGGGCTTGGTCGTGCCCCACGCAATGCGACTGGTTCTGGGCCCGTCGCACAGGACGCTGCTGGCGGCGAGCGCTCTGGCAGGGGCTACGTTCGTGATCGCCTGCGACCTGTTGGCGCGTACTGCCAACCCTCCCAGCGAGATTCGCCTTGGCGTCGTCACCGCGGCGTTCGGGGCGCCGTTTTTCCTGTATCTGCTGCGGCAGCGGCGCAAGGAGATCGGATACTTTTGAGCCTCTTTCTGCGCAACGCCGGCATCGAGATCGATGGTCGGTCTCTGATCCGCGACGTCTCGCTGTCTGTCGAGTCCGAGCGTGTGACGGCGGTGGTCGGACCGAACGGGTCCGGCAAATCAACTGTCCTTCGCCTGCTGGCCGGACTTTGGGAGCCCACGAAGGGACTGGCAGAGCTGAATGGCCAGAGCCTGGCACGGCTACCTCGGCAGGCGATCGCGCGACAAGTCACGTTTGTCCCGCAAGACACGCGCGTGGACTTCGCGTTCACGGTCCGCGACGTGGTCGCCATGGGGCGTTACCCGCACGTGGGCCGGTTCGATTCGCTCGGCGATGCCGACGTTGAGGCTGTCAACGCTGCGCTGTCGCGAGCGGACGTCGCGCATCTCGAAGACCGCTTCGCAAACGAGCTGTCCGGAGGCGAGCGGCAAAGAGTGCTGATTGCGCGCAGCCTGGCTACAGAAGCTGGAGCTATCTTGCTCGACGAGCCGACGGCCAGCTTGGACATCGACCACTCGCTCGAGACTCTCGAGCTGCTCCAAGAGCTTGCAAGCGAGGGCAAGGCCGTCGCGGTCGCGCTCCATGACCTCAACGCCGTCATGCGATGGGCCGATCAAGTTGCCCTGATGAACGAAGGGCGGCTGGAAGCGTTTGGCGCGGTCGGTGACGTCGTGCGCGACGACCTCATCGAGCCTGTGTTCGGCGTGAAGGTCGAGCACGTACGAGTGGCGAGTGGGAACGAGACACTCATCTTCCACCGCTTGCAAGGCCCCCGAGCGGACGCATGAGCAAGGGGTGGGAGCGGCCGGACGCGCGCCCGTTCCGCCCTATTCCTGACAGCCGTGACACGAAATAGGTCGTGTCCGTGCTCGAAACCGAAGACTCCTCCAGCCAGTCCGCTAGCCTGTGCTGAAGTCGCACCATACGCCGAAATGGTCCGACAGCCGTGTCCCGTCGTCAGCCTTCTTGTCCCAGATCCCGACACTGCCTCTAGTCAGGTCCGGCGTATGCGCGATGTGATCGATCAACGTCCGTCCCCCTGGCAACTCTCCTTCGGTTGCAAAGTTGAACCCGTTGAACGCACCGTTGAGAGCCTCGTAAACCCGGCGCGGTGCGTATTTCCGCGGGATCCTTTGATTGAAGTCGCCCAAGACGATGGTTCGTGATTCGGGAAGCCGACTGCGCAGCTCCTCGAACTCTGCTAGCCAAGCTTCGTGATCCTGCCACAACCTGCGGTCCTTGCGGCCGCCTCTCACGTGCGCACCACTCCAGGGAATGCAGACCCCAACAACAGTCAGGCGAGACCCCGACAGTGTTTCCGTGATGCCGGCCACGAACCTGCCGCTTGGAAGGTCTGCCGAACCGACGGCATTGATGTGGGGAGTCCAAGGTTGCTTGCTCCACAACAGCACTTTCCTGCGGCCCTTGCGGACGGGGTGGCCCCAGTCCTCGCCTGCGTCGATGACATGACCTCCATCGGGGAGAATGCCCGCGAACCCTTCAGTTACGCACAGCACATCGCAACCCGAAGCGGCGAGTTGATCGCTGATCATGTTGCCCCGCTTGCGCCCAGTGCTGCTGGGCTTGGCCCACTCGGTGTTCCAAGTGCCGATTCGAATGGTGGACGGCGCGCTGTTCTTGCTGGGGGTCATGTGGCCGCGATTTACGACGCTTTGGACGAATCCCTAGTGCTTGAGCTTGGCTTCCATCGCCCGTTCAAGATGACCGCCTCATGGGCACACTCTACCAACCGGCCTAGGAGGTTGCGCGCTTGGTGGCGCGGCGACGGCCGAACGCCCGATACCGAAGCGGGGCAGCCCTACGCTGGGGTGCGTAGATTCCCTGATACATGACCACAGCAGGTCTGTTGGAAGACTCCCCGCAAGCTGACGTGGCAATCGCCCGCGATGGCGCTTGCGATTCTGCCGGTATGTTATTACTCTAGTGATAACAATTTGGCGATACCGCATGAACGAACAGGGCTTTTCAATGTCAGATAGCGAGGGGCGGATTGCATAAGGAGTTAGGAGAGGGGCTGGACAAACGCGCGGTGGTTGTGCGATAACTCGCAGAGTGGGACCGCAGCACATCCCGTTAGGCGAGGTCCGGGTCCGTCC
>JAJDTX010000040.1 GCA_022826925.1 Bryobacterales bacterium
ACAAATTATAATTGACACTCGGCGGCGGCGTCAAGCCTATCGGGCATCCTGAAAACAGAGGCTAACGCTAACTGCACTAACGAGTTAGTCAAATTTCACGGTCGGTCCGCTTGCGCAACGATGTCCGGTTGTCTGAGGCTGCGTTGATACAATGCGGCCATGCCCGCGGCGGCATTGCCGAAACGCATACTCGGAGTAACCCATATTCGGCTCGCCGCCTTGGCTCTGTTCGCGCTGGGCGCGGGCTTGGGCTTTCTGGGCATCCTTGCCTTGCGCCAGACCCTGGCTTCGATCACCTTGGTTGGCCCTGAGGCTGCCGCCGCGGCGGGCGCGCTGTGCGCGCTGCTGCCGGGGCAGCGGCTGTCTGCCCGCGCGGCTCCCGACAAGGGGACCCGGGCGTTCCTAGTCTCGTGTGGGATCGCTGCCGCCGGCGGGATGGTCTGCCTCGCGGCCCTGCAGCACGCTTGGGCCAAGCCCGCGTCCTTGGCCCTGCTGGGGCTTGCGTGCGGCGGCTGTCTGCGGCTGAGCGTGGCGCTCGTGCTCGCGATGCTACCCCCTTGGCGCCCGGCGGCGATCATGGGCATGTGCGGGGCCTGTTTGGGACTGGGGGGCGTGGCGGCGAACTTGATCGGTGCGTGGAGCGCGACCGTGGCATCGCGGCTAGACCCGGTCCTGCTGGCCGCCGCCGCGGTTCCGCTGCTATTGGTTCTGGCGTCGACTCGCGCCGGGCGTGTGAGGTTTGAAGCCATGGCGGAGGGCTGGGGCGCGGCGGACGCCGACGGCGGCACCCGCCCGCGCGGGATCCTGATTGCTGCCAGCCTGTTGTTGCAGGCGACCGCGTGCGGCTTGGCTGTGGCATGGCTGACTTCCTACCTGTCCCGGAGGGTGGGATTCTCGCTTGTCGAGGGCGCGGTTGTGATGGCGTTGTTCTGGTCGGGGCTGGCCATCGGCTGGGCGGCAGCCGAACGTCTGCCCAAGCTGCGTGACAACCTCTACCCGCTGGCCGGACCGCTGGCCTTGGCGGTTGCGGGCGCGGCCAGCCTGCTCTATGCGAGGGTGGCGCTGCTGGCGGTCGCAGGGGCGCCGCTCCTCGGGCTGGCGGCGGGACTGCTGTTATCGCTCACTCTGCGGCTGGGAGACTGGCCGGCGACGTTGGGGAGGAGCCTCTGGGTCATGCGCTCCTTGCACGTGTCGCTGGTGGTGTCACTGGCAGGCAGCTGGGCAGTGGCCGTGCTCGTCAGCTTCGCGGGGTTCGGCACTCCGGTCTGGGCTATTCTCGGTTGCATGCTCGCCGCGGTTGGGGCGCTGTTCTTGCTGGTCGTGGACTGCCGCGTCAGCGGGGATGCCGTCATGATCTGAGTTCGACCCATGGAGTTGGATGGCAGTCCGGAGGTCTGATCCGCGCTACATCGCCGTGCTGGCCGTAGCATGCCTCGTGATCCTGCTGGTGGGCTTCGCGGTCAAGCCCGGCGTCGTGCCGGAAGAAGTCGTGCCAGCGTCTGCGTCGGATCTGCCGCAGCTGGCCCGCTACGCTGACCGCCGCATGGTGGAGCGCATTGCGGGTCATTTTTCCTATATCGCCACGCAAGTGGAGCAGAGCGTGGTCTTGCTGGCCGGGACCGGCCAGAGCGGCGTCGTCTGGCAGGCGGGAGAGGTTGTGACGTCGGCTCGACTGGGGCCGTTTCCGGCGCGTGACCGCACGGCGCTCGATGATCGCGAGGTCGAGCTGCTGACGAGCGTGGCCGCGCCGCACCTGCCCTACGTCCTGCTCAAGGCTCCGTTGGACGCTGTTGTCAGCAGTCGCCGCCCCGTGCGCCTCTATCCGTGGGGCTCGTGGCTGCTGGCGGTGTGGCGCTCCAGCGCGGGAGGGCTGCGCTACGCGCCGGGCAATCTGTTCGGCGTGATGGAGCGGCGTTGCGGCGAGGTCGAGGTGCTCGAGGTGCTGACGAATCTCGAACTTGGGGCGGCTCAGGCCGGGGCGGGCATTTTCTCGCTCGAGGGAGGGCTGGTCGCTGTGGCGCTGGACTGCGCCGGTACCTTGATCGCCGTCGAGGTCGGGGCGTTGGAACTGCAGGCGCGCTCGGAAGCAGAAGCCCAGGACTTGCTGCCGCAGCGCTATGGGATGCGGCTGGCCATGGCCGAGGAGGGCGAGCTGGAATTCTTCCGTCAGGACGGCGGCGTCATCGTCCGCGAGACTTGGTGGGGCCACCGGGCGCACGAGGCGGGGCTGCGGCCGGGCGACATGATTCTGGCGATCGATGGCGCGCCGGTGTCCACTCTGGACGATGTGGGCAGCCTGGTGCTGCCGGTCTCGCGCGAGCTGTTCGACCTGCGCGTATGGCGTGCGCGGCGCACGATCAGGATCCCCCTGCAGGCGCGCCCGCTGGCCGAGGCTGCCGTGTCGACCCGCGGATTCGTCGAGCCGCAGGACGGTCTGCTGCTGGGGCCGGTGATGGCGGGGAGCTTGGCGGCGAGCACGGGAGCCCGCCCGGGGGACAGGCTGCTGATGCTCAACCAGAAGCCGGCGCTGGCGTTCTCCGATCTGGAGGATTCCTTCCGGGTCGCGGGCGGCCAGGTTCACTTGGTTCTGGAGCGCCGCGGGCGCATGTGGGGCACACTGGTGCGGATCGATGAATGAGCTCTCCTCGCTGGGGTTGATCCTGCTGCTGGCGCTGGCTTCCGGCCACTTGGTGCGCCTGTTGCGGATCCCGGAAGTGACGGGTTACATCCTGGCCGGCATGGCGCTGGGCCCGTCCATGCTGGGCTGGGTGAGCCACGAGAACGTCCAGGCGCTGGAGGCCCTCAGCGAGGTGGCGCTGGGCCTGATCCTGTTCTCTATCGGCGGCGTGTTCGAATTCAGCCTCGTGCGCCGCATCGGCGGGAAGATCGTGCGGCTCACGCTCATGGAGTCCATGCTGGCCGCCGCCATGGTGCTGGCGACGATGCTGGCCCTCGGACAGCCGTGGCAGGTCGCGCTGCTGCTGGCCTCGGTGTCGATTGCGACTGCACCGGCGTCCACCCTGATGGTGCTGCGGGAGTGCAATGCGCGCGGGCCGCTGAGCGACTCGCTGCTCGGCATCATCGCCGTCAACAACATCGTCTGCCTGATCGCCTACCTAGTCTGCGCGGCATTGGTCGACATGGTCGCCGGCTGGGGCCAGCAGAGCCTGTGGCAGACAATCTGGCAGGCGGGCTTCCCGCTGGTCTGGCAGCTGGTCGGCTCTGTTGCGCTCGGGTTCCTGACTGGCTTGATGCTGGCCGGCTGGGCGCGCCAGGTCAGCGAGACAGGGGAGATGCTGATTCTCCTCGCGGGGTCCATCCTGCTGTGTGTCGGGGTGGCCCGGATCGCCGAGCTGTCGCCGCTCATCGCGAGCCTTGCCGTCGGCGCGACCATGGTCAACCTCTCGCGACGCAGCCGCCGGCTGTTCAAGACCTTGGAGGGCACGGATCCTCCCTTCTACGCGATCTTCTTCGTGCTGGCCGGGGCGGACCTGGATGTCCAGCGGCTGGGATCGATCGGCATGGTCGGCCTAGTCTACGTGTTCGCGCGAGGCTGCGGCAAGTTTGGCGGCGCCTGGCTGGGCAGCCGCCGGCTGGGCATGGACCCTCAGGTGCAGAATCTGCTCGGATTCGGGCTGCTCACCCAGGCAGGCCTGGCGGTGGGCTTGGTGCTGATGATCAGCCAGCAGTTCCCCCTGTACTACCCGGTCATCTCGACCATCGTGCTGTCGGCGGTGGTGTTGTACGAGATGATCGGCCCGATCGCGACGAAATTCGCGGTCGTGCGCAGCGGCGAGGCGCGGGTCGGACGCGATCGCGTGCAGTCGATCTGGGCTTGACTCGCGCATCTGTCGAACGCGCCTGAATTTCAGCCCTGAATCGCCGAAAAAAAATTTCGGACCCATTTCTTCGTGCAATGGTGACGGGATGGTGGCAGATGGGCCTGATTCACGCAAGCTTACGGTGATTCGGGGCGGTTTTCCGCGCTCTCGGCACAGCCTTGACAGCGCTGTATGCTTGTTGGAGAATCTCTTGAGGGCTGCATTCTTCGGGAAGCAGTCTCCAATATCTAGTGCATTCGACGAGACGTATACCAGAAAATGTGCTAGAGTTGTGCGCGGTATCGCTTTGAGCGAGTCAGCGACGCGCCATGCGATTGGCGATGCGAAAGTAACAAGGAGGCCAGTGAGGCGATGGGCACGGCAGGAATCGATACAGTGGTGGAACCTCGGGCGGGAGTGGCGACGGTCACAGGGGCAGAGGCCGCCAAGGCCGCGGCGCAAGTCCGCCGCGGCCTAGCCTTCGAGCGCTATTTCACCAGCGACCTCAAGGACGGCCAGACGCCGTATGACACGCTCGAGTGGGAGCAGCGCTCGGCGGTGATCGCCGACGTGAAGGGAAATATCGTCTTCGAGCAGACGGACGTGGAGATGCCGTCCGACTGGTCGCAGACCGCGACCAACATCGTGGCGAGCAAGTACTTCCACGGCACGGTCGGGCGGCCGGACCGAGAGCGCAGCCTGCGCGAGCTGGTGCACCGGGTGGTGGACACGATCGCGGACTGGGGTGGCCTTGGCGGCTACTTCGCCTCAGAGGCCGACGTGGAGGCCTTTCGCGATGACTTGGCTCACCTCATGCTGACCCAGAAGGCGAGCTTCAATTCCCCGGTGTGGTTCAACGTTGGCGTGCGCAAGGAGTCGCGCGGCTACGGCTGGGCGTGGGACGAGTCCAGCGAGCGCGTCGCTGCGCTGGATCCGGACCAGCATCGGCCGCAGTGTTCGGCCTGCTTCATCAACTCGGTCCAAGACTCGCTGGAGTCGATCCTGGACCTGGCCAAGACCGAAGGCATGCTGTTCAAGTGGGGCTCGGGAACCGGCACGAACCTCTCCAACATCCGCGAGGACGACGCCGGCCTGGCCGGTGGCGGGCGGGCTTCCGGCCCAGTGTCGTTCATGAAGGGCTTCGATGCGTTTGCCGGAGTGATCAAGTCCGGCGGCAAGACGCGTCGCGCCGCCAAGATGGTGATCCTTGATGTCGATCACCCGGACGTGAAGGACTTCATCTGGTGCAAGGCGCGCGAAGAGAAGAAGGCCCACGTGTTGATTCAGAACGGATACGATGCGGCGATCGACGGAGACGCCTACTCGACGATCTCGTTCCAGAACGCCAACAACTCGGTGCGGGTCACCGACGAGTTCATGCACGCGGCCAGCGACGGGCGCGATTGGTGGACACGTTCCGTCCTGAGCAAGCAGCCCAAGGAGCGCCACGGTGCCAAGGACCTGCTGAACGACATTGCCGAGGCCACGCACCAGTGCGGCGATCCCGGGATGCAGTTCGACACGACCATCAACAGGTGGAACCCGGTCAAGAACACGGATCGGATCCATGCCTCGAACCCCTGTTCGGAATACATGTTCTTGAACGACTCGGCCTGCAACCTGGCGTCATTGAACTTGAAGAAGTTCCAATCCTCGAACGGCACCTTCGAGGTTGAGTCCTACCGCCGGGCGGTTGCCACGATGATCTTGGCCCAGGAGATCTTGGTCGACAACGCGGCCTATCCGACCGAGCGGATCGCGTTCAACTCTCACTCCTATCGTCCGCTGGGCCTCGGCTTTGCCAATCTTGGCGCAATGCTGATGTCCATGGGCGTGCCGTACGACTCGGATCGCGGCCGGGCCATCGCGGGAGCGGTCTCGGCCACGATGTGCGGCCAGGCTTACCTCACCAGTGCGCAGATCGCCGAGGTGCGCGGCCCGTTCAAGGGCTTCGGGGACAACCGCGAGCCCTTCCTCGAGGTGATTCGGATGCACAGGGATGCGAGCAAGGAGATCGCCACAAAGGGCGTCCAGCCGGACCTGCGGGCTGCGGCCGAAGCGGCGTGGCACGAGGCTTACGCGGTCGGGCAGCAGCATGGCTATCGCAACGGCCAGGTCACGGTGATCGCGCCAACCGGCACGATCGGGTTCATGATGGACTGCGACACGACAGGCGTGGAGCCGGAGCTTGCGCTGGTCAAGTACAAGAAGCTGGTCGGCGGCGGCGTGATCAAGATCGTCAACAACACGGTCTCCGAAGCGCTGGAACGAATCGGCTACAGCGAGCAACAGGTCGCCGAGATCGTCGACCACATCGATTCGACGGAGACAATCGAGGGGGCGCCGGAACTCGGCGACGAGCACCTGCCAGTGTTCGACTGCAGCTTCAAGCCGCTCAACGGCGAGCGCTCGATCCACTTTAGCGGGCACCTGAAGATGATGGCCGCGGTGCAACCCTTTATCTCGGGCGCGATCTCAAAGACGATCAACATGCCGCAGGAGTCCACGGTGGACGATATCGCCGACGCCTACATGGACGCGTGGCGCCTGGGGCTGAAAGCTGTGGCCATCTACCGCGACGGCTCGAAGGGGGCGCAGCCACTGAGCACAGGCCAGTCGGACCAGAGCGAAGCGGACGCGACCACAGACACCACGCCCCGCCCGCTGCGCCGCAGGCTGCCGGACGAGCGCGAGTCTCTGACGCACAAGTTCTCGGTAGGGGGGCACGAGGGCTATATCACGGTCGGGCTCTATCCGGACACCAAGCAGCCCGGTGAGATCTTCATCCGCATGGCCAAGGAGGGCTCGACGATCAGCGGCCTGATGGATAACTTCGCTACAGCCATCTCGCTGACGCTGCAGTACGGAGTGCCGCTGCACACCTTGGTGGAGAAGTTCGGCCACGTGCGGTTCGAGCCGAGCGGCTGGACGAATAACAAGGACATCCACTACGCCAAGTCCGTCACCGACTACATCTTCCGCTGGCTGGGCGCAAGGTACGCTCCGCAAGGGGCGGAAGCTGTCGGCCAAATCGACCAAGCCCTGCCAACCGCGACTGCGAGCGCGCCGCCCGCGAACAGCGCTTCGGAGAGGGGAGCCGTCCGGGTTATGGACTCGCCGGTGGACGGTCCGCCCTGCGCGGAGTGCGGCGCGATCATGAGCGTGAACGGCAGCTGCTACCGCTGCGCGGAGTGCGGCGCGACCTCGGGCTGCAGCTGAGGAGCGGACGGAGATCTCCGCCGGATGCACCCGGGCCCGCGGCGTGGGGCACGGACCCCACTGCTTCGGTGCTGATCACTGGCGGGCGTCAGGCCAGCAACGGCTCGATCAGGCGTCCGGCCACGTCTGTGAGCCGGAAATCGCGGCCTTGGTGCCGGAACGTGAGCTTGGTGTGATCCAGGCCGAGCAAGTGCAGTATCGTCGCCTGCACGTCATGGACCTCGACCGGATCCTTGGTGATGAAAAACCCCAAGTCGTCAACCTCTCCAATCGTCTGGCCGGCTTTGATGCCGCCTCCGGCGAACCACATGGGGAAGTTCTCGATGTGGTGGTTGCGGCCGGGCAGTTCCTTGATCTCGCCCATGGGGGTCCGGCCGAATTCGCCGCCCCAGATCACCAGCGTGTCGTCTAGCAGGCCGCGCTGCTTGAGATCGGTGACCAGCGCTGCCGAGGCCCGGTCCACGTCCAGGGCAACCTCGTCGAGCTTGTCGGCGAGGTTGTTGACGCGGTTGCCGTGGTGGTCCCAGCCGGTGTGATAAAGCTGCACGAAGCGCGTGCCGCGCTCTAAGAGGCGGCGGGCGACCAGGCAATTGTTGGCGAAGGTCGACTTGCCCGGCTCGGCCCCATAGAGGTCCAGTGTTGCCTGGCTCTCGCTGGACAGATCCATCAGTTCCGGACCGCTGGTCTGCATGTGGTGGGCGAGTTCGTACGCTGCGATGCGGGTGGAAATCTCCGGATCGCCGACTTCAGCCAGTCGCGACAGGTTGAGTTCGCGAATGGCGCTGACTCGCGCCGCCTGCCTTTCGGCCGAGAATCCGGGAGGGCTGGACAGATTCGGGATGGGATCCGCCGAGCGGAGGAATTCCACCCCTTGGTAGGTCGTCGGCAGGAACCCGCTGCCCCATATGTTGGCACCGCCCATCAGGTTTTGCTTGCCGGAGCGCAGCACGACAAAGGCGGGCAGGTTCTCGGATTCGCTGCCGAGCCCGTAGGTGATCCACGAGCCCATCGAGGGCCGCCCGTAGCGCGTGGAGCCGGTGCTGAAGAAGAGCTTCGCGGGAGCGTGGTTGAAGTTCTCGGTCTTCAGGGTATAGACCAGGGACAGGTCGTCCACGATGCGTGCCATGTGAGGGAAGACCTCGGACACCCAGATGCCGGCCTGGCCGTGTCGACGAAAGTTGCGTTGCGGGCCGAGCAGCTTGGGCCGCTGCTTGGTGAACTGCTCCATGAATGCGAAGCGCTTGCCGTCCAGGAAGGAGTCCGGGGTCGCTTGGCCGTCGAGTTCCCTGAGCTTCGGGCGCCAGAGCCAGGTCTCGAACTGGCTGGGCGCACCAGACATGAACAGGTATACGACACGCTTGGCCTTGGGCGCGAAGTGGGGCCGCTTCGGTGCCAGCGGGCGCTCCGAAACGGAGCCGGGCGCCGCATGCAGCCCGGTCGGGCTGAGCAGGTCGGCGAGCGCCAAACCGCCCAAGCCCACGAAGCACTGGCTGAAGAAGTGACGCCGGGTGGCGTGCAACAGGTGGAGTTGTGTGCGTGTCATGACTGGGTCACTCCCGCGTGATGAACTCGTCAAGGTTCATCAGGGTGCTTGCCAAGGTGGTCCATGCGGCCAGCTCCGCTGGCTCCTCGCCCTCCCGGCTGCCAAGCGTCAGGATCCCATTCGCTCGTTCCGGATATGTTTGGAACTCGTCCAACTGAGTGCTGGCGAACTTGGCCAGGGTTGCCAACTCGTCCGCCGATGGAGAGCGGGCGAGGCAGATGCGGAAGGCATGCGCGGCCCGCTCCGCCACGCCGCCTTGGGGGCGGTCCTCCACGACGCGGCGGGCGAGCCCTTGCGCAAATTCGTGGAAGCCAGTGTCGTTCAGCAGCGTGAGCGCCTGCAACGGGGTATTGGACCGGTTGCGCCTCGTTGCCGTGGTCAGGGCATCGGGGCTGTCAAAGACCATCAGGCCGGGATGGGGGCTGGTGCGCCAGAAATGGGTGTACAGCCCGCGCCGATAGCGGTCCTTTCCCTCGCTCTCCGGCCACGGCTTGCGAATCATCACTCCCGGCGGCTGCGCCGGGAAGACGCTCGGGCCGCCGATGTCGCGGGTCAGCATGCCGCTGGCCGAAAGGGCTAGGTCGCGAACGATCTCGGATTCCACGCGGAGGCGGTTCTGTCGTCCCAGCAAGCGGTTCTCGGGATCCGTCGCGGCTAGGTCGGCACGGTGTCCGGAGGCCTGTCGGTAGGTGGCCGAGGTGACGATCAAGCGGTGCAGCGCCTTCAATCTCCAGTCGTTGTCCACGAACTCGGTCGCCAGCCAGTCGAGCAGGGCTGGATGCGTGGGAGGCTCGCCTTGCGTGCCGAAATCATTCTCGGTCGCTACGATTCCCTGTCCGAAATAGCGCTGCCAAACGCGGTTGACCGTGACGCGCGGCATCAGGGGGTTGTCGCGGCGGACGATCCAGCGGGCTAAGTCGAGGCGGTTCGGATTCTCGGCTTCGAGCGGCGGCAAGACGGCGGGTGTACCGGCAAACACCTGCTCGCCCTTGTGGAGGAACTCGCCTTGCAGCAAGACGTGCGTAGGGCGCGGTTCCGGCAGTTCGCGCATCACCAGGGTGCTCGGGATCTTCGGCAACAGAGCCCTGACGGCGGCAATCGCCTTGCGGCGCTCCTGCATTCCGGGATCCTGTGCCAGGAATTCGTTGCGCACGAACACTCGGCGGCCCTCCAAGCGGTCCTCCGGGGCCTTGCGCAGGATGCGCTGGACACCGAGCGGGAGCTTGGCGATCTGGGCCTCGGTCAGGCTCGCTTCCCATTCGGGCTGCCTGGCGAGGAGTGTTTTCTGGTAGGCGGATTGTTCGGCCTGCATGGCCTCGACCTGCGCCTTGATGGCTTTCTGGCGGAGGTATTGTTCGTCGGTGCCGAACTCGAGCACAGGCTCGTAGGCCCGGGCCCGGCCCTCGTTGTTCTTGAAGGCACCGCTAAGTTCGTCGATGTTGTTGAAGAAGGCAAAGAACTCGTAGAACTCGCGCTGCGAAATAGGATCGTACTTGTGGTCATGACAGCGGGCGCATCCCAAGGAGAGCCCGAGGAAAGCTATGCCGGTCACATCGACGCGGTCGACGACGGACTCTACCCTGTACTGTTCGAAGTCGACCCCTCCCTCGAGATTGAGCAGGGTGTTGCGATGGAATCCAGTCGCCACGATCGATTGCTCGGAGGGATTCGGCAACATGTCGCCGGCGAGTTGCTCGATCGCGAACTGCTGGAACGGGAGGTCGCGATTGAGGGCATCGATCACCCAATCGCGGTACATCCAGATCTCGCGGAGAGCGTCGGCGTTGTAGCCGTTCGAATCGGCGTAGCGGGCGACGTCGAGCCAGTGCCGCCCCCAGCGCTCGCCATAGGCGGGCGAATCGAGCAAGCGCTCCACGATGCGTTCGTAGGCGCCGGGCGCGGTGTCTTCGACAAAGTCGCGAACCACGTCTGGAGCGGGCGGGAGCCCGGTGAGATCTAGATGGACTCGACGCACCAGGGTGGTGGCGGATGCTTCGGCAGACGGTTTCAGGCCGGCCGCTTCGAGCCGCGCTAGTATGAACCGGTCAATCGGATTGCGCGCCCAAGCGGGTCGCGAGACACTCGGCGGCCGTGGCCGCGTGATCGGTTGGAACGACCAGTGCGCGGCGCTTGCTGCCGGGGTCGGCTCGTCGGAGGGCTCGGGCCAGGGAGCGCCAAGTTCGATCCAGCGTTCGAGTGCGGCGATCCTGGCATTCGGCAGCTTCCCGTCCGGCGGCATGCTGAGCGTCTCGGACTGGCGCAGGGCGGCGAGGACCAGGCTCTCTGAAGGCCGGTCGACGGAGATCGCTGGCCCGCGCGTGCCACCTTCCATGAGGCCCTCGCGGGAAGCCAGCGAAAGGCCGCTAGTGCGGAGCCGGTTGTTGTGGCACTGGGAGCAGCGAGTGTGGAGGATCGGCCGGATCTCGGACTCGAAGAAGCTGATCGCTTCAGCGACAGAGGGCGCTTGTGGGGCTGCCCATAGCGACGAGGCCGCTAGTGTGCCGATCAAGCCATGCGATCTGAAACGCATGAGTCCGCTGCGAAGCGGGAGTGCCTCTAGGGCAACCGGAAATGCGGCCCGGTCGAACCGCCCTCGCGCCGACAGTCTATCACGATGTCTCCTCCAGTTTCGCTAAATCTCGCAGTCTCAAAGCCTCAGTGGTGCCACGGTGCCACTGGGACCAGTCCAGTCAGACAGACAGCCAAATCGGCTATCCTACGAGGGCCGGCCCGCGTGTGGGAACTTTGGTAGGCCGGTTCTGCACATGAAACAACGACTCCTCATCGCTACGCTGGTCGTTGCGGCATTCCTCGCCGGATGGCTCAGCAGCAACATCAAGTCCGCCGACGCGCAAACCCGGTTCAGCAGCGCCAGAGACGACCTCACGCTCAATCGCTACGTCATCACCGACACCAAAGCCGGAACATTCTACTACCACACCGACAACAGCAAATCCACATATCGCTGGGATCCCAGCATCAGCCCAGACGGCGGCTGGCGACAGACCAAGTTCTACAAACCCAACTGAACCTGTCCTCGGGGCCACTGGGACTCAACGGGAAATCCCTGACCCGTGAACGGCGCGCAGGTCAGCCACCTTGCCCATTTCATCTTTAATCCACTATGGAACGAGCACTTCCTTGCTCTCGCCCGATTGAGAGTTCAGCAGATCGGGACGATGGCGCTTCAGGCGGCCATGACACCTCATGACGTGTAAGTGTTCGTACTCCGATTCCGGGTGTTCTTCACACCACTCTCGGATGAAACTTCGAACGCTCTTTCGGCATCAGTGTAGGCCATACAGAGAGAGTCAGAGAGAGAGCCCTGACCGTAGCGTCGCGTAAGATACTATTGGCGGTGCTATTGCCCCTTGAGGCACCTGCACGGCTCCCTAGGTTTCGCCACGGACATACGTTCAGTCGAACCACGCAGAGCATTTTCGGCTCCGCGACAGGCTAATGACCTCTCGATGATTATCCCACTCGAACCCAGGCTCGAAGGTCTCGCAGAGAGACGCTTCTTCAGCTTCGCGCAGCAATTGCGCGATTACCAGTCAAAGGGGGATCTCGGACGCATCAGCGCACTCGTGGAGGGGGAGACGATAGCTGTTTCCGATCAGCCCGACCTCGGCGGCCAGCACGAGGAGTACACGGCATGCGTCCGCGTACTTGGCGACCTAGCGCAGCTACGCTGGAAGCTGGTCGAGAGCGGATACGGCTTAGAACTTCACTCACCGCTCCCCCAAGACAGCCGAGTTTCTGGCCCCATCCAGTCCATTCGACGAAAGGAAGCCATTCGGAGTGAACTTCGACCACGCGTTCTGCGGCAGTTCTCCGACCCGAATGTCCGCAAGTTCATCCAGAGGATGGAACGCCCCCCTGCGTCCTCGAAGCAGCGGTCTATCTGCGATCTGATCGCTGACGGCGACGAACTACAGCAGCGGCTGTGCAACGCCTGCGATCAATCGGTCGGTGACTCTGGACAAGCTCATATGCTGAGGTACGCTCTCCAACCGTACCTTCAGCTTGTCGACGCTGATCGTCGGGATGATCACACGGGACTACGTCTACGCGACATATGGCGCTATTTCCGATACACATGGTCAATTCCACAAACGCCCATCCCTGGACGCAACCTCCTTTATCTCGTGCGGGATGCTGCCCATGCCTCGCATGCCGTTGTCGGCATCGCAGCTCTGAACAACTGCGCTGTTCAGCTGGTACCGCGCGACCGGGCCATCGGCTGGAGTGCGTCTGGCCTTCTAGCCGCCTTGACGACGCTGTTCGCACCACACAAGCAACGGGCGGAGCGAGAAACAAGCAACGCCGCACTTCGTTTCCAGGGCATCTACAAATGGCTCAAGCCGCAATTCCCAGATGGAGTCGAACCCTCTGAAGCGAGTAAGACATCTGCACTTGAGCATATCGCCGACTGGCTCGTCCAAGGAGTGTCAATAGCCATCCGCCAGATCGAGACGCGAGGGCTAGCAAGCGAGCAGGAAATTGGCGCTCCGACCGCTGAGGTGATCGAACGTCTACGCCACTTGGGCAGAGACTTTGCTGGGCGTCGGCAGGAGGCCCTAGCGGGTCTCGGAAGTGATGGACTCGACTCGGGGTTTGCCCTCACAGACATCCCAGTCGATGACGAAATGCTCGAGCTCGAAGCCAAGCACTCGACTAACGCTCGCGTCCAAGACTCGCGGCGCATGCTTGTCAGGAAGAAACGCGCCATAGAGCTTGCGCGGCTTCTCGATGCCTACAGGGTGCTTGTCGCAAGCCGAGATTTGATCACGGATCCGTCTACAACCTTTGCTGCGATCGAACAGGATGAGATACGCATGGCCATCAACACGGCATTGAGCGCAATCAAGAGTCATCGGATAGGTACGAATCTTCTCGAAATTACGACCTGCGGCGCGGTGGCTCCATACAACCAAATTCTGGGAGGAAAGCTTGTCGCGTTGCTGCTGCTGAGCCCTGAGGTAGCCGCAGACAACAAGCGCCGCTACGGCCAAGAGCCTGCAATCATCCGATCGCAGCTCAAGAACATGCGAGTCGTGCCCGACAGCACCCTTGTTTGGCTAGGCACGACCAGTCTCTTTGCGCACGGCAGCAGTCAGTACGAGCGCCTCCGTCTTCCCGCTGGCGTCGTTGCCCCAGACCAGCCCGAAATCCGTTTCAGCTATCTGGGGAACACTACGGGGTACGGGACTGTCCAATTCGCGGACGAAACCGTGCGCGCCCTCGAATGCGTGATGCGAAACAAGCGCGGCTATCGGGACGTGAATGGCGTTTTTGGTGAGGGCGCGAGCCCGCGCCTTCGAAAGCTCAGGTCCGGACTTGACGAAATAGGGTTCAACGCGGACCTGACGATGATCCATCACCAAGAAAGACGCATCTACGGCATACCGCTTTTTGACCAGGCAGCTGCCTATTTGTGCGGACTCGATTCGGCACTGCCGGACTACGTAGCCAAGCCCGAGCTTTACGCTGATGCAACAGAGCGAATCGCGGAGTTTTGGCGCAAGCGGTGGCTCTCCAATCGGCTTGCGCGCACGGAGACTTGGAAGGCCCTCGGGGAAACGAGATCGTGGATGTTGAGTTCCAGTATCCCTCCGAGCGATACGCCACCTCCGAGTGCTAGCGAGCCAGATGGTGCAGGCGGTGGTGGAGGATCCGACGACCCGCGACGGCTGGAATTCTGGGGCAGGCTTGCTAGGGCCGGATCGAACGTGGTTTCCGAAGGGCTGACAGACGACGAATTCGAGCAGTTGCACATCGAGACTCCGCTCGAGAAGCACTTGCTGGAACGTGCGCTAGCCGGGCAGTCGATCATATTGACCGGCAATGCTGGTGATGGAAAGACGCACCTCGCCCGGGCATTGCAGCGTCGGCTCCAAAACGTCGCGGATCAATTCGAATTTGCTTTCGACGCCACGGCGATGATGAATCACGACGAAGGCGTTATGCCTGTGGTCGAGCGCTGGCGACAGGTGAAGAACGCCGACAAGCGCATGGTTGTCGCGATCAACCAGTATCCCCTGTACATACTCCGCCAGAAGATCCACGAGGCGCTGCCGGATGTCTCCGAAGAGATCGAGCGGCAGTGGAAGGCGCGCCTGAGTACGAGCCCAGAGCGTGATGAGCCGACTGACGACTCGCTGATTCTCGTGGACATGTCACTTCGAAACCCTCTGGCCCGGGATTTTTCTCGGCGTGTTCTCCATACGATGCTGAACGATCCCGCTGTGCGCAGGCACGCGGCGAGCGGTTTGGACTCGAACTTTTCGTTCAATTTCGAGCGCCTTGCGAACGAGGGAGTCCAAGAGAGACTCTTCGAGCTTTTTGACCGCGTAATTTCGTCAGGACGAAGGACGACGATAAGGGAACTCTGGATCCTAACCGCCCGCCTGCTGTTCGGCACATCCTTGCGTGCCGAAACGCCGGGTTCCCCCGAAACTTGGTACTCCGAGCGGTTGTTTGCGCATGATTCGCGTTTTCCGTTGTCTGAGGCGCTGCAGAAAATCGCCGATCCTGCTGCGTTTTCCCATCCGCATGTAGACCGGCGCCTTGAGGATCCCCGAGGCATCCAGCCGACCGAGTGGCGAGTTAGTAGGGACCCACCTCGAGCGCTTCCATCGCCGGCCTCAGTACAGACCCGAGAAGCTTGCGGAAAGTATCGGCAACGTTTCCGAGCACTGAAGCGACGCTTCTACTTCGAGCACGAGGATGGTGGCAAGAAGATCTTCGAACTTGACCTCAGCTCACACGGCAAGTTCCACAGAATCTTGCGAAACCCCGATGATGACGCTGACCACCTAGGTCTGCTTGTCAATGCGATCAACCGAAGCTACTGCCCCCACCACTTCGAGGCTGCCACGGAATATCTCTACTTGTGGATTGGACACTGTCTTGACGAGCAACCCACCAAGAGCTTCATCGCTGGCGAGTACATTCCTAGGAATCGTCTTGAGCTCAGGAGGCCTCAACCGCCCGGCGCACTTGGGGACGCATTGCCCTATGTTCCTGACCACCTGATCCTGGCCGTGACCTCTCCAAAGGGTTCCGGGCTGACCAGCGGTGCTCTCCGTATCGATGCTGCTTTGTTCCGCACCCTGTCAGCAATGCTCCATGGCCTGCCTCGGCATCTCATTGATCCTGGCGAGCTCAACCGTCTCGACGCTTTCATGGACCGCCTCAGCTGCATGGTGCCGATGCAACTCTCCGAGTTCCTAATCCACAACACAGAACATGTCACTTCGAGTGCAGTGAAGCTGTCCCCCGACTTTGGCACCTACCAGAGGATTCGTCAACTCTGACACGAGAGGAGAAAAATGGACAAGAAGCAAGCTCATTTTGAGGCTCTTGGGTATGAACCGCTGCGCATGAAGCCTGCCCACTTCGCGTCGGGATTCTTCATTTCGCTATTGGACGAAGTCTACTCCGACGAGGTTCTAAACAAGGTCGCAGTGATTAAGGCGAACAAGGGCTTACAAGGTGAGTATGCCCCCGAGAGTATTGTGGACCGCCTCCGGAACGACTCGCTGATCGCACACAGCATTACGCAGGCAGAGGTAGAAGTGCTCCGCGTCCAAGTGAACGGCGTCGTTAACAACGATACGGCGATGTTTCCAGCATTCAGTCCTTATCGGCCGAAGGGTAATGACTACACATTCATCTCGCCACGTGTGCTGACCCAGGCAAACCGAACTGACGGGTACGCGGGTCACTTTGTGGCCAGCATCCTAGCCTCCACGGATGTCGGCAGAACTGTTCTTGATTTTGCCCGCCGTGTTGCCGGTGAGCCCCCCGGAACGCTTGAGCGCTTCGTCAGTCCGCTGCTGGTCGGTTGTGAGGCTGAGCATTCCGGCTTGGCTTGGAAATACGAAGGCAACTATGGTGAGTTGGCAGTGCAGCGCGTCGAGCAAGTTGCCGGCGAAATGCAAGCGCAAACCGAGGCGCTTGCACGCCTTTGCGACAATCTGGTCGATTACAGCCACTATCGGCGAATCCGGTACCTCGTTCTGGGTCTGCTGGCCTGGTTGATGGCATATGTGCTCAAGATCGCCGCCGTTCACAGGAGCCATCCGGTCCTATTGTGTGATTTTCTTGGCGGGACCAACAGTCCTATCCGGTCTCAGAGCCAGACCTGCTATTCACGCCTACGGGACACACTGAGGCACGCATACCAAGATCTAGCCGATGCCGGTCATTTCAGCGTGAATCCAATCGAGCAGAGGATTTTCCAGCGATCAAGTCGGAACGAAGAGGGCGACTTCCGCTTTCTCGAGGAGCACTTCGGAGACCTCGCGTTACGCATGGGCTACGCTCAACCCCGAGCGTCGCGCGTCCGCCAGAAGCACTTGGAACTCCAGCCTGATACGCTGCGCACACTCATGCTGAGTATCCTTGATCACGACGCGCAGAGCGCCATCCGATTCGACGAAGCATGCGACCGACTGCGGGAGACTTGGAACATTATTGCTGGTGGCTCTAGCAGCGATGGCAAGACATTGAGGGAGCAAGGCTATTTTGGATTCGATGAGGCAGACCTCCGGCGTAACGCTGCGGCGCTAGCCGGAAGGCTAAAGAGCCTCAATATCGCCGTCGAGCCGTCGGATGGCCTCATTCTCTGTTCCAAAGACATTGGAGAGGTGCTTTGAACGGCAAAGCGTACATTGCCCAAGCTGCGGCTCTACAGTCCGCAGAGGCCATTGAAAACGATGGCAATCTCTTCTGCGACCAGCTTCCTTCGATGGACGTTGATCGGTTTGCCAAGGCACTGGCCCAAGGAACAGCTCATCCAAACGACGTTTCGCTAGCTCTCGTTGGCTATGGGTTGTCCGAAGCGGCCCTGCGCGAGCGACTCGACGCCCACGGCTTTCCCGTGGGCTACGTCACTGCTGACCTACATGCCGCTGCGAAATGGCGGAACAACCCTATAGACCACCCCAAGATTATCGCTTTAGCCACAGGCGTTCACCCGGGCGTAAGCACAGGGCTTTTCAATGTCAGATAGCGAGGGGCGGATTGCATAAGGAGTTAGGAGAGGGGCTGGACAAACGCGCGGTGGTTGTGCGATAACTCGCAGAGTGGGACCGCAGCACATCCCGTTAGGCGAGGTCCGGGTCCGTCC
>JAJDTX010000155.1 GCA_022826925.1 Bryobacterales bacterium
GCGCCGCTACTCGCTCACTCCAAGGTGATCGGCATGCTCTGGAATCGGTGATCGGCATGGTGGAATCACTGATCGGCATGCTCTGGAATCGGTGATCGGCATGGGATGGAATCACTGATCGGCATGTGCCGGAATCAGCACGAAGGACGCGAGAACAATGTCGCGCTGCTGACCCTGAAACCGCTCGACGGTGTCGACGGCGCCACGTATGAGGTCTGCCGGGTCGTTCGGGAACATCGACTGAAGGCGGGCAACGATTAGACCCATTTGTGCCCGGTGCGGGACGACGATGCCCAGTGATTGCTGCCAGAATTGGGAGGGCAGCGGCGTCGTAGGGTCACTGTATCGTCCGTCTCGGATCTCTATCCCGAGGGGATCGAGTTCGTTGTTCAACCGGTAGAGCAGGTCCCGGCGGAACAACCACACCAACGAGACGATACTCTCTGCCTCGAATTGGTTGGACTGACCGCTGCGGTGATCCTCGTACACGATAGAAGTGATCGGGTAGTCCGGATCCATGATCTTCGCATAGTCGGGAGTCCAGGTTAGGCCGGAAGGCCAATCTGCTGGAGCCGCGGAGCGAGTTTGGCGTAGGCGGATGCGGAGATCGGGAGAGTGTGCCCTCAACTCAGGCTCGTAGCCGGCTTCGCGAGTGAATCCGATGAGCGTGGAGTTAGACCTAAAGCTAACGTTCAATGGCGCGGGCTGTACGCCGAGGTGATGCCGACAGTAGTTGTAGATGGAACCGACGACGTTTTCCAGCTCAAGGGGCGGGGTGGCTGGATGTATGGGTGGTAGCTGAAGGTCGTCTCCCGCCAACACGCACGTTCCTCCGGCGGCCCGCTTCGAAAAAACAAGCGTGCTGTTCGCCACGTCCACCTGTGAGGCCTCATCTAATACGATGAGATCGAACCACTTCCGCTGCGTTGCAGTCGCCGGGGGCTTCTTTTGCCCGGCGACCGCGAGATTGTGAAGTTGCTGTGTGGGACTTCCTACGACCGTGATGTGGTCCGGCGCGTCAAGCGATCGTAGTAACGCTCTCACGTTCGCTGACGGTTTGCGTCGATTCAGTGGCAGATTCTCGAGCATGCGATATTGGTCATCGAAATCGTGCTCGACCGGTCTGCTATCACTCTGAATGCGATGCAGCGTACACGGCCATGTTCCGCCCGGATACAGCTCGCGGAGGTCGTCGTGAAGCCGAAGGAGAATGTTGTCGACCGCCGTGTATGTGTTGGCGGATACCAGGATCCGTAGTGGCTGACGCCGGCTCGCAGCGTCCAGCACCGCGCCGAGGATGATAGCCCTAAGTGTGTAGCTCTTCCCCGTCCCGGGCGGACCCCAGACGAGAGTCAGTTGGCGGTCCAGAGCAGTCTCCAAAGCGCTCCATTGGTCACTCATGAGCACCTTGCCAACTCCGCGAAGGGCTTGCTCAAGACTCTGGCGAAGCGGTGCGACGGCCCTGCCGCTTCGTGCCTCCTGCAAGCGCGAGCCATCCCAAAGAACCTCTGCCGCCGGCGTCAGTCGGCTCGTGCCCGCCGTCGTCCCTGAGGGAAGTCCCAGGGCCTCAAGCATGCGTCGGTCAGGCTGGGCAATCGACGGGTTTGCTATCCCGCGCAGAGTGAGCCTGACTTTCCTCGAAAGGTAGTCCCTCTCTACGCGATCAAGGGTACATGGACCGGCAAACGAGATCCCGGCCTCATTTGTGAGTTCGGCGAACCGGCTCCTTAAGTCCGGGCGGAGTGCGATAAGCCCCTCCTGACGCTCGATGCTCTCAATCGTCACAGCGGTCAGGTTTGCGTCCGCGACGGTGTCTCCCCATACCCGGATGCTGGTGTCCTTTATAAAAGGGTAAGGATGCTGGTCTAGAAAGTTAGAAAGGGCGTCGGGAACAATCGCGTATCCGAAATCTCCTGGTCTTGCGTTAAACTCGTGCGAGCCGGGGGCCAGCTTGTAGACAAGCAGGTCACTGGGCTGGGCTAGCGGACCGGGAGCCACGTGCTGAAGGCAAGGAAGGGCATCCCGGCGCTCCGCTCCCTCGAGGCGCTTCAATAGCCGTGCGGACCTGAACCGGGCTTCTCGCTCGTGTGGAGGCATCGCGCGCACGCGATCTGCCTCTAGCGACGTGAGAGCAGCGTTTAGGTGAGTGAATTCGAGCCAAAGATGGCTTACCGGTGCCAGTCCGGCCGTCCTGTTCGGTGGCGTTGGGATCAGAGGTGCGCTAAGCCGACTGAGTTCATCCTTCAGTCGTCGCTCTAGGGTGGCGACGACGAGCCCTAGAGCCAAAAGCTTCTTCTGGGCCGTCTCCACTATGAGAGCTTGAGTTTCTTGCCAGTTGCGGCGCTTTAGCCAGAATTCGTGGATCCGCTCAGGCGGCAGCAGGTTGCTCAGCGTATCGCTGTAGAGGGGGTGTACCCGCGGTGAAGTCACAGTCGTGTCATTGAGCGTGCTGGCCACGTCCAGAAGAGTGTAATGGTGGGGGTTGGGCAGTGCGACGGTGTTTTGTATGACATCGTACACGAGCGTGAACGGACTGCGCCTCGTTGCGTCCGCTGGGTTGGTGAGGAGTTCGGGGGGAGGGAACAACCACGCCAGAACCCGGAGTTCCGTGTCCGCCAAGATTTTCGGAAGGTAGCGAGAAATGAGTCGGACCAAGTGTCGTCGTTGAGCGTCGTCCCACAGGTAGATCTGGTAGGTACTATGGCGTGTCTTGCGATTCCGTCGTCCGGAGGCCTCGTCGGCCTCATCCTGCACCTGTACCTCGCGGAAGATGCGCTTGATCTGGCGAAGGAAGTTTCGGAACTCACGCCATTCATCGGGTACTCCGCGGCGGTCTACCAAGAACACTTCCGTATCGCCGCTGCGTCGGCCCCACCGTCGAGTTTGGCTCTCAAGTGCCGACCCGTAAGGAAGGGGTTCACGCCAGAACGCCCTAAGCCCGAACGAGACCGACATGGCGGTGGCAGGATCGTAGTCGACGAACACGTAGACGTGGAGGTCAGGCCATCTCGGCATGAGGGCATCGCCCCCGCTGGCCGGGATTATGGTGGAAGTGGCCTGCTCCAACGCATCCGCTCTTGACGGGTATACTGTGCGCTTCGCTCGGAGGCCCTGGTGATCCCCAAAAGCCGCGTGGTTCGCACCGGCTTCGGCCAACGCAGCCACGTCGGAGACCTGATGCTCCTCAAGGACTGAGACGGCCCCCTTGGAGAGGCCGAACACACGAGAGAGGTGGTTGGTCTGTTCGGCATCCGGCCAGCAGTGAAGCGGATCCTGGGTAGGACGACCTCTCCGGTCTCGAATGTAAGGGTCACCGAGAAACTCGCATCCGGCGCACCGATAATTGACATGGTACGCGGTATCTGTCCACGGCGTCTGGAGGAGTCTCGGAAGAGTTTTGGAAATGAGATGTCGGAGGCGGGGAGCAAAAGCTTCTACGGGCGCGATGTCCAAGTCATTCTCGAAGACTTGGCTCAGCTCGGCAGCTGTTGGCACGTACCCCATTCCGTGCCACTGTCGTTTCTGCGTGATGAGGTCGGAAACCTCCAACGACCCGGGTAGGACGGCTGGGGCCGCGACGACAAGGTAGTCGTTCGACAGGCCTTGATTCTCCAACCATCCGGCCAACGCCATCGAATAAAACACGACCTCGGCGAAGTAGTGAGCACCGGGCTCACTCGTCATCTTGATGTCCGCAACACGTAGACGGACACGAGAGTCGGTTGCAGGGTCAACTTGACGAGTACGCCCACTCGGGAGAATCTCCTCACAATACGAGGCTGGCAGGTCTGGCCAGACGACTTGGTGCTCGCTAAGGCGTGGGAAGACCTGGATCAAGTCCGGCCGCATCTCCCCAAGCTCAAGCGTCAGACCGTTCAGATCCCGTAGGGCCAACATGCCGACGGCGTCCCGAAAAGCGCGGGTGTCAGCGGAGTAGCTTCCTTCAACTAAGAACTGGTAGTCGGTTAGGGAAGCCAAGACGGAGTTCAGCGGCGTTGCCGGGATGCCGCCAGCCTTGTCTCTGCCAGGGCTTCGGATCACGTTTGGAGCGCCAAAGGCACCCTCAAGTTCTCTAACTTTATCTGCTTGCCATTGGAGTCCGTGCCGACCAACCAAACCGAGCCCAGCCCGTCCACTTTGGCGAGGAGGCATTTGTAGGGCGGCCCTTGCGTCATCAGTGTAGAGGTAGAGCAAGAGTTGCCTTTCGCACCCTACTCGGAAGAACAACGAGACGGCACGCTTAGTTAGTCGAGGGGGTCTTAGTTCCATGGGTGGTGAAGTTTCTGATGAGGCCATTTGGATCGCTCATCGGCGAGTGGCGGTGATTCACGGCAGCCGAAGGAGAATGAACGAGTTTGCAGTGCTTCCATCGCCCGCCAGACTCGGGCGTGGCGCCTGTCAACATTTGGCACCGCTAATCCCTCGAATCCGGGTCACAGCTGGCGGCACAGGACCCTGTTGGTCTAGCTCCGTTGCGTAAGGCCGAGATTGGAACGGCGGCAATGTCGCCGCCGACCGCCCGTCGACCGAGCCTGATCGCCACCTCGAGCGTAGTACCCGAGCCAGCGAACGGGTCAAGCACAGTTCCGGGTACATGTCCCGCCATGCAGGAGCATGAAGTGTACCCGGCTGATTCCCATTGCGGGAAAGTGAATTCTCGAAAATAGCCTCCTAGGAGTTTCTTTGCTTCGGAGGCGAGACGTTGTACGGACGCTGAGTTCTTCTGTCCTTGGATCTGGCGACCCTTACCGGCATCTGATATGCCGGTTGCCTGAATGGCTGCGATGTGGTCATCGGTCAGCCCTACCGTCTCGGCCAGCGCCTGGGCCCGCCTTGCCTGTGGTCGGTTTGGATTCAGAGACATCGTCTTTCTCATTCGTCGCTCTCGAGGCTCACCACATGACCGGCAGACCTCGCTCGGACAGGCAAGAATGATCGCGCGCTCAGCGAGCTCGCCGGGAAAGGGGGCTAAGTGGTTGTTGTTGCGACCGGAGGGTGGGAACTCCCAGACGTCACTTGGTGAGACGCCTTCGCCTAGCAGCCCGTGGATAAAGCCGACTCCCGCGAGTCTCTTGTGAACGAGTTAAATTGAAGGGGAACAAGGGACTTCGGCAAGGAGGACGGCGATGGCGATGGGCAGGCGGCGCAAGGGGCGGCAACGGGAGTTGTTCGTG
>JAJDTX010000034.1 GCA_022826925.1 Bryobacterales bacterium
TCCGGTGCACCGTCGGTCTCTTCCCCGGTGCGCGGGTCCCGGAACACCAGCACCGTCGCCCGGGCTTGCCTCTGGCTGCGCAGTTCCAGCCCCAGCACCCGGCTCCGGAACCACCGATCCCGATCGCTGCTCGCCACGGGCGGCACCGGGTCATACTTCCTCCCGCTGGCCTCGTAGCCCTCTAAGGATGACCCCATCAAGGTTCCCTCCGGGTCCAGCCGCCAATACTCCCGAACCCCCATCCGGGCGTACTCCCGCATCTTGTACTCGGCATCCTTGGCCGCCGTCGCCGGCGACGCCACCTCTAGCACGAAATCCGGGGCCTTTCCTTCCTCCCAGGTCCGGTACGACCTGCGATTCTCAGGGCTCACCCCGAACACGACCTGCACGTCGGGCTGCAGCCAGTGATCGTTGTCGTCACGCCGGTAGTACACCGCCAGTTCCATGGCCACGAGCACGTCCGTGCGGTGCCGGAAGTGGTTCCGCAAGGCCGCCGCCGCTTGCAACACGGCATCGCCGTGCGCGATGCTCTGCGCGATCCAATTCCGTTCCGGGTATTCGATGCGGTCCGGCTTCGCAGACGCCTCGGTAACGGCTGTGGCCCGCCCGGAACGTTCAGTGTCTGTGGCGGTCGTGACGGGCATGTCGCAGCGGGCGGCGCACGAAAGCACCGCCTGGACATGATACTAGCACCGTGCCAAGGCTCGTCTCCCTACCCGCCGCTGTCGTGAGGCGACCTTGATTTCCAGCACTGCTCGTGCCCCGAGCGATGCGGTGCGCACCTTGCGACTGCGGTCTCGCCGGAGCGCCCGCTGTGCGCGCCTAGCTCAGCCCGCAACCACACACGACGCGAGTGGACAGGAAATCGAGTTTCGTGGCCGGTGACGTGATGCCTGCACCAAAACCTTGGCCACGACCGGGTAGCCAAGGGATCGTGATCTCGCGCCTAACGTCTTTGTGGCCCGGTGACGTCCCACCAGCGTCCGCCGTTGGTGGTCTTTAGCACTCCGCCCTCGCCCCCGTAGTACAGGGTTGGCGGAGCGGTCTTGGCGTCGAACACCAAGGTCCAAGTTCGATTCGACCACTGCAAGCCGGCCGGCTGGAAACTCTTTCCGGCATCCACGCTGCGGAAAACGCCTTTGGTGGTGCCCGCGTATACGTGTCCCGGATTGGCCGGATCGACGGCGAGCGCCATGACGCGCTGTGCCAACGGCTCTTGCCCGGCGGACCAGCTGTGTCCTCCGTCGGTCGACCGGTGGACACCGCCTGGATTGGTCCCTGCATAGATCACCTCGGGGTCTGTCGGATCGACCGCGATGGCCGCCACGTCGATATCAAACAAGCCGCTTGGATTCGCGCTCCAAGAGGCCGCGCCATCGGTGGTCGTGTACACGCCATGCCACGTGCAGGCATAAAGAGTGTCAGAGTCATCTGGAGCTTGCACCAAACAGCGCAGTGTCCTGTCGACCAATCCCCGATTCGCTTGGTTCCAGGTTGCTCCCCCGTCCACGCTCTTGAAGACGCCCCCGCCATCGGTTGCTGCGAATATCCGCTCGCTGCTGTCCGAGTCGACGACTATGCCGCGCACTTTGAGGTTCGTAAGCCCAGTGCTGGCTGCATGCCAAGATGCAGCCGCGTCGCTGGTCTTGTAGACACCCGATTGGTAGGTCCCCACGTACAGCACCTCGGGGTTCTGCGGGTTCAGCGCGATGACGCGTGGCGAGAGCGCCTCCAGCCCAGTTGACGGCCAGCCGTCCGCGCCACCCCGAGTGGTCTTGCACAGTCCCTTTGCAGCGCCTGCGTAGATGATTTGGGTGTCCCTAGGGTGCAGAGCGACCGCCTGTGTCTCGCCGCCTCCGGGCGAGCCCATCTGGCCGGTCCCGACAACCGGGGCCACGGTCGTGAGGAGAACGAACCACAGAGTGCGCATCTATCTGTCCACCCGCCATGGAAAGGCATAGCTTGGCTGCGATGAGAAGCGGCGGAGTCCGATCTTGAGGGAGGTGCCGGCTCCCGGCTCTAGCTCTACGCGGAAGTATCTCCCGTCGACGCTGACCGTTTGCTCGGCAGATTCTGGGGTTCCACTTGGCGGCGAGCCCGGGCCGCGGAAGGCACCTGCGGCCGGATAGCTCACGTTCGTGACAACGTGCTCGCCATAGGCACCGCCTTGCACGACCAACGAGCGGCTCTCGAAAAGGTTGGTGTTGACGATCTCGACATCCACCCGCTCAGGTGAGATGGATGTCACCAACGCAGCCACCCCTTGGGGCAGGCCAGGCTTGCCGGCGTCGAGATCGAAGTAGCGCAAGTAGGAGTGCAGCATCTCGCCGCGCTTGTGTACCGGCAGGCCGCCGATGGTCAGGCGCACGAGATTGTCCGTCGGCACCGGCTCCAGGCTGAGCCAGTGTGCGTCGAACCAAGTCTCCGGGTCGCCGCGCTCGTTGAGCACGCGCTTGAGCTTCCGCTGCACGAACTGAAGGTCCGCTTGGAGGGCCTCGACGGGGAATCTCGGATTTCGGCCCTGCACAAAGTAGGCCCAGCCCAGGTCCGGATCGCTGAGCCTTCCGGAATCGAGGGCGAGAGCGCCCAGACGTTCGATGTTGGCCCAATCTTCGGGTTTCTGGGACGTGTGCCAGAGATGCACGTACGGGTGCGCTGGCTCGGGCACGAAGTGGTGCCACTGATTCCTGTCGTCATAGCGGACCGGCACCATGGACACGCCTTCCCGGGTCTCGCTGCGCTCGCGCAGCACGCCCATCTGGCTTCGTGGCAGTTCCAGCCAGTGGCTCTCACCCGTGAGCAGGACCGCAACCTTGGCTGCGGTCAGGGATGCCAGCACGATATCAGTGCCGCCCCGCGGCCACTTCCAGCCGTAATAGCCTCCCCACCAGCGGCCGCCGGTATGTTCGCCGATCTTGCCGCTGATTCCGACGTTATCAGGCGTGATGCCTTCATTCTGCTCGGTCAGCTCTATCCACTTCGTCAAGTAGTCGACGACCCAACGCCGGTACTTGCCCTCGGCCGTGTAGAGGAACGCGTTGGCGATGAGCGGCGCGGCAGTGAGATTGATCGGCACGTCTCCGCGCGCCATTCGATCGCTCATGGTCTTCACGATCCGCCCGAACTGGTCGTCCGCCGGCTGGTCGTTAATCCAGCCGGTGGAAGACGGTACGCCCGGAATATCGTCGAAAGGCAGGTGGTAGTAAACCAGGTTCGCGTTCGTCGGAATCCAGTCGCGCTTGGTCCACTGCATCTTGGGACCGCGGCTGCCGTTCATTGAAGCCCGCATGAGCTTCAGGTCCGGGTTGTAGTTGGGGGCTTCGGGGTCTTCTCCGATGTACATGCCGGCAAACCGCACGGAGCGCTCGCGGAAGCGCTCGTCATACGGATCTGCCATGCCCAGCGGGTAGAACGACACATAGCCTTCGCCGTGGTGCATCCAGTCCCAGTTGCTGTCGAACTCGCGGTAGATCTGGCCGTAGCGCGAAAACTGGCGGGTGATGCCCTCCCAGACGTGCCGGTGCAGCGTGTCGAGTCGCTTCGCGCCGCCGAGCACGTGATGCAGCGAGAAGCCTCGAAACCCCTCGTAGGCATCGTCCGAGGAGTTCATGCCGCCCTCGTAGCGTTCCTTCCAGCGCAGGGTCCCGTCCGGCTTGACGTAGGTGTCGTAGAACGCCACGCCGGCGCGATCCATGGATTCGATCAAATGGCGCTGCATTAGCGCCCAAGGCGGTGCGGTCCGGGGATGGTTGACGTGTATCGCTGGAATTTCGAGTTCGGTTTCGCTCCTGTTGGAATCGGCGGAGGCGACCGGGGGGAGGATCGCTGACGCGAGCAGGACGATCGCGAACCTTGTCACGGGAACTGGTCGTGCCGTTGTCTGGAGCAGCTTGGTCATGCAGCCTGTCCTGCACAGTCCTCGACTGGCGTCCGTGGCGTCCGGGCCATCTGATAGAGGCCGCTTGGGATCATCTGTCTCCCAGCCGAATCGAGAGGTAGGGCATGTCAAGCATCCCACGTTCGAGGGCGGCGTGCCAGAGTTGCTCCCGGCTGACCCGCCAAAGGCCCCTCAGAATATTGTGTGGCGTATGCGACGATACGGCAGACGGGCGAACCGGGCGGACCACTGTGACTGAGTTTCGAGTCAGGCTGAGCGGCGCTCAACTCGCATTTGCACGGCTATCTCTGTTGCTGTTCGGCCTGGCGCCTCTCTTGGCGTGGGCTGATCCGAACCTGATCTTGCACAACGGCAAGGTCGTGACGGTAGACCGGGAGTTTTCCATCGCGGAGGCAGTGGCCATCAGCGGCGACCTGATCACAGCGGTCGGCACAAATGGCGAGGTGCGATCGCTGGCTGCATCGAATACCCGCCTAGTCGATCTGGAAGGCAAGACCGTCCTGCCGGGTCTGATCGACACACATACCCACCCGCTCGGCGCGGCGCTGTACGAGTTCGACCACGCTGTGCCCGATATGGAAACGGTGGCGGACGTGCTGGACTACTTCCGCCAGCGGGCGAGGGTCGTGCCCGAGGGGAGTTGGATTCGCCTCCAACAGGTCTTCATCACCCGGCTGCGCGAACAGCGCTACCCGACACGGGCCGAACTGGACGATGCCGCTCCTAACCACGCAGCGTATTTCCGCACGGGGCCGGATGCCTCGTTGAACTCGCTGGCGCTGGAACTTAGCGGCATTGACAAAGACTTCCGCATACCCCAAGGCGAGCTAGGTCGCATCGAACGCGAAGCCGACGCGGAACCGACAGGGATCATTCGCAGCGGGGCCCACCTGATCAAGTTCGAAGAGAGCCAGCGTGCGCCCACTCGCGAGGACCAGCGCCAACGGCTGAAAGAGCTCCTGGCGGCCTACAACCAGGTTGGCCTGACCAGCATCGCGGATCGCAACGCCAGTCCCGAAGCCGTCGAACTCTACGAAGAACTGCTCGAACGGGACGAACTGACCGCGAGAGTGTTCGTGAGCGCTGCCATCAATGCCCAAGCTCCGCTCGAGGATATCGAGGCCTCGATCGCCAAGCTGGCTCGTCACCCGAGGCACCGCTACGGCTCGATGCTCTGGTTGCGCGGCATCAAGTTCTTCTTGGACGGAGGCATGTTGACTGGCAGTGCCTACATGCGAGAGCCGTGGGGCGTGAGCGACGTGTACTCGATCACGGATCCCAACTACCGCGGCCTGCGCTTTGTTCCTCCCGGCAAGACCTACGCAATCCTGCGTCTGGCGCTCAGGCACGGACTGCAGCCCACCGCACACTGCGTTGGCGATGGCGCCGTGCATGCGTTGATTGACGCCTACGGCGAAATCGACGATGAGTTCCGAGTGCGCGACATGCGGCCCTGCATCACGCACGCGAACTTCATGAGCCCGGAGGCTGTCGAACGGATGGCAGAGATTGGCATCGTTGCCGACTTGCAGCCCGCATGGCTCGAACGCGACGGCGCCACCCTGCTAAAGCAGTTCGGCGAGGCCCGCCTGCGCTACTTCCAGCCCTACAAGAGCCTTCGTGACGCCGGGGTGATCGTGGGGGGAGGATCGGATCACATGCAGAAGATTGGCGACATGCGGTCGATCAATCCCTACAACCCGTTCTTCGGGATGTGGATCGCGCTTACTAGGCAGCCGCGCTGGACCGACGTCACGCTCCAGCCGGAGCAGAGGATCACGCGTCAAGACGCCATCCGGCTATACACGGCCAACAGCGCGTACATAACCTTCACAGAGGACGAGAAAGGATCCTTGGAAGTCGGCAAGCTGGCGGATCTGATTGTGCTCGACCGGGACATACTTGAGTGTCCGGTGGAGGACGTGAAGCAGATCCGAGTCGAGCGGACCTACCTTGGCGGCAGGCTCGTTCACGATGCCGGCGGTGCGCTCTGATGCGCTAGTGCGCTCGGCAAGCAGTCGCGGCGGTGTTCGGCATCCGGCGATCCGGTGTCCGGGGCCGAGCGCACAGAGTGGGGAACTGTCGCCTCTACTCCTCGATTACGGGGAGCAAGATGTGTGACGCTCGGCTGCCGGAGTGGTAGATCGTCTGCTCGGCGACAACCGCTTCAGCGCTCGTGCCGTAGGGCTCGCCGTTGTTCAGGTTCCGTGTGAACTGCGGGAAGTGGCTGCTCGTGAGGTGAACCCGGATGCGGTGCCCTCGTTGGAACAGGTTCGCTGTCCCGATCATGTCCAGCTCCATCTGGTAGATCTCCCCGGGCTTCATCAGAACCTGCTTGGTCAGGCCCTCTCTGTGGCGGGCGCGCAGGATTCCCTCCGCTACGTTGATCGACCGACCATCCGGGTAGACGTCCACCAGCTTGGCCACGAAGTCCGTGTCCACGGCGCTGGAGGAAGCGTGCAGCACGAGCTTGAGAGGGCCGACCACCTCCAACGGCGCCGCGAGGATTTCTGATGTGTAGACCAGCACGTCCGGTCGGTGTTCGATCGGACGCTGGTCTCGGGCTCCCGACGATGTGGCGACCCCGCAGCAGTTCGCGCCCCCCAGGCTCGGTACGGGATTCGCCGGATCGTAGAGATAGCTGTCCGCCGGCGACCCTTCCGCGGGCTTGCTCCATGACAGGACGCCATCCCCGTGGGAGCCGTTAGCGCTGCCGTTGCTGTCGAAATACAGCGGCGTGTACTTGGTCCTCTTGAGCGGGTACTCGGACTCGTAGCGCCACTCGTTGCGCCCCATCACGAATACCTTGACGGGCGGTTCGTCCGCCAAGCCGTTGTCCATGCCCTTGAGCCAGTAGTCGTACCAGCGCAGGGCTAGCGCATTGGTATCGACCACCGCTGCCTCGCCCCAATCCATGTCGCCCACGGTCTGCGCGACGCCGTGTTCCCAAGGTCCGATCACCATGTTGCTGCCCGTGCGGGCCTCGGCAGTAGCGCCCTCGGCGCTCACGCCCGCGTATCCGCGCAGCGTGCCTTGGGCGAAGATGTCAAAAAAACCGCCCATGGTGTGGACCGGAACTTCGATCTCGTCGAAGTGTTCCTCAACACTCAAGCTCCGCCAGTAGTCGTCATAGTCCGGGTGGGCGAGCCAGTCCCTGTAGAACTGGGCATCGCGGCCCACCAGCCCCTGCATCTCGTTGAGCGGCAGGTGCCAGACGACGTCGTCGTACGAGATCGCGTCGGGACCGCCAGCCATTGCGTGCGGGCCGGGATTCTGCATAATCCGCGATTCTTGGCGGACCGGCCCCCAGCCGAAGTTAAATGCCAGCCGCCAGCCGCCATTGACCGTGATCCAGTCGTGGTAGATGCTTGTTGACGCAACCCTCGGAAAGATCGTCACCAAGTGCGGAGGTCTCGCTTGGGCCGCGCGCCACTGCACCTGTCCCAGGTAGGATCCGCCCTCCATGCCCACCTTGCCGTTCGACCATGGCTGGACGGCGGCCCACTCAATGGTGTCGTAGCCGTCCTTGAAGTCGTCCCTGAATGGCTCCCAATCGCCCTCGGACTCGTGCCGGCCGCGCACGTCCTGAAATACGTACGCATACCCTCGGCGGGAAAAGTACACTGCGGCCGCATAGGCGGACGGGGCGCGTTCGGTAGAGTACGGCGTCCGCGACACGATTACGGGGTGCTTCCCTTCGCCGACGGGTCGGTATACGTCCGCGTAGAGGACGACTCCGTCGCGCATGGGGATCGCGACGCGGTTCTCGATGCGGATGTCGTTGCGCGGCGGGTGGGACTGCGGGAACTCGTTGGCGGCGCTGGAGCCACAGAGCGCCAGCACCAAGATCGCGGCCCAGCCGAAGGATGGGCGAGGAGTAATCGTCTGGCGGCAGTGCATGAGTATTCGATTCCGGTCCGCAACGACCTTGGCGCGAACTCCTACGCAATCATAGCCACAAGTTGGTGGACGACCTAGTTGGCTGACCAGCGCTGAATCGGTCAAAGAGTGCAGTCGAATGCCGCGCGACCCACAATATCGGGTTCTGCGGCGGTTCGTTTCCGGCAAGCGCAGATGTGCGGATCCGCTATGGCGTGGGCGGGCTGACCATGATGTGGGCGCCCGGTGTTCCGGGATACATCAACCATGGACCGCTGTCCGGGGTCCCGGGGACTCCAATCGACTCCGGCGTCGCGTACGGCGTGTAGATCACCCACCGCAGGTACGGCTCGAGGATCTCGCCCTCGGAGGCATCGTAGCCCTTGCCGGTCATTACGTAGAGCATGCGCGGCTCGCGGGGCATTTCGACCCGTCCCTCGTCTACGTCCTTCCAACGCACTTCGTGGCGTTCCTTGCCCTTGTAGCCCTGTGCTGTGAGTTCACGCCCACGCGCCATGAACGGCTCAAGGTCCTTGTGATAGCAAGCAACCGAGAACTGGTCGTCGCCCGGTGTGTCGGCCAGACAGTGCAACTCGTTCGATCCGTCGCGGAGAACTCCCAGCTTTCCTTCAGAGTCGTATCCCAGCACGGTCGCGCCTGCCCGCAAGTCCTCGGGGGCTGCCTGGATGGCGGCTGAAATTTGATGAGCCTCTGGTGCGACCTCCGCAAGAAGGGCAGGAGTTCCTAGCGCGAGGAGCGCAAGCGTCAGTCTCATGGTCTCTCCGGGCGGATACAAATCCGGTTGGGTCCGCGAAGTGCCACTGGAAGGCAAATCGCGCCCCCTCCAGTCTATGGCAACCGGCCGGGCCTTCCCGTCTAGTCGGGCGTCAGCACAGCCAGGCGTTGACCTGAAAGCGGTGCGGAAGGTCCCAACTTCACCCGAAATGCTAGGCTTCGCGAGCTCGGCGCGACATGTCGGCATGCGGGTCGAGCGCGAGGTGCTCCGTATCGCGATCAGCCGTCCAGCAGTTCGCGACGCCCTGCATCCTGAGGCGCACAGCGAACTGGCCCGGATGATCGACGCCGTGACAGCGGACAGCCCCCTCTGCATTGCGTGATCTGGGGGACGGGTAATGGGGCCTTCTGTCCGGGATCGGGTCTTGAGCGATGCTACCCGGCGGTACGTGCGATGCTGGATAGCCGCGATGCTCTTGGAGGATCGCGTGCATTCGCCGAGGAGCGCCCCCCTGTGCGGGAAGGCCGCTGACACCGGGCTCGGCCCCCAATTCGTATCGAGTCGCACAACATGAACTTCGCCGTGTCGGAAGAGTCCGCCCTCCTGGTCGCGTCGGTCCGGAGGTTCGTCGAGGAGGAGCTTTGCCCGTTGGAGGAGGAAGTCGAATCCAAGGGCGTGCTCGAACCAGACAAGGCCCGCGAGATATTTCTGAAATCCCGGGATCTGGGATTCTACGCCATGAACATGCCGGAGGAGGTAGGCGGCGGTGGACTCAGCGCTGTCGACATGTGCCTGGCAGCTCAGGAGATGGGCCGAACCAGCGACATCTTGGTGCGCAGGGCTTTCGGAACTGTCTACGAGCTCCTCTTGGAGTGCGAAGGCCCGCAGCGCGACGAATGGCTGCTACCTGCCGTCCGCGGGGACCGCACATGCGCCATCGCGATGACAGAGCCCGGAGCGGGCTCGGACGCCGCCGGGATCCAGACAACCGCAAAGCCGGACGGACACGGCTGGATCCTGAACGGGGGCAAGCACTTCGTGAGTGACGGAGCGTTCTCGGACTTCTTCGCCGTGACCGCGCGAACCGATCCGGACGCCGGGGCGAAGGGGATCTCGGTCTTTCTCGTGGACAAGACGATGCCGGGCGTCACGGTCGGGCGAAACCAGTCGATGATGGGGCTGAGGGGAGGCAGCCATGTCGAGCTGGCATTCGATGACGTCAAGCTCGGCCGTAAGCACCTGCTCGGCGAGCCGGGACGAGGCCTGCGTCTGATTCTCGGCACGATTGGACGCGTGAGGCTCTTCGACATCGGGGCCCGGGCTGTCGGCACGGCGACGCTGCTGCTCGAGATGATGACGCGGCATGCCAGGGACCGACGGCAGTTTGGCGCTCCCATTGGAGAGTTCCAGATGATCCAGTCGCTGCTGGCCGACAGCGCGGTCGAGATCGCGTCGGCGAGACTTCTGTGCTTGGAGGCCGCGTGGGAGACCGACCAGGGCTTGGACCCCAGAGAAAAGGTCTCCGCGGTCAAGGTGTGTTCGTCCGAAACGCTGGGGCGGGTCGCCGACCGGGCGGTCCAGGTCTTCGGAGGTCTGGGCTACTGCAAGGACCTTCCTATCGAGCGCATCTACCGCGATTGCCGGGTCATGCGCATCTACGACGGGACATCGGAAATCCATCGCGGGGTGGTCGCGCGGGGCCTGCTGCGCGGCGGAGCGGCTGTGGTGCTGCCGAACGGAAAGGCGCTCGACCGATCGAGCGGCCCGAGGGCCTGAACTCGCCCCGCGAGCCTAGCGCGCTGCTTGCCTCACTGATCTCGAGCTAGAGTTCGTCGCCGCACACGCGGCAGTACCTTGCATCGAGGGCGTGCCCGGTGGCTCCACAGGAGGCGCAGGCTCGCCCGCGGTCAATGGAGATATCCGCACGTGCCATCTCGGCAGACACAATCCCTGTAGGCACCACGATCATCGAGTACCCAAGGATCATTAGAATGCCAGACAGCAGACGCCCCAAGGCGGTGTTCGGTGCCACGTCTCCGTAGCCGACCGTGGTCAGAGTCACGATGGCCCAATAGATGCTGGTCGGAATACTCGTAAAGCCCGACTGGTCGCCTTCGACTAGGTACATCACAGTGCCGAAGACCACGGCGATGCAAACCACGCCGGAAACAAAGACGGTAATCTTCCGGCGGCTAGCGTAGAGCGCGGTGGCCAGCTGCGATCCCTCTCGGACAAAGCGCACCAGCTTGAACACGCGAAACACCCGCAATAGGCGGATTCCGCGCACTACTGCCAAGGACTGCGTACCGGAAAAGAACGCACTCAAGTAGGTCGGCAGGATCGCGAGCAGGTCGATGATGCCGAGAAAGCTGAGTGCATACGAGCGCGCATGGGCGACCGTCCAAAGCCTGAGCACGTATTCGACCGTGAAGATGACCGTGAAGCACCACTCGGCGATTCGCAGGGGCAGCCCGTACGCTTCATTGATCTCCGGGACGCTCTCCAGCAGCACGCAGGTGACGCTGAGGAGGATCGCCACCAACAGCGCCACGTCAAAGGCCCTGCCTGCGGGCGTGCGCACGCCGAAGATGATGCGGTGCAGCCTGGAGCGAAGTCCTCCTCTCCGAGGTCTGTCAGCGATGGGATCCACTTCGCCTAGTGTATGCAACCGCCACCCCTCGGCCGCCAATCTTCTGGGGAGAAGGGCACGACCGGCGGACTTGTGAGAGCAGGAGCTGGCGGCAGGCAACCAAAGGTGTTGCGCAAGCGGTTGCCCGACCAGGAGATCAGATCGCGAGTCGGTAGGTGCGCCGGTTCCGTTCAACCGCCATAAATGCCCAAGACTTTGCTGGCGCACCATTGGCTCGCAGCTGTCGCTGGCCTCCAGGCGCTCGACGGTATCCTATGTTGTGCGGAAGCCGACCTCACGGCGGCGACGACCCTGCTACAGCTTCTCAATGCCGATTCGAGTCGCTCTCTTGTTGACGCTTCCAGTCTTGGCCAGCGCCGGTCCCAATGTCGTCTTCCTCGTAGCCGATGACCTCGGCTGGAACGACGTCGGCTACCACGGCAGCGAAATCCAGACGCCGAACATTGACGCTATCGCAGAGTCGGGAGTGCGCTTGGAACGCCACTACTCCTACCCTTGGTGCTCTCCGACGCGCGCCGCGCTCATGACCGGCCGGTCGCCGCTGGAGATCGGGGTTCACGGCCCCTTCAACCCCAATCACCGCCGCGGACTGCCGACAGACGAGCATCTCCTGCCTCAATCGTTTGCCGCCGCCGGCTACCAAACATTCGCTACAGGCAAGTGGCACCTCGGCAATGCGCACGTAAAGTACTTTCCGCACAATCGTGGCTTCGACACGTTCTACGGCCACACAGGCCCCGGGATCGACTATTTCCGCCACACCATCGCCGGCTCGTACGACTGGCAGCGGAATGGAAAGTCTGCGAGGGACGAGGGCTACTCCACTTCGCTAATTGGCAATGAAGCAATCCGGGCAATCCTCGGCCGCGATCCTGAACAACCGTTCTTGCTCTACGTGGCCTTCAACGCTCCGCACACGCCCTTGCAGGCCCCGCCGGAGTATGTCGAAAAGTACGCGCACATCGAGAAAGAGAGCCGCAGGGTGTTCGCTGCGATGGTCGATTGTATGGATGTGGCAATCGGCCGAATCCTTGGCACCATCGAATCCGAAGGTCTCGCGCGGGACACGCTCGTAGTCTTCATCAGTGACAACGGCGGCCTGCTCGCAACGGATGGCGGGGCCGACAACAGTCCGCTCAAAGGCGAAAAGACCCAGACTTGGGAGGGCGGGATTCGGACTCCTGCGGCCGTTCACTGGCCGGGCGTGGTGGAAGGCGGGGAAGTGCTCAACGACGTGGTCACGGTGCATGACTGGTTTCCAACGCTGCTGGAAGCCACCGGCGTGCGGGGGCGGAACAAAAAGCCGTTTTACGGGCGCAGCGCGTGGCCAGCGATCCGAGATCGTGAGCCGCTCGGCGAACGCCCGGTGGTGATCGGCGCCACTGGATGGTTTGCGGTCTTCGACGGCCCTTGGAAACTTGTCCACCGCCCGCTCCCGGAGGGTCGCAGCGAGCGGACACTGTATCGGATCTTCGATGATCCAAGCGAGAGCCGCGACCTTGCGGCGAGCGAGCCAGCAGCGTTCGAGCGCCTCGCGGGGATTCTGGACAGCTTCTCGCTTGGCGAGAACATCAGCGGTCCGGCCCCAAGCGACGAGCGGTTGCCAAATGGCAGGCGCAGGCCGCCTCCCGGAAACGGCTTGCCCGGAAACCCACACCCATCACAGGCGCCCGAGCGGCGGCCGCCGTTTGCGGAACGAGCGGCGCGCGACTGATTCGTCGGGCCGCCAGAGGTGGACGGGAAGATCTTCCCCGGTCGGACCAGCAACGACCGCGATACCGGCTGACACAGTCGATTGACGTTCTATGCTGGTTAGGCGTTCCGACCGGCGGCGGGACGATTGTCGAATGCGGCCCTGCGAAACCACCATGTTTGTCCGAACTGTTCTCTGGCTGGTACTGCCCGCTCTCGCCGGCGCGGCGCCGAATATCGTTTTCATGATGGCGGACGATCTCGGCTGGAACGATGTTGGCTATCACGGCAGCGAGATCCAAACGCCGAACATCGATGCGTTGGTCAAGCAAGGCGTCGAATTGGATCGCTACTATGCGTTCCCTCTTTGCAGCCCGACCAGAGTGGCGCTGATGACCGGGCGCTCCCCAATCCGGCAGGGCATCGACACCCCCATCGGGCCCAACGGCGGCTTGCCGCTCGACGAACACCTCTTGCCGCAAACGTTACAGGCCGCCGGATACCAGACGTTCATGGCAGGCAAGTGGCACCTGGGGATCGAAAGGATTGCCTCCCATCCGTATCGCCGGGGCTTCGACCGGTCATACGGGCACCTCGGGGCCGCTGTTGACTACTTCGCCCACAACTGGCTTGGCGGCTTGGACTGGCACCGCAACGGCGAAGTCCTGCGAGAAGAGGGGTATGCGACGGAACTGATCACGTCTGAAGCGCTCGATCAGATCAGGGCCCGGGACAAGTCCAAGCCGATGTTCCTGTACGTGGCCTTCAACGCCCCTCACACGCCACTGCACGCCACCGACACCTACTTGGAGCGCTATCCCGACCTCGAAGACTCCAATCGGAAGGTATTCGCGGCGATGGTGAGCGCCATGGACGACGGGGTCGGGAAAGTACTAGCAGCGTTGGAGGCAGAGGGCATTGCCGATGACACGCTTGTGGTCTGGGTCAGCGACAACGGCGGCAGTATCCGCGCCGGCGCGAGCAACGAACCGCTACGAGGCGGCAAGAGCAACGCATTCGAGGGTGGCATCCGGGTGCCGGGAGTGGTTCGGTGGAATGGCGTCCTGACCGCCGGTAGCAAGCTCGAGCAGCAGTTCAGCGCGCATGACTGGTTCCAGACGCTCACGTCGGCTGTCGGCGTGGAGCCCCAGAACGCCAAGCCGTTCGATGGATTTGACATGTGGCCGGCGCTCAAGGACGGAACTGCGGTCGCTCGTGATGAGACCGTGATCGGCGTGGACGGCAACTATGCGATCTTTCGTGACGGCTGGAAGCTCGTCGAATTTACTCCCCGCAATTCCCGTCAATCCACGCGGCATCTCTACCGCATCGAAGACGATCCCAGCGAAGAGCACGACCTGATCGAAGTCAAACCAGATCTAGCTGCTGAACTGCTGGCGCGAATTCGCTCGATACCGAGACCGCCCTCTGTGAGCAGGGATCTCCCGCAGCGCGGCGCGCGGCCCGGAGCGCCAGCGAAGGCGGGGCCTAAGGCAAAGGGGCGGGGCGGGCGCGGACCGCGAGACCCGCGTGCCGGATGGCCGAACGAGACGCGCGAGCCATGGATCGACACAGCGTTGCGGGACTGAGGCAAGCCATGGCTCTGGAGTGGCGCTGGTGACCCGCAAGCTGGTCTTCGGCCTCACTCTGGCGTTAGCTCTGGCTTGGACGGCGCCGATCCGCGAGGAAGCAGCGCTCCCTGCGGACGCGGAAGCGGCAGCGGATCGGCTGGCGGCCAGCCCTCGCCATGGCGAATGGATCGAGATCCGCGAGGGCCAGGGGGCCAGCGGCGGGTGGCATGACGCGGTGCGGGCGTGGATCACCTATCCAGAACGGGCAACGCGAGCCCCTGTCGTGATCGTGATTCACGAGATTTTCGGACTGACTGACTGGGTGCGCGGAGTCGCCGATCAGCTTGCAGGCGCGGGCTACATCGCTATTGCCCCAGATCTGCTCACCGGTATAGGCCCCGAGGGCAAGACCCCGGCAGATCGGCAGGAAGCGGTGCGACTGGTTCGGGGATTGCGAATCGAAGATATTTCGCGTCGGCTGACAGCCGTGGGGCGCTTCGCGGTAGCGCTGCCGGCGTCGAACGGCAAGTTTGGAGTGATCGGGTTCTGCTGGGGCGGCGGCACGGCCTTTGCCTACTCCGGCTACGAGCCAAACCTTGCAGCCGCGGTGGTCTACTACGGAACATCTCCGGACAAGGGCGCGATCTCTCGCATCACGGCACCGGTAGCGGGATTCTACGGCTCGGAAGACATGCGCGTGAACGCCACGATCCCAGCGGCCGAAGCCGAGATGCAGCGGCTGGGCTTGCAGTTCGAGAAGCACATCTACGACGGCGCTGGACACGGCTTTCTGCGCCAACAGTCGGGCAGGGAAGGCGCCAATCTCAAGGCCGCCGAATCTGCATGGTCGGGGAGTCTGGCGTTCCTTGGGAAACACTTGGAGTTCAGGTGATACCGTCCGTCGAGACCGGTGCATGGGTCACCGGGCAGGAGCACGAGCAATGAAGCCAGTCTGGATACTCCTACTTGCAGCTGTAGCGGCCCCGCTTGCCGCTCAGCAATCCCCGTGCCCGACGGATGTCTTCTTGGACGTAGGGCGGTTCCCCGGGGCCGGCGACGACTACCCCAAGCCCCACATCGAAGTCGAGTGCGAGGAAGATACGCTGGTGGTCCGGAGCAACGGAATCCCGCACTACGAGTTCATCCAAATCACGCCCAACCCGCTTCTGGAGACCGATCGCGAATACCGCTTCCCGCTCAGGCCGGAACTGGCAGAGATGCCGACTCCTATCCCGCTGCTCGGCACGGTTGGCGTCGCGATCAACGGCATCCCGTTTTTCGGGCCGAACGAAGGCGGCGTGCCCTATCCGGGCTTCGGGGATCCGATCTACAACTCCATCATGGATGCCTGCATGGGCCACACGGCGCGGGAGTACCACTACCACGCGCTCGTCCAGGCCTGCCTTGCGGTCGACATCAAGCCCGGCGAACCATCGCCGATCCTAGCCTACGGCGCCGACGGTTTTGCCGTATACGGCCCGTACAGCTGCGCCGATCAGGATTGCGCGACAGTCGTCAAGGCCAAGAGCAGTTGGAAGAAACTGCGGGATCCCGAAATCGACGCCTGGGATGCGTTTCGCTACGAACCGCAGCAGGGGCCGGAGTACTTGGATCGCTGCAATGGGCACGACCACGGCGAGGGATATCACTACCACGTCACCGAGAGTTGGCCATACATTCTGGGATGCTTCTCGGGCACCCCTTCGCCCGACGCCGGTCGTGAAGCGGCACCGCCTGTGTCTCAAGGCGGACCGCGCAGGGGCCCTCCGCCGCCCGACCAGCCGCCCAGTGCCGAGCAGGTCGCGGCAGCAGCGGAGCGACTCGGCATCGACACTGAGGCCTTGGCCGAGGCGCTGCGCCTTACCGACGGACGTATCGATCCGATGAACTTTGCGGCGTCGGCGCGGACGCTAGGTATCGAGCTCGGCGCGTTGCGAGACGCCCTAGGCCTTCCGGCCCGCCGACGCGGCCCGGCCGGACCTCCTCCCGCCCGGCCACCGGCTGGCGGCGAAGAGCCCCCGTGCCGGTTCCGCTGCGGAACAAGCGATCCCAATGCGGTCGGTTGCGGGCTGACACCCGACTACAAGGTCGTTTGCACCCGGCCATGCGACAACAACAAGTGCGGCTGACAGTTTGCACGGTCCTGGTGTAACGCTTCCCTAGCCACCGTCGAAGCAAGTCCGTGCGGTGCCGGACGCGCCCCCAAGCGCTAGTACCGTCAGTGCCTGTTGAGTCGGACGGCAGGAGTTTCGGCAGGACTTTGAGACAATCGTAGGCTATGGCAAACGAGATTCTGTTGGTTGCCAATGGCGACCTCCGCCTGTCCGCCAACCGCATGTGCTGGCCCGCACAGCAAGAGATGGAAGCCAGGTTGACAGCGGCGATCGAGAGTGCTGGCGGGAGCGTCCGCCGGGCACACGAGTACGACGCCACCAAGCAGCACGGGTTCATTGACAGCCAGAAGCGCGGCCTAGAGGTGTTCCGTTCGATCAACCGCAAGGCACCGCTGGTTGTCGCCGAGGCGGTCTGGCAGTATTCGCAGAACATTCTTGCCGGCCTGATGAACCACCAGGGGCCGATCTTGACGGTGGCGAACTGGAGCGGCCAGTGGCCCGGCTTGGTCGGCATGCTCAACCTCAATGGCAGCTTGACGAAGGCCGGTGTGGACTATTCCACGCTGTGGAGCGAGGACTTCAGCGACGACTTCTTCACGAGCGCGCTGGGGAGTTGGATTCAAGGGGATCCGGTGGTGCATCGGTCACCGCACGTGCATGCCGCGCAGGATCTGATCTTGCCCCATAAGGCCATGCTGGCTGGGGCCGAAGTTGCCGAAGAGCTGAAGTCGAAGCGCGCGATCTTGGGTGTGTTCGACGAGGGTTGCATGGGAATGTACAACGCCATCATTCCCGACCACCTGCTTAATCCCACCGGTGTCTTCAAGGAGCGGCTCAGCCAGTCCGCGCTGTGGGCAGGCATGCGGCAGGTTAGCGACGAAGAGGCACAGCAGGTGCGCGACTGGCTCGATGCCAAGGGTATGAGGTTCGAGACCGGCCCCGACGAGGCGACGGACCTGACGGATGCCCAGATCTTGTTGCAGTGCAAGATGTACATCGCTGCGCTGCGCATCGCCGACGAGTTCGGCTGTGACACTATCGGCATCCAATACCAGCAGGGATTGAAGGACATCTGCCCAGCGTCTGACTTGGTCGAGGGGCTGCTCAACAACGTAGATCGACCACCCGCAATGAGCGTCGACGGGCGGGTGCTGTTCGAAGGCCAAGCGATGCCGCACTTCAACGAGGTCGACGAGTGCGCCGGCCTGGATGCCTTGGTCACGAACCGCGTCTGGAACAGGCTTGGCTACGATCCCGAGACCACGCTGCACGATCTACGCTATGGCGAGCCCTACACGGTGCGCGGCCAAGAAGAGTTCGTCTGGGTATTCGAGATTTCGGGCTCGGTCCCACCCAACCACCTGATCGGCGGATACACGGGCACCGTCAGCGAACGCCAGCCGCCGATGTACTTCCCGCTGGGCGGCGGGACGATCAAGGGCATCAGCAAGCCAGGCGAGGTGGTCTGGAGCCGAATTTTTGTCGAAGACAACCGCCTGAAGGCGGATGTGGGACTGGCCGAGGTGGTCGAGTTGCCGCAAGAAGAGACCGAGCGACGCTGGCAGATCACCACGCCTCAGTGGCCGATCATGCACGCCATCACGAGAGGCGTCAGCCGCGACAGGATGATGGGCAGGCACAAGTCGAATCACATCCAGGTGGCCTACGCTCCGGACCTGTCGGCGGCACGCTCGGCGCTAAGCGCCAAGATTGCCGCGTTCCGCAGCTTGGACATTGAAGTTTTCGTTTGCGGCACTGGCCACGAGCTGGTGTGACCGGTCCATCGAGGTTTGCGCGTCGGCGGACGGTAATAGCTGGTACCGGTTGAGCTGCCCATGCGCGCAGCCATCTTGCACAAATCTGTATTCCAGCCCCTGAGAGTACGCTAACCCCTTATTCCTCAAGGCGTTTCAGGGAATCCGTCCCTAGGCACGATTGAGCCGTTACCATGCGGTACGATCCGAGGGATGGGTTGCGGTGGTCCAACGACGAATCGGGAGAAAGAAAAGGCACTGGGCGTTCTTGAACGAGTGACTCTCGCGGTTGAAACTCTCTGCGTCGGCAAGGGTGATGTCAGGAGTAGATTGGAATACGCGATGGATTCACTGCTCCCCCTGTCAGAACAAGATTTTCCGAATGGGCTGGGATCTAGATTCTCGAAGATACGTGAACAATCGACGAAATATGATGCAAGTGACTTATATAGAGCCGGTTACATCCCCTTGGAGGCACTCACTCCGAGCCACCCTCTGTATGAAGGCCGAATTCGCTCCACGATGAGGAGGATCCGCCGGTCAACCGGGGCGAAGATCGCTAGTGAAATCTGGGATCTTTATCGTGAATTGACGAGGATCGCCGGGTAACGTGCGAATGCCATAGCGCCGCAGCTGATAACTAGCGCCCGCCGGAAGCCTGGCGCAGGATCGCCTAAGCGCGGCTACGGCCCGACCGCGCCGCGATTGAACCGTTAAGATTCGCCCAAGCACTTCGGCATATACTGTCCCGGAGGCTCGAAACAATGGAGGCGATCCTAGACACCCAGTCGATACTAAACAATGCCGTGGCCGGTGTAACAGCCGGTATCGTTGTGTCGATGATTCTTGGGATCTATCAGTTGGTTAGGGGTTGGCTTGATAGGCAAAGGCAGATACATCACGTCAGTGAGCTGATTTCGGTGGGAATTGAGAGCATCCAAGGGGTTAACGACGACAGGACGCGGCTCCTAATCCTGAACCTGTTGCTAAGGAACGCGGAGAGTTTTCTAGCGTCAAGCGTAGCATCGGATCGGATAACGTACCGGGAAAAAGAAAGACTCCTAGCCGTATTTCCCTTAAACGTAGATGGCAGTGTGGCGTATCTTGACAATGCCGGCAAATTGCCAGAGGATGCTGATGGGTACTTCGAAAAATCCATTGAGCAGTTTCGACGGATTCCGTGGCTGAAACTTGACAGACCCGGACCCCTTGCAGCCCCTATCTTCCGTCGCGCTCGTCATCTAGAATCCAAGCCAGTCAAGTTCACGACTTACAGTTCTAGGGGTTTCTAGAAGTAGTGCCCCACTAGCTGGGAACTATGCAAAATGGCAGGTGCTTTGGGCTCTGGCCCGACTGCTCGCAGCGCATCGCACAGCGCCAGCCGGAATGCGTGAGCGCCTTTAGCGCCCGCCCGATCCTTTGCATGTTCGCTCCCCGCAGGCGTTCCAAGCTCCCGGTTACGGGCGTTTCGAGATTGGCTGATGCCTCAGTGGCAACAATGTCGCCTAGGCACTGTAGGGCAGTCGGCGAGAATCGGCGGAGCGCCTCGTGCAGTCCTGCGCCGTGGCCTCCGACAGCTTGGATTCCTCACCCTGCACATCTAGGTGCGGATCCTCCCGTTCCTCGGCGGGGGCGTTCCGCGTCGAGCAACGCCTGCGACCTGAGGCCTGGCGCTCCAGCGGAAACGTGATGAGACCCGAAGCCTCCGCCCGAAAGAGCCTTGAGCCTGTTTACAATGGCACTGGACAGGGCTGTGGTCGCTCCTACACTTGGGTCCTCCACTTACAGCGCTGTGGACACGCGATGACAGGCCGGTTTGCCATTGTCTTGGCAGGAATGCTGCTGTTCGGCCCGTCGTCTCCCGCACAGCAGCAGTCGGATGACACCGAGGCCGCAGTCTGGATATTGGCCCAAGGTGGCGCGATCAGAATCGAGGGTAGCGGGGAGCAGATCCGCTCCACAGCTGATCTTCCGCCAAGACCGATCCTTGTGCGCGAAGCCATCCTAACGGGTGCTCTCGTGCATCCGCGGGACTTGGAACGCCTCAGTGCGCTACGCGGGCTCCGTCGCCTGACGTTGCCCGGCACGATGTGGAATCCCGTCTGTTGCGGCACGCTGGGCAATGCCGACGACAGCGACCTGATAGCCGCGCTGGCCGGGATTGAGGCTCTGGAATCCCTGCACCTCAGCCGTCACTTCGTGAGTGTCTTCAAGGGAATCCGGGTGTTCGACCATGCCATTGAGAAAATGGTGCCCCTGAAGAATCTCCGATCCTTGCAACTGATGTCCACACGGGTGACCGGGGCGCACCTAGATGCATTCGAAAAGCTCGAGCAGTTGGATCTTACGCAGACCGATGTGAACGACGAGGGCTTGGCCAGCATTGCCCGGCTGCCTCGCCTCAAGACGCTTCGCTTGCGGAGCACTCGCGTGACCGACAGTGGCTTGGCGGCCCTTGCTCGTCTTACGGGCCTGGTGGAGTTGGACCTTGCCGATCTGGAGCTCTCCGACGAAGGGGTTGCTCACCTTGCTGGTTTGGACGGCCTTAGAACCCTGAACTTGCGCGGCGCTAGCATCTCTGATGCCGGGCTCGGCCATTTGAGCGGCATGCAGGAACTGGCCGACCTGAACTTGTATCGCACCCGCATCACGAACGCAGGCATGCCCCAGCTGGCAGCCCTGCCTGGGCTGCGAAGCGTCGATCTGCGTTACACCCGTGCGACTTCGGCGGGAATCGCGGCCTTGCGCTCCGCGAAACCGAATATGGAGATCCAGTTTGTCGACACGGCACCGTCCGTCGCACCTGTTATGTCGCGCATGCCGTCCGCTGACGACCTCGAAGGCTTGCTCGAGTGGGTGCGGTCGATCGGCGGCGTTGCCGAGGCCGACGCCGACGGGCAGCTCTCGCTCTCTCTCAAAGCGACACCTGTCAGCGACAGGGAAGTGGCGGCCATCGCCGAATTTCCATCAGTGGTGCATCTCGACCTGACCGCTACTGACGTGAGCGACCTCGGCTTGCAAACGCTGAACTCACTTCCGAACCTGCAGGTTCTAAATCTCGCAAACACAGGTGTTACAGATTCCGGACTAGTCCATGTCGCAAAACTGCGAGCGTTGCGTGAGCTCGTTTTGGACCAATCGCTGGTCGAAGGCCCTGGACTCTCGAGCTTGGCTCGCTCGAACAGCCTGCGCAAACTTTCACTCGCTGGAACAGCGGTTGGCGATTCCAACCTGGAGTCAGTCGCGGGCCTGACGCAGCTCGAAGTGCTGGAGCTGGACTATACGCAAGTCAGCGACCCCGGAGTTGCAAATCTTGCGACGCTGGTGAACCTGAGCGAGCTCGGGCTGACAGGAACGCGCGTCGGGGACGAGGGCCTTAGCTCAATCGCTTCTCTTCCGCGGCTGCGGCGGCTGTCGCTGGCGTTCACGGATGTAACCAGCGAAGGAATCGGGAAATTGGCCGGACTGGATGGTCTGGCGGAACTCGATCTGGCAAACACGCGGGTCGATGATGCCGGTGCCAAGGCACTGGCGCCGCTGCGAAACCTCAGGAAACTCAACCTTGACTACACCAAGGCCTCTTCGGACGGCATCGCATCGTTGGCGGCGAACGCTGGCCTCCAAGCACTGAGCCTCGACAACACGGACGTGGACGACACTGCAATCGAGACGCTACGCGGTCTCGGGAGCCTTACAGCGCTCAATCTCTACCACACGCTGGTGAGCGAGACCGGCGTCGAGTCTCTGCGAAGAGCCTTGCCCGACTGCGAGATCGCTTGGGAACGCGATTCTGCCCAGCCGACGCGTCGCAGGTGAGTCCATACGTCTCCGCATGCGCACCCTTGCCACGCTCGCCTTGGTCTGCCTTGTGCCTCCGGCAGCCCAACCGCAGCAAGACATCGAGACATGGGTGCTCGGCATGGGCGGTGCCGTGGAACGCGACTCCTCCGGCGACCTTCGGGGAGTCGACCTAAGCCGGAGTTGGATAACCGATTTCGACTTGCGACGGCTTGCAGGGTCGACGAATCTGGTCAGCCTCAAACTGGCCCAAACACATATCAGCGACAGGGCCTTAGAGATTGTCGGGTCTCTGCCCGCCCTTCGCGAGTTGGACCTGTTCTTCTGCGAGAACATCACCGATGCGGGCGCTTCGCTGTTGCGCGGGGCGCCGCGCTTGGAGCGGCTGAACGTTCGCGGCACGAAGATCAGCGATTCAGGCGTGAAGTTCCTGACAGAACTTCGCAACTTGGAAGTCTTAGACGTCGGGATTACGGAAATCAGCGATGCGTCCGTTGGCCTGCTGGAAGCTTTGCCCAACCTTAGGTCGCTTGCCATTGGAGGCAACAAGATCGGCGAGCCCGGAATTGCCAGTTTGAGATCACTGAGAGAGTTGCGCCACCTTGATCTCAGCGGAGCCCAAGTCACCGACAGCGGCATTTGGGCGGTTACGGTTACGGACTTGAATTTGGACGAGATCGCAGCACTGCGCGGGCTCGAATCGCTCAACCTAGCCGCACCCAGTCAGGAGTACGTGATGTCCATCAGCACGGGCGTCCCGCGACTGCGCGGGGCGATCCGGGTCACCGACCTCGGTGCCAAGCAACTGGCCAGCCTGACCAAGCTGCGGAAGTTGAATCTCTCTCGGTCTTCACTCACGTCCGAGGGCATCCGGAACCTACGCGGCCTCGACGATCTGGAAGAGTTGGTGCTGGCTCACGTTAGCTCGCTGGACGACACGTCCGGAGCGGCCCTAGCGCACCTGCCGTCGCTGAGGATTCTGGATGTCTCCTTTTCCTCATTCGGGGACGCGGGCATTGCGGCCTTGCGAGAGCATCCTCGGCTGCAGAGGCTGGTCGCCGTCGGCACAGCCTTGAGTGAAGCGACCGCAGCTGAGTTCGCGGCCGCAAATCCGTCTCGGGACGTGATTCGCTAGACCGGTTCGGCAGAGTTACGCCGTCGCGGCCGGGATAGTGCCGTAGGAAGTCGGGAAGTGATCTATAGGCGCTCCGACTTCCTTGGCGACCGTGCGGTAGAGATCGCCGAACGTTCCAGTGACCCGACTGTGGTGGCCGGGATTGAGCCGGCCGGCACGTCCAGCCAGGATCACTGCGCCGCCACTGTTCTTGTGCGAGTTTGCCTCGGCGTGCTCGTGGACGAACAGCAGGGCGCTGTTGTCCAAGAGCGTGCCTGAACCCTCCGGCACGCTCTTGAGGCGCGCTACGAGGTAGGCGAATTCTTCGACGTGCCAGCGGCAGATGTCGCGCATCACTTCCTGCTGGCGCTGGCGGTGGGAGCCGCCCAAGTGGGAATATTCATGGTGTCGCGCGAACGCCAGTCCGAGCCACGGGAAACGGGCCAGGCTCTGGCACTTGGTCAGCATGTACGACGCAACGCGCGTCTGGCCTGACGCGAAGGCATGCACTAGCAGGTCGCTTTGCAACTTCGCGATGCGTGGGTAATCGCGAGGATCGCCGCCGGCTTCGGGCTCGTCCACCTGCTCGGCGTATTCCTCGGGAAAGTCTGCGATGGCGCGCTCGATGTCGAAGATCGAGCTGAGGTACTCATCGATACGGCGCGAGTCCTCTTGGCCGAGACCGCTGCTGAGCCGCTGCGCTTGCCCGCGCACCACATCCAAGACGCTGCGCCTGCGGCTGACCCAGCCCTCGTCGAGCTTTCCGAAGAGACGGTCAAACATCTTCTGCGGCACGAGTTCCGGCGCCAAGGCCCGGTTCTTGGCGCTCCAGCTCATGTTTCGCTGCATGCTGGAGCCGAATGACTCTTGGCAGACGCCGATCTGAAGGGACGGGAAGCGGGAGTCTGCGCCAATCTTGCCAGCGACGACTTGGTCGATCGAAGCCGACCCGGCACCCATGCCGGTATACTTCGAGCCCGAAACCAAGGCGCTCATCGACCTTTGGTGGCCGTTGCCGACTCCGCTCGTCTGCCCGTTGGGGTTGTCGAGGCCGGACAGGATCTGGACGTCATCCTGCAAGCGCGCCAGAGGTGCGAGGCAGGGCGTTAGGGAATAGTCGGTCCCTTCGTCGCGGGGAATCCAATAGCGCTCCGGGATCCCATTCCCGTTGAACCAAAAGACGAAGCGCGTCTCGGGCTTGCCATCGCCGCCTGGCTCGCGCCGGGCCGCGTAGGCCGTGCCCGAAGAATTGAACATGCAGGCAAGCGGCGGCAGGCCGACTTGCACGACGGTTCCGCCTGCGGCCAATCCTCGCAGGAACGCGCGGCGCGGCAAGGTACGACTCGGCATGCTCAATCGCTCCAGTCGGTGGCGAGAAATTCTTCCGTGACCACCAGTCCTAAGACCAATTCCCGGAAGACAAAACCTGATCGCTCAAACCGATTATAGGCGCGTTCGATCACGTCCGTGTCACGGGATGTCTCAGATCGCCCGAACAAATAGCGGAAAAGTTGTCTGACAATGCACTTCTGGCAGATGGGCGACTGGGCCAGGATACGGCCCACATCCCGCGGCGACTCGAACGCAGAGTCCGCGATACCAGCCACGAAGCCCGTGGAATCGATGGGCAGAGAGTGCTCGGTGGCTTCGGCCCCCTCGCGCTCCTGCTGGGGTGTCGGCTCGACCCGCACCAGCTCGGTTTCTCGGTAGGCCCCGACAGTGTCGAAGTGCTCGAAGCCGTAGCCGATCGGGTCCACAAGCTTATGGCAGGACGCGCAGACCGGCTGGGATGCGTGCAACTCTTCCATCGTCTCGCGAATCGTCATGGGACGCCCTCCCAGAGTCAACGGGGGAAGGGATGTGTCGACACCGGGCGGGGGAGGCGGGATGGTTTGGCAGAGGAAGTGTTCGCGGACGAAGAGCCCGCGCTCGGTCGGGGACGTGTGGATCGGCTTGCCGGTCTGTGCCAGAAACGTGCCGTGGCCGAGGATGCCGCTGCGCGTCGAGTCGGCCGGGTACTCCGTCTTGCCGAAGGGGACGCTGGGATCGGACATGCCGTAGACCTTGGTCAGGAAGTCATCAGCGAATGTGTAGTCAGCGGTAAAGAACTCCCGGAAGTCGAGGTCATTCCACGCTAGATGCCGGAAGAGCCGCCGGGATTCCTCGGTCATGCTCTCGGCGACTTCCGGGCCGTAGTCTCGGAAGCGATTGCGGTCCTTGACCGAGTTACGCAGGCGGTCAAAGCGCATCCATTGCGCGAGAAAACCATCGAATGTCTCTGTTGCAAAGCCACTTGCCAGCATGCGTCTAGAGTGCGCATCGACCGCTGTACGGGTGCTCAGACCGCCAGTAGACGCCGCGGTGAGCAACTCTTCATCGGGTGGAGCATTCCAAAAGGCGTAGGCGAGTCGTGAGGCGACCTCGAACGGCTTCGCCGGGCTGTCGTTCGCGTGAGGCACCAGGAACAGGAAATGCGGCGATTGCAGCATGGCCTCGATAACGGCGGCCGCGCCGGAATGGAAACTATCGCCTTGCGCAGCCCACCGGAGGAGCAAGTCCACATGGGCCTCACGCTCAGAATCGGTCAGGGGACGGCGAAAGGCCTTGGCCCCGAATTCGTCCACGAACGCTTGGGCACAGGCGCGATCACTTGGACCACTGGGCTCGCACGGGATGAGCCCGCGCTCGTCTCCGTATCGAAATGCGTTGCTACCCAGGCGTTCCGCGACTTGCCCATATAACTCGGCCAAAGCGGGCGTGATGACCTGTGCCGATGCTTGGTTGGTGTATCCGCTGACGTAGTCTTCCGAAGGGAAGTTGCGAGAGGGGCGGGTGCTGTCGCCCAACAGGTGCCGCACGGTGTTGTCGTATTGCACATGCGTCAGCCTGCGGATCGGTTCGAACCGACGTTCGGGCGGGGCATCTTGGGTGGACTCGTCGTCGACGTCTTCGGAAGCGAGATACTCCACCCAGCGGCGCAGCAAGCGTTCTTCCTCGCTGTCTGCGGCGATGAGCGGGCCGCCGGTGTGCGGGATCTTGTTAGTTGGCTTGAGCAAGAGCGCAGACTGGCTGATTTCCGCTTGGTTCACGAGGCGCCTTAGACCCAGTCCAAACCGTTGGATAACTCCTTGCGGCGCTCCGAGTTCCGGAAACTGGAGCCTCGTACCCGATGCCACTCCGGAAGTGCTGTGGCAGGCACGGCAATTCTTCGCCTCGAGACGGGGGTATAGATCGGCCGCGAAGTCTAGCGGGGCCTCGGCACAGGGAGCAGGCATTGCCAGCAGCGATGCGAACGCCAGCAGGCCGGCGATGCACGGCACGGGTCCGACTAGGCGGGCGGCGCGTAGCATTGGAGTGGTGGGGTGCCCGGCATCGGATGACGGTCCTGCCGCCAAGCGGGGCAAGTCTCGCTCCAATATAGGCCAATGTTAGTCTGGGCACAGGTCGGCCACCGCAGCTAGGGGCGTCTGACACAGCGTGCACCCATCGCCCACTCCGCTTCGCCGACCGCTGTACGCGACCCAACCCAAAGTCGATTCCTCTGGCGAGGGGCAGATTTCTTTTGCGGGGATGGGCTCGACACTCTCGATGTTTGCAAAGGCTGCCCAACTTCCATGAATCGACTGCGGCTGCTTTACCGGTTGATATGCAGGCCCTTGATTCGGGAGCCGTTCCGCACCGCACTAACCGCCGCGTGCGTGGCGTTGGGCGTAGCGGTAGTCGTAGCGATCGATCTGGCCGGCGCTGCGTCTGTTGGTTCCTTCGAGTCCTCGCTGGAATCGCTCCAAGGCACCGCCGACTACGAGATCTCCCAAGTGGGGGGTATCCCCGAAGCCGTCTTCGGCGGGTTGGTCCGGCTTCCGGGGCCGCAGCAGTTCTCGGCGCGCATCGAAGGCTACGCCGCGGTGGAGTCAACTGGAGAGCGCCTGCCTCTTTTCGGAGTGGACCTGGTAGGAGACCAGCCCATGCTGGGCAGCATTGACCTGTCCAATCCCAGCGTCAGCGCCTTCGATGACGAGCGGGTGGTCTGGATCTCGGAGTCGGTCGGGGCGCAAGTGGGGGATCGAATTGATCTAGTCATCAACGACCGCGTCGAATCCTTCACCGTGCTGGGCCTGCTTGGAGCCCGGGATCAGAGCGGGCAGGCTTTGGCCAGCATGGTCGTGATGGACATCTCCTTGGCGCAGCGGCTGCTGGACCGGATCGGATTCATTGACCGCATTTACGTCCATGCACCGCGCGAAGACACAACGGACTGGGAGGCACTGCTCAGAGAGCACATCCCGGCCGCGGCAGCAGTAAGTGCATCGGGCATTAGGACGCAGCAGAACCGTAAGCTCCTCAACTCGTTCCGGTGGAATCTTCGAGTATTGAGCTATATCGCGCTAATCGTTGGCGCATTCCTGATCTACAACACGATCTCGGTGTCGGTCGTGCGGCGGAGAAGCCAGATCGGGACAGCGCGGGCACTTGGCATGCCAGCTCGAACGATCCAGTGGGGATTTCTTGTCGAGGCCGGACTCTTCGGCCTGCTGGGAACTCTGGCTGGGCTGGTCTTGGGACGTGCGCTGGCGGTGGGCGCGGTGGAGTTGATGGGGCGTACAGTGACGACGCTCTATGTCGGCAGCCAGCCGGGAGAGATTGTGTTCCGCCCGTGGGCTTTCGTGGTTGCCGGCCTTGCAGGCATCGGGGTGTCAATGCTCGCGGCTTGGCGGCCTGCACGGGAAGCCTCGTCCGTGGCACCTGTCGAAGCGATGGCGAAGGGCAGGGAAGAGTATGCGGTCGCCACCACGCGAGCCGTGTGGGCGAAACGAGCGGCATTGCTTGGCGGCCTAGCCGCGGCACTGTGCTTCGTGCCAGCTTGGGACAGGCTCCCCTACGGGGGATTTGCTGCAGCTGTGTGCCTGATTGGAGCGGCTGCGATGCTCGTGCCGTTCGTCGCCCGATACTGCCTTCGGCGTGTAACGGGGCTGGCGCTGCGCTTGCTCGGGGCGGCACCGATGCTGGGAGTGCAGATCCTGTCGCAGTCTCTCAAGCGCACGTCGGTCATCGTCGCGGCGATGGCAGTTGCAACAGCCATGATGGCCAGCGTCGGGATCATGGTTGGCAGCTTGCGTGACACGTTGTCCGTGTGGATGGGCAACCAGCTGCAAGCCGACTTGTACATTCGGTCTGGGGAATCTCTCGGCACCGAGGACTCCGCCACGTTCTCGGAGGAGATTGCGGGCTTGGTCGAAGCGTTGCCGGAAGTCGACGCGGTGGACCGGTTCCGTCGGTACTCGATCAGCTACGGCGGCCTGCCTGCGAACCTTGCGCTCGCAGACTTCCGCGTCCATCCCGGCAGATCCCAGATGCAGATATTGCACGGACCGGACATTCCAACCATGTGCCAGCGGTTGGTCTCTGGCAAGAATGTGATTATCAGCGAGCCGTTTAGCAACAAACATGGCCTCGGAGTTGGCAGCACCTTGGCCCTACCGATCGGCGATGGCTCGGAAGAATTCGAAGTCGTTGCGGTCTACTATGACTATTCCGCCGAGCAAGGCTACGTCATCGGGCACCGCGGGGTGCTGATGGAGTACTTGCCTGACCGACAGCTGACTAGCGCGGCTGTGTATCTCGCCGATGGCTCGGATCTCGAAGCAGCTAGGTCCAAGATTATCCAGGCCGTGGCCGGCCATCGTGTGCGGGTTGCACGCAACCGCGAACTCCGCGAGCGCGCGAACGAGGTGTTTGACAGAACGTTCGCCATCACCTATGCGCTGGAGGCGGTGGCGATACTAGTGGCAATTCTGGGCATGGCAGGCGCGTTGCTCACTCTAGTCATAGACCGCAAGACTGACCTAGGTGTGTTGCGGATCCTGGGGGCGACGAAGAAGCAGGTTCGCAAGCTCGTGCTGACGCAAGCGGCTCTGCTCGGACTGCTCTCGAATGTGATTGGGTTGGTGCTGGGCGGCGCTCTCTCAGTGATTCTGATCAAGGTGATCAACAAGCAGTCGTTCGGTTGGACGATCCAGTTTCACTGGCCGGTGGGTATATTGCTAGGTGCTACCACGCTGATCCTCGTCGCGAGCATCATCGCGGGGGTGTATCCGGCCCGGATCGGGGCGCGCCTCGACCCTGTTGAAGTGCTGCACGAGGGATGAGGCCTATACCGGCATCGCGATTTCAAGATTGGCTACGATACAGCAATGGGGCCTAGGATTGAGCCGGAGGAATCTTGGTTGCTGGCTCCATGGAGTCGCAAGAAAACGTACGAGAAGCTTGCAATCCTCTTGGGGTTGATTCTCGGCGTGTGGCAGACCATTGAATGGTATGAAAGGGGGCATGCAGTCGACTGGTTGTGGATATCGCTGTGTTGGTTCATAATGGCTTGGGCCTATTTCTCCCAGTCACGGTCTCGCGAGGTCGCTGAAGTTGCCGAATTGGAGTTGAGCGGCTCGCGCTCGCCTCAAGCCGAGCGCCGCTGGCCGGATTTCACGTGATCAAAGCCACCAGCAACGCGCCCGCACTCAAGGTCCGTCGGAATTTTTGGCCGAATTCACTCGAGCCTAAAACTAATGTCAGCAGCAGGCGCAGAGTGGGTTAGCGCCCCTACGGAAATATAGTCGGCTCCGGCTTCGGCGTATTCTCGAATTGTGTCTAGCCGGACGTTGCCGGATACCTCCAACTTTGCCCGGCCCGCGACCCGTTCTACGGCGTCCGCAACTTGTTGGGGGGAGAAATTGTCCAGTAGGACATGGCAGATCCCACAGTGAAGCGCTTCGTCCAACTCTGCCAGATCACGAACCTCGACCTCGACTGTCCGACCCGAAGGCCGACAGTTCTCGATCGCTTGTGTAATGCTGCCTGCGGCATCAACGTGATTGTTCTTGATCAGTACTGCGTCGAACAGTCCTAGCCTGTGATTCGTTCCGCCGCCGGCTTGCACAGACAGCTTATTGAGGACGCGCATGCCTGGGCTGGTCTTGCGCGTGTCCAGAAGCGTACATCCCGTTCCCTCGATCGCCTTGACAAACTGACTCGTCAAGGTGGCGATGCCGCAAGTCCGTTGAAGGAAATTCAAGGCTGTCCTTTCCATCGTCAATAGGGTCCGGGTCGCTCCGCCGACCTTGGCAAAGACTTGGCCCGCAAGTACGTGTGTGCCATCACTCTTCAGGATCTCGACCTTCTCTTGCGGAAAGATGATTCGCAGGAGTTCAGTGCCAGCCAACGTTAAGTCTTGCTTAGGCAAGAAATAGCCTACGGTCTGCGACTCTCGGGGCACGCAGGCCTCGGTGGTTACGTCGCCGGAGCCAACATCCTCGGCCACCGCGAGCCGGATGAGTTCACGAACCTGTGGATGATCCCAATGCAGCATGGTCTGTGGCTCTGATTGGATTTGGTGTCTACGAGGCGTCGTTGGGGTTCAGGTCACCCGCTCAGATGCCTGCTGGAAGAGCAGTCTGGAGGCCGAATCGATCACTCTGAGTGTCGGCGTGGAAACGTGGTACCTGTCGGCGAGTTCCAGCACGGCGCCGAGCAGTGCATCCAATTCGGCAACACGCCCCTGCTCCAAGTCTTGGAGCATGGATGGTTTGTGATCTCCCGCCGCGCGCGCGCCGGCGATGCGGCGTTCGTTGGAGAGGGCGATCTGCACGCCGACTGCGGAAGCGACCTGCCGCACTTCGTCCATGACTGCCTCCGTCAGGCGCAAGCCTTGGGGGGAATCGGTCAGCTCAGCCAGCGTCTTGCGGGTCAGGGCGCTGAGAGGATTGAACGCAGCGTTGCCCATGAGCTTGACCCACAATTCATGGCGGATGTTGTTGCGCACCGGAGCCTTGATGCCGGCATCCCGCAGCGCCAATGAGAGCAGGCGTATGCGTTCGGTACGCTCCCCGGACGGCTCTCCTAGGGGCAGGCGCGCGCCGGATGTGTGGGTAACGATGCCGGGACCGGCCAAGGAGCACGACATGTAGACGATCGCTCCCAAAACGAGCGGCGCCGGGATATGCTTTGCGATCACGCCTCCGGGATCGACACACCCGATGGGCCTGTCGTCCCCTGGCACGCCGTGGAAGTACCACCACGGCAGGCCGTTCTGCGTTGACACGAAGGTCGTGTCGGCACCCTTCAGGTGCTCGACGAGCGGTGCGATGTCTGTCAGCGCGCTGGCCTTGACAGCCAAGACCACAAAGTCCGATGGGCCGACCTCGGCAGCGGACGCGGTTGCATGCACTTGGTAGCGCTTCTCGCCGAAGACATCGCTTCGAATCAACAAACCTCGTTCGCGCTGGGCGTCTAGGTTCGCACCGCGTGCGATGAAGTGGACGTCGTGCCCAGCTTCGAGCAACCGGGAACCCAAGAAGGCACCGACCGCACCGGCACCGTAGATCGCGAATTTCACCGTGAGCAGCCTAGCCGAGCGCCTTGCGCACGGCATCCTCCAGTGCTTCCAGGGAATCGGAGACGAAGTGGTCACTGGCATCGATCCAGGTCAGATGCTTGGGATCGCCCGCCGTGGCGAAGACGCGTTCTAGGTTGCTGCGCGAGCCGAACTCGTCTCGCGTGCTGTGTACGAAGTGCTTCGGGCACCCGCATGCGTCCAGAAAGCTCATGTCGCCCCGATTGACTGGAGTTCCGACGGCGATGATTCGCTCCACGGTCGGGTGGCCGCAACAGACGCGCAAGCTGATTCTCGACCCGAACGAGAACCCGCCCACAACCAAGGGGATGCCCGCATAGCGTTCCTGCATGTACTGCATCGCTGCCCTGAGATCGTCCTGTTCACCTTCGCCGGCATCATAAGTTCCCGAACTCGCTCCGACGCCGCGGAAATTGAATCGCAGCACGGCGGCCCCCGTGCTGCGGCCGGCTTTGGCAATGCGGAAGGCGACCTTGTTATGCATCGTCCCGCCGTGCTGCGGGTGGGGGTGGCAGACGACGAAGGCACGCTCGATTCGATTAGGAGACTCGGGCTCTTCGAGAAGTGCCTCGAGCCGTCCTGCGGGGCCGATAAGAAAGATGGATTGCAGCTTGCGGGCCATGACTTAGGGATTCGGGGGCGCGAAATCCACTGAAACGGAATTCACGGGGTTCGGGAACAGCAGGCGCATCTATCATAGGTTCGGGCTGTGCTCCGGATCGGACAGCACTGGGTAGCCCTAGAACAACCATGTATCAACGCCGAATCTCCTACCTATTTTCTCAATCGCAGGTGATGGGGCTGGCCGCGGCCTGCCTGTGCCTGCTGTTGGGGGCATGCGCTACGTCTGAGACTTCCGCACTGCCGGAACGGCCCAATGTGCTTTTCATCATCGTCGACGATCTCAACGTTGCGCTGGGCGCGTATGACGGCTATTCGACAGCCAAGACTCCGAATATCGACCGCCTCGCATCCGAGGGAGTGCAATTCGACAGGGCCTACGCCCAGGATCCCGTTTGCAACCCGTCTCGGACATCCTTCCTCAGCGGTCGCCGGCCTTCGACCACGAATGTCTACGGAAACTTCGTGGAGCCGCGCACTTACCTCGGCGACGTCGTGATGCTGCCCGAGTACTTCGGTGCGCACGGATACTTCACCGCCAGGGTGGGGAAGGTAGCCCACGGCAGGTACGAAGGAGCCGTGAAATGGGACATATCCGAGGATGCCGCCCGGCGGGAGCACTACCTTCCGGGAGTGGACCATTCCGAGGTCCGTGACAACACTTGGATCGAGGGTGCGGACGATGGCCTCTCAAGAGCGGAGATCCTAGGGCACCTCGACCGGCCGACTGGAATGCCGCTGAGCTGGCGGGCCACCGACGAGACCGAAGCCGAGACTCCTGATGGTCAGACCACACGGCGCGTCGTTGAACTCTTGCGGGAGAACCGAGACAATCCGTTCTTTATCGCTGCCGGCTTCCACAAACCACACCAGCCGTGGGTAGCGCCCAAGGAATTCTTCCAGCAGCACCCAATCTCGGAAGTCGCCCCTCCGGACGAACCAGCCGACGACACCGCCGACATCCCAGCCCCGGCGCTAGGCAACTACCCGGAAGATAAGGACCACAGCGAGGAGCAGGTGCGTCAGGCGATCGCCGCATATCACGCGACGGTCACTCTTATGGATGTCCAAGTCGGCCTGCTAATGGAGGCGCTGGCTGAACTTGAATTAGAAAGGTCCACCATTGTGGTCTTCGTCAGCGACCACGGCTTCCATCTCGGAGAGCACGGCGGGCTCTGGCGCAAGCACACGCAGTTCGAGGAATCGACGAGAGTTCCGCTGATCGTGCGGATGCCTGGCGGGGTGTCCGACAGGAACACCAGCGCATTGGTCGAACTCGTTGACCTCTACCCGACACTGGCCGACCTCTGCGGATTGCCGTCTCCGGAGGGCATGGAGGGTCTCAGCTTCCGGCCCGTGCTTGAAGACCCGGACGTTCCTTGGAAGAGCGCGATTTTCTCGGAAGCAAAGCGCCAAGGCGCACATGGGCGGTCGGTACGCACCCACCGGTATCGCTTTACCGAGTGGACGCCGCTTGAGGGTGATGGCGAGCCGCAATTCGAGCTATACGATCTGGACGTTGATCCCAAGGAATACGACAACCTAGCCGGCGATCCAGAGCACCAGCCCACGATGGACCGTCTTGCCGCAGTCCTGGAGAGCGGGTGGAAAGCCGCGCTCCCCGGTGCCAGCGTCGGGGGCGGGGATCTGTACTCTGAGGCCGGAAATCAGGCCGAGTGAAACGGTGACAAAAGAAATGAGAATCTTCTTCCAAGCTGTTGGCTGCCAGCGGTTTGTCCTGAGAGCAGGATCGGGTGTCTGCCGTTTCGCACTAGCAGCCGCTCTGTTCGCCACAGCCGCTGTCGGCCAACGCACTCCGAGAGCCGAGTTCGCCCCAGTGGTTGACGATCCCGCACTGCCTAGGGTGCTGATTATCGGGGATTCCATTTCGATCGGCTACACCCTGCCACTGCGCGCTGCGCTGGACGGAGTTGCCAACGTGCATCGCCCGCCGGAGAACTGCGCACACACGTGGAAGGGGCTCGAATCCATCGACCGGTGGCTCGGGGAGGGGAAGTGGGACCTCATCCACTTCAACTGGGGCCTGCATGACCTCAAGCATGTGGACGAGGAGGGCAAACTCGCACTCCCGCCCAAAGGAAAGCAGGTCAGCACGGTGGGCGAGTACGCGGCGAACCTGGAGAAACTGGTCCAACGGCTGAATCAGACCGGCGCCACGCTGATCTGGCGCCCCACCACGCCGGTGCCTGAAGGAGCGCAAGGGCGGGTGCCAGCAGACTTGGCCAAGTACAACGCGGCGGCAAGGGAAGTGATCGAGCGTCACGGTATCGAAGTCGACGACATGAACTCGTTCATTAGGAACCGCAATATCCCGCAGGTTCGGCCCGACAACGTGCATTTCTCGAAGGACTCCTCGGCACTGCTGGCCGCAAACTCCGCAAAGCTGATTCGCCGGAAGCTCAAATCAAATTGAAGGATGAGGACGCCGGGTGAACTTGCCGCGCCTCCCGTCGTGACGATCAAGGCCCGCTTGGCGCGAATGGGTCGTCAACCCCTCTAGGCAGGCGGAACCTACGACGAATCTCTCCCACTATGGGCCCAGCGAGGTAGAAGCGGCCTCGTTTCTCGCCGTCTGGAGTTAGAAATCCGGCGTCAACAAGCATCTTTAGGTCACGGCTGGCGAGATTCTTGGAGACATCTGCACTAACGCGATAGGACGAGTTCCGCACTCTCCCGAACGCGGCTTGGAGCAGCGCCATTGCAGTGCGCTCGGGGAGGTCGTTGTTTCGAACTAGGTTGAGCAACTCCCCATAGATCCCTTCGATCTCTCTCGTCCGACGAAGGATTGTCTGCGCCTGTCTGTAATGGCCAACCAAGCAGAAGCGCACCCACGGCTTGGCGTTGCGCGTTGGATTCCACCCCCCGCCCCCGACTTCTGACAGTACGTCGTAATACTCCTGTTGGTTGTAGCCAACGTACTCTTCGATGGAAGAGAATTCCGGAGCGACGATTCCGTCAGTTGCCAATACTGCCGTGTGGATGCATCTGGCCGTTCTCCCGTTTCCATCCGTGAATGGATGTAGCATCGCTAGGTTTAGGTGTGTCATAGCCGCACGCAGAAAGAGCGACTCCACATCTCCTTCGTTCACGTAGTCGAGAAGTTCTTGGATGCGGGGTTCTAGCTGGTCCCTGTCTACACCCTCGTGTACTAAGTCCCCCGTTTGAGCGTTTCTAACCCCAACCCATCCGGGACGGTACTGGCCAGGATGCGCTGCCAAATCGGATTGGCAGATCATGAAATGGACGGCCAAGAGCACATCTTCCGTGATCCTGAATGATGGGCTTTGGCGACGCTGCAAGATGTAGTTCATCGCCTCGCGGTAGCCGATGACCGCTCGCCATGTGTCACGGTCAGTGTTCGCGGGATCTTCACCGTCGATTGCAGCGATCGCGTCGTCCTGGGACACGTTGATGCCCTCCACGCTGTTCGATGCGGCAAGCGCGCGGGCCCTCGTCATGCGCGCTAGCCAACCTGTCCATCGGCGCGGCTCTGCAGCTACGTGCAGGCGCAGATCGGATCGGATGCGGGCGATAGCCTCCTCCACTCGTTTCTCTTGGTCATCCAGAGAGTGATAGGTGAACAGCATGGGAAAGCAATTACTAATTGACTCTATATCAAATAATAACTGATTTCAAGTCAGTTACCATTTGCATATGTTGCATTCTTATCTGGAAGCCTCGAATCCCTGACTGGCCGGTTTCACCGGGCATTAGAGCCAGTGTCGCTAGAAGCGTGTGGCAACAGCCACTACGTCAAGCGCAACTTCCTGATCATCGATAGGACCAAGCGCAGTAGCCAGGGTTGCAAGGAATTGAAGTGCTGCCAGCCCGTGGCTCGCGAAGCATGCGGTAAGGTGGCGGTGCTGCGGCCTAGCTCAAGCGTAATGTTCGTTCCAGTTCTCCAAGCCATCTTCCCCTTGTGGTCGAGCCGCCCGCCGAGCGGATGCCGACTTGTTGGCCCGTTGGCGTCAGTTCTGGCCGCCTTCGTCCTCTGCTCCTGCGGCGGAGGGCTACCCAGTTCCGATGACGGCGCGGTTGAGGCTACGATCCGAATCGACGCTTCCCAACGCCTAAATCCCATCAGCGATCTGCTCTACGGGCAGTTCGCCGAGTTCATGTTCGAAGACATCAAGGGCGGTCTATGGGCGGAATTGATCGTGAACCGCGGATTCGAGGATGTCGCCTCGCCGCCAGCGGCGGCCCATTACTGGGAGCGGTATCCGGACACGCGCAACCACGCCAACGGCTTCCTGCTGGGCGGCAAGGCCATCGGAGCCTCCGAGCAAGGCTACCCGACTTCCTTCGAGAACCGGGCACAGGTCCTAGTCAACTCGCTGCCCGAACAGATGGGTCATGGCATCTACCAGTCGGCCATTCCGGTACGCTCCGGCCTGGCCTATCGAGGGTCCGTATGGCTGCGCGCCGAAGGTGTCGAGCGGACAGCGGACGGACTTACGGTGTCTGGTGCCTTCGATGGCTCGGTGCGTGTCTCGTTGGAGGAGGACCGTTCCGGGGGAAAGATCTACGCGGCCCACGAGATGAGTGACATTCCGGGCGACTGGACGCGCTTCGAGTTCGAGCTGCCGGTCGCTGAGTCCGATCCACTGGCGCGGTTCGTCTTTCGAATCTACGGAGTGGGCGCGATCTGGATCGACCAAGTGTCGTTAATGCCCAGCGATGCCGTCAACAGTATCCGATCTGATGTGCTCGCGAAGGTCCGTGCGCTGCAGCCTGCATTCGTACGGTGGCCGGGCGGGAACGTGGCACAGGACTACCACTGGGAGTGGGGCATTGGCCCGCGGGATGAACGTCCGATTTGGGTCAACATGTCTTGGGACAACGATCCTGAGCCCGCAGACTTCGGAACTATCGAGTACCTGGAATTCTGCGCGAGCATCGGTGCTGAGCCGAACATAGTCGTGAACGCCGAGGGGCGCGGCGTGACGGTGCCCGAGGCGGCCGTTCTTAGGGCCACAGGCAAGGACATACGCACCGACTCCCGTCCCGCGACCGCCCAGGACGCCGCCAACTGGGTCGAATACGTAAACGGGGACGAATCCACGCCTTACGGGGCGATGAGGGCGGAACATGGGCATCCAGAGCCGTTTGGCGCTGTCTACTGGGAGATCGGCAACGAGATCTGGGGAGACTGGGTGCGGGGACACTCGGACGCCGCCACCTACGCTGCAAACGCGCGGCGCTACATCCGGGCGATGAAGGCTGTGGATCCCTCGATCAAGATCATCGCCGTCGGAGACGAAGACCCGAGCTGGAACCGCACGGTGCTGACGGAGATCGGAAGTGAGATCGATATGCTCTCGATTCACCACTACCGGCCGAAGGCTGGTGATCCGCCCGGTTTTGCCGCCCTCATGGCTAGGCCCCTTTGGTACGAGCGCCTCTATGAACAGGTCCGAGACATGGTCCAAGAGATCGTGCCGGGCAGGGATATCGGCGTGGCGCTGAACGAATGGAACACCACATTCGGCATTCCGCGCCAGCACACGATGGAATCAGCGCTGTACGGAGCCCGCTTGATGAACGTCTTCGAACGTCAGGGGGACCTGATCCGCATGAGCGCCGTCTCCGACTTAGTGAACGGCTGGCCGGGCGGCGTGATTCAAGCCAGCCGCCACGACGTGTTCACGACGGCGACGTATTCGGTCATCGAGGCGTACAACAGCCATCGCGGCGATTGGCGCCTGAAGTCCGACGTCGAATGCAGCATTGAATACGATCCCGGTGACCCTTCTCTGGGCACCGCGGTACCGGCGCTTGATGTGTCCGTCACTGCAAATGACGAGGGCACTGAGTTGTTTCTCAAGGTGGTGAACACCTCAGCCCAGGATCCCATTCGCGCAAGGGTCGAATTGGAAGGGATCGAGGTCCAGCTCGGAGACAAGGGGACGGCAACGACAGTGACGGCGGCAACGCTCGAGACAGCGAACACATTTTCGGAGCCAGATCTTGTCTCGAGCCGCAAGTCGGAGATTTCGATCTCCGGCCCCCACTTCGAGTACGAGTTCCCAAAGCACTCGGTTACGGTGATCCGTATCGCTGTATCCTTGCCCGGCGCGTAGGTGCGAGCGTAGCTCTCCGCCGAGTGCGTCACATCCGCTCTAGACGACCGGGCAAACGAGGCCACGAACACGCAGTTCCACGACACTACAGTTCGGAAGCACACGCCATGCCGCCGCTGGTGTGCTGGGCTCGTGTGCAGAGTTCGGCGTGCGGTGATCAATACTGAGGCAGGACATGCCGATGGTTGGTGGAGAGCCGGTCCGGGAAGAGGGTGCTTGCAGTATAGGCTCCAAGAGCAAGAGGCAGTCTCAGCGCGGTTCAAGCCTCGACCCGCGCACACTAGACGAAATCATCCGGCGGGTAGTCGAGGTTGCGCAACCGGAACGGATAGTTCTGTTCGGATCGGCCGCGAAGGGAGAAATGACGCGCCACAGCGATGTGGACCTGCTGATCGTGAGAGACGGCGCGGATGCACTTGAACTAATGGCCCAGATCTATCGCCGACTGCACGGCGTAGGCGTCCCTGTCGATGTGATCGTGGTTTCTTCCGAAGATGTAGCGCGCTACCGGGATAGCCACTCCCTGGTCATCAAGCCGGCTTTGCGCGAGGGAAGGACCGTCTATGAGTCCGCTCGAGCGTCATCCCAGACGAGCCGAGGCTCGTCCCGCTGAGTCTTCCTCTTCCGTGATACTATCGCTGCGATTACTATGACTTCTCGACGCAGATTCATGCAGGCCACCGCCGGCGCACTGGCCGCTTCCGCCCAAGCTCAAACTGGCAGTCTCGACCGTCTGCTAGCCATTCCTGGTCCGGGTAGAGTGAGAGCCGTACTGGATACGGACACCTACAACGAGATTGATGACCAATACGCAGTTGCCTACAGCTTGCTGTCGCCAGAGCGGTTGTCAATCGAGGCGATCTACGCTGCGCCGTTCGTCAACGATCGCTCGCCATCCGCTGCTGTCGGAATGGAGAAGAGCTACGAGGAAATCCTGCGGCTGCTTGGCTTCTTCGCCGATGCCGATACGGGAAGCGTGTTTCGTGGCTCAAGCCAATTCATGGAAGGGAAGGGTCGGCCGGCTGAGAGTGATGCCGCGCGCGACCTGATCGAGAAGGCGCTGAAGCCCAGCGACGAGCCGCTCTATGTCCTGACCATTGGCTGCCCCGTGAACGTGTCTTCAGCGATTCTGATGGAGCCGAGGATCAAGGAGAAGATTGTTGTCGTCTGGCTCGGCGGTACCACGCACTACTGGCCTTCAGCAAGCGAGTTCAACCTACGGCAAGACGTTATTGCCTCGCAAGTGCTGTTCGACAGCGGAGTTCCCTTGGTCCAGATCCCGACCAAGAACGTGTCCGAGCATCTGAAGACGACGGCTTCCGAGTTGGAGCAATTCCTGCGCGGGCGCTCGCGGATAGGAGACTACCTCTACGGCCAGTTTCTCCAATACCAGGCCGTAAGAACCAAGGGACGAAACACGGGATTCCCGTATTCCAAGGTCATCTGGGATATCTCAGCGATCGCGTGGCTGAACAACCCCGCCTGGGTCCCCTCGGAGATCGTGTCAAGCCCTGTCTTGACCGACGACATGCGCTGGAAGACCGAATCCGGTCGACACAACATCCGCGTCGCAAACAACTGCAACCGCGACTTAGTCTTCAACGACGTATTTTCTCGCCTCGCAGGCCTCAAGGACGTGGGTGTGTAGCACTTGATTGCAACGCAATCGTGAAGTAAGCTTGTTTCGAGCGGGAGTGTGTAACAATGGCGAGCATTACAATCCGCCATCTCGACGACGAAGTGAAGACCCGACTTCGGGTTCGCGCGTCTGCGAACGGTCACTCGATGGAAGAGGAGGCACGGATCATCCTACGTGAGGCGGTCGGCCGAGAAGCCGAACCGGAAAACCTCGCCAGTTTCATCCGCGAGTGCTTCGAACCATTTGGTGGCGTGGAACTCGAACTACCACCACGCACACCCATGCGCGAGCCTCCTAATTTCAGTTGAGGCTCGGGAATGTTAGTTCTCGATACCAACGTGGTGTCCGAATTAATGCGCCCTGTGCCCAATCCCGTGATCACATCATGGGTTGCAGATCGTGCGACATCGAGCCTGTTTCTGACGGCAGTGACTGAGGCGGAGTTGCGCTTCGGTCTTGCGGTAATGCCAACGGGCAAACGCCGAGCCGGCCTTGCAGCAGCCCTTGAACGGATGCTAGAACGGGGCTTTGCAAACCGCGTACTGCCGTTCGATAGCAGCGCGGCATTTGCGTACGCCGAGATCGCGGCCGCACGACGCCGTCTGGGCCGGCCAATCCCGGAAGCCGATTGCCAGATCGCCGCAATCGCTCGGTCGCGCGGCATGGCAGTGGCGACGCGCAATACTCGGGACTTCGAGGATACGGGGGTAGAAGTCTCCAACCCATGGGAGGGTGTGTGAGCGGCATGGTCAAACCCTTTCTCAGTGTCGAAATTGATGCTCTGCCGAACGATGCTGTCTGGAATTTTGGTGGCCATGTGAGTCTCCACTTGGAGTGTGTGCTGCCAGACAGCACGCACTCCGGTTACGTCTGCGGCAAAGATCCCGGCTCCACCCTATGCGATGCTGGGAGCCAAGCGTGCCGGGGTTAGTCTCATTCGGTGCGTGGCAGGGGCATAGCGGATAAGAAGAATACATGCGCTTATCGTGGAACGAGATTCGTGCGCGGGCGGCCGGATTCGCCCGCGAATGGGCTGACGAGACGTACGAGAAGGGCGAGACCCAGAGCTTCTATAACGAGTTCTTCCAGATCTTCGGAGTCCGGCGACGCACTGTGGCGCGCTACGAGGAGCATGTCCGACGCTTAGACGACACCTCGGGCTTCATCGACCTGTTCTGGCCGGGCGTGCTGCTGGTGGAGCAAAAGAGTGCTGGACGGGATCTAGCCGCAGCCCGCAAGCAGGCGGGTGCTTACTTCGATGCTCTGCCGGAGAAGGACCGGCCACGCTACCAACTGCTCTGTGATTTCCAAACGTTTGAGCTGCTTGATCGAAGCGAGCGCGAAGAGACACGGTTCGAACTTGCAGACCTACCGCAACATGTTGAGAAATTCGGATTCATCCTCGGCGTACAGCGACGCACGTTCCGCGACCAAGATCCCGTCAACATCGAGGCATCCGAACTGATTGCTCGCCTCCACGACGCGCTCAAGGCATCTGGTTACGAGGGCCATGACCTACAGCGGTTCTTGGTGCGGACTGTTTTCTGCTTATTTGCCGATGACACAGGGATCTTCGAGCCACGCGACCTCTTCCTGCAGTTCATCGAGGAACGCACGTCGGAGGACGGGGCGGACCTTGGTCCTTGGTTGGCGCGAGTTTTTCAGGTCCTGAACACTCCGCTAGAACAGAGGCAGAAGGCCTTAGATGAGGACCTGTCCCGCTTTCCGCATGTGAACGGCGACCTCTTCGCCGATCCACTGCTCATTCCGGACTTCGACACGTCGATGCGAGAGGCGTTGCTGGAGGCGGGCCGCTTCGACTGGACGGCCATCTCTCCAGCTATCTTCGGCGCGCTCTTCCAGTCGGTCATGGAACCGGCGGAGCGTCGTGCTGCGGGAGCACATTACACGACTGAGAAGAACATCCTGAAGGTGATCGAGCCGCTGTTCCTAGACGCGCTCCGGGCCGAATTCAATCACTTGAAGCAGCGTCGGGACGGTCGCAGCCTAGCCGACTTGCGGAAGTTCCGAGCCCGGCTTGGCTCAATCCGCTGCTTCGATCCGGCGTGTGGCTGCGGCAACTTCCTGATCATCGCCTACCGAGAACTACGCTCGCTGGAAATCGAGGTGCTCAAAGAGCTGGCACAGCGTGCCGGCGGGGTGCAGCTTGCCGTCGACGTATGGTCAGTGATCGACGTTGATCAGTTTTTCGGTATCGAACTCGGGGAGTTTCCGGCGCGCATAGCGGCGACTGCTCTGTGGATGATGGACCATATTATGAACAATCGGCTGAGCCTCGAGTTCGGCCAGACTTACGCGCGAATTCCGATTGAGAAGTCGCCGCGCATCCATAATGCCGACGCGCTGGAGATCGACTGGGCCAGCGTGCTGCCGCCAGAGGACTGCTCATACGTGTTCGGCAATCCGCCGTTCGGCGGGGCCAAGTTCCAGTCCCCTTTGCAGAGGGCACAGGTTCGCCGAGTTGCATCGCTCGGCGGCAGCGGCGGGTCACTGGATTACGTCGCCGCATGGTTCATCCGTGCGGGCGAGTACGCCCGCCAAGCCCAAACGGCGAACGGGAACCGAGCGCCGCGAATCGGTTTCGTCGCGACCAACTCGATCACGCAGGGAGAGCAAGTGGCGCAGCTCTGGCCGGTCCTTTTTGAGCGCCAAGACTTGGAGATCACCTACGCTCACCGCACGTTTGCGTGGGGCTCAGACGCGCGCGGCAAGGCCCATGTGCATGTCGTCATAATCGGGCTAGAGTTGTCCGAGCATGCTCGATCCGGCAGGCGCTTGTTCTCATATCACGATATCCAAGGAGAGCCGCATGAGAGCAGCCACTCGGTAATCACGCCCTATCTGGTTGACGGTGGTGCGTTGACGAATGCGCAGCTTGTCGTCCGGGAGGAGAGTAGGCCAATCAACGGGCTGGGCCAACTGCTCACCGGCTCCCAGCCTATCGACAACGGATATTACATTCTCGATGCAAGACAACGCGAGTCATTTCTGGAAGCTGAGCCGAAGGTTGAGCCGTTCCTCCGTCCGTTCGTGGGCGGCCGCGAATACCTCCGAGGAAGAGAGCGTTGGATTCTCGCGTTGCACGACGTTTCTCCCACTACTCTGGCGCAGCTACCGCGTGTCCGAGATCGGATTGCCGCTGTTCGCGGGTACCGGCAAAGGAGCAAGCGGAGATCCACCCTTCGACTTGCTGACACTCCGACGCTTTGGCAGGTCAACGTCCTACCAACCGCTCCGTTTCTCGCTCTACCAGAAGTGAGTTCCGAGCGGCGTGAGTACATCCCGATCGGTTGGTTGGAGCCGCCCGCCATCCCCAGCAACAAGCTCCGACTACTGCCCAAAGCGACGCTCGCCGAGTTCGCGCTACTGACCTCCGCCATGCACATGGCTTGGATGCGGGCGGTGACAGGGCGCCTGGAGAGCCGATACCAATACTCCGTCGGAGTCGTTTACAACACTTTCCCCGTGCCCTCCGGCTTCGCCGACAGGAGCGCGGACCTATCGAAGCTTGAACAGTCCGCTCAAGCCGTCCTCGACGCCCGGGACACGCACTCCGAAGCGACTTTGGTGGAGCTCTACGATCCGGATCTCATGCCTGCGAACCTTCGCAAGGCGCATCAGGCATTGGACCGCGCGGTCGACCGACTCTATCGCCGTAGCGCGTTTCAGTCCGAGCGCGAACGAATCGAGCACTTGTTCATGCTGTACGAGAAGATGCGTGCCCCCCTGGATGCGACTAGCAAGGCTGGGCCGAAGCGCCACAGAAAGAAGGTCTCCGCTTGAAACTCTGGAAACAGAGAGTTCCGGAACGTGGATTCACGGTTGCTTGCTAAGGCCCCCTCGTATGGGGAACACTTGTCAGACCCTGCCACCGTTGACGCAGCTCTTCGATTGCATGAAGGCAAGACACTAGGAGCGAGCAATGGCTTGATCCGGTGCGCTGGAATCGAAACAATCCGTCATCGGGAGGATTCGAACGGTCCGAACGGTCCTCACTACGTCTATTGGCAGGCTTTTGCGGGCATTGGAGAAGTTTGGCTACCAATCAACCGCTATTCGGAGTCGCCCCTACGCGGCATTTGAAGGCGCTTTCATGAGATTCCCCCCAAAGTTGTCACTACAATGCCGTGGCAATGTCTTGCAATGGACGGAACTTTAACGGCGGTTGCTCCAGCAACTGCTCCGTCTGCACAAAGACATGGCAGTATTTCTGAGCTCGGGTTATGCCGTTGTAGAGAAGGCGAGCTTTGTACTCGTCGCTCCCGGGCACTCCTGGTGGCCACAACAGGACTACCCTGTCGAATTCTCGGTTTTTGGCTTGGTGGATTGACATAACCCGGATGCCGACGCGGCGTTGGCTTGCATATGCTCGGTGGTTCGACGCCGTGCGGCCAACAAGTTCCCTGAGTTCATTCACAGTCCATGTTTGCTTGGCGGTCGTGCCTAACTTGCGCTTCGCTGCGACGCCGACATCCGGAAACCATTTCGGTGCGTCGTGGGTGTAAGCCGACTGTTCTACAATCTCGGTGATGTCGAATAGCTCTTTGTTGCCGAATCTTTCCATTACGTGGTCCGTTTCGTCATTAGCGCCAGATTCACGGGACAACCTTAGAGGGGGGATTTTGAACTTCTTCGATCTGAGCCCGTTAGCAAGACGAGAAGTGACCTTGCTTGCCCATCGTGCTCCACCTGGCGCATAGAGCACTGCTTTCGTTCCAAACTTGCAGAGAGCACTTCCGATCATGAACGGCATCAAATTCGGGTAGTGGTAGCGAATCACAAGGCCCGGACCGCTTATCGGACTCGAAAGCCTCCGTAGTGCCACGCCCGCATCCAATAGACCGGTCATTCGTGTCCTGTGGACGTGGTGCAGCTTCGTGATGTTACCGCCGTTGAACCATTGAACAAAGGATTCTGGGTCTAATGTCTCGTCAAGACACTGAAATTCGTCGGCGGCTACAAAGAGGCGAACGTGCGCTTCGAGTGCGCGGACAATTCTGAGGCGAGACGCCGAGAGTTCTTGGGCTTCGTCGACGACGACAATGGGAAAAGTTCGTGCGACCCAGAGGGCGACCTGCCGAAACTCAAGCAGATGACCGCAAGCGTCGCATGTCTGCCCAAATGATTCACCGAAAGCGATCCCATGATGAGCGGCAAGAACTCTCCATCTCCGGCAAAGTGAAGCCGCAAAGCTATCTATGGTTTGCGCAGCAAATCGACCTCTCAAGACAGAGACTCTTCGAAGGCGGTCGTCCAAACGCCTGCGGGATCCATGCATGAATGTCAACGCGAGAATCTTCTGATGTTCTTTCAGTCGGTTCTGCCGGCAGACCTCGATCACCGATTCGATCAGGCGATACGTCTTTCCGGTTCCCGCTGGACCCTCAAATCCCTGGAAGCTCATCGGTGATTGTCCAGAGAGTGGAGGTGCCATTGTCGAGTTGCCTCGGAACTGCGCTTCCTTCAGCAACATCGCGGCCGGTAGCTATTGACCCGAGCGTGGAGAGGACATGAACCACTCGTCGCGTGCAGGCGCTGTTGCATGCGATTGCATCCGCCAGGCGCACATGAACGACTTCATCAGTCTTGTGGCTGTCCGGGCCGAGGTAGCTGAATAACTCCGACGTAGCTGTGGGTACACCAATTTCGGCTAAGTCGGGATCAGTCAGAACGCTTGGGTCCGCTTCACAGATCCAAACGACGACTCTCTCGATTGTCCAGGCGGTTGGCCAGCAAACGATACGTTCGCACGGCGGGCTAGCCTTGGAGAGCTCCTCGGTATAACTGCGTCCAGCGTAATCGCCATCGACGAGACACGTGATGAGCGAGTGCACCCTTGCCAATTCGGTATAGGTCCGGACGACTTGGGCATCCTTAGTAGGGATGACGCCAACCATATGAGTGAATGAGGCTTGCTGCGAGGCAGCTTTTGATTCGCTCAAGTCCGCCACACGGGAGAGTAAACGCAACCAAACGGCCTCGGTCTTGCCTTCCGGGACAATGACTGCTGGCTGCATGATCGCCGATAAGGTCGCTGTTCGATCTGAGAGATAGAGCGATCTACGGAAATTCGTATCTCGTTCTTCGAGCGGTTTCTCCAACAACCGTGTCGCCTTCAGGATTCCGTCTTTCTTCGTAAGGAGCGTAATGCGATGTGGATCAGGCATCGACGCTACGGTGGGCGAGTGGGTCGTAATGACCGTCTGCGTCGCTAGCTGCTGCATCAACTGCAACAACTGCCGCTGTGTTGGTGGTGGCACGTGAAGTTCGGGCTCTTCGACCACCATAAAGAAGTTCTCGCCATTAGCCTTGCGAACATTTCCTATGCACATCAGGAGAACAAGAGACTGAAGAGCAATCAGCCCGCTACCCTGTCGGCGCGCCGGGATTTGATGACCGTCAAGCTCTGTGAAATGAGGGACGACGGAATCGAGCACCCCGTAGCTGTCGGTCGAAGTGAGCCGGAGTTTCAAGGCTACCTTGCGCCCGAAAATGCGCACGATGTCACGATTCACCTCGCTGATAAGGGACTTGAGATCGGTGTCTTCGTCCAAGGGCGAGTCCGGAGTGCGTAGCCGATCTCGCTCCAATAGGACCGCAGCAGAAGGCTGACCACCGACTTGGGCAACGGTGCGACGGAACAATTCAGAGCCAAACGACATCATTCGGTCCCAACTTCGACTGGCTGGAACCAAGAAGAATCCGATATCACGTACTAGTGACGATGGAAGGCGTGTGACTGATTCATCGTCGAAAGGGTCTTCTATACCGCTGTCGTAGAAGTACCGGACCGACTCTGCCTCAAGTGAAGCTTGATCGAATCGCGCGCACACCGCGATTTGGCAGGCAAGCAGGTAATCGGGGTTGCTCGGCTCCGGATGAAGCTCTCCACTCGCCGGGTCAAACCATTTCTCCACCGCACGGCCAGATCGGAACCAATCCGCATTCCGACTTGGATCGTTCGATGAGAATCTCGAGATCGTCGCGATAATGCGAATCCGATCGACAGGCTTTGGGTCCGATCCGAAGAAGTCGTGCTCAGTGAGCGTTCGAACTAAACGGTCTCGACCGAAGAGCAGGGCTAGCGCTTCGATCAGTGTCGTTTTCCCGCAATTGTTGGGGCCGATCAGAACGGTGAAGCCATCGAGATGGACAGTGCCTCTTCGGATGCCTCTAAAGCCCTCGATGTCAAGCCGAACAACTCTCAACTGAATTTGCTCCAAGGGCCAACGCGCTGAACTTCTAGCAGATCTCCGGCACGGGGGTTTCTATTGGCCCCAATCGCCCCGACTCAGTCTTGTCGACCCCTTGTTTGCGCAGGTCTCGGTAACGAACGATGCGCAGAGATTCATGAGCCGACAGTGTTCTTCCATCAGATCAGATCGCGCATAGCCTCGCTTAACTCACGATCCGACAGTGCAGCGACAGATCCCGTTCCATGATGGCATACGCTGCATAGGTCAGTTGCCGAGTGCCTTGTACGGATCACCCTACTTCTTGCCTGCGCGATGTGTAGAGGCAAGTAGCGCAAGCAGCCCGGGCCGTGTGAAGACTCAGAACAGCGTAGACTCTCGGGCTGGCCAGAGTCTCCTCAGCAAGGATGGGGCATGTTGACAACGTGGACTAACGTCCTGGCAGGTCGAGAACCGGATGTCAACGCCTGGTGCTGTGAGTGCATCGCTACTGTCGGTCACTGCAGCCGACGTATCGCAATGCTCATCCAACTGCGTTGGACTTTTGAGCCTGCCAATCCGCATAGGTCGTCTTGGTCCCCTTTATCTTCCATTTGGTTTGCCCGTTCGCCTTCTGATCAAGCACCACACTGGCTGCGGCGGACGGGCTCGTAAAGGGTGTGTCTTCGGTGAAGCGATAGAAGTTGTCTTCTTTGGTCAATTGACCCTTTTCGATCAGGCTTCGTTTCAGCTGAGAATAACTACGGCTCCGGAAGCCTGTGTCCAGCATGGCAGTTGAGTCCTTCTTGATGACGTACTCGCCCTGTGCCTCGACCATCGTAGCTTCAATCCCGGCCTTGTTTTGAATGCTGAATTCGGGCGAAGCAGAGACCTCATCTTTTTCAGGGATCGTAGCTCTCGGCCGGAAAAGGTCAATTCCAACCACAGGTAAGACCAGACTGACGTTGGCAAAGAATGCACTCATGTTGGCCCGGTCTGCCTCGGGGAGTTTTCGCTTCATGGTTTCCGGCTTCTGGGCATTACTCAGCACGACGCGCTTTGCGGCGTGCGCCCTCTGGATCAAGAGCGCTTCAAGATAACGCACATGGCCCTTTGTAAGACTTTCGTCGCTGGTCGTAACGACGGCCGCAAGTTCCCAAAACGCATGGTTCTTGGCGCTATGGGGCAAACGCTCGTTTATCGCTTCCGCCTCTCCGATGTACGCTCGGTTCTTGATGTCGTCATCGGGATCTGGGCCATAGAGGACGTATACCCCGGTTCGCGTTGCCTCATCCCGGTTGAGGAGGTCGGGAAGTGTGGAGTTGTGTGCAACCATGACCGACCCAGTCCATCCGTGAAGTGTCGCAATCGTCAGTCCTGATGGCGTCCCATCCGTGAGGAAGAGTTGAATCGTGCGACCCTTTTCCGTTTCGTCGCTCATAATTGTGCCCCGGATCACGTGCGAGCTGCCTCGACTTACGACGACCAGATACAGCATTCAGTCGTCTCCGTGCAGCCCTCGTTTCGTGATGGATCTGACTCTCGCTGCCGTAATGCTCCCCACGTCTACCCAACGTGCCAGCTTGGATTATATGCGAATCGAATGGACAACACAAATCCTTGAGAAACCCGACTCCGGTCTATAACTGACTTATATTCAGTGTTTACGAGACTCACCCAGAACCAGTGGGAGCACAGGGAACCAAGGGGTGATACAAGAAGTGGTGGAGGCGGCGGGAATCGAACCCGCGTCCGAGAAAGGCCACCGCAAAGAGCCTACATGCTTAGTTCATTCCAAGATCTCAACTGCAGGCTGTGAATGAACAAGCTTCCTGCGGCCCAGCCTGATTGGTCTCGGTCACAAAGCTCCAGGCGGAAGCCTCGAAACCTATCTCGCAAGATGACGTCTTGTCCCGATGTGCGAGCCCAGCGGGCAAGACGGCTACCTAAGCTTAGGCAGCGTGTGCAAACTGCATGTCGTTGGCAGTTCTTTTGTTCCGATCGTTTAACGGGTGCTCGGAACCCGGCATGCCTCTAAGCAGCGACTGCGATCTCGTCGAATCCTTTACGCCCCCCCTCTAGCCACCTTCAGGTGGCTGTTCGCAGTATACATGCCAAAAGACAAACTTGCTGGTGCCAGTGTCTCGTTTCCCAGAGTCACAGCGGCAGTACCGGAGGCTGATGGTGTCTGGCACCCAAGTACAATGCCGTCATGTCTCGCGCTGAGCTCAAGATTGGCGTCAAGGACCGAGACCTCTCCTTCATGGTCGGGGACATTACGAAGGTCCCTGCGGATGCTATCGGAAACGCGGCCAACTCCAGGCTGGCGGGCGGTGGCGGTGTCGATGGTGCGATCCATCGCGCCGGTGGGCCGGCGATCATGCAAGAGCTGGGTCAGATCCGCGCTCGAATCGGGCAGTGTCCCGCCGGGGATGCCGTCGCCACTCGAGCCGGCAAGCTACCAGCTCAATGGGTGATCCACGCAGTGGGTCCCGTCTACCGGGACGGGCGGAGCGGTGAACCGATGGCCCTCCGATCATGCTACGAGCGTTGCCTTGAACTTTCCGACGAACTCGGGGCGCGCACGCTCACGCTGCCCGCAATCAGCACGGGCGTATACGGCTACCCCATGGATCTAGCGTCCAATGTTGCGGTGGGAGCGGTTGCGAGCAAGCTAAGTGGAAGTGAGACAAAGGTTAAGCGCGTGACGTTCGTGCTATTCGACGAAACGGCTTTTCGACAATTTGCTGCCGCCGCCCTCGATATTGTCCCGGCTCTCGCGTCCTGATTCCCGCATCCCTGAGGCGGCCATCACTACCCAATCGGCTGGTCGCGAATCAGCCACTACTCGCGTGTCGCAGACGAGGATGCGGGACGGCCGCACATTTCGCTATTTGCATCCCGGCGAAGATCGCCGTCGGGATGCCCGGTGATAGACTCGGCATTGGCCGGAAAGACAAGAATCCTGCTTGCGATCGTCATTGTTTCTAACTCCATCGGCAACGTCGTGCTCAGCTACGGAATGCGAGCGGTCGGTGACATCAGCTCGTACTCGCCGGCCAGCCTGCTTTCTTCGGCAATAGCGGCCTTTGCCAATCCATGGGTGCTGCTCGGCACGAGCTTGCTGGTGGTGTTCTTCGCGGCCCACACCCTGTTGCTTACCTGGGCCGACCTTAGCTACGTGCTGCTTGTCACGTCTTGTGGCTACGCGCTCGTCGCTGCGCTCGGCGCGATCATCCTCGACGAGTCGATCTCGCCGTTACGGTGGTGTGGGATAGCGCTGGTCTCGTGCGGGGTGGCACTGGTCTCCTCGACCCCAGTATCGACCTCCGAGGGGCGTCCATGACGGCCTTCCTGCTGACGCTAGTCGTAGGGGGCGGGGTAGTCGGAGACCTGCTCAAGGCTCACGGAATGCGCCTGCAAGGTGCCCCTACGACGCTGGGGCCCACGGCGCTGGCCAGATTCGGCATCGCGACCGTCCGCAATGCGTGGTTCTTGCTGGCACTGGCAGCGTATGCGATATCTTTCTTCGGCTTTATGGCCTTGCTCTCGATCCGGGACGTGAGCTTCGCTGTCCCGGCGACCGCATTGGGCTACGCCTTGGAGACCCTGCTCGCCCGCCTGTTCTTGCACGAGCAGGTGAGCTTGCGCCGCTGGGCCGGCGCCGCGCTGGTCGTTGCTGGGGTCGCGCTTCTTGCCTGAGTCGATTCGTCCGGGCATTGCCCCTGCGAGCTCCTCGCTCGCTTGGCCGATCGCCCGGCTCGGGGCGAGGCCGCCTTCGAGCTGTGCGGCCTGGCTCTGCCCTTGCCGCACGTCGCGACTCTGGTCCGCGAGACGTCCGCCTATCGGGGCGGCTGCCAGACCTAGACTGAGTCGGACGTCCTCTTCCAGATCGCGTTTCTCCTGGCAGACGGGTGCGCGGTGGGGCCGACGCACGCGGTTTCCTTTTGTCCTCCGGCTCGGAATCCCGCGGGGGCCGGTCGGCGCCAGGCTCATAGTTGCGTAGACGCTCGACCTCTCTTGGGAGCAACTCGCGAATTTGGCGTGGCTCGAGACCCTTGAGCGATAGGCTTCCGATACGGACGCGCCGAATCTTTTCCACGAGGAAACCGATCCGCTCGAACATACGGTGGATCTGCCGGTTGCGACCTTGGGTCAACGTAACCTCGTACCAGGGATTGTCAGCGGCACGGACTAGCCGGATGGACTCGGGACGGGCCAGACGCCCGTCTAGTCGGATTCCCTGGCGCAGCTTCTGTATTGCATCCTCGGGTGGAAATCCGCTCACCTTGACGGCATAAGTCTTGGGAATCCTGCTCTTTGCGGACAGAAGTTGATTGGAAAAACCACCGTCGTCAGTCAGGAGCAACAGCCCCTCCGTGTTGTAGTCGAGCCGTCCGACCGGGTGCAGTCCCTTTGCAGCACTTGGCCCCAGCAAGTCCATGACAGTGGGCCGCCCTTCGGGGTCATCAGTCGTGGTGACGCAGCCCTTGGGCTTGTGCATTGCCAAATAGCGTCTCGTGCCGCTGTCGTGCAGGACCTTGCCATCCACACGCACGGTGTCGTTGGCAACGTCTGCCCGCGAGCCGAGTTGGGTGGTCACCTCGCCGTTGACGGTGACACGACCGGATAGGATCAGCTCTTCGGCCTTTCGCCGCGATGCGATTCCGGCCCTTGCAATGATCTTCTGTAATCGTTCAGGCATAGCGCATAAATCCCCTTAACGGGGCAACTTCTGGCTTCGGGCGCCGCTGTCTAGGCGATGATCAGCGCCCCGTCAGCTCAGGCGTCTTGCTCCTTGTCGCCGCCCTCGGCGACCTGTTGGTCCTCGTCCAGCGCGGCGCGGCTCAGGGCCTCCATCTCCTTGAGGGTGGGCAGCTCGTTCAAGTCACTGAGCCCGAACTGCAAAAGGAAGTCCGGGGTGGTCTTATAACGCATTGGCCGGCCGATGATCTTCTTGCGTCCGGCAGTAGCGATCAGCTTGTGGCTCAGCAGCGTATGGACCACGCCGCTTGCATTGACCACGCCTCGAATGGCTTGAATCTCCGGCAGCGTCACGGGCTGGCGGTACGCCACCACCGCCAACGTCTCGAGCGCAGCCTTGGACAGACGCAGCTTGGGCCTGACTGTCTTCACAAACGCTCTGACGGCTTCGTGGTGCTCAGCCTTGGTGGACATCCGGTAGCCGCCGCCCACCGCCCGGATCTCAATCCCCCGCAGATCTGACCGGTATGACTCGCATAGCGCACTCAAGTCGGTCTCGAGCTGCTCCTTCGGCAATCCCAAGCCCTCAGCCAGCTGATCTGCCGTCGGCGGATCGTCGGCAGCGAAGATTACCGCTTCTAGCAGGCTGAGACGCCGCTGCCGGGAAAGCTCCTGTTCGGCTGGCTCGGCACCGCTAGGCTCCTCAGGAGCAGGAAAGGTCATGATCGCTTCAGTCATGCCGAATACTCCAGTTCGCTGTCGGAGGCGGGCAGCAATTCGCCGCTGCGGAACGCTTGGTCGAAGTTGGCGTGCTTCCGAATCACGACTTCGCCGAATAGTTTGTTCTGGCGGATCTCGATCGCTTGGGCCTTGACCATTTCCAGCAGCGCCAGGAACGTAGCAATGACTGCCCGGGGTGCCCGCTGGCGCAGCAGAACGTCGCGCAAACGGACTGGCTGGTCGTCGCTCTGCAGGAGGTTCTTCAGGAATCGGATCCGGCTCGCCACTGAGACCGATTCTTCGGGCATCTCGACGACAGGTTGATTCTCGAGCCGCTCCAAGACTTCGCCAAACGTCTGGACTAGGTCGAACAAGCTGACTTGCAGTTCCGTCTCGCCGTCATCGTCGGCAAGGGCATCCGCGGCCACCGTCGTCCACACGTTCTCTTCAATCACGCGCTTCTCGCCGAGCATTTGTGCGGCCTGCATGAACTTCTCGCGCTCGAGCAGTAGCTGTACCAAGTCCTCGCGCGGATCTTCCGGCGCATCCTCGTCCACCTTTGGCGTAGTTGGCAGGAGCATCTTGGACTTGATGTGGACGAGCGTGGCTGCCATCAGCACGAATTCCGCATTGAGCTCGACGTTGAGCGATTCCGCCCGCCGCAGCGACTCCAAGTACTGCGCGGTCAGACTGGCGACGGGAATGTCCAGAATGTCTATCCGCTGGGCCTTGATCAACTCGAGCAGCGCGTCGAGAGGCCCTTCGTACTGCTCGAGATTGACGACGAACGTTTCTTGGGACGGAGCTTCCGCAACCAGCCGAGGCTGCAAGGCTTGGTCTTCCGAGGCGGCGCCCTGTTCGTCCGGCGCTGGTTGGGTGGTCGGCATCGCCTACCGTAGAGGCTAAACGGATCCAAGCGCTCCGCTCAAACCCAGCGGTGCCAAGGGACGCCCTTGGCTGTCACCCCAGAACTACACTGTATCACTCACAGCTCCAAGGCCGCGGTCCATTCCCAGATCCCCGCCTAAGCGAGCCGCCGCGGGGAGTCTCCGTCATTTCGGCCGCTGGGCACGGGTTGTCGTGGACCGGAAGCCCCCGCCAAACCATCTAAGCAACGACGCTTGGACCCTTGGCTGAGCACCTTGTCCGGGGATCAAGGAACGCGGGGTGCCCCAATGAAGTAGCGGATAATGGGCAACCGCAGATCATCGGGACCGGAGATGCAACTCGACCTGGGCTGTTGCGGCGTGCGGTCATTCCGCGACTCTGACGCTCCCGAACTGGCTAGGCTGGCCAACAATCGGAAAGTGTGGCTGCAATTGCGGGACAGGTTCCCGCATCCTTACGCGCTCGATGACGCACGTAGGTTCATCGCGCTTGCGCTCGGGGAAACTCCCGAGACGATGTTCGCGGTCACGGTCAACGACGCGTCGGTCGGCTCGATTGGCGTAGTGCTCCGAGACGACGTGGAGCGTTGCTCCGGGGAGGTCGGTTACTGGCTCGGCGAGCCTTACTGGGGTCGCGGTATCGCGACGCGCGCACTGACCGGCTTCACACGCTTTGCGTTTGCCGCCTACGATCTGGAACGACTGTATGCCGTGCCTTTCGCTTCGAATTCCGCGTCCTGCCGCGTGTTGGAAAACGCAGGATACCGGCTTGAAGGCCGCATGCGCCGGAGTGCCATCAAGGCAGGCACTGTGCAGGACCAGTTCCTGTATGCCATCCTGCGGGGCGATGGAACGACGGAATGAAGGCACTCGCGTGCTGCGTTGCTCAAGGGGACCTGCGGCTTGCAGGCTCTTGCTCGACGGCACGGCAAGATACAATCGCTTGAAATGACTCAGCATCCATCGAGGCGTTCCGTCATGACCGGGGGCCTCGCCGCGGTCGCCACGGCTGGCACTGCTATCGGCCAAGTCGACGGGCCCCCACGCATCGGCCTGATAGGGATGGGAAACCGCAGCCGGGCGCATTTGGGCGCATTCGAGGCGCTGGGCGACGTTGAGGTCGCAGCGCTCAGCGACATTGAGGCCGACCGCATGCGGGCGGCCAAATCGGGGCCTGCGGCAGCAGCGGAGTTATACACCGACTACCGCGAGCTGATTGCCGACAAACGAGTGCAGGCGGTCGTGATCACCGCTCCGAACTACCTTCACGCCGAAATGGCCATCGCCGCGCTGAGGGCGGGGAAGGATGTGCTGGTGGAGAAGCCGATCGGCATCACATACCAAGAAGCCATGCGGGTCGCTGCGGCCGCGGTCGAGAGCGGCCAGATCTTGGCCGTCGGCATGCAGCGCCATTTCAATCCGGTCTACCGCAAGATCATTGGGGCCGTCCGGTCCGGCGAGATCGGCAAGCCGTACTTATTCGCCCTCAACGAGTACCGCGGCGACTGGAACCCCCGCACTTGGGGCTGGACGGACCCCCAGAGCGGCGAGACCACCCCGTGGCGCCACTTGAGAGAATTGGCCGGATCCAGCCTTCTGGAGTTCTCGGTGCACTCGTACGCGTTCCTGTACGAGATGATCGGACAGCCTCTCTCGTTCTGCGCCGCCACTGGCGGAGCCATGCACTGGCCGGAGCGCACCACGGAGGACAACATCTCCGTGATCGCGGAGTTCGGAGACGTGCGCCTGCAGCACACCTACTCCGGCTCCGCGCCGGGAGCTCGATGGCAACTGACCGTGACTGGGAGCAAGGGGTCGTTGCAGTATGACTTCAGAGAGGCAACGATCCGATCGCTCGGCCAAGACGCCAAGGACCTGCGGCTGTCCGAGATCGATATGAGCAGGGGACAGCTGGAGCAGGACATGTATCGGGACTTTTTCCGGGCCGTTCGCGAGCGCTCACGGCCAGCGTTGCATGCGGACTTCGCAATCGAGGCCAGCAAACTGGCCTATGGCGCATGGATCAGCATTGACGAGCGACGGATCGTCACCGCTGCCGACTTTGCCTAGCTGGGCTGCGGTCAGCGTTCCGTCTGAACCGCTTCTGTCCAAGCGCTGAGTTCCTGCTCAAGGGCTTGCACTGTCTCAGGAACCTCATCGGAAAGATCTTGAGTCTCGCCCAGATCTTCATCTAAATCATAGAGTTCCGGTCCGTTGTTGCCGTTCTGAACTAATTTCCACTTTCCCTTGCGGACTGCCGCCTCAGAACGGATGCGCCAATACAGCGTCCGGGACGCAAGCGGCTCTTGGTCTAGCAGCAACCGCGTCAGGCTGGTGCCGTCCAAAGCATGAGGACTAGAAACGCCCGCGAGTTCGAGCAGCGTTGGCATGATGTCGAACGTCGCGGCGAGGTCGTGGGAAACACCCGGAGTGATCGTGCCGGGCCACCAAACGATGGCCGGCACGCGGTGGCCGCCCTCGTAGACGTCGGTCTTCTGGCCCCGAAGAGGGCCGTTCTCGGAGATGTTGTGATATCCGCCTTGGTACGTCAGGTAGCCGCCGTTGTCGGAGGTAAATATGACCAACGTGTTGTCCGCGAGACCCTGCTCCCGCAACGCCTCGAGGATGGAACCCACACTCGCATCGACAGCTTCGACCATCTTGTTGACTTGCGAAGACACGTCGAGGCTCTCCAAGACGCCGAGTTTCGACAAATTGTGATAGTTGCCGCCTTCGACGCGGTAGCCCTTGTCGTCCGGCCCCTGCCAGGGGAAGTGGATGGCAAGATGCGCCACATACAGGAAGAATGGCGCGTCTCGGTGGCGCTTGATGAAATCGACACTGTGCTGCGTGATCAGATTGACGCCATAACCCTCCTCGGGAGCGAGCTCCTGATTGTGCCACCAGTCCGGACGACCTGACCTGTCGATGTGAGAGTGGTGATCGCCGTCGCCGCTCGCCAGCCCCCGGAAGTCGTCGAAACCCTGGTCGGTCGGCATGTGGGGCGGGTGGTAGCCCAAATGCCACTTTCCGTACATACCCGAGACATAGCCTGCGCTAGCAAGTACTTCAGGTATGGTGACGGCGTCTAACGGGAGTCCGGTGTCGTAGTCCTCGACACCGGACAGCGCACTCTCAAAATTCCTACCAAATCGTTGCGGATAGAGCCCAGTTAGCAGTGATGCCCGTGTAGGCGTGCACATCGGGCCGTTGGAATGAAAGTCACTGAACCGCAGGCCTTCGCGGGCCATGCGGTCAAGATGCGGCGTAACATTGCGGACGCTGCCATACTCGGCGATGTCTCCATACCCCAAGTCGTCGGCTAGGATTACGACGAAATTGGGCTTCGCGCGCTCGGGCGCTGAAGAGCACGCTGACAACGCTAGAAGTGCCAAGCAAGCCAAAGAGCATGACTTCATGGCCGACAGTCTATCGGGAAACTCGGCGGGGTCAACGGGAAATCTCCCGGAACTTATACGCAGCCTTTGCGGATCGGGCGAACTTCGGATCGAGCAAAGGCGATTCAGGTGCACGTCAACCACGCCAGACTGACGGACACCTCGCCCGCCGGGCATCTGGAATTAACCCGCACCGTCCAGCTGCTAACTAGCACGACCTCGGCACCGTCTGAGAGCGCAAAGGTGTCGGTTCGGACTGGACTCGGGCTGCGAGCGTGCAAGCCGTGGTGGAGTTACAGAGAACGAAATGGTCGGTCAGGCTTGGCGAACCTTAGCCAAGAGCGCTTCGGCGCTCCCGCACGTGAGCAGCCACTCGCCTATGGTGCCTAGCTGCTCAGCCGAACTAACACGTTCCAACTGGTCAGAAAGCTCTGCGGCGGTGCCCGCACCGAAGCGGGCTCGCGCGAGCCGCACCAGAATGCTGCGCTGCCCTTCGGCCTTGCCCCTGGCCTCTCCCTTAGCGATCCATTTTTCAGACCACTTCACCACGTTCTCGCTCAGCATCTGCTTCACCTCCGCTAGTTCCCGCACGCCCTGCATCTGGCTCAGTTCCTCCTTCGGCAGGTACGTTGCCAGCACCACATCAAGAAACCAGTTTGTGATCGCTGCCCTAAGCCTATCATGCGTGGGACTTTCCAGCACTGTGATCAGCTGCTGCAGAGCAGCGGCCGCCCCGTCGTAGTCCCTTACCCGAATCGCCCGAAACCATGCGTCCGCCACGTTCCGCCGATCGGGGTCGAGTTCCCCGCAGTGGTGAATTGACACCACCTGGTAGCTGAACCGATTGGCATAGCGCTCCGTCCCGGGCAAGCGGTCCTCGATCAGCTCGGTCAACTCCAGCGGAGCGTTCCAAGCTCGCTCGCCGCCGTAGAGCACTAGCGGCACCACGTGAGGCAGCTTGCGGCCCTGGACCTGACCGGAGCGGATGAGGGAGTCGAAGAGCAAGCCCACGTACATGTTCATGCGCGCCGCCATGAAACGTTCGACGGTGGACTGGAACTCCATCATGACGACCACGTAGAGCGGCGTGCCATCGCGCTTGCGCAGCTTCCAGACCATGTCGTTCAAGCGACGGACATATCTGTCGTTGGTGTACTCGGTCTCAAGCGGCTCGATACTGGACAGGTCGACATGCTCGAGCCAAGGCTCATTGACGAAGCCTTGCAGCAGGTCCGTACGGACGATTGTGAACGAGAGCATGAGCTTTGCACTGGAATCTTGAATCATATTTTCAGTCTATAAGTAAGTACCACACAAATCAAGTCTATAATATCTATAAATAGAGTTTTTATTCTATTTTTCCAAACTGTAGCGGTGACGGTGACTTGATGGCCTGCCGTAGTAGCAGCACTCCGTCATCTCGCGCCCTTGGAGCACACGCTCCTTGGGCGTGCCTGTATTCCCGGAATCCGGCGGGCGCTTCCACGACCGAGATCGCCGGACCGACCGCGAATCGTTTGGATCTGACCGTGCCCAAGCCGCGTGGTTCGGGGTGCTCGCACAGCCAACATAGCGCGCATGTTTGGCTTGAACCGTTGCGACTAGCGCTCGGCGTGGCATTGGCAGCGCTGCAACGCAGCGGATGCTAAGGAGTCAGAACCGCTTGATCACCTTCCCGATGGGCCAGCGCTTCACTGCTCGGGGCAACACTACCGGTTGCACTTACCCAACCTGTGTATACTCTCGCCAGCAAGATTTAGGCGACAGAATGCCAGACGAGACACAACCAACGACACCACAAGCGCCGCCGCCTGACCGGCTGCAACGCATGGCAAACATCATCGGCGCCCTGATTCCCGATGCGATGACCATGGCCATCCTGCTGATGGTCGTCCTCGGCATCGGAGCGCTCCTGAACGGCGACCCGTTCCTAAAGGTCATGGATGCCTACTACCTGGGCCTGTGGATGCTGCTTCCGTTCACGATGCAGATGACTCTGATCCTCGTGCTGGGGTCCGCTCTAGCTTCGACCCGCTTCTTCCGACGCATGATCCTGACACTGTCCAAGCTCCCCGGGAGCGAAGGGCAGACGATTGCGCTCTCGATGATCACCACCTGCTGCTTGGCGTACTGTTTCTGGGGGCTGAGCTTGGCATTGGCGCCGCTAGTGGCGGTCAGCTATGCCCGCCAGTCCGAGCGCAAGGGCCATCCGGTCGACTTCCCGTTCCTGCTGTCCTGCAACGCTGCGGCCGGCGCGATCTGGCAGTTTGGCCTGTCGGCCAGCGCACCGTTACTAATGAACACGCCGGGTCACTTCCTTGAGGACGAGACCGGCCTGATGCCGCTGTCGACCACGATCTGGGCACCGGCCACGCTGATATACCTAGCGGTCTATCTGTCCTGCGTGTTCGTCCTGGCCCGCTTGCTGATGCCCAAGAAGGCTCGACCGATCTCCCTGTTCCCGGAATCCAGCAAACTCGGCGACCAGACTCTCGATGCGGCAGCCAAGCCCGTAGAAAAGGAACCTCGCTCTGATCGCTTCGCAGAGCGTCTCGAAGCCAGCAAGTGGCCCTGTTCCATCCTGACCGCGACGTTATTCGGCTGGTTGCTCTACCACGTGTTCGTCAAGGACGGAGGATTGCAGCTCAATTCCCTGATTACGGCGCTGCTGGCGCTTGGCCTGCTGCTGCACGGCACCGTCTTGAGCTTTGCTCGGTCGTTGCCGCGGGCCGTATCGACGGCTTGGCCGGTGATCGTGCTTTACCACTTGTACGCCGGAGTGGCGGGACTGCTGGAGAACACATCAATAGGCACGGACTTCGCCAACTACCTCGCGTCGGTTTCCAACGAATACACGTTCCCGCTGTTGACGCTAGTATCTGCCGCTGTAGTCTCTGTGTTCGTCCCATCTAGCGGCGGCCAGTGGGTGATCCAAGGGTTCATCACGACCAAAGCCTCGGTCGCGGTCGGAGTCACCGCCCAGCGCGGCCTGCTGGCGCTCAGCGTCGGCGACCACGTGGGCAACTTGGTCTCGCCATTCTGGGCAGTCATCGCCGCTGGGATCGCACGCATGGATTTCCGCACGTACATCGGCTACAACTACGTGTGGGTCGTCCTGTGGGTTGGATTCGGAGCGCTGTGCTTCACGTTCCTGCCTGCCTAGATCCAGCCCGCGGGAGTCGCCCTTCTGGTCGATATTCGCGTTTGTGCTAGGCTTGCGCAGAAATGGCGAAATCCAGAACTGGCAACCTCTCTCGGCGTGGATTCCTAGCCCAGGGAACGACCGCCGCAGCGGCTGGCACGGCAGCGGGCCTGAGCGGCTGTGCAGCACCCACTCAAGCCGGACTCTCGGGCGGGATCTGGGAACGCCCTCCCGACCAGCGAGGCAAGGGCAACCGCCAGAATCTGATCTTCCTGAACACTGACACCTTCCGCGCGGACAACCTGCAGGCCTACGGAGGCAACGGCTTGGTCAAGTGCCCACGCTTGGACAAGTTCGCCGAGGACTGCGTGGTCTTCGAAGACTGCTACCCGGAGGGCATGCCGACGATTCCCATCCGCCGCGTGCTGATGACCGGCCGGCGGATCGTTCCGTACCACTACTTTCACCAGCACGAACCCGTCCAGACCCCGGGCTGGCACGAGCTCTACTACGAAGACCAGACGGTCTCCGAGACACTGCTCGAGGCTGGCTATCACACGGCCTTCATCGCCGACATTCCGCACCTCCAGCGACCCGGGAAGAACTTTCACCGCGGCTACAGCTACTACGAGTGGGCCCGCGGGCACGAGGTCGACTCCTACGAGCAGGCCCCGGCCGAGCTGTCCGACGACGACATCGTGCCGGAGCACTACCCGAGAGAGTACTGGGACCGCTGGCTGGAGCTGGATCCGGGTCGTCCGGACTTCATGCGGCAGTTCCTGGCCAACCGCAAGCGCTACGAGACCGAGTGCGAGGCCATCATTGAAGTCACTGCGAAGAGGGTCATCGAGTGGCTACGCCGGAATCACGACAAGACGCCGTTCTTCCTGCACTTAGAGGCGTTCGATCCGCACGAGCCGTGGGACCCGCCGAAGCGCTTCCTGGACGAGTACATGCCGGACGCCACGGGTCCAACTTGGTGGGAACCTCCGTACTCCAACATCGAAGTGCCTCAATCTGGCATCGACAGGTTGCGGGCCAACTATGCCGGCGAGTCGATGTGCGTCGACTACTGGCTGGGAGAGATCCTGAACACCGTGGAGGAATTGGGCCTGTTCGACAACTCGGTGGTCGTGTTCTTCTCCGATCACGGTGCGCTGCTGGGCGAGCAGGGCGAGTTCCTCAAGGGCCCGACGCGCATTCGCAGGCAAGTCACGCACAATCCGTTCCTGGTGCGCCTGCCCGGCAAGGAGAAGGCTGGAGCGCGCGCCTCCGGCTTCGTCCATCACCCGGACGTGATGCCCACGTTGTTCAGTCTGCTCGAACTGGACCCGCCGCCGCGCGCGACCGGCAAGAACCTTTGGGGCTTGGCCAACGGCGAGGCGAGCCCGCATGATGGCTTGGTGCAAGAGTACGGCTGGATCGCCGCGATCCGGACCGCAGAATGGCAGTTCTCCAAGGTCGTCGACCGCGGCAAGCTCGGCTATGACTACGATTCCCAGCTCTACAACCGGGCCGACGATCCGGACGAGCTGACCAACGTGGCCGACCAGCACCCCGAGGTCGTGGCAGAACTCGGGGCCAAGATCGACAGCTACCTAGAGTCGGGGACCGAAATCACGAAGGGGCACTTCCACGCCAAGGAAGACTTCTCTCCGCGGCCCCGCACGTAACTGCGACAGTCTGCACCGCGCCTTAGCTCACAACAGGAGAGTGCGCATGCTGCGACAAAAAGCAACCGATTTTCACCCCGAGGTCTTGCGTCTGTTCGACGCCTATGTGCATGGCGGCATAAGTCGCCGTGCCTTTATTGACAAGGCAGGCCCGTTCACAGCCGGCACCAGCGCGGCGGCGGTCTTGGCCAGTCTGAGCCCGAACTATGCCTTGGCCCAGCAGGTGCCGGAGGACGATGCCAGCATCCGGACGGAGCGCGTGACGTACGACTCTCCGCAAGGCCACGGCTCGATTGGTGCCTACTTGGTGCGTCCGAGTTCGGCACAGGGAAAGCTCCCCGGCGTTGTGGTTGTCCATGAGAACCGAGGCCTCAATCCTTATATCGAAGATGTCGCGCGCCGCTTGGGGTCCGCCGGATATCTCGCCCTTGCGCCCGACGGCCTAACGCCGAAGGGCGGTTACCCCGGAAACGACGATGACGGGCGCAGGTTGCAGGCCGAGTTGGACCGCGACAAGTTGGTGGAGGACTTCGCCGCCGCGGTGGAGCATTTGCGGGGGCATGCTGATTGCACCGGAAAGGTGGGCATTGTCGGATTCTGCTTCGGCGGATTCGTGGTCAACGCCATCGCGGTTCGTAATCCCAATCTTGCCGCCGGCGTGTCGTTCTACGGCCGCCAACCGCCCTCCGAAGCCGTCTCCAAGATCGCTGCGCCGCTGATGCTGCACTACGGTGAACTTGACCGCCGGATCAACCAGGGTTGGCCAGACTTCGAGAGTGCGTTGAAAGCCAACGGCAAGACCTACGAAGCGCACATGTACGCAGCCGCGAACCACGGTTTTCACAACGACACGACACCGCGCTTCGACGAGGAAGCCGCCAAGCTGGCCTGGCAGCGCTCGCTGGACTTCTTCGCCAAGCACCTGCGCTAGGCCGCGCAGGGCGCGAACGTCTGTCCGAGCTTTGCGGCCGGATTGAACCTTACTTCTGCGGTTCGGTGCCTATCCCATGTTTGACATTGGGGTTTGGAAGTCATTGATTTTAAAGGGTCGCGATCTGGCGTTGTTACCTAGACCCCCATTTTTCCCTGTTGTGGCACCGCGATCTGACGGGTTGACAACCACCGCTTCAGGCATGCTTG
>JAJDTX010000190.1 GCA_022826925.1 Bryobacterales bacterium
AAAGCAATTGTTAGACAGAATATCATGAAAATATGTTGTTACCTAGGAATTCTGGGGCCTAGCGAGGAAATCCCTGTATTTACAAGGGCTTTTGAGAGCTTGCAGCCCCAAATCGGCCAAGAAATGTCAAACATGCGCTAGAGAAGGCACGCGCAGTCTGAGCTACAAGTGCGGGTGGCCATAACTGCCGCTACGATTGCGACAGCCTGCCGAATCGCTCTCGATCGCTGACCATTCACGCGGCCTTTCGACCGACGACCACAGCAATCGGCCCCTGCTGCCAGACGCAATCCGCGATGAAACCCGCCGCCTCGACAGCATCCAGTTCGTCCTCCAATGGGAAGTAGGTGTCCTCGTCTGCCCACTGCTCAAGATGTTCGTAGCCCTCGCTCTCTCCGATTCCGCAGCTCACCATGTGCTCGACCCACTGCCGCAGCACCTCTTCTCGTGCTGAGGGTTCTGCAGGCACGGCCGCATCAGCGTTGACGAACGTGCCACCCGGTCTAAGCGCTTCATGAATCCTGCGATACAGGCTTCGCTTGGCGTCTAGGGTTCGGATGTGATGGAGCGACAGTGAAGCTGACGCCCCGTCGCACTGAGGCAGCGGCCCGAGGAAAGAGATCCCGGAAAAACGCGCTCGCACCGCAAAGTTGGCCAGCCGCGCTCGCGCTTGAGCCAGCATCTCGGGGTCGATGTCGATGAGCTCTACGGTGACACCGCCATCGGCCAGGAGAACGGCCTCGGACAAGGCTCCCGTTCCGGCCCCGAGGTCAAGCACTAGCGCGGGTGCATTTGCGACCAGTTCACGCGAGGCCGCCTCGAGCATCGCTTCGTATCCCGGGATGAAGCGACGAATCGTCTCGTCGTATGACCGGATCTCGATCCCAAGGTGACTGCGAACGGAATGACCCACTGAATCTAACCCATTGGCCCGGTGATGACGCGGACAGCTGCGTCTAGCTCGTATTTCGCGAGGTTGGATCGCTGGGGCTGTTCTCTTCTGACTGGCCGCGCCATCACCAGCGTAAGCTCGGACGCCCTCTAGACCAGCTTACGCGCGAGGGATGCTGCGTGGCGATCGCCGATCGCCGCCGTTCTCCACATTGGACACCGCCTAGGCAGTGTAGATCGAATCGCCTAGCGCCGTGCGTAAAGGACTCCTATTGACAAGTCGAAGCCCCCGGACCTAGCCGTCCGGCCGTGGTGGCCGGAAATAAGATCTCCCCGTCGCGCCCGTTCGTGCAACGGGCGCTTGGTCCAGCCTGCCCGGCCCCTTGGAAGGGATGCTCTAACGGCCTTCGCTGGAAGGCGGCACCAGTCCGTTGAACCGCATGTGCACGGCCATCTGCGCGTACTCGTGCTCGATGTGGATGGTGTTTCGATACAGCAACCCTATGCGGGGGCTCTGACCACGTCTGCCGGCAATCATGTCCGTCGCGTTGCTGTCAGTCAGCGTACCGTAGGCCGACTCACATTCCGCCATTGCGGCATCGATTGCAGCGACGAGATCGGCCTTGGACGAACTGCCGTTCACGCCCGCCCGCTTTCGCTCCCCGCCGATGCCCGAGCACGACCCCATCGCGGCATTGGCCGTGTGCGCCACCAAGTCGCCAAAACTCTGGCTCTCAGGAGCCGGCTTGAAGCCGTAGTGCTCCTCGGGCATCTTATTCGCTGCGGCGACAATCAGGTCCTTCGTCCGGTTCCAAGCCCGCTTGGCCTCTTGACTCAGCGGGTTGTCCTGCGCCATCAACGGGCTTGTGAGTGCGGCAGCCACCACCATCGCCCCAAGGATCTTCATTTTCTGTTCCTCCAAACTCCCATCGGGAAGCGCTGGCTTGGGTGAACGGGTCTATTCAAGCCTCAAACGGTACATATTCTAGTATGAGCGGAATATCTATTCAAGCCGCAGCACTGCGACTGAGGCGCAATTCCCGTAACGGTCAGCGGTCGGCTGCCCGGCGGTGCAACCGGACGGATGGTGTTCCACCCTCCGGATAGCAGCGCCCGCCCCAGCATCAGGACGGCGAGCAGGAGGTCGCACAGCCCCATGGCGCCCCGTCATGTCACGCGAGTGATCGGCGACGAAGTCGATCGTCGGAATGCACTCGTGGCTTCGCCCGACGAAGAACGCCTATGCGCTGCCACCGATGACAACGACGGCGGCGGGGCGCCGACGGTCCTTCAACGAAGGCTCGCTAGCAGCTCCGAGGCCGCTTCGATCACCCTCTCTGCCGCGCCCGGGTTGTACGGTGACCTCTCGACTTCGTAGCCCCCGTATTGATACTCGTCGGCAGTTGGCACGTAATCGCCTCCCACGCCGTCCGAGTAGCCACAGAACATCGTGAATTCGAAGGGCGATGCCCGCTTGACCGCTACGCCGATCTCAGCGAACGGCTCTCCGGGCATGGCAACGAGCGCGAGTTCTCCGACCCGAAGAGCCTGAACCTCGATCTGCAGCGGGGAACGGTCGACTAGCTGTGTCCACTGTGCCAGCAAGTCGGCAAAGCGGCGGACCCGAGCGGCGGCCTGGTGTCTCTCCAGAGCAGTCGCGCTTTCGGGCAGTTGCCCGAGCTGTTGCTTCGCCCTTGCCAGCCTCGATCGCATACTGGCGACTTCGTCCTCGGAGTAGGTCCGCCGGGGCACGTCGACGATTCGGGAGGCGAACCGCAAGGTGGCCTCCCGCGGGCCCCGGACCCGCCAGTGCTGCTTGGCTTGGAAGGCGGTGGACTCGACGAATCCCTCGAACGTCGGCACCCTGAGCACCGTCTCAATCTGCATTGCGATCGCCGCAATCTGGTGGCCCAGAGTGCGGCCGAGGCGGTGTGCAACCCCGACGTCCCCGGAAAATCCCTCGATCGGCCCCTGATCGCCGGCCGCTCCTTGGAAGAAAAGAGCCAATGCCCCCGGGAACGCCTGCTCGACCGTGGCGCGCGTCATCCCGATCCAGTCCGGGGAGATGACTCGGTTTTCGTACGCGAGGACCGTGCCGTGGCACTGGAAGTTGGCCAAGATAGCCATCGCTTGTCCCTGAGCGTCATCGATCCGGAACACTACCAGTTCACGGTCCACGAAGCCGCCTGGATTGCGGCCCACCGCGGGAGGGCTGTCGCCATCAGCGCGAACCCGTCGGTTGATGTTGATCGTTCCTTCCCCACGGCCGCCATGCAAGTGTGCAGCCTCGAGGCGGCCATTCGCCTCCGCGATCAGTCCCGCGACCTTGTCAATGACAGACAAGCGGTACCTTTCGGCCACGTCGACCAGCGGAGTCAGATCGAGGCCCGGCGGGCCCTTGGCGGGACTGACCATCACGCCGGCGTGAGTGTGGCTTGCGCCGATGCGGATGTGAGCCTCGGGAATCCCGGTCCGTGTCGCGGCTACCGCGATCGCGGCCTCAAGCCCAGCGATCGAGATTCGATCAACGTCGACCATTGCGAATTTCTGGTTGCCATCTGACAAGACCAGCGCCGTGGCCTGCATGCCGGCCGGGTCGATACCTTCGGCCCGCACGTGCGTTTGGGAGCCCCAGTTCATTTGCGCGATGCCGACCGGCGGAGTGATGTCCCCGCGGGCCACTCCCGCCAGCAAGCCCGACGGCGCCGAATTGCGCGGCCCCTGTTCGACGACGTCCGCGAGCAGAGTCGCGGCCAGTGCTGCCCCAACTGCGACTCGAAGCGCTGCTGCCATCAAATCCTCCATGCGCCCTGACGTATTGGCTGGTGACACGGCGCGATCTGCGAATCTCCGGGGCGGGCCTCCGGACGGGGACCGCGACTACGACTCTGCTGCATGCTGGAGAGCCCTGAGATAGCCGATGGCGAAGGCCCAGCCCATCTGGGATCCAATAGTGTCATCGGTGAATTCCGGGGTGTGGTCCGGGATCACCAGATACCGGTACCCGACTTCCTTAAACGCCTTCATGCACGCGAGCATATCGCAATCGCCGGCATCGTGAGGCACTTCGACGTACTTGTAATACGGCACCTCCACGCGGACGTTGCGGAAGTGCACGTGATTGATGCGGTCACGCGATCCAAAGTAACGAATCGCCTCGGCTGCGTCCTCGCCCATTTCGGTCGTGACACCGGTGTCCAAGGTGATCCCGTTCGAGGGGCTGTCGACTAGCTGGATGAGTTCCCTCTGATCCGCCAGCGAGCGCATCGGCTGCGCCACGCCCCGAAATACCGGAATCGGCGGATCGTTTGGGTGCATAGCGAGCCGGACGCCCGCGTCTTCAGCAACGGGGATGACTGCTCTCAAGAACCCGTCCAAGCGTTCCCAAAGCTGCTCCCTGGAGTGGGTGCCGACGTTGTCCAAGCGGGGCAGGTCGCGGGTCCGAGCCTCGTCATAGTCGCGGAGCCCGATCCCCCCAGGCCCGGTCGTCCGCCCGTAGCCCTCCGAGCCCCTGAGGGCGATGAAGTTGTACTCAAGTACGGGAATCCCCAACTCTCCTGCAGTCCGGATCTTCGTCTTGACAGCTTCGATCTCAGCCGAGGCGTCGGGCCGTCCTTGCACCACGCGATGCACTCTGCCGAGAGGGAGCATCATCGGCACGAGGCCCTTGGTCTCGATGCGCGCCTTGATTCGCTTGAGCTCTTCTGGGTCCCACGGCTTCATGGGCGCATCACTGCTAGGACCGGTGTCGGTAGCGGGCACGAGGCCCCGTCGGCGCTGCGTCAGCGAGTAGGAAGTCGGCATCACGACATGGCGTATGCCCAGCATTTGGAAGAAATCGAGCGTCTCGTCCGACAGGTCTCGCAAGCCCTTGCCGATCTTGATCGGGGGGCCTTGGGCAGCCGCAGATCTCGCAAGCGCCGCCGCCACCGCCAGAGCAGCGCCATCGCGAAGTAGTTCTCGGCGCCTGGGCGTCATGCGTTCACCGCCTGCACGAGTCCCCGGATGTACCCATGAGAGAACGAGCGGCCAATCTTGCGCCCCGGCAGGTCCCCTGGAATTTCCGGACTGTGGTCCGAGACGATCGCCAGATCGTACCCCACGTCCCTGTATGCCCGCATGGCGTCGAGCATGTCGACATCTCCCTCGTCAATAAAGGTTTCCTCGTACCGGGGCACGCTTCCGCGCACAGCCCGGAAGTGGACGTGGTGAATTCGCCCCCGTCCGCCGATTCGACGAATGGCGTCTATGACGTCCACGCCCATCTCGGTCACTGTTCCCTGACAGAAGGTGAAACCATTGGCAGGGCTCGGCACCGCATCCAGGAACGCCTCGATCTCCTCGGTGGATGTCAGGATGCGGCTCACGCCTCGCATCGCCTTGACAGGGGGATCCTTCGGATGCAGTGACATCTTGACGCCGGCTGCTTCGGCAGCATCCATCACGCCGTTGGTGAAGTAGATCATGCGCTCCCAGAGTTCTTCTCTGGAAATGCTGCCGAGTTCTTCAAAGGGCGGGGCTTCGCGGACGCGGTTGAAGTCGAACGCCTTGTAGGTGGCACCGCCACGGCCGAGCTTGTCGTAGTAGCCGACTTCATCTCCCCAGCGGAAGTCTGGGGACCAGCGCCATTCGACGACGGTGACGCCGGCGGCGCCGGCGGCTGCGATGCTCGTTCGAATGCGCTCGATGTCCCGGTCGCGCTCCGGCCGTCCCAACATCGAATCCATCAGCCAACCGATGGGCAGCATGAGGGAGTGCAGGTTCAGGCCAAAGCTAGCGCACCGTTCCTGGACTGCCGCTACGTCCCGCTCGGACCAATGGCCCTTGCCGTCGCGATCGACCGAGTCCGTGCCTTGGAAGACGACCCACTTCAAGCCCAGCTGAGCCATCCACCGCAGCGTTGCATCGTCCAGCGAGCCGATGTTCTCCGACAGTCGTGGAGACCACTCGCTTCCGCCCTCCGCATTACTCGGTGCCTGCTGGCAAGCTCCTGCCAGCAGGCTGGCCACGGGCGGCCCCAGCAGAACGCTGCGACGTGGCAAGCGACGGTCTGGGATCATAGCGGATTCTCCAACGGCAGCCGGGTCGATTCCGGCCCCGCCGGAACGTTGATCACCGGCGGCGGCGATACGGGCCGAGTCATTTCCGCCCCAAGGGGCCATTGCTTCGGCCGATGCCATCCCAGTCTCCGAGTGCCAACTATCATTGCAGCTATGGCGAATCGGCCTCGCGCGCCGCTTGCCGAGCCTGCAATAGTCTCGGTCGTTTCTCGAGGAGCTTCCGCCACGTCGCGGTTACTTTAGACTGCTGGCCAAGATCGTGGTACACCCTCGCCAGCAACCGGTAGCTGGACTCCAGCGTCGGCTCCCGCCGGATAGCCTCTTGGAGCGCAGCTTCGGCTCGGTTCGCATCTCCCAATGCCCACCACGCTGCCGCTAGCGAATTGAATTGCAGCGCTCCGACCGGTCCGGCGGAGACAGCCTGTCGCAGCCTCTGCAGGGCTGAGCGCGGAGACCCGGTAAGCACCATGGCCGTTCCCAAGGCGTCCAAAACGGAGGGGTCGTTCCCGAACGATCCAGCAACGGACCTCAACTGCCCAAGGCCTCGCCGTAGCATTTCTTCGGAACCGCGCTGCTGGCCATAGAGAACATTCGCAATTCCCAAGTTTCGGACGCGCAGGGTGCTGGGAGCCGGCTTCCATGGGCGAAGCTCGTCGGGCAGATCGGGATCGACCTCTGGCAACGGGTAACGACTGATCCGATGATCTGTGAACGCGCTGTGGCCGCTGTCGTGCGATTGGCGTCTCGGCATGTGGCAGGAAATGCAGTCTCCGCTACGTGTCGCATGGTCCGGGGGCAACCCTCCTTGGTGGCATTGCAGGCACCGCGTGCTGAAGTATGCCTTCGGCTCAGCAGGCATTTCGTGGGGGTTGTGGCACGTGCCGCACCAAAGCGCATCGCCGGACTCTACGGCGCAGCGACTCAGGTTCAACTGCTCGACGTGGCTGACAACCTGAAACCGATCCTGCCCACCTTCGGTCCGCGGCACGCCCACGAACACCGTCCAGAAGTCCTCCAGCAGCGCTCCCGGCTGGAATGATCCGAAAGTGCGGCCGGGATGCAGGACGCGGATGGTCCCTCCCAGGTGGCACTGCTCGCAGACGCTATCCCGCTCGCGCGGGGAGGCAGAGGCCGGATTGAATATCGTGGCCGCGCTGGGATCGGCCAGATGCGCCTCGGAGGAACCGTGGCAGCGATCGCAGGAAATGGCCTCCGCTTCGAGAGCCGGGTCCCCGTAACGGTTCACCGTGTCGGGCGTATGCGCGGGCCTGCCCGCATGGCACCACAAGCACTCGGACGTCGCCGGCCGGTTGAAATCAGGGTTCGCCTCCTGCTCCATGCCCGGTGCCATGCCCCATTGATCGCGCTCCGTGTAGTACGTGATTGGGGATTGAAACAACGCATCGCCAACACGGACCAAGTATCCGAACGCCGCGTTTCCTGATCCGATCACATAGTCGATCGTGTACTTCGCACGAAGTCCGCCCCTTTCGATTTCCTGTACGAGGCTTCCAGAAGACGCGCTCGTGCGAAACGCTGTGCCGGAGAACCCGTGTCCGTACGGGCCAACCGGATGGCCGTCGGCTAGCTTGGAGATCGAGCGGCCCATGCCGCTGAGGCGGTACTGGTCAACCGCCTCTGCGTGGCATGTTGCGCACTCTTGCCAGCTGGGCGCGGCGGAGGCAGTCATCGCCGCGAGCGCCACGGTGACCGCAGCCGCGGCTCTCGTTCCGGCCATGATGCACTTTCCCATGCTTCCCAGCGAGCCGCCAGGCCTCCCCCACCCGCGGTGGGCCTGCTCGCGATTCCCTACTGAGTGACGATCTGGACCAAGCCAGCAGACTTTGCCGCTGTCATCCGTGTGCCGGCGGCGGCCGTGCGACGGGCTAGCTCGTCGATCTCCAACTCCTCAGCACCTTTCACGTCACTGCGAAAGATGTTCGCGATGGGCTGGGTCCACTTCTCGGCGATCGCCCCCGCCCCGAGGATGACTCCCAGCACGGGCGCGACGTCGCCCGCGTTCGTGTCCGTGTCCCAGCCAGCCATGACAGCAATTCCGACCGTCTTGTCGAAGTCGCCCTCGCCATAGAGCAGAGCCAATGCGATCACCGCGTTGTTCGGGAACACGCGGCGGTTCTTGGCACCCTCGGGCGCCCACTTGACATCGATCTGCTCATGAGCCTTTTCCCAGTCGTCTGGCCACTGCTCGTGCCACTGCATCACGTCTCGGATGCAACGGGCGTAGTCGCTGTCCCCGGGGACTGCCGCGAGCCCTGCCTCCAAGAGCTTGGCCGGGTCGGACTCGAAGAAAGCCTCGGCTGTCACGGCCGCCATGAACATCTCGCCGTAAACGCCGGCGGTATGAAAGGCAACCTCGGCGTCCATCCTCCCGTACTCGGCGGCTGCCTCCGGGTTCCCGGGAAGCAAAAAGCCCCAAAATTCCCCTTTCATCTGGCCCCCCATGAACTCGCCCGCTTCATGCTGGCCCGACTCTGGAGGCCTCACTCCCTCCTTCAAGAGTCGCTCCGCCACCCTCACGGCGCGACCGCAATTCTGGGCCTCGAACACCGAAAAGGACTCGAGCCACCGGTCGGCGATGTCCTGGCTGGTAATCTCGGGCCCCTTGTCCTCGATCAAGAGCAGGTTCGCGACTTGGAAGAGCGAGTCATCGTCGGGACCGAACCCAGGCGGACCCCAATGATCCGCCGTGTACCATTTCTCGCGGTCTGGATCCAGGCTAGGCCGCAGTGTCTTGATGTAGTCGGTAAGCGGCCACTGCCCCAAATCGGTGAGGAACGACTTGAGGTCCCGCTTGTGCATCCTCTGCACGCTCATCCCCAGAGCGCTCCCGACCGCCTCGCCGAGCCAACCGCCGTGAATCTTCTCAAGGTAGTCGGCAGCACTCAACGAGCGGACCGACGGGCTATCCTCGTCGGTCTGAGGAGCCTGCGCCCCGCCTCCGCATGCGGCGAGCATGGCGATGGTCAAGCACGTGGCTGGAATTGTGTTCGCTAAGTTCATGGTTTCCTCGTGCTGGTGGCTGCAGACGCTCGAAGTCTGGGCATCGCACTACGGCTAGAGACGGCGATCGCAGGACCCGGGACTAGGCGGAAGGCAGACTCGGACGCGTCGTTCTCTGGGCTGCGGAACCCGTGACCAGTGCCTTCTGCCTCGTAGGGCCGAGAGCCGAAACAAGCATTTTGCCACTCGTCGCAGAGCAACCCTCACTGTTTGTATCGCATCGGCAAGCCTTTGTGCTCGTCAAACGCAGAATTGGCGGACCGAATAGGCGAGGCGCAGGGAATCGCGCTGTTGTTTCCCACGATGATTCGTTAGACCGTCGCGATCTTGAACCGGATTATTCCGTGTGGTGGGAGATCGTTAGCAGGGGGTTAGGGGCGGATCAGGATCCCATATTGCAAGTCTTCCCTGTCCTATTTTTCTGCCGCGCCTAGACTCCTACCGCCGTTGCGAGCAGGTCCCCGCGGAGCGAGACCGTGGCCTGCCGGGGATTCCTCCCCGACTCTACTTGCCGGGTTTCGAACTGAATGATCCGTGCCCGGCGCGGGCGGTGCCAGCCTGTCGTTCTTGGACAACCGCACCGGCAGGTGCGGAAACTAGTTCGCCGAGATCGCAGCCTGTGCCGCGGCCAGACGCGCGATGGGCACGCGATACGGCGAGCAGCTGACATAGTTCAGCCCGGCGCGCACGCAGAAGGTCACAGATTTCGGATCACCGCCGTGCTCGCCGCAGATTCCCACCTCGAGCCCGGGACGGGTCTTGCGTCCCTTCTCCAGGGCGATTTCAACCAGCTGGCCAACCCCGCTCGAGTCCAGCACTTGGAACGGGTCGGCCTCCAGAATGCCCGCTTCCAAATACGGGTTGATAAAGGTCCCGGAATCATCGCGGCTGAAGCCGAACGTGGTCTGGGTCAGATCGTTCGTGCCGAAGCTGAAGAACTCGGCATGCTGCGCGATCTCGTCGGCAGTCAGCGCTCCCCGCGGCACCTCGATCATTGTCCCGACCTTGTAGTGAACCTTCCGCCCGGCAGCAGCAAAGACCTCGTTGGCAGTGTCGACGACCACTTTCTTTTGATTCTCGAGTTCCTTGTGGTTGCCAACCAGCGGAATCATCACTTCCGGGATCGCGTCGACACCCTTCTCAGCGCATTCCACGGCCGCCTCGAAGATTGCGCGCGCTTGCATCGCAGTGATCTCGGGGAATGTGATCCCCAGCCGGCAGCCGCGATGTCCCAGCATCGGGTTGAACTCGTGTAGCTCTTCCACGCGCTCCAGCAGCGCCGAGACTTCCCTCTGCTTGGCCTCGTCCCCGCCGCCAGCTTGCAATTGTGCCAACTCCACCATCAGCTCTTCCCGCTTGGGCAAGAACTCGTGCAGGGGCGGATCGAGCGTGCGCACGATGACTGGGAAGCCGTCCATGACCTCGAAGAGTTCGACGAAGTCCTGCCTCTGCATCGGCAGCAGCTCGCGCAACGCAGCCGCGCGCGTTTCGGCATCCTCCGCCAGAATCATCTGGCGAACGTGCTCGATTCGGTGGGGCTCAAAGAACATGTGCTCGGTGCGGCAAAGGCCGATACCCTCGGCCCCGAAGTTCCGGGCCGTGCGAGCGTCGCGCGGCGTCTCGGCATTGGCCCGCACCCTGGCCGTGCGGTGCTTGTCGACATGCTCCATGAACTGAGCGAAGTCGCCTGAAGTGGGGTCAGGATCGATGGTCTTGGCCTGGCCGGCGAATACCTCGCCGGTCGAGCCATCGATGGAAATCCAGTCGCCCTCTCTCAGCGTGTGGCCCTTGCAGGCAATCTGGCCGGCCTTGGCGTCGACGTTCACGTCGCCCGCGCCGGCGACGCAGGGCGAGCCCATGCCGCGAGCCACCACGGCGGCGTGCGAGGTCATGCCGCCCCTAGAAGTCAGGATGCCCTTGGCAGCTTCCATGCCGTGAATGTCCTCCGGCGTGGTCTCCGCCCGCACCAGCACCACGGCGTTGCCATTGGCGGCCTCTTCCACGGCGGCATCGGCCGTGAAAACGATCCGGCCGACGGCGGCGCCGGGTGAGGCCGGCAGACCCACGGTCAGGGTGGTGAGCTGTCCCTTTGACGAGGGCTCGATCACGGGATGCAGCAGCTGGTCCAAGTGCTGCGGCTCGACCCGCATGACGGCTTCGCGCTCATTGATCAGCCCTTCGTCGACCATGTCCACGGCAAACTTCACCGCGGCGGCACCGGTGCGCTTGCCGTTGCGCGTCTGCAGCATGAACAGCTTGCCCTCCTCGATCGTGAACTCGAAGTCCTGCACATCGCGGTAGTGCTGCTCTAGCTGGGCCGTGATTGTGCGGAGTTCGCCGTAGGCCTCGGGCAGCACCGCCTCGAGTTCATTGATCGGGCGGGGGGTGCGGATCCCTGCCACGACATCCTCGCCCTGCGCATTGACCAAGAACTCTCCGTAGAACTCGTTGGCACCCGTGGCAGGATCGCGCGTGAAGCCTACGCCCGTCGCAGAAGTCTCGCCAAGGTTGCCAAACACCATCGCCTGCACGTTGACGGCAGTGCCGAGGTCGTGCGGGATGTCGTTCATGCGCCGGTAGTGGTTGGCGCGGGGATTGTCCCAAGACCGGAAGACCGCGTCACGGGCCATCTTGAGCTGTTGCTGCGCGTCCTGCGGGAAGTCCTCGGCGAGTGAATTCTTGTAGTGGGCCTTGAACGCTTCGACCACCCCCGCCAGCTGCTCGGCATCAAGGTCCATGTCATTCTCGGCACCCGCGGCTTCCTTGATGTCCTCGAGAATCTCCTCGAACTCTCCCTTGGACACGCCCATGACGACGTCGGCGAACATCATGATGAAGCGCCGGTAGCAGTCCAGTGCGAAGGTCCGCTTGCCGCTCAGAACAGCGAGACCTTCAGTGGCACTGTCATTGAGGCCGAGGTTGAGGATTGTGTCCATCATGCCCGGCATGGAGAACTTCGCCCCGGAGCGCACCGACAGCAGCAGCGGGTTGGCGGCATCGCCGAGCTTCTTGCCCATGTCGCTCTCAAGGTGCTGCAGGGCAGCCGCCATTTCGTCCTCGACCTCGTCGGGCACGCGGTTGCCGCCTGCGAGATACATGTTGCAGACCTGCGTGGAAACTGTGAAGCCGGGCGGGACAGGCACTCCTGCTAATGCCATCTCGGCCAGATTGGCGCCCTTGCCGCCGAGCGTGTCGCGCATAGACCGGTCGCCATCGGTCTTGGAGCCGCCGAATGAGAACACATGCTTTGCCATGTTGGTGATTTCCCTCTGTCTTGGATCGCGTTGCCAGACGCTCTGCGTGGACTCAACAGCCCCGCGCCCACCGTGCGCAGAGCCAGTGCTATCTGATTGGTCGGAGGTTGGGATCGGAGCGTCGCGACCGGACACCCTCGGGTCCGCAAGCGTAGGTAGCGAAGCCTTGATCTTAGCAAATTTGGCCGCAATTTTGGCCGCTCGATCCTGGTCCATCAGGCTGCGGCATTGATCGTCTGAACGCGGAGATGACGCCGTTAACGGTGACACAACCGTGGCGGTTCGGACCATAATCCCGTTCGGACCCGTGCCGCCGGCCCGGCTGGCGTCAACTTTCGTCCTAGCCCGGTGATATTGCCGCTTCAGTCGCGCACAGCTTCACGGCAGGCCGCCCGCTCACGGTTGAGACCGCATATTCCACCAAGCTGATCGGCTGTGCCAAGAACAGCTCCCCGCCGGTTTCCGGGAGTGTGACAGCCCTGGTCGTCGGGCCGGCTCCAGCCGTGCTCAGAGTTGAAGGCGTCGTGTAGCCGGCCGAGACTCCCGTACCAGCCGGACGGCACGATACTTAGGCTGCGGCCGATCTTCAGACCGCACCAGTCGGCGAGGATGCACGCGTCCTTAGTGCCAAAAGAGCGGCAAGCGCGTCTAGGCGGAGAGGCGTTGGGTCCGCTTCGGCAGCACCATGGGAATCGCGAGGACGCATTCGCTGGACTAGACTGATTCCGTCATGCTCCGAGTGATTCGGTTCGCGTTGCTGGTCGCGGGACTGCTGCTCTCCGGCAACGTCTCCGACCTCGGTGCCCAATTTCCTGCCCAGGGACCCAGACTGCCCGGTGACACCTCGGGCAATGCCCCGCTTCGCCGCAGTGTTCCCCGACCGGGAGCCGACATCGCTGCGACCCTGCGCACTGCGTTGTTCTCACGGAACTGGGCGGACCGTGACCGAGCGCTAAGCTTCGTGGTCAAGCGCAACAAGAAGGACGTCATTCCGGCGCTCATCACGGCGCTACGCGTTGTGCCCGACTCTGACGGCCGGCTTCTCGACGCGCTCCAACAACTCGCCGGAGCCAAGATCCCGAGCGACTGGAAGGCGTGGATGGAGTGGCTGGAGGAGCACCCCGAGATCCGTCCCTACCGGGAGTTCGTTTCCTTCAAGGTAGACCTCCTCGCCGGGATCGACAGCAGTTTCCGTAGCTTTCTCTACCCGGGGGTGAGGCACGAGATCCGTGTCGAGGAGATCGTCTGGGGAGGGGTCAAGAAGGATGGGATCCCCGCGCTGGTGAACGCCCAACAGATCCCCGCCGGTGAAGCAACCTACCTCACCGACCGGGAACTGGTCTTCGGGGTCAGCATCAACGGCGACTCGCGCGCCTATCCGCTCCGCATCCTCGACTGGCACGAGATGTTTAACGACGTCGTAGGCGGCGTCCCGGTGTCCCTCGCCTATTGCACGCTCTGCGGGTCGGGCATCCTCTTCGACACCCGGGTCCGCGACCGCCCGAAGCCTTTCGCCTTCGGCTCTTCCGGCCTTCTCTATCGGTCGAACAAGCTCATGTACGACACCCAGACGAAGTCGCTCTGGAATCAATTCACCGGGCGGCCCGTGGTGGGGAAACTGGCCAAATCCGACATCGAGCTGAAGATCCTGCCGGTGGTGATCACGAGCTGGCAGGACTGGCTCGCCGCCCATCCGGACACCACGGCACTCTCCCTCGACACCGGCTTCGATCGAGACTATCGGCCCGGACGAGCATATGCCGAGTATTTTGCAAGCCCCGATCTCATGTTTCCCGTGGTGGTCCGAGATCGCCGGCTCGCGCCGAAGGACCGTATCTTCGTTCTACGGGACGGAGCCAACGAAATGGCCTGGGCCCTCTCGCTCTTCCGAGGCGGCGCCGTCATCCACGACAAAGCGGGACCGCGTGATGTGGTCCTCATCGGAAATGCCCAAACGGAGACGGTCCGCGCCTACGAATCGGGAGGACGGACGTTTGTCGCGACTGAGAATGATCCGTCCCGTGTGACGAGCGACGGGACGCAATGGACCGTCACCGAGGCCTCCCTTACCGGACCGGGCGGCCAGAGCCTCGCCCGGCTCCCCGGGCATGTCGCTTACTGGTTCGCTTGGCAGAGCTACAAGGCCGGAAAGCCGGCCCGGGTGGAATAGCAGCTCACCACGGCCGAGCGGGACGGGTCGCCCTCCCGATTCGCAGCACTCGTGTTGCCCCTAGCCCACGTTGACACGGCTGCCCCGAAAATGGCTGTGCTTACAGGGCCGCGAACTGGCGCCATTACCAAGACCCCTCGCTCGGGCGGGTCAGGGCTCCGCGACATGGGCGATGCTGGCGCTACCCTGTGAACAGACATGCAACTTGGATTTGTCAGCGCCATCCTGCCCGACCTCTCCTTCGACGAGGTCTGTCGAATCGGGGCAGCGGAGGGCTATGACTGCATCGAGGTCATGTGCTGGCCGCCCGGCAAGGCCGAGCGCCGGTATGCCGGCGTTACCCACATCGACACTGCCACCCTAGACGATGCCGGCATCGACAGGATCAATGCGTCGCTTGATCGTCATCAAATCCAGATCAGCGGCCTCGGATACTATCCCAATCCCCTCTCGCCCGACAGCGAAGAGGCCCGTGTTGCCCAAGACCACATTCGCTCTGTAATCCGAGCCGCACGCGCGCTTGGCCTTTCCACTGTCAACACATTCGTCGGCCGCGACTGGACTCGGTCCGTGGAAGAGAACTGGCCGCGCTTCCTGGAGGTCTGGCGGCACTTGGTTGCCTATGCCGAGGATCACGGCGTCCGGATCGGAATCGAAAACTGTCCGATGATCTTCACTCGCGATGAATGGCCGGGGGGCAAGAATCTTGCCTGCTCGCCCGCCATCTGGCGGCGCATGTTCGAGGACATTCCCAGCCCCTCGTTCGGACTCAACTACGATCCTTCGCATCCGACTTGGATGCAGATGGACGCCATCGCCCCATTGCGCGACTTCAGCGACCGCATCTTCCACGTTCACGCGAAGGACGTCCGCGTGGACCAGAAGCTGCTCGACGACGTCGGCATCCTGGCGTACCCTCTCCAGTTCCACACGCCCAAGCTCCCCGGGCTGGGCGATGTCGACTGGGGGCGATTCTTCTCTGTCCTGACTTCGACCGGCTACGACGGCCCGGTTTGCGTGGAGGTGGAGGATCGCGCTTACGAGGGTTCCTTGGAAGACCGCAAGCTGTCGCTGCGGCAGAGTGCCGGCTTTCTGCGGCAGTACATCCCGGCCCGCCGCGGGCTGTAGGTCTAGCTAGCTGCCCTGGGCGGCGGCCGGTCCCGCGTCGATCAGCGAGAAGTCGGCAATGGTGGACAGAGCCCTCAGCATGCTCGCTAGGAACACCAAGCGATTGCGACGCACAGCTTCGTCTTCAGCCATCACGAGAACATCGTCGAAATAGCGGTCCAAGGCCGGCCGCAGCGTAGCGATCGATCGCAGCGAGGTCGCGTAGTCACGCTTGGCGTTGCACTCGGCGATCTTTGCCCCAACGAGTTGCAGCGAGGCGTGCAGGTCCGTCTCGGCCCCGCCCTCCAGCAGAGCGAGATCCAGGTTCGCGCCGTGCAGCGATTGTGCCGTTCCGGACTGTTCCAAGATATTGCGGATCCGCTTGAAGCTGACCGCCAGAGCCTCGAAGTCGGGGGTGTGGCGAACTTCGGCCAAGGCTCGCGCCCGTGCTAGTACGTCGACGGGCACGGCGTCGGAAGCGGCCAGGACAGCATCTGCCGAATCCGCACCGAAACCGCCCGATTCTTGCAACCAGAAGCGCAGACGATCCAAGAAGAAGTCTCGTAGCTTCGGCGCATTGGCGCCGGCGGACGCGAACTCAACCAACTGGTCTAGCGAGATCGGTAGTGAGCCTTCTAGGACGATGCGAATCGCTCCGAACGCCGCCCGGCGCAGTGCCAGCGGATCCTTCGATCCGGTCGGCATCAGGCCGATTCGAAACATGCCGCCAAGAGTCGTGAGCCTGTCGGCCAGCGACACCAGCTGCCCGACTCGCGATCGTGGGATAGGACCCGAGCCGCCCGCTGGCAGGTAGTGGTCGTAGATCGCGTCAGCCACCTCTTGAGACTCTCCCTGCGCGGTTGCGTAAAGTCCCCCGATCTTGCCTTGGAGTTCCGGGAACTCGCCCACCATCTCGGTCGTCAGATCGGTCTTTGCCAGACGCGCGGCCTGCAGGGTGTTCTTGGCATCGCTTGCACCTAGGGAAAGCGCATCGCTCAGGCGTGCGACTGCCTCGAGGTTGCTCTCGGTCTTGGACCAGTAACTGCCCAGGGAGGCCTGGAACGTGACTGCCTTCAGATCTTCAAGACGATCTGACAGCGAACTCCGCTGGTCAAACTGCCAGAAGAAGCGGGCGTCATTGAACCTAGCCCGCAGGACACGCTCGTGCCCCCTGCGAATCACGCCATCGGTATCGCCGCCAGAGTTCGCGATGGCTACGAAGCGACTCGCCATCGCCCCCGAGCTGTCCTGAACGGCGAAGTACTTTTGATGGACGAGCATGACCGTCTCGAGCACCTCCTCGGGAAGGTCCAGGTAGCTTTCGTCGAAGCTGCCCAAGACCGCCGTCGGATGCTCCGTCTCGAACACCAACGTCTGCAGCAACCTTTCGTTGCGCCGCAGTTCGTAGCCGGCTGGCAACAGCGCCTCGGCGTCAGCGACGATCTTCGACGCCCTGCCTTCGGCGGAAAGCAGCACGGCATTGGCACGCAAGCCAGACCGATACTCTTCGGCCGAGTTGACGGTGATCGGCCCGGAACCGAGCCGCCGGTGCCCCCAAGTGACATTGCCGGACCGGACCCCGGCGAATTCCACGGGCACGACATCGCCGTCGAGCAGCGCCACCAGCCAGCGAATCGGCCGGATGAATCGAGGGCTGCCCTTGCCCATCCAGTACATGCTGCGCGGAAAGCGCACGCCGAGCACTACGTCCGGAAGCACGCGAGCCAGCAGGTCGTGCGTCCGCTGGCCGGCGATGGTGCGCCGCACTGTGAGCTTGCCGTCGTCGCCAAGTTCAAGCTCCTCGACCGCGACACCCGCCTTGCGCGCGAATCCCAGCGCCGCGCGCGTGGGATTGCCATCAGGATCGAAGGCTATCTGCTTCGACGGTCCCGCCAATGTCTCGGTCCGGTCGCTCTGCCGATCAGGCAGACCCTCCGCAACCAGCGCCAAGCGGCGCGGCGTGGCATCGACCGAGATTCGCCCGCCGCACTCGAGGTCGAGCTCGCGCAGGGCCGCCCGGAAGCCTCTCTCCAAGTCCCGCACCGCCCCCGGCACCAAGCGAGCCGGTATTTCCTCGGTGCCGACTTCGAGAAGCAGGTCGCTCACGCTGCCTCCCCAGCCAGGCACTGCCGTTGGTCGACCCACGCCTTGGCGACCGCAACTGCCAAGTTGCGCACTCGCTGGATCACCTGGGCGCGCTCGGTGACACTAATCGCGCCCCGGGCCTGCAGCGTGTTGAACAAGTGCGAGCACTTCAGGGTCTGGTCAAACGCGGCCAACAGCGGAAAGCGCCGCCGTTCCAAAGGCGCTAGTTCGCTCGCATAGCGCTCTAGGAGCCGCTTGCACTCGGCTTCGTGCAAGTTGAACTCATCCCAGACGAAGCTAACGTCAGCCTCCTCGAAGTTGTAGGCGGAGTACTGTTCCTCGTCGGCCAGCCTCACATCGGCGTATGTCCAGCGGTCGTTCCAGCGGATGTCGTAAACGCTCTCAACGTCTTGGATAAACGCCGCCAGGCGCTCCAAGCCATAGGTGAGCTCGGCGGGAACGATGTCCAAGTCCAATCCGCCGCACTGCTGGAAGTAGGTGAACTGTGTGATCTCGAGGCCATCCAGCATGACCTGCCAGCCTACGCCCCAAGCACCCAACGTCGGCGACTCCCAATTGTCCTCTTCCAACTTGCAATCGTGCCGCGAAAGGTCAATCCCGATCTCTTCCAAGCTCTTGAGATAGAGATCCACGACGTCTTCCGGCGCGGGCTTTAGGATCACCTGCAGCTGCATGTGCTTGTACAGGCGATTGGGGTTTTCGCCGTACCGGCCATCTGCCGGACGGCGGCTGGGCTGCACGTAGGCAACCTTGTAGGGCTCGCTGCCAAGCACGCGCAAGAAAGTCTCCGGGCACATCGTGCCTGCGCCGACCTCGCAGTCGAACGGCTCTTGGACGATGCAGCCCTGCCTGGCCCAGTACGCCTTCAGGCGCATCACGATCTCTTGGAACGTCAGCATGGGAGCTCCACTCGCCTCAGGCAGAGGCTGCACTAACTCCGGGTCGGAGTGGCGGGCCCAAAATTTGAGAATAGCACTCGACAGGATTCCGAGGGCTCGGCCTAGACTGGCCCGACTACGGTGTGCGGAGCGAGCGCGGAGCGGGTTGACCCGCAATGCCTGCCTTGGATCGAGGGTCCGTAGCGAAGGTAACGGTTTCGCCGACCTTGGCCGGTCGGATCGTGCGGGGCCAATTCACTGGCCGACCGCCTATCTGGCCGAGTATCCGAGGCGATTTCGCGAATCGGGGTCGCGCGTCAACGACTCAGGAGCTACGCCGAGCGCAGCGGCCACGGCCGGACGCACCAGCCTGTCCGTCGGATCCGTGTTGGGGAATCCCAGCCGGTCGTTGACGCAGATTTCCCAAGCACCCTCGCGAACAGAGAATTCAGCCGGGAATTCCGGCTCCGCCATGACCGCGGCGTTAAACTCGCGGGCGCGCCGTAGCGCCTCGCGAAAGCGATCTTCCAACGGCCCTTCCAAGCCGCGGCGAACACTGGTCAACAGGCCCGGGCCGGGAGGGTTGAGATTGACGGAGAAAGTGTCCCGCTTGCCGGCGATCAGGATTCCCGGCCCCCCGGGCATATGGGCGTAGTCTGCCAAGTCCACCCAATCTGCCGGATGGTCGTCCGCCTTGCGCCAGCGGTCGAAGATCACCAGGAACTGGTCAAGGTCCGGATCGGGCGGGCAGTCAAGCAACAGCTTGACATCAATCCTCTGCAAGTTTGATTGCATGCGGTAGGCCAGGCCTAGAAATCCGTCGCCTGCGAATACACGCCCTGTGCCGCCTCGATGAACAGGGTCGCTTCTTCTACGCGCAGCCGGGCCCGTTCTGAATCCTCGCTGGGGCCCTCTTGCGCCGTGCGTATGAAGTTGTCGGCAAATGGCTTATAAAAGCTGTCGGTGTCGTAGAAGTGCTTGCGAAATTCCTCGACAGTGTCGTAGCGGTCCGAGAGCCACAGCCCCTTGGTGAACAGTAGCGCGTCGGCAGCCTTCTTGCAGGCCTCGAACGCCTTGGCCGACGCGTCGCCGAAGCGATCCCGCTCCAGATCCAAGGTGGACTCGAAGTGGATTCGGTCGGCGTCCTCAAGCAAGAACTCCGCTTGATCGACAACCTCGCCCGCGCACTCGCCGACACCGATCGAGCGCTTGTACTGCCATGGCTGGCGGATATCGCGATAGAAGTCGGGCGACTCCTCGAACGTGGGCAGTTCCATGAACTCAGCCAGCTCTTGCTTGACCCGCGTCTTGCCGAGGCGGGCCACCACGTCGCTCAACGTCTCGTCGCCGCGCTTCTCGCGGTTGTAGAACTCCGTCACCCTGACGATGGCCTTGTCCACGTTTTGCGACGGGATCTTGCCGACGGCGAGGCCGTACGACTCGGCGTTGTTGCGCGTCGAGCCGCCCAGCGTGACCTGAAACACCGGCGCGGTGTCGTTCTTCTTGCGCTGGACAGAGCCGAAGAACCCGATGTCGGCGATGTGGTGCTGGCCGCAAGAATTGAAGCAACCGCTGATCTTGATCTTGAGGTCCGAGCGATGCGCGATCTCGCTCATGCCGTTGCCGAATTCCTTCCTCAGGTGCGCCGCCAAGCCCCGCGAAGCCGTGATGCCGAGCTTGCAAGAATCGGTTCCCGGGCAGGCAACGACATCCTTGAGACGGCCCGCCCCGGTCTCGGCAAGGCCGATCCGGGCCAAGTCGGCGAACAAGTCCGGCAGGTCCGCGTTGGAAACCCACTGCAGCAGCAGGTTCTGGTCGACCGTGGTGCGCAAGGTGTCCTTGACGTACTTCCGCGAGACATCCGCCAGCTGCCGCGCCTGTAGCGAGGTGATATCGCCAAGGGGCAAATAGATGTCCACCATCGAGTAGCCGTCCTGGCTCTGCGGATGCACGTTGAGTTCGAGCCACTCGGCGAATTGGGGGCCCTGGCTGCCGGCCGGATCGAGCCGCGAAGGGGGCTTCAACGGTTCGTCGCGGAGCTGCTCCAGCGCCAGCTGGAGCTCGCCCTCCCACCGCGGGTCGGCCGACAGCCGCTCGCGCTCCTCTTCGACCAGCCGCCTGAATTCGTCGATCCCCTGCTTGGCGATCAAGAATTTCATGCGCGCCTTGGCGCGGTTCTTCTTCTCTCCCAGCCTCGCGAACACGCGCGAGATCGCCTGCGCCAAGGGCAGCATCTGGTCGGCCGGCATGAACTCGCTGTAGAGCTTTGCCTGGTGCGGCAGAGAGCCGAGTCCACCGCCGACATAGACCTCGAATCCTTGAACTCCGTCGCGGACTCTCGCGACAGCGCCGATGTCGTGCATCCGGCCCAAGCCGCAACCGTGCTCCGAGCACCCCGAGTAGGAGATCTTGAACTTGCGGCCGAAATTCTGCGCATCCGGATGGCGCAGCATGAAGTACGCCATCGCGTGGGCATGCGGAGCGACATCGAACGCCTCGTCGGTGCAAACTCCCGCGCACGGGCAGCAGGTCACGTTGCGGATGACGTTGCCACACGCCTCGCGTGTGGTGATGCCCACGGCCGCCAGCCGTCGCATCAGGTTCGGGGTGTCATTGATGTCGACGAAGTGGCACTGGAAGTCCTGACGTGTCGTCACGTGCAGCACGCCAACGGCGTATTCCTCGGCTATGTCCGCCAAGGCTACCAATTGGTCGGCGCTCAACCGCCCCATCGGGATCTTGATGCGCTGCATCTGGACCCGATCCTGGCGCTGCCCGTAGACGCCGTGGCGCAAGCGGAACTCGGTGAAGATCTTCTCGTCGACCAAGCCGGCCTGAACCCGCCGCAGCTCGGTCTCGAAGATGTCGATCTCTTCCCGAATCGCATTGGGCAAGTGCCCCCATTCGGCGCGACTGTCCACGGGCTTCAGGTCAACTGCGGCCATGCTGCGAACCCTCCCAACGGGCCTCAAGAGGCAACGGCTGCGAACGCTGCCTCGAACGGCGCGGGGCAGCCAACTGCCTAGTGTGATGTTACCACCACCGCCCGATTCGACTGGGTCAGCAGCAGCCACGACAAGATCCTGCGACTGGCGGGCGCGGGCGCCAGCTGCAGGCCGGAAGAGGTCGAACGAACCGAACTCGGAGATTGCGACCAACACGCGCCGGACAGCTTGGCCGAAGCGCCGCAGATCCGGGAGAACTTGCCTCAGGCCGGTCCAAACCGCACGCGCACCGCACGTTCGGACAGCACAGTCGTGTACAGTATTTCCAAAGGCAGGCATTCATGTTACGCACGTTTCTCACGGCGCTATTCGCCACTCTGTTACTGGTCACTTGGCACGCCAGTTTCGCGCCGGCGCCGACTGCGGCGGACAACCACCTCACCAGCGGACAGGGCGACTACAAGTTCAAGGTTGTCTACAAGGGCAGCCACCTTCCGCAAGAGGCCCAGGCCGTGCTCGAGAAAGCCCACGGGGGATTCGCCATCGACCGCCGCGACGGCAAGGGCGAGGTCTACTTCGCGCTGCCGGGCGCCGGCATCATCCAGATCAGCGGCGACCTGGGCGCGACCAAGATGCTGCCCACCGCAGCCGAAATGAAGCCGCACAACATGCACAACGCCACGGTCTGGTACGACTCCGGCGGCGCCGCTCACCTGACGTTCCCAGGCAATGGAAACAGCACCGTCTACACGACCGATTTGGGCGGAAAGCTCGAGCACAAGCTGACCACCCCGAGTGGCGGCGAGGACCTTGGAACGCCGACCGCTACCGATTACTTCATGGGACGCGGGAACTTCGTGCCGACCGACGTAGAAGAGCTTGACGGCCTGTTGTACGTAGCCACCGGCTACTCGTCTCTGGACTACGTGATTACCGCCAAGGTGGAAAGCACCAGTCCATTCAAGATCTCGTGGTACGACCTCGCCTTCGGGGGCAAGGGCAGCGGGGCCGGACAGTTCGGCACCGGCCACGGCATTACCGTCCCTGCGGGGACGCGCCGGATCGATGTCGCCGACCGCCCGAACGCCGAGATCGACCGCTTCACGCGCCACGGCCAGTACATCTCGACCCTCAAGCTCCCGCTGGGATCGTTTCCCTGCGATGTCGACTACCTCGACAACCTGGGCGTAGTCGGGGCGCTGCACGGCGCGGACCGGCCGCAGGGCGCGCCGATCTACATCCTCGAAGATGACAGGCTGGTGTCGACCATCCTGCCCAAGGCCGAACTGGGCCTCGAGAAATTCCAGCATGTTCACAACGCGGTGCTGCACAAGGCCAACGGCAAGCTGTACGTGATCGCGCAAGCTTGGAATCCGGGAGACTTCGCCATCTTCGAGCGCGTAATGTAGCCATTGCGGCGGCACGCTTGCTTGCGGCCAAGACTGTCGGAGCCCGCCCGATGGCGGAGCGTTGGAACGTGCGCCTCCCAAGTCCCGCCTAACGCCTCATGACCGAATCGCTCGCACCATCGACAATCGAGGAGTTGCGCGCCGCCCTGCTCCAGTGCGGTGAGGAGCAGGCCAGCATCGAGACGGGAGGCGCCTTCTCGAAGGCGAGTTTCGGGGGGCCGATCCGGCAGGCCACCTGCCGGTTGCAGACCTGCGGCCTCAACCGCCTGCTGGCGTACGAGCCCGCCGACCTCACGGTCAGTGTCGAAGCGGGCATGCGCTACGCCGACCTGAGCCGGACGCTCGCGGAGAACAACCAGTTTCTTCCGCTCGACCCTCCGTTCGCCGAGGATGCGACCGTAGGCGGGATCCTGGCAGCGAACTCCAGCGGCAGCCGGCGTCGACGGTTCGGCACCGCGCGCGACATGACCATCGGCATGCGCTTCGCAACGCTGGACGGCAAGATCGTCAGTTCGGGCGGCATGGTCGTCAAGAACGTGACCGGACTGGACATGGCCAAATTGATGATCGGATCATTTGGCACGCTCGCCGTCATCGCTTCAGCGAACTTCAAGGTGTTCCCCATGCCCGAGAGTTTCGCTTCATTCGTGTTCCGTGGGGCATCGGCGTCCCTGCTGGAGGTGCGCAAGCAAATCCTGGGGGGCGTCCTGCAACCGATCGCGATCGACTGGCTCGACGCCGGCGCTGCCCAAGCTCTCGGCCTGGGTGGCTCGCCGGCGCTGCTCGCCGAGGCCGCGGGAAGCCCTTCCGTAACGCGCCGGTTCAACGAGGCCTTTGACACGCTCGCAGCGACACATGGCGTGAGCCTTGACGCCGCGCCGGAGGGACTCTGGCAGCGCGTGCGCGAATGCGGCCCGAACTGGCTGAACACGCACCCGGACGGTGCGCTGGTGCGCTGTTCGACGGTCCAGACTAGGCTGGCAGAGCTGCTGGACCTGGCAGCCCGCTGCGGCTGCGCAGCGGCGCTGCGCGCCGGCAACGCGACCGGACTCCTAATGGCTCCGGACACCGAGACGGCTGGGCGCGCCATCGCCGAACTCCGGCAAGGGGGCTTTCGCGCGACTCTTGAGGCCGGCCCTGACACGCTCAAGCAAGGCATCCGGCAATGGAACGCTGGCGGCAGCGAGTTGCAGCTCGTGCAGCGCATCAAGGCCGACTTCGATCCCCTGTCCCTGCTCAATCCGAGCCGGCTGTATGGCGTGGTCTGAGCTTTTGTCGTTGCAATATTGACACACTTGAGTGTGTCCAAGTCATTATTTAACAGATACTTGCAAAACTTCGCCGAACCTGCTATCACGACAGAGAGCTTCGGTTCGTGCTTCTCCCCGCCAACGGCAGCGCTGCTCGTTACGAGCACACGATTGAACGCCCGGTGGCCGCCAGCGGCGTCGGACTGCATTACGGAGTCGCCGTCAACTTGCGCCTTGCACCGGCGGCGGCGGGCCAAGGAGTGGTGTTCGTACGCACCGATCTGGACGATTTCTCGATCCGCGCAAGCTGGCGCCATGTTGCAAGGGTCAGCTTCGCGACCAGCCTCATGCGCCAAAGCGTGCTGCTGTCGACGACCGAGCATCTGCTGAGCAGCCTGCGGGCCCTGGGCGTGGACAACGTGCGCATCGAGATCGACCAACTGGAAGTCCCGATCCTGGACGGCAGCGCGCTGCCGTGGGCGGACTTGCTGCGCAAGGCGGGGATGCGCAAGCAGCGCAGGCACCGGCGCTACCTGCGCGTGATCCGGCCCGTCGAAGTGCGCGACGGGGAAAAGCGCATCTCCATCGAACCGGCCCAAGAGTTCCGCGTGGTCTGCGAGACCCGGTATCCGCACCCGCTGGTCGGCCCCCAAAGACAGGAGTTGACAGTCACTCCGCAAGCCTATGTAGAAGGCATTGCCCCAGCTCGGACATTCGGCTTTGTGCAAGACCTGGACCTGCTGAGAGACCAAGGCTTGATTCGCGGCGCGTCGCTGGAGAACGCCGTCTGCTTCGGAACCGATTCCGTGCTCAACGAGGGCGGCCTACGCTTTGCGGACGAACCGTGCCGCCACAAGCTGCTGGATCTGATCGGCGACCTTGCCCTGCTCGGCTACCCGTTACTGGGAAGGGTGGTCGCCTCCCGCGCAGGGCATGCGATGCACGTGGCGCTAGTGGATCGCATCATGCATGATCCAAGCTGCTACGAAATCGTGACGCTGGATCAATTGGAAGCCGCAGCTGGCGCGCCGGCAGCTTGACCGCCCACCACTTGGCGAATTCGCTCCAGCGTCTGCCGAGCCTGCTGGGCGACTTGCGGCCCCAGTTCGTCGCGGGGCCGCTGGTAGGGCTGGATCAAGGCGATGTCTTCGCTGGTCCCCACCATGTAGAGTCCCAGCAAGGCCTGCATGACATGCGTCATTTCCGGCCGAACCAGAGTGACTTCGTCCCCGCCGCTAACCGTGTCCCCGTCCGCGCGCAGCTGGCGGTCAACAATGCCGGGCACGGCGGCGCGGACATCGAAGGGATCGCCGCCGCCCTCCGGCTCGACCCGCACTAGCAACGCCCCGGCATCGAAGGCATCGCCGGGTTGGAGGCGATTCCGCACGATACCGTCGTGCCCGCTGACGACCCGCTGGCTCTGGAGCATGCCGCGCATTTCAGCGCGACCGGCGGGGTCGCCGAACTTAGCCAGCGCGAGGGCGGCGTTACGGCGCACCAGCGGATGCGGGTCGGAGACGAGGTCCAGCAGCGCCGCGTGGAATTCGTCGCTGGAAGGGTCGTCGCCCATGAGCCAAGCAACGGTCAGTCTCAACTCGGGCAACTCATGGTGGGCCAAATCCAGCAGCACGGGATACCACTGCTTCACCGAACCGTCGCCCGCACTCATGCGCCCAGAGATCTGGGCCATTGCGTGCTGGGCCCGGCGAGGCCGCTCGGTGTCCGTGAGGTACTCCTGAATCTGTTCGTCGGAGAGTTCCTTGCCGAACCACGTGTCCATCCAGAACCAGAACGGAATCACGACGCTGGCGATCGCCAGCGCCGTCGCGAACAACGTTGCCTTGCGCGATGCGAAGCCGGAGCCGGCCTGTTGGTCGCCACCCATGCCTTCATTGTCGTACGGGCGGCGCGGGATCCTGCGGGCACTAGGCAGGCATTGCTGGGTATGCGCTGTACATGCCCGGCGATATGCGAGAATCTTCGCACGCATGAACCGGCGCATTTTCTTTCTGTCCAGCGCGGGTGCGGCCCTAGCACAAACTCCCAGCGATGCGGTCCGCCTCGCGTTGATCGGCGCGGGCGGGCGCGGTCGAAGGGTGATGTCCGAGTTCAAGCGCGATCCGAATCTCTCCGTCCACGGCGTCTGCGACGTGTACGAGCCCAATCTCGAGTCAGGTCTCTCGGCGGCCGGCCCAGGCACCAAGGCCTACCGCGATTACAAACGAGTGCTCGACGACAAGGATCTGGACGCGGTCCTAATCGCGACACCGGAGCACTGGCATCACCGCATGACGCTGGACGCGATGGCCGCCGGGAAGGACGTGTATGTCGAGAAGCCGCTGTGCCATACGCCCGCCGAGGGCAAGGAGCTGGTCGAGGCGGAACGCAAGTCAGATCGCATCGTGCAGGTCGGCATGCAGCGGCGCAGCTACAACCTGTACCTAGAGGCTCGCGAGATCCGGCGCAGCGGCGAGCTAGGCACTGTGCGAATGGTACGCACGTATTGGCTCAATTCGCGCACCGAACCGCGCCGCGATACGTTCAAGGGGCCGATCAACTGGGAGGCGTGGCTCGGGCCTTCGCCCGAGGTCCCCAAGGATCCGCTAGTCTTCTTCAACTGGCGCAGCCTAGCGGCATACTCGGGCGGCATCGCGCAGGACCAAGGCTGCCACATCTTCGATTCGATCCACTTGATCATGGATGCGGGTTACCCCGTCGCAGTCAACGCCTCCGCGTTGCGACCGCACGTAGCGGGCATGGACCAGCCCGAGTCCGTCGTGGTGGCAGCCGAGTACCCACAGGGCTTCATGGCGATCTTCACCATCAACTACAACGCTATGCGCTACGCCAGCCGCGCCGACCAGCTCAATGCCTACGACGGCACGCTGGCCCGCATGGACATCGGACGCGAGTTCTTGCGCGTGTTTCCCCGCGATTCCCCCGAAACTCCTTCACTCGACAAGGAACAGCCCGGCGGCTTCGCCCAAGCCACCATCGACCACGTCATGAACTTTCTGCATTGCGTGCGCACGCGCGAGAAGCCGCGAGCAACGATGGACAAGGGTTTCCAAGCCGCGCTAATCGTGCAGCTCGCCAACATCTCCCTGAACGAGTCGCGAACCGTCGGCTGGGATGCCGAGACGCTGTCCGTGGTTTGATGGGAGATCGCTGACCCGAAGTCGAACCCGACCCTCTCCCGCCGGTTCTCGATACCCGCTAATGCCGTCCGATCCCCCTGCAAGCGCCGCTCCCGACATGGGGCGCCTAGCCATCGTTGTCGTGATAGGGCTTGCCGTCTATTGGATCCTGCCCCGCCCAGAGAGCGTTTCAGACGAAGGCTGGCGGCTGACCGGGGTGTTTGCTTCCGCCATTACGGGGTTGATGCTGCGGCCGCTTCCCGGCGGCGCGGTGATCCTGCTGGCCTTGGTCGCTGCTGTCTGGAGCGGCACCATGAGCTTGGACCAAGCTTTGGCAGGCTTTGCCACCCCTGCGGTGTGGTTGGTGGTCGGCGCCCTGCTGATCGCGCATGTCTTGATCGCCACCAATCTCGCCAAACGGATCGCGCTTCTCTTCGTGCGCTACTTCGGCAAGAATTCCAAGGGGGTGGCCTACGCGCTGATCCTGAGCGATCTCTCCTTGGCCACCATGATCCCGTCCAATACCTCCCGGGCGGGCGGCGTGATCATGCCCATCACGCGCAGCATGGCGGAACTCTACGGCTCCCGCCCCGGCCCAACGGCGAAGTTGCTGGGCACGTTCCTGATGGCCGCCGTCTATCAGGGCGAGATCGTCGCTACGGCAACGTTCCTGACAGGTCAGGCGGGGAATTTCGTGGCCGTGGAGTTGGCCCGAACACTGGCTGACTACGAACTCACTTGGGCGCACTGGGCGGCGGCCGGAATCGTGCCGAGCCTGGCCAGCATTGCCGGCCTGGTCTGGATCGTCGCCAAGCTCGTGCCGCCTGACATCCAGCACACGCCACATGCCATGCAGTTCGCCGAAGACGAGCTGCAAAAGCTTGGCAGGATGGGGCCGCGGGAATGGTTCACGACCGCGCTTGTGTGCGCCGTATGCAGCCTGTGGATCACCTCTAACCTGCACTCGGTGCCGGTGGCGCTGGCCTCGGTCTCGGGGGCCTGCGTGTTGATCGTAAGCGGCGTCCTTCCCTGGCGGGAGGCGGTCCGCCAGCACGCCGTGTGGGACATCATGATCTGGTACGGCGGGGTGATCACGTTGGGCCGGGCGCTCAGCGATGCCGGCGTGCCCCGGGCTCTCACCGACGCCATCGGCGCTGGCCTGGGAGACATGCCGTGGCTGCCGATGCTGGCGATTGTGCTTCCGATCTACTTCTTCGCCCACTATGGCCTAGCCAGCATCACAATGCACTTCCTGACCTTGTTTCCGGTCTTCTTGCTACTCTTGCTCGGCCAGGGTGCCCCAGTAGGCTTGGTGGTCTACCTGCTCGCATGCCTCGCCAACCTGTCGGCGGGCCTGACGCACTACGGCACCGTGCCTTCACCGATCTTCTATTCGCAGGACTACACCAGCTTCAAGCAGTGGTGGTCGGTCGGCTTCGTGGTCGCCCTCTGGAACGTGTTCGTGTGGTGTACCATCGGCACCTTGTGGTGGAAGTTGATCGGAATCTGGTAGTGAGCGCCATACATCCCTCCGTCACCTTTTGAGCCGTGCCGATTCCACTTTCGACGCTTGACATCTTCATCTTCGTCGCCAGCATTGCGGCCGTGCTGGGGATCGGCTTGTGGGCCGGGCGCAAGGAAGAGACCGCTGCCGACTACTACCTAGCAGGCCGGACCGTGCCGTGGTGGGGCGTTGCCGGCTCGATCTTCGGCACCAACATCAGTGCCGACCATCTAGTGGGCATGCTGGGAATCGGCTATTCGATCGGGTTCGCGCAGGCTCATTTCGAGTTCTTGGCAATTGCCGGGCTGTTGATGCTGGCATTCGTGTTCCTGCCGCTGTATCGCGACATGGGCCTGTACACGCTCTCCGAATACCTGGCCAAGCGCTATGACGACCGCAGCAGCGTGCTGTATTCGGCGTTCAACATCCTCACCATCGTGATCGTGCGCATGGCGCTCGGGTTCTACATCGGGGCGAGGGCGCTGAGCTACCTGCTCGACGGCACCCCCTTGGCAATCAGCTACACGGGTGGCATTGCGATCTTCGCCCTAGTCACAGCCACTTACACGATCGTCGGCGGTCTGAAGGCGGTCATCTGGACCGACGTGATGCAATCCGTGCTGTTGCTGCTGGCCGGCGTGTTTGTCGCAGTGCTGGTGTTCGGCCAGCCTGAAGTCGGCGGACTGGGCGGATTGCTCGCCAAGGACGCGGCGCTTCCCGCCGCCGAGCAGAAGTTCCACCTATACTTGCCGCCCGATCACCCGCAGCTGCCTTGGACTGGCGTGTTCAGCGGCCTGCTGATCATTCACATCTTCTATTGGTCCACCAACCAGTTCATCGCGCAGCGGGCGCTGGCGGCCAAGAGCGAGTTCGACGCTTGCATGGGGATTCTGGTAGCGGGCTTTCTCAAGTTGCTGATCCCCTTTGTGTCCATCGCCACTGGAGTGGCCGCAGGCCTGCTCTTCGACGCGAGTCTGGCGCGAGGGGAGATTTCGGCCCTGCCCCTGCCCGACGATGCGTTCCCGCTGCTGGTTCAGATGGTGGTGCCGGCCGGCTATGGCTTGGTCGGCATCATCACGGCCGGGCTGATCGGAGCGATCCTCTCCAGCATCGACTCGATGATGAACTCGGGCGCGACCCTGCTGACGTTTGACTTCTACCGCAAGTACGTCGATCCGGACGCGTCGGAGCGCAAGCTGATCCGGGTAGGCCGACTGTGCATCGTCGCATTCGTGCTGATCGTCGCCTGCATCGCCGCGGTGATCTACACCGAGGAGGCCGCGGACAACTTCTTCCTGAAGGTGCCAGCACAGATGGGACACGTGGTTCCAGGCATCGCCGTAGCGTTTCTCGGCGGCGTGCTCTGGCGGCGGGCGTCAGCAGAAGGAGCGTTCTGGGCGCTGCTGGCCTCTCCATTCTTCTCCTTCGGCATCCAGTGGCTGTACGATTTGTGGGCCCCGGGCTCGGCCGTCGAACCGCTGTTCGGGGCGCAACTCAACTTCCTGCACCGCACGGCTCTGACCTCGCTGTTCGCCCTGGCCATCTTGGTCTGGGTGAGCTCGCGCGACCGATCCCTTCGGGCCGACACCGACCAGCTCACATGGTGGGGCCGGCCAGTCGCACGAGACGGCGAAGCACGGAGCTTTTGGGCCAGCGAACGCCCGTGGGGCTGGCTGCTTGGCGCAGCCACGGTCTTCATGCTGGTCTACTTCGCTTGAGCGGTACAGACGCGCCGCCAGCTACGCGCTATCCGCTCGAGGCCCTTGCTCGTTGTCCAAGAACTCGGTCAGACGGGCCACCAACTCCGCGGTTTTCTTGACTTCGCATTCCCAAACGGTGAGAACCTTCCAACCCATCGCCTCTAACTTGGCCACGTTGGCCTTGTCGCGCTCCATGTTGCCGATCAGCTTAGGAACCCAGTACTCCTGGCGCGATTCCGGCATTCGCCCGTATCGGCAATTGTGAGCATGCCAGAAACAGCCATGGACGAAAATCACCTTCTTGCGCGGCCCGAACACGAGATCCGGGCGGCCCGGCAGGCCTTTCCTATGCAACCGGTAGCGATAGCCCAGGCGATGCACGATCCTGCGCACGGTCAGTTCGGGGCCGGTGTCCTTGCCCTTGACGGCCTGCATCACGCGGCGCCTCTGTTCCACCGTGAGCCAATCCGTCACGCGCACACTGTAGCCAATCGGGAACGATGATTCGTGCACCTTGCATCGCGCAGATGAGGCATACGAGGATTCAAGTTAAATGGATTCAATAAGATAGCTGGAAAAATCGCAGAATCGCCGGTCGGGCTACGATGAGGACATAGGCCCTAAAACCAATGTCGACCGCAGGTAGCAAGATCTCAATGCAACACGATCCGATCATCTTTGTCAGGCGAATTCTGGCGCTCGCCTCCATAGCGTGCGCTGTTTCCCTCGCCGCGCAGCCGGCGGCGGTCCAATCGCCGTGCTTGGAGGTGCGCGTGCTGGACCCAACTTCCGCCCAACTGCCCACGGCAGGAGTCTCGGTTGGATTTAAAGAGGTGCCCGTAGACGATAGCGGCGTTGCCTTGCTGTGCGAACTGGGACCCGGACCGCACTCTGTCGTCGTGTTCGCGCCGGGCTTCGAGCCAGAAGAGGTCGAGGTAGTGCAAGCGACCGGGCAGATCACAGTGGTCCTGCAGATCGAGGCCGTCACGCAGGAGCTGGTCGTGGTGGGAAGTCGTGCCGAGGCTCGTACCGTGACCGAGTCGCTGGTGCCCGTGGACGTGATCGCCGCCGAGGAGTTCGTGCAGCAGGGCGGTCCCGACCTGCTGTCGCAGCTGCGTAACGTGGTTCCCTCGTTCAACGTGACCCGACAGCCGATCGCCGATGCGGCGACGATCATCCGCCCTGCCAACCTCCGCAATCTAGCGCCGGATCACACTCTGGTGCTGGTCAACGGCAAGCGCAGGCACCGCGGGGCAGTCATAACATGGATCGGCGGCGGCGTGGCCGATGGCTCGCAAGGCGCCGATATCTCGGTAATTCCGTCGATCGCCCTGAAGCAGGTCGAAGTGTTGCGCGACGGCGCATCCGCGCAGTACGGTTCGGATGCCATCGCCGGCGTGCTCAACTTCACCCTCAAAGACGCTCCCAGCGGCGGCAGCGTAGAAGTTCGGGCGGGCACCTACCAAGGCGGCGACATCCCGGGCCGCGGACCGGACGGACAGAGCATCACCTACGCGGCCAACGTGGGCATGCCGATAGGCGAGGATGGCTTCGCGAACCTCAGCTTCGAGTACGGCAACAGCGATCCAACTGATCGCAGCGTACAACGCGCCGACGCAGTGGCCTTGATCGCTGCGGGCAACACCGCGGTTCGCAGTCCGGCCCAGATCTGGGGCTCGCCAGAAGAGCGTAACAATGCCAAGTTCTTCGCCAACTTCGGAAAACTCATCGGGGAATCGACCCAAGCCTACGGCCATGCGAACTATGCCAGCCGCAGGGTGACTGGCGGCTTCTTCTTCCGCAATCCCAACACGCGCTCGGCCGTGTTCAGCGGCGACGGCGGAAGGACACTTCTGGTCGGAGACGCCTTGGACGCTCAGGACGGCGTTCTTGACGGCTCGGCGGGCTGCCCGGTCGTGCCCGTTGTCGATCACGTTCCCGACCAAGCGGCCCTGGGCCAAGTCTTCTCCGACCCGAATTGCTTCAGCTTCCAGGAGTTGTTTCCTGGCGGCTTCACGCCAAACTTTGGCGGCTTCTACACCGACAACTCGGCGGTGGGCGGCATCCGCGGCCAGTTTGCCGGCGGGCTGCGATGGGACGCCAGCGCCAGCGCCGGCACCAGCGAGGTCGATTTCTTCATCAACAACACGGTCAACGCCTCGCTCGGACCCGACACGCCGACCGAGTTCAAGCCCGGCCTGTACCGCCAGGAAGAGCTCAACCTGAACTTCGACATCGCCTACGAGGCCAGCGAGCTCGTCCACTTCGCTGCTGGAGCGGAGGTTCGCAACGAACAATTCACGATCGAGCAGGGCCAAGAGGAGTCGTGGACGTTCGGCCCGTATGCTCCGCAAGGCTTCAGCGCCGCGTCCAACGGTTTTCCCGGCTTCAGCCCGATCGCGGTGGGGAGCTGGAATCGGCGCAATTCGGCTCTTTACGCCGACATAGAACTCTCCGACGCGGAGGACCGGCTCATTTGGGGCGGCGCTCTGCGTTTCGAACGCTTCGCTGATTTCGGGAACACTCTGAACTGGAAGACCGCCGCCCGCGCTGAAGTGGCCGATGGCTTTGCCGTGCGGGCCAGCGCCAGCACCGGATTCCGTGCCCCGACGCCGGGACAACAGAACGCGTTTAACGTCTCGACCATCTTCGACATTACGATCGAGGAGCTGGTCAATCGCGGCACCATACCATCCAACTCGAAGGTGGCCGCGCTCAGGGGCGGGCATGGGCTGCGGCCCGAGACGTCGCTGAACTTCACGGCCGGCGCAATCGCCGAGGCCGGGATCTTCACGCTAACCGCGGACTTCTTCCGGATTGCGGTTAAGGACCGCCTGACGCTTTCGAAGAACTTCACCCTGAACGAGAGCGAGGTGACCGACCTGATCGCGGAAGGTGTCACCAGCGCACGCAACCTCAGCTCGTTCCGCTTTTTCGTCAACGACTTCGACACGGTCACGCAAGGCATCGACATCGTGGCCGTGCTGGCCCCGACGGCCCGGTCGGAACTGAGCTTCCTCTACAACCACACCGGCACGAATGTCACCGAGTACGACCCGGAGCTGCTCAGCGACGAGCGCATCCGGCGGCTGCAGTACTCCCTGCCCATGGATCGCCTGAACGCAACCTGGAAGCAGCGGGTCGGTCGGTTCAATCTGATGGGCCGGCTGAGCTACTACGGGGAATGGTACGAACGCAGAGACAATCACACCTATCCCGGAGAGTGGCTAGTGGACTTCGAGATCGACTACAAGCTTGGCAAAGGCATGTCGATCGCCGGGGGCGCTCAGAACGCGCTGAACAATTTCACCGACATCAGCCCGTCGCAGTACGCGGTCGGGTCCCAGTTCAGCCAGGCGTCGCCGTTCGGCTTTAACGGCGCGTACTGGTACACCCGCTTGAACTATTCTTGGGGCGCTTCGTTCTGACGCCAGCGAGCGCTCGCTAGGATTGCACAAACTATTTAAAATCAGTTGTCTGGCAAGTCTGATACAGGTGCCGGTCGCTCATCGCTGCGGCGCTTTCGTTGGTGGTATGCTGTGTCTCAACCGCAATGAGCGCTTGGAACCAAATCTACTCTGCAGCGCCGTACCGGCACATGATCAAGCAGAAAAAACGCGCGGTCTGTGCCCTGACAGTGTTCTTTATCGCGTACTACTTCGCCCTGCCGCTCTTGGTCGGGTACTGGCCAGAGCTGATGTCCCGCACGGCCTGGGGAGAGGCCAACTGGGCGTACCTCTTCGCCTTCTCGCAGTTCCTGATGGCCTGGGCCATCGCCTTGATCTACATGCGCTTTGCGAGTCGTTTCGACAAGATGGCCGATGACATCCTAGCGGACGCAGCCAAGTCCGAGCCGGACGGCGGAGGCGGATAGAGTGTCGCTTCCCCTGCTGATGTTCTTGGCGTTCATCGCCGCAACCCTCGGAATCACTTACTGGGCTGCCGGCCGCTCGTCGGGCGAGACAGCCTTCTTCGCCGCCGGGCGGCGCATCACTGGCTGGCAAAACGGCCTGGCCATTTCCGGCGACTACATGAGCGCGGCATCGTTCCTTGGCATCGCCGGCTTGATCGCCTTCTACGGCTATGACGGCTTCATGTACTCGGTCGGCTTCCTAGTGGCCTACCTCACCGTCCTGCTGGTCGTTGCCGAGCCGCTGCGCAACTCGGGAAAGTACACGATGGCCGACGTGCTGGCGTATCGGCTGCAGGAGCGTCCGGTGAGAGCGTGGGCCTCGCTGAGCACTCTCACCGTCTCAACGTTCTACATGATCGCCCAAATGGTGGGAGCCGGGGCGCTGGTGAGCCTGCTGCTGGCGGGATCGGGGATCGGCTACACCACGGCCGTAACCGGCGTCGGGGTCTTGATGATCGTCTATGTAGTCTTCGGCGGCATGCTCGCCACGACGTGGGTGCAGATCGTCAAGGCCGTGCTGCTGATGAGCGGCACGTTCCTGCTCAGCGTGCTGGTCTTGGCCCATTTCGGCTTCGATCTCGGGGAACTGTTCAAGGCGGCAACCAACATCACTCTGCAGTCCGACGGAGCTGTCGTAACCCGGAACTTCATGGAGCCTGGCCTGTACTACAAGCCTCCGTACGGAGCCTTGGACCTGATTTCGCTGGGCATGGCGCTGATCTTCGGCACGGCGGGCCTGCCCCACATCCTGATCCGCTTCTACACGGTGCCGGACGCCAAGACGGCGCGGGTCAGCGTGTTCTGGGCAATGTTGCTGATCGGGGCGTTCTACATCATGACGACGTTCCTCGGCTTCGGCGCGGCGACGATTGTGGGCCCCGACCAGATCACCGCCAACGGCGGCACCAATATGAGCGCTCCCCTGCTCGCGCAGGCGCTGGCGGGCGACGTGTTCTTCGCATTCATCTCGGCGGTCGCATTCGCCACCATACTCGCCGTGGTGGCCGGGCTGACCATCAGCGCGTCAACCTCGTTCGCCCATGATTTCTACTCCAACGTGTTGCACCACGGCAGCGAGCGCCGCCCCGGAGACGAGGTACGGGTGGCCCGCTGGACGGCGTTCGTGGTCGGGGCGGTGTCCATCTTGATCGCCATCGGTCTGGGGCCGAACGCCAACGTCGCGTTCTTGGTCGGACTCGCCTTTGCGGTCGCTGCTTCGGCCAACCTTCCGGTAATCCTCTTCTCGCTCTACTGGAAGAGGTTCACCACGCGCGGAGCGGTCTGCGGCCTGGCGGCAGGGCTGCTCTCGTCGGTGGGCCTGATCCTGGTCAGCCCGAGCTTCATGGGAATCGACGGTCCCGAGGTGGCCGAGAGCGCGCGGCGCCTGATCCAGGCGCCAGCTCTTTACCCGCTGAAGAATCCGGGCATCGTCAGTATTCCGCTCGGCTTCCTAGCGGCAGTCATCGGCTCGCTGCTATCGCGAGAACCGTCGGCCGAGCACAAGTACTACGAACTCAGTGTGAGGGCCAACACCGGCCTAGGAGCCGAGAAGGCCGGCTAGCGCGCTCGCCGCGAGGCATGCCGCGCGGTTGATCGCGGTACGCTATCTAGCGCTTCGGAGAATCCACCCATGACCGCCGCTTCAAACCGTCGCTCGAGCCTGCTCTCCTCCGAAGACTGGGTTGCGTGTTGGCTCGGCTTCGCGCTCGTCGCGCTCGCATTGGCCGGCTTGCGGCCCGTCTTGCCAGGATTCTCGTGGGACCTCGAATCGGTCGGCTCGATGTTCAGCGGAGAGGGCATCGCGGCGATCGTTTCCACCGGCGCCCTGCTGATGGCACTGGCGGGCATCGGCATCAAGCTGATGGGGGGAAGCCTGAAGGCCTTCGCTATCGCGTTCCCCGCTGTGTTCCTGCTGGGCTGGCTCGCGCAGTTCCTGGCCGGCAATGCGGCCGTCAAGGCCGCCGGCGTGACCTACGTCATCACTGGGCTCTTCATCGGCCTGTTCATTTCTAACGTCCTGACAGTTCCGCGCTGGCTACAGGCAGCGGCGCGCACGGAGTACTACATCAAGACCGGGCTGGTCGTGCTCGGATCGAACATCCTGATCGGAGACATCCTGCAAGCGGGAGTTCTGGGCATTGCGCAGGCACTGCTGGTCATCCTCGTGATTTGGTACGTCTGCTTCTGGATTTCCAAGAAGCTGCGGGTCGACGACGAATTCTCCGCCATGCTCGCCACGGCCGTCTCGATATGCGGCGTCTCGGCAGCTATCGCAGCTTGCGGTGCCGTGCAGGGTGACCGCAAGAAGCTCTCCTATGTCACTTCCCTTGTCCTCGTCGTGGCGATTCCCATGATGTTGGTCATGCCTTGGATCATCTCTCAATTCGATATCCCCGACGTCGTCGGCGGAGCCTGGCTCGGCGGCACCATTGACACCTCTGGCGCGGTGGTAGCCGCGGGAGAGATCGTGGGCGATTCCGCGATGAACGCCGCGGTGATCGTGAAGTTCTCCCAGAACGCCATGCTCGGCTTGGCGGCGTTCGCGCTCTCGGTGTGGTGGACCTTCCGCAGCGGCGCGGCAACCGGCGAAGCGCCGTCCGCTGCGATCATCTGGGAGCGCTTTCCGAAGTTCGTGCTGGGGTTCATCGCCGCTTCGCTGCTGTTCTCGTTCGCTTTCAGCGCCGAGTTCGTGGACTCGACCAAGAGCCTGATGAGGGGGTTGCGCACGTGGTGGTTCGCCTTGGCCTTCGTCTGTATCGGCCTTGAGACACGCTTCCGGGACCTAGTTGCGATGGACGAGGGCAGGCCGGCGGCTGCGTTCCTGCTGGCGCAGGCAGTCAACATCGGCTGGACGCTGCTGGTTGCGTGGCTGCTGTTTGGCGGGGTGCTCTTCGAGGTCCCGTCGCTCTAACCCCGCCGGGCGCTCGTGCCGACGTATGGCTAGGTGCCGCCCAGGGGGCGGGTCGACTGCTCAAGTTCGGACAGGAAAGCGCGCGCTTGGGCAAGCAGCTGCTCTACCAAATCGGAGTGGCGGGAACTGATGTCGAACTTCTCGGCTGCATCGGCGTACAAATCGTAGAGTTCGCCGGCTACAAGCTGCCCGTTGGCCCCGGTAGCTAAGCGAAGCTTGTGCCGGCCGTTGCGAATTCCCTGCAGCCGGGTCTCGCCCTGGCGGCCTCGGCCGGCGAAGAAGTAGAAGTACTCATGCGGCGACTCGTCGGTCGCGCCGCTCAGCAGCGGCCATAGATCGCGGCCGTCGAGGACTCGGTCGGTTGGCAGATCCGCTCCCGCGAGCCCGGCGAAGGTCGGCAGGATGTCCATGTTCGCCGCAACCGCCGAACTCACTCGTCCGGCGGGAATCCGGCCGGGCATCCAAAAGATCCCGGGCACGCGCATGCCGCCCTCCCAAGTCGTCCCCTTGCCGAGCTTGAACGGTCCGGCGGACCCGCCATCGATTCCGTACTGCAGCCAAGGACCGTTATCAGAGGTATAGACCACCAACGTGTTGCGGTCCAAGCCCAGCTCGGCAAGCTTGCCCAAGATCTGGCCAACGGACCAGTCCAACTCCTCGATGACGTCGCCGTAGCGGCCGCGCAGGGACTTGCCCCAGCGGCTGTCGTTGACGAACAGCGGCACGTGCGGCATGGCGTGAGGAAGATACAGGAAGAACGGACCGTCCTTGCTTTCCTCGATGAAGCTGAGCGCCAGCTCGGTGTACAGCGTGGTCAGGCCGCGCTGGTCGGAATCGGTTTCCAGCACTTCGTCATCGCGCATCAGCGGCAGCGGTTGCGGAAACCCCTGCCCGCGTTCCAAGTCGTAGTAGCTCCCCTGCCCGGCGAATCCGGTCATGGCCCCGCGCTGGCGGGCCGAAATCATGCGCTCGTTCTCCGGCGGGCGGATCGGCATCACAGGGTGGTAGCGCCACATGTCGTTGGAATAGGGGATCCCAAACCAGCTGTCGAATCCGTGCCGGTGAGGCAGGAATTCCGGGGCGTCGCCGAGATGCCACTTGCCGATCATCTTGGTGGCATAGCCCTTGTCCTTGAGCAGTTCGGCCACGGTGACCTCGTCTGGGTGAATGCCAGTCGTCGCCTCGGGGCCGTGGTTGAAATCGAGGCTCGCACGCGGCGGATATGATCCGGTCATCAGGGCCGCCCGGGACGGGCCGCAAAACGACGCCGCATAAAAGCTCGTCAGGCGCATCCCCTCGGCCGCCATCCGGTCGAGATGCGGTGTGCGGATGTCCGGATGGCCGTAGGCTCCGAGGTCGCCCCAGCCTTGGTCGTCGGCAAAGAGCACGATGAAGTTCGGGGGCTGTGCCGCAAGCGCAATGGCCGAGACACCTAGCAAGAGCGGCAACAAGAGGGAAAGCAAGCATCGCATGTTGGAATTTGCAAGAGTTTAGCACCGGCAGCGGATCCATCGAATCCAGAGCGGTCAAGCGCGAAGCTCCGCCGGAGACTGCGCCAAGCGAGGGCTCGGGTCGCAAGCGCTCAAGCAGCCCTATCCGGGCGGCCGAGGCCGTGGGTGACGGGCGTCATATGATGATGCACACATGATCGATCCGCACGAAACCTTCGACGGCACCTTCCCATTCGCGCCGCATTTCTGCAGCGCCGCCGGATTCCGCATGCACTATGTCGACGAAGGCGAGGGTGAGCCCATCGTCTTGCTGCACGGCGAGCCAACCTGGGGCTACATCTACCGCAAGTTCGTGCCGGAGCTTGCCCGGCAATGGCGCGTGATCGTGCCCGACCACATGGGCTTCGGCAAGAGCGAGACGCCGCAACAGATGACGTACACGCTAGAGACCCACGTAAACAACCTGGCGGCACTGATCGATGAACTGGGACTCAGCGGCATCACCTTCGTCGGGCAGGACTGGGGCGGGCCGATGCTGACCGCCTACACAGTCCGGCACCCCGAACGCGTCGCTCGCATCTGCCTGCTGAACAGCATCTGCGGGTACGGGGCGATGGTGGCCCCGCGCGACGCTCCGAAACCGCCCAAGCTGCACGAGTCTGATTGGTTCCGCTGGGTGCGCTCGTCTGAGGCGGACGGCTCCTACTACGGGAGGATGCAAGATCTGGGCAACCATGTGGGCGACCTGATCGGTCGGCTGGGTTGCGCGACCGGACTGGACGAAACCGCAGAGCGGGCCTACGCCGCGCCGTTCGGAAGCCCGGAGGAATGCAAGGGTGCGGTCGAGTTCCCGCTCGACGTCGCGCTGAACCGCATCGGAGGCTATGTCAAGGCAGGCGCGTCGGGCGTCCCGGAGTTGCGCTCCAAACCGGCCATGCTCGCCGAAGGGATGCTCGACAAGGCCATTCCTCCCGAGCTGGCGATAGCCGATTTCCGCGCGCTCTTCCCCCAAGGCCAAGTGACGCAGATCGAGCACGCTGCGCACTTCTGCCAAGAAGACGCCGCGCCGGAGCTGGTGGAGCTGATCAAGCAGTTCATGCTGGCGCACCCCGCCAGCTGAACGGCTCGGTGGTTGGTCAGAGCTCGCGCCGGCCTTCGATCGATTCGATCATTGTGGCCTCGTCGATGAACTCCAGCTCGGTGCCGATCGGAATTCCCAAGCCGATGCGGCTGACCTTGACATCGAGGGGCTTGAGCAGCCTGCTCAAGTAAGCCGAAGTCGCCTGGCCCTCGGTGGTTGGACTAGTCGCCAAGATGATTTCGCGGATCGGGGTGTCCCGCATCCGCTCGATCAGGTTCTTGATCTTGAGATCCTCCGGCCCCACGCTGCGCAACGGCGAGAGCGCGCCGTGCAGGATGTGGTACACGCCGGTGTAGGCCCGAGTCCGCTCGAGCACCATGATGTTGTTGGGCTGCTCGAGGACGCACACTAGCCCGTGATCGCGGTTCGGATCGCTACAGATCGGGCACAGCTCCCCCTCGGCGATGTTGTTGCAGCGCTCGCACAGCGTCACGCGCTCGCGCATCGCCAAGATCGCGTGAGCTAGTTCCTCGGCCTTGGCGCGCTCGATTCCCAGCAGGTGAAAGGCGAGCCGTTGCGCCGACTTCGCGCCCACGCCAGGCAGACGCTTCAATTCGTCTACCAGACGGGCCATCGGTGCAGCTAAGTCGCCAGCGGCCATGACCAACCCTCGATCAGCGCGGCGGGAAAGCCTAGCCCTGCAGTCCAGGCGGCATGAGGCCGCCGGCAAACATGCCGCCCATCAAGCCGCTGACCCGTTGCTGCGCTTCGTCTTCAGCTCGCCGCACAGCTTCGTTGAACGCCCCCTGAACCATGTCCTGAAGCATCTCGATGTCCTCGACAGCTTCCGGGTCAATCTTGATGCTGGTCACGTTCTTGTGCCCGTCCATGCTGACGGTCACCATTCCGCCGCCCGTCGAAGCTTCGACGCGGATCGCGTCGACCTCCTGCTTGAGGCGATCTTGCATCTGCTTGGCCTGCTCAAACATTTGCTTGGCGTTGGGTGGCATGTTCATTGTGTCTTCTCTCTCAAATCCACTACGTTTGTGACGCGGCCGTCGAAACGCTTGGTGAAGGCCTGGACCGCAGGGTCGGACAAGGCGCGCGTACTGATGTCGTCGCCCCCAGGACTGGCGGCACCGGAATTCCGCGAGGAACCACCCGGGCGCTGCTCGGCTCGACGGTCGGGCTCGGCGGCCACGAGTCTAACATCTGGCTTGGCCCCGATCACGGCCGCTATGGCGGCTTCCAAGACCGGCCTCTGCAAGTCAAGAATCGCGAACCAATCACCGGGAGCCTGGACCGTCACCACTCGCTCCTCGCGCTCCACCCCGCAGGCCCGGACTGCATCGACCAGCGACTCGTTCCCGGCGTCTTGCAGCGAGCGCACAAGCTCCCCCAAGAAGCCTGAAGCTGGCGCGGCGGCCTCGGGTGCCGGGGCCGACTCTGCGGCGCCGGGTGACGGCGCCGCTATCGGCGAACTCGACGGCGCGTCCGCAGGAGGCCTCGCCTCGACGTCGACTCGGGGCGGCGGAGGAGCGCCCTTGCCGAGCCCGCTCAAGACCTCCTCGATCGGAGCCAGCCGGCCAGCATGCACCAGCTTGAGCAGCCCGACCTCTAGCCGAAAGCGCTGATGCGTGGAACTCTGCAGGTCTTGGTACAAGCTGAGCAAGATCTGCACGTAACGGTTCAGGTCGTCCTGCGAGAAGGCCTCGATCCAGTCCTTGGCGGCCTCTCGCTCGGCATGGCCGGCGGACACGAGCCTGGAGTCGTGGCCGGCGACCTTCATCACCATCAGATTGCGAAACTGCCGCGTGAGCTCGCCGCAGAAGTGCTGCGCATTCCGGCCCTGTTGGAACAAGTCGTCGACAACCGCCAGCATGGCCGCCGGATCGCCGTCCCGGATCGCGCCGAGAATCCGGCCAGTACCCTCGCTAGGTATCACCCCGAGCAGGTCGCGAACACCCTTTGCCTCCAGCTTCTTGCCAAACGCCGCGATCGCTTGGTCCAACGTCGATAGCGAATCGCGAACAGATCCGTCACCCGCCAGAGCGACAGCGGTTAGAGCGGCAGCATCGGCGGACACGCCTTCGCTGGCGCAGATCTTGTCGAGGTGTTGTACAACCTCTTCCTGGCCTACGGCCTGGAACGCGAAGCTCTGGCAGCGCGAGGTGATCGTGGCCGGGATGGCCTGCGGCTCGGTCGTGCAGAGCACGAACACGGTCCAGCTGGGCGGCTCTTCCAGCGTCTTGAGCAAGGCGTTGAACGCGTCATTTGTGATCTGGTGCGCCTCGTCGATGATGAAGACCTTGTAGCGGTCCCGCGCGGGACGAAACTTGACGCTCTCGCGCAGTTCGCGGATGCTATCGATGCCCCGGTTCGAGGCGGCATCGATCTCGACCACGTCCAGCGATGAACCGGCGGCGATCTCTTTGCAGACCTGAGAATCGGGGTCGGGCGATGCGCTGGGGCCGTCTTCGCAATTCAGGGCCATCGCCAGAATGCGGGCCATGGTGGTCTTGCCAGTCCCGCGAGGCCCGGAAAAGATGTAGGCGTGAGCGATGCGTCCCTGACTAATGGCGTTCTTGATCGTCAGCTTGACATGAGCTTGGCCGACAACCTCCTCGAATCTCTGAGGACGGTACTTGCGCGCAATGACTTGGTACATCGAGAGGACCCCGAATTGCGCCGAAGATGGACTCCGGAGGCCCGCGGCACGCGGCAGAGGCCGCTACCGTTGCTTCCTCCCGGACCTGGCGGAGTTCACAGCGTCCCGCTGCACGGATCCGGAGTCCACCCTCAGTCTATCACCGCCGATCCGGGCCACTTAGGCGGGCACTGCGGCAAGCACGGATTCCGCAACGCGATCCGCGACGATCAAGCCATCTACCAACTGGATTCGGCGGCTCGCCATCTCGGCGATCTGGTCGTCGTGGGTGACCATCACGAGCGTGGTGCCGGTCTCGCGATTCAGGCGCAAGAGCATCTCCAGTACCAATTCGCTGTTGCGGCTGTCCAGGTTGCCCGTCGGCTCGTCGGCAAGCACGATCGGGGGGTTCGTGACGAAGGCGCGCGCCAGGGCGACGCGTTGCTGCTCGCCGCCGGAGAGCTGGACCGGATAGTGGTCGCACCGCTCTGCCAAGCCCACCTCGCCGAGCAATTCGATCGCCCGCCGGCGGGATTCCCTGTCGGCGTGACCGGTCAGGTCGAGCGGCAGCATGACGTTCTCCAAGGCGGTCAGGGTCGGCACGAGCTGATAGGCCTGAAAGACGAAGCCGATCTTGCTTCCGCGCAGCAGCGCCATTTGGTTCTCCGCCAGGCCGGAGAGCGGCTCTCCGTTGATCAGAATTTCGCCGGAAGATGGCTTGTCCAGGCCGGCCAGCAGTCCCAGCAGCGTGCTCTTGCCGCTGCCGGACGGCCCTTGGATGACCACGAACGTTCCTGCCGGAATCGTGAAATCCAGCCCTCGCAGGATCTCGACCACGCGCGAGCCGCTGGGAATGGACTTGACGAGCGCGCGGACTTCTAGCACCGGGGCTGGATTCGACATATCGCGCGCCAGTGCTCCTGTCTCGATTCTATCGGCGGGCCGGCCAACCGCCCGCCTCGGCCGAAACCGTGCGGTCTCGCCCCACCTCGCCGTGCGCGGACTCAAGCCGCCAGCCGAGCGGCACGCCCGTGGCCGCGCGGGATCCGCCACGGCGCTCGGGCGAACATCCCGGCCGCTGATTGCACATACTGAGGTTAGCAGGCCCTGACGATATGTCGAGGTTGTTCCCGCACTACCCTTTCGCAAGCCTAGCCATGAGCTTGGCGATTGTCGTGCTGGCCGCCTGCGGCTCTAACGAGACGAACGCCCCAGTCCCGCCCAGCACCGAACAGGCCGGGAACAGCCGGCCAGCAGTCGCGCCCGAGGTGCCGGACACGCGGCCCGCCATAGTCGCTTTCGGCGACAGCCTGACGGCCGGCCAGCGGGTCGGGCGATCCGAAACCTACCCGGCCTTCCTCCAGCGGGAGTTCGACAAGCGCGGCATGAGCTTCCGCGTCATCAACGAGGGGATCAGCGGGGACACTACGGCGGTGGCCCTCAGCCGAATCGATGTAGCCATCGCGCACCAGCCGAAATGGGTGATCTTGGCGCTGGGAGCCAACGACGGCCTTCGCGGCCTCCCGCTCGATGCCATGGAGCGCAACCTGCGAGAGATCATCGGCCTGTTCGGGCAGGCCGGGGCGAATGTCGTCTTGGCAGGCATGAAGCTGCCCCGAAACTACGGCCCGGACTACGTGCGAGACTTCGACGGGGTCTATCCGCGGCTGGCAGCAGAGCTAGCCCTGCCCCTGATTCCTTTCCTGCTGGAGAACGTGGCGATGGTCCCCGAGCTGAATAACGCCGATGGAATCCACCCGAACGCCAAGGGTAACGAGATCATCGCTCGCCAAGTAGCCACCGCCTTTGAGGATTTCTTGGCGGATTAGCCGCTATGGCCGACCGCGGTTGATCATGAACGTGGCGGAGTCGGCGAAGTAGCGCAGCATCTCGTCGGCCACCGCTGGTGGAAACTCAGCCTCGTGAATAGCCTGCGTCATTAGTTCCATCCAGCGATTGCGGGCGCGCTCGTCAATCGGAAACGGCATGTGTCGCATGCGCAAGCGCGGATGTCCGCGCTGCTCAACATAGCGCTGGGGTCCTCCGAAACGGCCGACCAGAAAGTCCCGCAGGCGCACGCGCGCCTGCTCGTATCGCCCTTCTGGGTACATCGGGCCCAGGATCTCGTCCGCCGGCACGCGGTCGTAGAAGGCCTTCGTGAGCCGGTCAAAGCCAGCCTCCCCAACGATTTCGAAAACGCTGCCGTCCACACCTCCTATTCTTAGCGCATCGCAGATCCCCCCTTTCCCCGCACGTGCGGCCGATTTGCAAGCTATTCCGCAAATCGGGTGCTATGATTCCTGCCAGTGATGCGACGAACCTGCTTGCTGATCGCCCTCACGCTGTGCTCTGCCGGCCTAGCCGTTTCAGACGACGGTTTCGAGCAGCTGTTCGATGGCAAGTCGCTTGACGGCTGGGTCCTGCTCGGCCAGCGCGGCGAAGGCTACACGGTCAAGGACGGGAGCATCGCCTGCGCCAAGGGCAGTGGCGGAAACCTGCTGTCGGCATCCGAGTACGCCGACTTCGTCCTGCGCTTCGAGTTCAAGCTCGAGTCCGGTTCGAACAACGGCTTGTGCGTGCGTTGCCCGCTCGGATGGAGCGACATGGCCTACGCCGGCAACGAACTTCAGATCATCGACAACTCAGCCGAGCGGTACGCGAATATCAAGCCTTGGCAGAAGCATGGGTCCCTGTACCATGTCGCCCCGGCCAAGACCGGTGCCCTGAAGCCGGTTGGCGCATGGAACAGCCAAGAGGTGAGGGCCGAGGGGTCGAGGATCACAGTCATCCTCAACGGGACGAAGATCCTTGACACCGACACCGCCGACGTGAAGGATCCGGCTCTGCTGGCCAAGCATCCAGGCTTGGAGCGAAGGAGCGGCCATATCGGCTTCCTGGGTCACAACGAACCCGTACAGTTCAGGAATATCCGCATCAAGCGCCTGCCTTGACCGGCGCTGGCCGAACTTGGCCGGGACCTAACTGCGGGTTGCTTCACCAAGGGAGGATTCAATGTTGCGTGGGCTCTTTAGCAATCGTCGCGGCTTCATGCGATCCGCACTGGCCGTGCCCGGCATCGGCCTGAGCGCGCAAACCGCCACCGCCCAAAGAAAGCGGCGGGCGGCCAGCCGCGACGTGCTGGCCGAACTCGGGGTCCGGCCGTTTCTCAATGCAGCTGGGACCTACACCAGACTGACCGCGTCCCAGATGTCGCGGTCGGTGCTGGATGCGATGCAGGTGGCGGCGACTCAGTACGTCGACCTGAACGAGCTGCACGAAAAAGCAGGCGACCAGATCGCGGAATTGCTCGATTGTGACGCGGCGCTCGTAACGGCCGGGTGCGCTTCGGCCCTCACTCTCGGAACGGCCGCTTGCGTGGCTGGGAGTTCCGAGGACGGGATCCGACGCCTGCCGGACACGACCGGCATGAAGAACGAGGTCGTGCTTCAGAAATCGCACCGCAATGCCTACGACCACGCGGTCCGCAATTGCGGCGTCCGACTCGTCGAAGTGGATTCGGCGCGGGACCTAGCAGCGGCGATTAACGAGCGCACCGCGATGCTGTTCTTTCTCAACCATGCCGAACACGACGGCGCCATCGGTCACGAAGAATTCGTCCGCATCGGCAAGCAGCACGGCGTGCCGACCCTGAACGACGTCGCAGCCGACATCCCTCCGGCGGACAATCTGTTCCGCTTCACCAAGATGGGCTACGACTTAGTCGCGTTCTCCGGAGGCAAGGGCCTGCGCGGGCCTCAATCGGCGGGGCTCTTGATCGGACGCCGCGACTTGATCGAAGCTGCGCGCTTGAACAACAGCCCGAACTCGGACTCCGTCGGCCGCACCAACAAGGTCAACAAGGAAGAGGTCGTTGGAATGCTTGTCGCTCTGGAAGAGTTTTTGGAGCGCGACCACGACGAAGTCTGGAAGAAATGGGAGCAAAGCTGCGCGCGGATCGCGCGCAACGTCGCGAACCTGCCCGGCGTGTCGACGGAGATGTTCACGCCAGAGATAGCCAACGCTGTCCCGCACTTGCGCATCCGCTGGGACTACAGCGCGGCTCAGCTAACACCAGAGCAGGCGGCCGAGGAGCTGCGCCAGGGAGAACCGGCCATCGAGGTACGGCCGCGCTCCTCGGAAGGGCTCGAGATCGCTGTGTGGATGCTAGGCTCATCTTCGACCACTACTGTCCCGTTAACTGGAAGAGTACAACGTACAAGACATTTTATACCAGTGATATGCGGGTAGGTTTCTGATGTGAACGACTTCAGCGCTCCGGCTGTCGTTCGATCATCTTATGTGTTCCGCTTCGGCGGACCGGG
>JAJDTX010000004.1 GCA_022826925.1 Bryobacterales bacterium
CCCGGCCGGCTTCCACGTCATCGGCGAAGGGCTGCGGGCGGCCGGGCGCCGCGACGAGGCGCTCGCCGCGTACCGCGAAGCCTTGCGCATCGATCCCGACTTCGCCCCGGCGCACGTCGGCATCGGCGCCGCGCTGCTCGATGGGGAGCGTCACGACGAGGCGCTCGCAGCGCTGGAGCGCGGCATCTCGCTGGGCGCCGAAGCGCCGGCGGCCGCGACCGCGCATTACCTCGCCGGCCGGACCCTGATGGGGCTCGGACGCACGGACGAGGCCGCGACGCACTTCCAGCGCGTCATCGAGCGCGACCAGAACCACGCCGAGGCGCTCGACCACCTCGCCCTGTGGCGGTTCGGGCGGCAGGAATACGAGCAGGCCCTGGCGCTCTACCGCGTGCTCGCGAGCCTGACCCCCGGCGACCCGACCGTCCACGCCAACACCGGCGTCACCCTGTACTTCCTCGGCCGCCGCGACGAAGCGCTCGCGAGCCTGGAACGCGCACTGCAACTCGACCCCGGCCAGGAGACGGCCCGGAGACTGGCCGCGGAGTTGCGCGGGGCCGCAGCGCAGGAGCCGCGGTGACCGGGGCGGGGCTTGCCTCCGCGTAGCGGCCAGCCTCGGGAATCCGGTCCGCGGCGGGCTGCCCTGGCCGACGTGAGAGCCTTCCAGCAGGGACAAATTTACGCCCACGGGAGCGACCCCGAAGGCCCGGCGGCAAGTGTGACTACACGAGCCGGCCGGGGCCGCAAATCGCCAGATTTGCCGGGGTCGCTCCCGTCTTTTCCCCGACCCTTTACCCGGCACCGTGCATGGATCGTACGGGCACGGTTCGGTCAATGAATATGGGGGATTCTCGGCGGCGTTCGTGTAACGTCGGCTGTAAGTTCCGCGTAATCAGTGAGATGGGCCAACTTACACGCTGAGATGGCTGTTTCCGGGTCCGTGCTTGGGTGTGACGGGGACTGTGACACCGGGTGTGACGCCCCTGTGATCCGTCACGCTTGTCCCTGTCACACCCTGACGCGGCCCAATCGTCCTCCAGCCGGGTGTGATCGGACTGGTGCTTCCGGTGTGATTAGGTGCCGGGTCTGATCACAGCTTCGGCCGACCGTCTCGGTCTCGATCTGCCCGTCCGTGTCCTCGTTGCCGACCTACTCGATCTCCCATTCGCCGCCTCGCTGCCCGTCGCCTCAGCAACCATGTCGACCGTCGTGACCCTTTCGACGATCCCATGCGTTGGCCCGATGCTGCTCGCGGAGGCGTCTCGTGCAGGTGTGACGAGTCGCGACGTTGGCTGTGGTGGCCCGGTTCCCGTGGCGCGTTCCGGTCCGTGCCGGAGCGGGAAGCTGTGCTTCCGGACGATGACAAGGCATCCCATCCCGGCGGGCGGCGGGTCACCCGGAAGGGCTGGAACAACGTGGAGGAGACGCGCATCGCGCGGCTTGACGCGCCGCCCGACAGGATGGTGCCCCTCCGGGCGCTAGTCCCCCGGCCTCCGTCCGTGGGCCGGCTGCTTATCACTTGAAGACGGCTGCCATCCCGGCGACGGCGGCTGTCGCGACAGCAACGAGCGAACTGGCCACCATCCCTTGGTTGCACAGGGCCATCACGACGACGCCTGCAATGGCCGCGATCGCAACCATGCCAAGCCACTTGATCGCGTACTGGTAGAAGCGGAAGGACCGGTCATCCAGACCCGAAGTCTGGCCCAAGTCACGCTCTGACAACTCAGCTGTATCGTTCATTCCGCGCCGTGCTTCAGGTATAGCTCACGCGTTGAGCCGTCGGATTTCACGACTACGATCTTCCCACCTTGGCTCATCTCACGGAGTAGCCTGTCCGTGATCTTGAGGGCCGATCGCACTGCGAGCGCATCTCTTGACTCGCCAAGCCGGGCCTTGACGCGGTCTAGGTGACCGTTGCCGAGTGCCTTTTGGATCTCCTGCATGTTCATCGATCGTCTCCACGCAGAGCAGTGCTTGCTGGGTCGCCCGTCTCTGCGGTCTTGACTCCCTTAGCGAGTTCTGATCTTGGGCCAGCAATCCTCACTGCCGCCACAGAATACGTCAGCACCAGAAGCTCTGTCCACCAGGAATCCGAAATGGTTTCAGATTCAGCTTTCGGCACCACGTCCGCCCCCGCCGCGATTCCGGCGAAAACTGCCAGCCTGACTGCCAGCCGTTTCTGGCGGAGAGAGTCCTTTCTGGCGGTTTCTGCCGTGTTCTGATCGCCGATTAACCCAATGAATACGGTGCTCCTTGGGATTCCCGCAGATCCGTATACGGATTCCCAGTCCTTGCCGCCCGCCCAGGTGGGACAGGCCAGCACCTCCTGGCCCCAGGTCTCGTCGCCCGGCTCGCCCGGGGCCGGCACCGTCCGCCGCCGTCTCCGCTCGCCGCGTCGATGGCCTGGATCACGTCGCTGCCGTTCGGCATGTAGAGCACGCCGTCGTAGGCCAGCGGCGTCACCTCCTGCGTGCCGGCCATCAGCGCGCGCGACCAAGCGAGCCGGATCTCGCCGACGTTCTCCGGCGTCACCTGGACCAGCGGGCTGTAGCCACAGCAGCCAGATAGCGGTCCGCCGGTGCGGTCCATCGTCATCCAGTCGCGTCCATAACATGCTGTGTAATAGTCGTTTATCACCATTCCGCCAGTCTTGATGCGGGCTGGAGTCGTCCGGTAGAATGCCGCTGTTTCCGCCATCTGATACGGGGAATAGTGGTATGCCAATGACGCTCCAAGCACGACCGAGACTCACCAAGCCCAAGGGCCGACACCCCAAGCACGCGCTGTCGACCGCCTTCGTCCGCAACGTCGCCAAGGCTGGGCGGTTCTGCGACGGCGACGGGTTGTACCTCGAAGTCCAGCCTACCGGCACCCGGAGCTGGATTCAACGACTCTCCATCCGCGGCAAGCGCCGCGAGCTCGGACTCGGCGGCTTCCCGCTCGTCTCCCTCAAGGAGGCCCGCGCCCAGGCGTTCGCCAACCGCAGGCTCGCCCGCGCCGGAGGCGATCCTGGAGGCGATCCCCTGGCCGAGAAGCGCCGCATCAAGCGCATGCCGTCCTTCGCGGACGCCGCCGAACGTGTCTGGAACCAGATGCGCCCCGGATGGCGCGACCAGCGCCACGCCCGCGACTGGCTGTCGAGCCTGACGCGCTTCGCCTTCCCCCACATCGGCCACCTGCCCGTCGGCGAGGTCACCGGCACCGACGTGATCGAGACGCTCCAGCCCATCTGGCACGCCCGGCAGTCGACCGCCCGGCGTGTCCGCCAGCGCATCGGCACCGTCATGGAGTGGGCCGTCGCGATGGAGTTCCGCAGCGACAACCCTTGCGACCGCATCGGGCCGGTCCTCGGCCCGCAGCAGGATCTGGTGCGGCACATGGAGGCGTTGCCGCACGGCGAGGTCGCG
>JAJDTX010000010.1 GCA_022826925.1 Bryobacterales bacterium
CTGAACGGCCATGGCTGCCGCCTCGACCTGCAATTCAAACTTGGAGGGGTCGATCCGGATGAAGGTCTCGTCCGCGGCGAACGAGCCGCCGCTGCTGAACGTCGGCGAAACCCAGACCACGCGACCCACGACCTCGGACACCACCGACGCCTTCTCCTCAAGCGTCACCGAACCAGTCAATTCCACTCTCAGCGATTGCTCGGTCGGCTCCGGGCGAACCACCGCGACCGTCGGTTGGGCACTGTCCGGCGACTGCTCGGGAATCGCGCCCCGATCTATCCGGCTGGGTGCCCGGGCTAGGTAAAGCGCCAGAGCGATCGCACCAAGAACAAAGGCCGCCTGGGCGTAGCCGCGCCATGAACGCTGGCCGGACCGATCCCTGGGGTTAGGAGATTCTTCGAGCATTTGGAATTCCTCGGTTTGAAGTAGCGTACATCAGAAGGCTGTCTTGATCGTCCACGTTTCGGATGCATTGACTGCATGAGCCTGACGTAGATTTGAAGCTCTTAGACAGAGAGTTTAGCGAAGCACTGCCTCAGTCCGCCGAGAGCGCCGCTCGGAAACTTGCCATTTCTAACAAACCTGACCCAATCGTCAAGCTTGCGACTTTTTGACTACACTGGAGTTATCGGCAGGATCGACAGAAGAATCTGATCGTATTCCTGAGTTCGTAGTTACCGGTAACGTTGAATACGAGACTGGTGCAATAGGGGATTTAAATGGAATATTTACATTACGGCCCGCTAGCCGGCTGCTCCGAGCCGGAGCGTTTGAGCTGCAAGAATCGCGATCCGCGAAGCGCGATCCGCCTTGGACTTCACCGGGGGAGCCGCTGAGTGAGTACGAGGAACTTGCGCATGGAAGTTGCCGCCCGGACCGGAAAGGACGTCGCGCGGGAGGATGGATCGCCACCCCAAGTGCCCGTGGCCATTGTGGGTTACAGCTACCGCATGCCCGGGGGGATCCGTACCGACGACGAGTTCTGGAGTCTCCTGAGCGAGCGCGAGATCGTCCAAGAGCCGGTCTCCGACCGCTACGGCAGGGGTTACCGGCCTGTCGGTGAGTTTTCCGGGCCGGGTCGGTTCGCCAGCCCTTACGAGGGGCTGCTTCGCGACGACGCGGAAAAGCTGTTCGACCGCAGTCTCTTCGGCCTTTCCCAGAACGAAATGAAGCTGATGGATCCCCAGATGAGGATGCTGTTGAGCTGCGCCTGGGAGACCTTCGAACGCTCCGGTTGGGACCTCCACTCGCTGCGCAACAGTCGGACCGGCCTCTTCATCGGCGCTCAGGTTCCATCGGTGGCCGGCTGGCGCCCCATGCGCGGGGCCTCCCAGTTCGATGTGATGAACGTTAGCCTGGCCATGCTGGCCAACCGGATCTCCTATCACTTCAATCTGATGGGACCGTCGACCACGTATTGCACGGCCTGTTCGGCAAGTCTGACGGCGTTGCACGCGGCGATGAACGCGTTCCGCTGCGGCGACTGCCACCAGGCCGTGGTCGGCTCCGTCAATTATCTGGGAACAGCGCGGCTGAGCGCTTCATTCAATGCCTTGGGGGTCATCAGCCCGGACGGCAAGTGCCATTCCTTCGACGCCGAGGCCAACGGCTACATGCGCGCCGAAGGCGCGTTCACGTTTGCGATCAAGCCACTGGAAGCGGCCGAAAGGGACGGCGACCGCATCTGCGCCGTCGTGGAGGCGACCTCGGTGAACGCAGCCGGCGCCGCCGATGACAGCGCCAGCCTCTCCCAAGGCCGCTACATCACCGCGCCCACCCGTCACGCGCAGGTGGAACTCATGCAACAGGCCTGCGCCCGGGCGGGCCGCCACCCGCGAGAATTCGACTATATCGAGGCTCATGCGACCGGCACTGTCGTCGGTGACCGGGTCGAGGGAAACGCAATTGCGACGGCGTTCGGCAGCGATTCGCGCGATGTTCCGCTGCGCATTTCGAGCGTCAAGAGCAACGTCGGCCATATGGAAGCCGCCGCGTTCCACTGCGCGCTGCTCAAAGTCATCCTGATGATGCAGCACCGCACGTTCGCCCCGACTTCCAAGAACTTCTTGGTCCCCAATCCGGAGATCGACTTCGACCGCTGCCCGATGCAGGTGCAGACCGCCTGCGAGCCCTTTCCCGAGCGCCCGGTGGTGGTCGGGATCAACTCGTTCGGCTTCGGCGGTGCCAACGGACACTGCGTGGTGCGCGAGTACCGCCCGTCCCGGCCGATCAGCCGATCCGTGCCGTTGGCCCCGGAAGCCGGCTTCATGATTCCGCTGTCCGCCCGCACTTCAGAGGCCTTGGCCCGAAGCGCTGAGTCACTCCGGCTCACGCTGCGCGAACAAGAGGTCGATCTCTATACCCTGGCGGGCAATCTCGGCCGTCGCCGCACACACTTCTCCACGCGCACTTCCTTTGCGGTGAGAAACCGGGAGGACCTGGCTGCGGCGCTGGATGCGTTCGTCCAAGACCCGGCACCGGTCGCCACGGTGGAGGAAGGCCAGCGTCGACTAGCCATGGTGTTCTCCGGCCAAGGCACGCAGTGGGCGGGGTGCGGGCGCGAGCTCTACGAGGCCGAACCCATTTTCCGGCGCGCCATCGACGGGATTGAGGAGCACTGGCGGGAACACTCCGACATTTCGCTGCGGGAAGCCTGCTTCTCCGCTCCGCAAGAGGAGCTCAACGAAGTCCGCCTGGCCCAGCCCGTCATTTTCATGATCCAGTGCGCGCTGGTCGAGCTGCTCAAGACTTGGGGCGTCTATCCCGATTGCGTCGTGGGGCACAGCTCCGGCGAGGTTGCCGCCGCATACGCCTCCGGGACTCTGTCCCTGGCGGAAGCGACGCGTCTGGTGTTTCACCGCGCCACATTGCAGCAGCGCACTGCGGGGTCCGGCCGCTTGCTGGCCATCGGCCTTGACCGGCCGGGCGTGCAGGAACTGCTCCACTCCCTGGATATGTCCTTTCGGTTCGGAGAAGACGGGAGCCGCGGGCCCACGGCGGTCGAGATCGCCTGCGTAAACGCACCCGCCAACACTGTCATCTGCGGAAAGGAAGCCTCCTTGCGACCCGTGATGGAGGAACTCGACCGCAACCGTCTGCAGAACGTATTGCTGCCCGGAAACATCGCCTTCCACTCCGCCGCCATGGAACCGATCCGAGACGCCGCGCTGGCGGCTCTGTCGTTCTTGGACGACTGCGGCTCCGACCCCGACGTGCCATTCGTTTCCTCGGTCACAGGCGAAGTCACGACGCGGCTGGACAGCGCCTATTGGTGGTCGAATATCCGCCAGCCCGTTCGGTTCGCGGCGGCGATGGAAACCATCCAGAGCGAGTATCGCCCGGATGCCGTGCTGGAAATCGCCCCGCACTGCTCGCTGCAACCCACTATCGCGCAGTGCCTGGAAAGCAGTGTCCGGGAACCCGCCTGCCTCCAGACGCTAGTGCGGGACAGCGACACCCGCCTCGACTTTCAACAGGCCCTTGGCTCTCTGTTCAGAGCTGGCGTCGCGCTCGACTTCGACACCCAGTATCCGCGGCCCGAACCGATCGCCCACCTGCTTCCCGGCCATCCGAGGGAAGAACAGGCGACGATCGAAACCTCGGTTGACAACGAGATGTTTGTCCGCCAGGGCGAGTACTCGCACGGTCCGTTGGTCGGCCACAAGGTCCCCTGCGATCACATACTGTTCGAAGCCCGGCTCTCGGAGAAGGACTTCCCCTGGTTGGCGGACCATCGCGTGCACCACGCGGCGATCATGCCGGCGGCCGGCTACATCGAGCTGATCCTGGAGGCCCTCGGGGGTGCTCCGGCATACTTCGAAGTGCTCGAATTCCTGCAGCCCTGTCCCGTCCCGAAATTGGCGGTGCGGCTGCAAACAGCCTTGCATCGGGACGCCTCGGTGCCGGACGAGTTCACCTTCAGCGTTTCCTCCCGGGCCTACGACGTCGACGCAACCAGCGAGCTGCACTGCCGCGGAAAAGTGCGCCTTGTGGGCGACGACCACGCGGTCGACGTGGCGGGACAGCTAGCGGACATCGACAAGACCCACTTCGAATCCTCGTCCCTCGCGGATGACCGTAACTTTTACGAGCGCTTGGAAGCGGTCCTGAGCGAAACCTTCCAGTACGGTCCGTTCTTCCGAACCATTCGGCGCGTCCTGGTGGACACGATTTCAAAAGCCTACCTTTTCGATGTAGAAATGGACGAAGGCTTGTGGACCACTGGGTGCGAGGAGGGCTACGTCTCTTGCCCGCCCTTGCTCGACGGGGGGCTCCAGATCTTTCTGTATCACCTGCTGACCGCCGCCGATCTGTTCGCCATACCGCAGCGCGCCGAAGGCATGACTTTCCTTCGCCGGCCGACCGGGCCGCGGATCACGTGCCACGTCACCAAGCCCAGCGACGATTGGATGAATGCGAACGAACGGGGGCAATACTCCGTGCGCCGCGGCGAACGGTCAGGAGGCAGCATCAGCTTCTACGACACCGAGACCGGGGATCTCGTTGCCCATATCGGCGAATACACCTATTTCACCTCCAATCCGCGCTGGAACGATCTGCCGAACAGCAAGCACCGGATTGTCTGGCAGCTGAAGTTCATTCCCGCCAGCCCGGCGCTGATCGACCGCTTGCCGGGCGGCGAGATCGAGCCCGCCGCCCTCATCGCCGCTTTCGAGGAGCCGGCGGAGGGCGAGCTGCACTCCTGTCACGTTGTCGAGCTTGCGGGCGGGCGGGAGCCGGACCGCACCGCCCTGAAGAACTGCGTTGACGATCTGTCCAACGTCAACAGCCAGAGCGAATACTGGCTGGTAACAGACAACGAGGAGGCCGCTCGGGACTGCTACGACGCATTCCATAGACACGATGCCGCCCTGCGGTTCGCGAGCGTCGATCCATCCGCGCCTCGGGAGCCAGAGGACGGCTTGCTGCGTCGGGGAGCCGCCGAGATCGTCTTGCTGCACGGAGACGACCCGAGTCTCGGGCCGGAGAGCTGGGAATTGGCCCGTCGGCTGGCGGTGGCGGGCGGCCTCGCCCTGGCCCTTCACGACGAAGAATGTCCGATCGAACCGGGTCCGGGCTGGAAAACCTTGCGAGCGGGGCGGCGTGCGACGTTGCTGCAAGCGCCGCACGAGGATGTCGACGGGGCCGACGCCGAGGACCTTCCAAGCCCGCGATGGGTGTTGGGAGAGCGGGCGAGCTGGGCTTCGGAATGGGTGTCCCTGCTCGACCGGCCGGGAGCGACACACCTGATCCCCAGCGGAGATTGGACGGGCGCCGCGCCGCAATCGATCCACCAGTGGCCGGACGTGGCGGACCTGCAGGCCATCGACTTTTTCTGCGGCACCGATGCCGAAGACCCCGTGGGCGAAGATCTGGCCGCAGGCTTCATCGCTTTCGTCCAGGCCCTGGCTTCGCATCGAATCGAACAGGCGAATCGCCCGTGCCGATTGACCGTGGTGACGCAGAGAGCCGCCCACACCGTGGAAGAGCCCCGCGGCGGCACACTTTGGGGTGCGGCCCGCAGCATGGCACTGGAAGTCGGGGACGACGCCAAGATCGATTTCCGGCTGGTCGACCTGGGGGATGCCGGCGACCTGGAAACCCTGGCGTGGCTGGCGCGGTGCGATCTGCGCGAACGCGAGTTGGCGGTGCGCGACAAGCGCCTGTGGGCGCCGCGGATGGTCAGCCTCAAGGAGCGATATTTGCCAGTTCCCGCCGCGGGGGATTGCACGTACCGGCTCGTTCTGGACAATGCCGGGCAAGTCGCCGGTCTCCAGATGAAGACCTACGAAGTGGCGGCGCCAGGTCCAGGGGATGTGGAGATCGACGTGACGGCCGCGGCCCTCAACTTCCGCGACGTCATGGTGACGCTTGGTCTCTTGCCGGCGATGGCCTACGAACGCTCGGCACTGGGGCACGAGATCGGCATGGAGGCCAGCGGAATCGTTCGTCGGGTCGGACCGAAAGTGCGGCATTGCCGCGTGGGCGACGAGGTGGCCTTTGTCGCGGGCGGCTGCATTGCCAATCGCGTGACAGTGGACCAGTCCCTCGTCTTCGCCAAGCCCGACGGCCTCAGCATGGAAGAGGCCGCCTCCACGCTATCCGTCTACGTGACCGCGTACTATTCGCTCATCCATACGGCGCGTTTGATGCAGGGGCAGCGAGTGCTGATCCACTCTGCGATGGGCGGTGTCGGGCAGGCAGCCATCGCGCTGGCCAAGCATGTAGGGGCCGAAATCTACGCGACTGCCGGCAGCGAGAGCAAGCGCGAGCGACTTCTGGCGCTGGGCGTGCGCGCCGCATTCGATTCCCACAGCTTCGACTGGCATGACGGACTGATGGCGGCCACTGGGGGAGAAGGTGTCGACGTTGTCCTGAATTCGCTTGCGGGACGCCATATCGAACTCTGCCTTCAAGCCCTGCGTCCGGGCGGCTGGCATTGCGAGATCGGCAAGGTCGACATCTATGCGGACAACGAGCTTGGCCTGCGAATCTTTCGCAAGAACCTGCGTTTCGCGGCGATCGACATTGACCGTCTGATACTCGACGATCCCCGCCTGACGCGCGAACTTTCCCAGGCATGCCTCGACCTAATCGCAGAGGGGGCTCTCGCGCCGCTACCCGTCAGCGAGTTTCCCTATGCGGACTACGCCAAGGCCATTCGGCTGATGGCCGCCGGCCAGCACCAAGGCAAGCTGGTTCTGACGGCTCCCCCGGATTCTGACAATCCTGGATTCTCGATCGCCGACGTGCGGCCGCTGTTCGATCCGGATGCTACTTATCTGGTCACTGGCGCGCTGGGCGGATTCGGCCTGAGACTGCTGCCCTACTTGGTGGCCTCGGGGGCGCGTCATCTCACCCTGATGGACCGCGACCCCGAGCGCCGTCGGGATGCCGACTGGATTCGCCGGACGAGCGCCCTGGCCTATATGGACGAGCAGGTCGAGTTCGACATCATGGCCGGCGACGTCGCGGTGGAAGACGACGTCCAGCGCTGCGTTGCACGAATCCAGCGGCCGCTCAAGGGCGTTTTCCACCTCGCCGGCGTCTTGGATGATCGCTTGCTGGACGATCTGTCGGCGGAATCCGTGGCGCGAGTCTTCGCGCCCAAGGCCCTCGGCGCCCTTCATCTCCACCGGGCCACGCTCGACCATGCGCTCGACTACTTCGTGCTGTTCTCGTCAACCTCCTCCGCGCTGGGCAACCCCGGACAGATCAACTACAGCGCCGCCAACGGATACCTCGACGGTCTCGCGGCCAGCCGCCGGAGACAGAGCCTGCCCTGCTTGGCCTACAATATGGCCGCCGTGGCCGACGCAGGCATGGCCGCCCGCAGTCTCCCGGTCTTGCGCATGATGAGAGCAGCCGGCCTGCCCCCCGTGAGCAGCGATTGCGCCATCGCCAATCTGGACTACGCCTTGCGCGCGTTGTCGGACCGCGACCATCTGATCTGCGCCCTGTTCGAACGCCCGCTGTGGACCGTGGACTTCGCCGACTACATGCGCATCGGACGCCTGATGCGCAACCGGGACGCGTTCGAGGCCGGTCCGGCGGCTGAATTGACGGTGGAGGCCGTAGTGGCGCAGATCGCGGCCAAGGTAGCCGAACTTTGCGGCCACGACGAGAGCGGAGCCGAGGAGCCGTTGTCCAGTTTCGGACTGACGTCGCTCTCCGTCGCCGAGCTCGGCACATTCATCCAGACGGAGTTCAACTACCGGGTGAGCGCGCTCGAGTTGATGACCACCGCATCCGCCCTGTCGTTGGCGCAGGGCATCGTCCTTGGCCCGGATGAAGTGGCCGAGGATTCCGACGACACAGGCGTGGAAGCAGTCGCGGAGGTGTCCGCTGCTGCCGTGCCACGCGCGCGGCGCAAGCCGTCGATCTTCGCGAGCCCGCCGGAGAGCCATTTTCCGGATCTCGGCGATGCCGGCGCTACGCAGCCCGCGGCCCGCCAAGCTTGAATGAGGGAACGGAGGACGGCGAACCATGCCTAAGGCCTTGCTGGTTTATCCCGAACACCCTCCGACGTATTGGGGCGCCAACTATGCGTTGGAGATGGTGGGCATCAAATCAGCCTTTCCGCCGTTGGGCCTGCTCACCATCGCCGCGATGTTTCCGCCAGAGTACGAGCTGCGCGTCGTGGACATGAACGTGGCGCCCCTCGAGGACTCCGACCTGGAATGGGCCGACATGGTCTTCACTTCCACCATGATCGTGCAGCGGGTGTCCCTCAAGACCGTGATCGAGCGCTGCAACCGCGCGGGCGTGCCAGTGATCGCCGGAGGGCCCCACCCCACCACGTTTCACGATGAGATCCCGGGGGTAGACCACTTCGTGCTTGACGAGGCCGAGGAGATCTTCCCTGGGTTTCTGCGGGACCTGGCGGACGGAACCGCCAAGGCGATGTACAGGGAGCCGCGGAAGCCAGACGTGACCCAGACACCCGTGCCGCGCTTCGATCTCATCGACCTGGACAACTACTATTCGATGGGGCTTCAGTTCTCCCGGGGATGCCCGTTCGACTGCGAGTTCTGCGACATTACCAAGCTCTACGGGCGCGTTCCCCGAACCAAATCGCCGGCCCAGATGGTGACCGAGTTCGATTCGCTGCGCAAGCTGGGCTGGAAGGGCCCGCTGTTCTTGGTCGATGACAATTTCATCGGCAACAAGCGGGAGGCGATGAATCTACTCCCGGTCATCGCCGAGTGGCAAAAGGCCCACGGATACCCGTTTTCCCTGTCAACCGAAGCGAGCGTCAATCTGGCTCACTTGGACGAGTTGATGGACGCGATGGTCGAGGCCGGGTTCGATACCGTGTTCCTCGGCATCGAAACTCCCAACCCCAAGGCGCTAATCAAGACCAAGAAACCGCAGAACACCAGCAGGAAAGAAGAGGATTTCCTGTTCCACGCGGTTCGCAAGATTCAGCGCAAGGGGATGCAGGTCCAAGGCGGCTTCATCCTGGGACTCGACAGCGACGACGAGGGAGTGTTCGATGCACAAATCGAGTTCATCCAGCAGGCGGGAATCCCCGTGGCGCCGATCTATCTCTTGACGGCCCTCCGGGGGACGGACATGTACGAGCGCCTGCGTGCCGAAGACCGGCTCCTGGACAAGGCGATTGGCACCAACGCGATGACGCTTAACTTCAAGTCGGAACTGGATCCGCGAACATTACTCAATGGATATCGACGGGTGACCGCCACGCTCTATGATCCCACTCTCGAGAACTACTTCCAGCGCTGCCTGGCTATGTTCGAGCACCTCAAGGCGGTGCCCCACCTAAGGAAGCCGATGGGCGCGAACGCCGCCGTCGTCGCGGCGATGCGCGTGCGCCGGCAGCTCGCGAAAAACCAGATTCCCGCCTTTTCGAGATTCATCGCGCAAGTCTCGCGAAATCATCCCCGCATGCTTTCCACGGCGCTGGGGCTGGCCGGCTTGGGCTACCACTTCGAACGGGTCACCCGCCAGCAGATCATGATCTATGACTTCAAGCAGTTCCTTGAGGCAGAGCTGGACCTGTTCCGGGAAGCGGTTTCCCAGCGTGCGAAACGCCCGGATGCGATCCTTGACCGCCGTCGGACATTGTTCGCGCGGGTCGAGACGCGCTATCGGTCGATTCCGAGCGATCTTCGCTACAGCGAGGACGGAGTCGAACCGGCTCTGCAGTCGTTTCGGGCCACTGTCGACGCTCAGGCGGAACAGTTCACCCAACTGGGAAGCGCCTAGGAAGTCCTCCCCACAGTCGGGAACACGAGACCCTAACCATGTCCTTACGGGCTACCGCCGAAGAATCCATTGCGTCGCTGACAGGGAACCTGCCTGCGCAGTGCCAGAGCGACGTTGAAACCCTGCGCCGATTCGTTCACGCCACTGTCAGCGCCGATCCGCCGGCCCCTGCCATCCCCGCGAACGAGATTCGAGAGGTCTTGCTGACCGGAGCCACCGGGTTCATCGGCCGTTTCTTCCTGCGCGAGCTCTTGCGGCAAAAAGCCGAATTGAGGGTGCATTGCATCGTCCGGGCCGACAGTGTCGCCCATGGGCACGAACGCATCCGCGCCGCGCTCGAGCAGGCGGAGGCTTGGGATGACTCCTTCGGGCCGCGCATCGAGGTAGAGGTCGGAGACATCGGCCAGGCCCAGTGCGGCCTCACAACCGAACGATTCGAGGGCCTGTGCCGCCGGATCGACGCGGTCTATCACCTCGCGGCCGACATCAACCTCCTGAGTTCCTACCTCGATATCCGCAAGGTCAACACGTTCGGCGTCCGCAACGTACTCGAGATCTGTTTGCGCGGGCGCTTCAAGCACCTGTTCTACGCATCCACCATGGGTGTATTCCCGCAGTACTTTTGCGGCTTCGCCAACGAATTCAAGGACGACCGCATCGACCATCAGATGCAGCCGGACTTGGCAGCCATGAAGACAACGTTCCCGCTCGGCTTGCTCGGATACCCATGGAGCAAGCTGGTGTCGGAGCAGGCGCTTCGATTCGCGCAGCAGACCGGCATGCCGCTGGCGATCCTTCGGTTGCCGCAAACCAACCTGTCCAGCGAGGGATACAGCCCGGCAAACGACCTCGGCGTGCGGATGTTTGGCGCCGCGGCCCAATGCGAGACCCTGCCCGAGGGCTTCACGTTTCGAGTCAGCAACGAGGCTGTCGATACGCTGAGCCGGGTCTGTGCGGCGATATCGCTGAACGAGAAGCGCCGTTTCACGATCTACCACTGCTGCAACCCGGAATTGGACCAATACGACTTGGAGCCCGGCGATTTTGGGTTCTATTGGCCTCAAGTGCGCTACGACTCGTTCAAGCGGGCCTGCCAGGCGCGAGGCGAAGCCTCGCCGCTCCACGGCTACTGGGCTGTGCTCGATCATTTCAGGAAATACTGGTTCAGCAGGGACAAACCGCAACATCGGCTGCCCATTTGCGATCGGGCCCTCCGCGAGGACTGCCCCCTCCCGATCGAGTGGACGAGCACGCTGACCAAGCTCAGACGTTCCCGTGAATGGGTAGAGCGACATCGTGAGGACTGGCCGTATGTTGTTCCGCAAAGCCATCTGGACTTCGACGGCCTGATGGCGAGGGCCCGGCACTACGCCAACGAGTTGGACGTCGCCTTCGATGCTGCCTATCCGGGCTGGTTACGCCAGGCCTTGGAGCAGCTCGTCGGGGCATTGAAGCTGCCGGAGGCTCGGCTCTTGGACAACAAGCTCGGAAATATCGTCTTCGAAATGAGCCGCTTCCTGCACCAGAACGCCGAGATCGCCCGGGAAGCGCAGCGTCACCCCGAGATCGCGACGGGGCGGATCGACAGGCCGGTTTTCATCGTCGGGATCAACCGAAGCGGCACGACCCTCTTGCACCGTTTGATGGTCCGCGACAAGCGCTTCTGGGCGCTTCGGCTCTACGAGCTCATCCAGCCGGTTCTGCCGACGGGCGAGTACTCCACTGTCTTGGGCACGCCGGACGACCCCCGGCTGACACGGACTGAGAAAGCGTACCGCTCTTTTGAAATCTTCGAGGCAATGGAGGGAGTCCACCCTGTCGCCCTCGACGAGCCAGAAGAGGACTTCCCGATATTCAAGACGGCGTTTTCGTCGTGGACCTATGCTGCCCAATTCCACGTGCCCGACTACGGCCGGTGGCTGGCCTCGCACGGTCTGGGAGATGCCTATGGCTTTCATCATCGCCTGGCACAGCACTACACGTGGCAGCGCCTGCAGGCTCGGCCCGAGCACACAGGTCAGTGGCTATTCAAGATGCCCTTCCACCTCAGGGAGCTACAAACCCTGATCGAGACGTATCCCGACGCGCTGTTCATTCAGACCCACCGAGCGCCCGCCGAGGTCATGGGGTCCTGGAACAGCTTGGTGGAGCGGGCGCGCTCGGTCGTCATGAAGCCGACTTCTGGGGACAGAATCGGAGCCGAACAGCTTGCTTTCATGAGCGGAATGCTGAACGGGGCGACGCAATTCCGATCAGACCACCCGGAACTCGAGCACCGCTGGATCGACGTTGCCTACGTCGATCTGATCCGCGACCCCATGAAGGTCGTGCGTGACATCTATCGCCGGTTCGGCTGGCCACTGGAGCAGACGGCCGTCGACGAAATGGGGGCGTGGCTCTCGTGGCAGGCAGAGCTGCGACGCCGGGAGACGCGGCACAGCTATCGGCTGAAGGACTTCGGCCTCACAGCGGACGAGGTCAACGCCGCATTCGCACCTTATCTCGATTTCGCTGCAGCACAGGAGATTCACACGGAACCTCCCGGCCGTCGTTGATGCCCTCCCGTTCGCTGATCGGACTGACCGGGTCGGCGCCCGGTTGGAACCGGTTCCCGAGCGTGGCGCGGCTCAGCGATTCCGCACGCTGCTCAAGAGTCCCGGCATCAATCATCCGCTGCCGGCTGTTGTCGCTCGCGGGTCGGACGAATACGGCCTCACTCCCGAGGTGACCGATGTCTATGAACGCCCTGAGGTTGCCGAACGCACATCAACCAGCGTTTCGATCCAATGCCTCAGATCGTGCTTCCCAAAGGCAATATGGGCGGTCAGCACGGCTGGTCCGCTGCCATGTTCGGGCGCAGTCACCCGGAACTTGATTCGCTCCTCCTGGCGCGGGCCGACATGCAGTTCGGCAAACGCCGGCACGCACTGCCATCCGTTGGGCAATTGCGGCTCGATGCGGAACGTCTCCGCTTCCGGCAGGTGGTTCAAGATCACGCTGTAGAGGTCGAATTCCCTGCCTGCGACCACGTTTTGCCCGTAGGGATAGAAGCGCACCCACTGTTCGTCGATGCCGAAATTAGGATCTTCCCACGGGACGAGTTCTGCGATCACTCGCTTCTTTTCCTCCAGCACCTCGCGCATCGTCGCGAGCTGCTGTTGGTCGTAGCGGAACACTTCTTCGATGTGCTGATTCACCAACCAGTAGTCCCCTTCCATCGCAGCGATCTTGTCCAAGCAACGAAAGTGCCCCAGCCCGGGGTGAAGCAGGTGACGATTCAGCAGGCAGTAGTCGTCAAGCCCGGAAGGGCTGAAGGAGTCTCCGATGAAGAAGTAGCGCTCGCCATTGTCACGCCTGACATCCAGTCCTCCGTGATAGATCGCTTGGCCAGGGAAGTACGTGTACTGGAATTCGAACTCGTGCCAACGCAGCACCTGCCCCTCGGATAGTCCCGACACCGGCCTGATCGGACGGTCTGTCATGGCCGGCATGTGGTACGCCGCTGGGCGCTCGAGAATGTCCCGGATCTCCTCTCCGGCATAGACCGGCACAGACTCCTCGGAGGCCATTGCCTGCACGAAATCGGTATGGTCGTCGTGAAAGTGCGTGACGAAGATGCCTTCGAGGCGCTCGAAGACGCGGCGGCGCTTCAAGCGCCGCACCCAGTTCATGACATCCTCGCTGCCGCAATCGATCAGGAATGCGGCCTTGGTGTCCGAGACGAGCAGGCGCGAAGTGCCGGACTTGTACCACCACCGCGGCGGCGTTTGCCGCAGCTTCACTGCCATGGGCATCCATTCGATCTCTTCGCCGCCGAGGATGCGGCGTGCCCTGCTGAGCAGGTTCTCCTCGCCCCAATACCAGCGCAGCGCGTCCGTCCGGAAATACGCCCGGAACAACTGCCGAATCCGCTCGGACAACAATTCGATGTCCTTTGCGGGATCGAGCAAGATCGGCCCTCGAGCGGGCACTACGATGTCCGGCTCGGCGGCCTTTAGCCTCGCGAGGCTGCGAAGCAGGTCGGCAGACCGGGCGGCGTAGCCGTGGTATCCGCGCGTCTCGGTCTCTTCAATGGAGTCCTGAAGGCTGTAGATGTCGAAAATACGGCCTCCCTCGTAAATCAGATCTCCCGTGAAGGCGATTCGGCGACCGTCCAGTTCCAGCAGGTAGGAAACTGCTCCCCGCGTGTAGCCTGGCGTGTCGATCACCTTGATCGAAAGACCGCGCCACTCGAACGAGCGCCCTCCGCTAGCGGCCTCGTGCACGTACAGGTCCGAGCCGAGCACCTTGGTCGACTGCTGGGCATAGTCGTGGAATCTAGTGCCGCGAAACTCGCTCCAGAAGCCCTCGGCGTTATTGATCAGGGGAAGTTCGGCGGCAGGCGCGACCACCATTGTGCCGTTATCTGCCAGCGTCACCCCGGCCCAGGCAACGTCCCGGCGGTGGTGGGTGAGGAAGACTGTCTCGACATCGCGCAGCGTTCCGCTTGGATCGCCGTAGAATGCGATGCGCGATCCCTCTCGGTAGATCGAAGCCCCGTTGACGCCGCCGTGCGACGCCACGACGAGTTCCGATGGCAATCGACTGTTATCGCCGCACGAGCACCAGCACAGCATGAGACCGGCGAGGCACCACCGTCGGATCCATCCGGCTGCCCACAGGGGTCTTGTCGCACTGTGCATTAGTCGGCTCGGCACCAAGCGGGCTCCGACCCGCGAAGCCACGTCCACGATCCTAGCAGTCCTTCCTCTCGGCTCGGATGGGACGGCTCAAGCGTGGCTGCCGTGCTCTGCTGCGGTGCTGGGAGAAACTAAGAGATCGAGACGCGCGATGAGTCGCCCCAGCACAGGTCCGGAGCTTGCGGCAGGCCTATCCCGTGGCGATGACGGCAAAGTCCGTTGCTTCTGGGGCGCCGGCGACCCGGATTACATGGACTACCACGATCACGAGTGGGGAGTGCCAACCGCCAACGACCAGACCCTGTTCGAGAAGATCTGCCTCGAGGGTTTTCAGTCCGGGCTCTCGTGGTTGACGATCCTGCGCAAGCGCGACAACTTCCGGGAGGCCTTCGATCGCTTCGACTTCGAACGAGTCGCCGAGTTTACCGACACAGATGTGGAGCGTCTGCTGGGGAATCCCGGCATCGTGCGACATCGCGGGAAGATTCGCTCAACGATCAACAACGCCAGAAGGGCCCGCGAGCTGGCTGGCGAGACAGGCTCATTGGCTAGGTATTTCTGGAGCTGGGAACCCTCCCCGCAGTCGCGCCCTGCCTGTCTGGACTACGCCACCTTGCTCTCTCTGACCAAGACCCCCGAGTCCACCGCCATGTCCAAGGACCTCAAGCGGCGGGGTTGGACGTTTGTCGGACCAACGACCGCGTATGCGTTCATGCAGGCGATGGGCTTGGTCAACGATCACATCGAAGGTTGTTCTGCCCGGCCAAGGATTGAGCGCTTGCGGGCAACGTTCAAGCGACCGTAGCCGACCACTGATTGGACGGCCCCACAAGGAGTACTTCGGCAGAGAGTGATGATTCTGCATGAGTCTCCGCGCGGTAGCGCATATCGCGTCGGCCGAGTTGTCGGGCTCGGCAACCTCTTGTAGCGTTGGCGCAACTGGCCCGGGCGGAATAGAATCAGGACTCGACCACCGATCCGCAGCACGAGTATTTGACGCATGAACCTTTTGGATCGCATCACCTTGGAATCGGACAAGAGAGGCGGCAAGCCTTGCATCCGGGGGCTTAGGATCACGGTTTCCGATGTCCTCGAATATTTGGCGTCCGGGATGACGGAATCGGAAATCCTAGCGGATATTCCAGATTTGGAGCTCGAAGACATACGGGCAGCGCTGGCTTTCGCGGCGGAGCGTGAGCGCAGGTCTGATTCCATCCCGATCAGATGAAACCCTCTTCGACGAAAACATGCTCGCCTTGCCGAAGAACTCCTGCAGACTGGGGCCGCGGCTACCAAGCTACGGCCATTGGCCTGACCACGTGCGCTCGCGTGGCTGAAGCAAGACTCGTCTAGAGCAGCCTCTGCTGCCGACAACCCTTCCAACCCGGGAATCGCGGATGATGTACGCATGAATCGACGTCAATTCCTTGGCACTAGCGGCTCGCTGGCCGCCGCAGCACAGCTGTCCGCGCAAACCAATGACAAGATCGAGCGCGACCGCCAAGTGGGCATCTCGATCCTGAAGCCCAACCAAAGGGATCTCGACTACGGGTTGGCGCTCCACCGAGAGTCCATCGTTTTCGACGCCTACGGCTTTTCCCCCCGAGCAGCCGTCGATGGCGACGCCCTGCGCGAACTGGCCGAAGATGGCGGGTCCGACATCGAGCTTCAGGATCGCAGCGAGGACATGGCGATGACGCGGGCCGCCACCGTCGCGGCCGAGCGCGAGGAGTTCGTCCGGGCTTGGAACGCAGCGGGCATGACCTGCCTCTTTCAAAACTGCGGCGAGGAGAGCAGCGACCCGCTGCGGTTGATCAAGCGCTTAGCCCGCTTCACGTACCTGACGGACCATCTGGACGGCGTCCTGCGCCGCACGGTCAGCCCGGAGGGCGTCGAACAAGCCCATGCGGACGGCCTGGGCTGCCTCTACTTCACCGGCAACGGCGTGCCCCTGACGCAGCAATGGGTCTCGGTCGAGGACGAGCTGCGCTACGTGCGCATCTTCTTTCAACTCGGGATCCGCATGATGCACGTCACGTACAACCGGCGAAACCGGCTCGGCGATGGCTGTGCCGAGACGGCGAACGGCGGTCTGAGCGACTTCGGACGCGCCGCTGTCGCCGAGATGAACCGAATCGGCGTGATCGTAGACGTGGCCCACTCCGGGTGGCAAACCAGTCTCGACGCCGCGCGAGCTTCCACTATGCCGATGGTCGCCAGCCACACCACCTGCGAGGGGATCTATCCTCACATTCGATCCAAGCCGGACCAGGTCATGCGGGCGATCGCGGACACAGACGGATTTGTCGGCATCTGTTGCATCTCGCGATTCTTGCGGCGCACTGGAGATATCCACGCGCTGCTGGACCACGTCGACTACGCCGTCAAGCTGCTTGGCGCCGACCACGTGGCCATCGGTACCGACGTTGCTTACCGCTCGCAATACACCGAGAAGGAGGCCCGCAAGCTGCCCCCCAGGGGCAGACGACGGACACGCTTCGCCGCCCTGTGGCCGGAAGACGACTTCGTCACCGAGGCTTCCATGACGCAAAGCCTGGCCTGGACCAACTGGCCGCTGTTCACGGTTGGCATGGTGCAGCGGGGCTACTCCGACGACTCCATTCGCAAGATCTTGGGCGGAAACGTGCTGCGCGTAGCTCGCGCCGCGCTGGCGAGCGAAGCCTAGGCCCCCGTAAACGCCGGCCGCCGCTTTTCCACGAATGCTCGGATTCCTTCGCGACCGTCGTGGGTGCGCACGGAATCGGCTATGGCCCGCGTCTCCATTTCCATCTGCGTCTCGAGGGATTCGCCGAAGCCGCCATGCAACAGGCGCTTCGCGGTGCCTAGCGCGCAAGTCGCTCCCTGTGCCAAGCTGCCGGTCAGCGCCTCCGCCTCGGAAACGAGATCATCGTCGGAAACGACCCGCGAGGCTAGACCCCATTCCACGGCCTCTTCAGCCGACAGCACGCGGTTCGTCAGCGCTAAGTCCAGCGCCCGCCGCAGGCCGACCAATCGCGGGAGGAAGTACGTGGAGGACCCGTCGGGCGTCAGGCCGGCCTTGGTGTATGCCATGGTGAACTTGGCCGACTGCGAGGCTAGGACAAGATCGCCGGAGATCGCCAGGCTGAAGCCGCCGCCGGCCGCGAAGCCGTGCACGGCACAGACCACCGGCGCGGACTGGCGGGTCAGTCTCGAGACCGCGCCGTGCAGGTAGGTTGTGGTCTCCTTCAGGTAGGCCGGCAGATCGTCGCCGTGCTTGACGAAGGTCTTCAGGTCACCTCCGCCGCAGAACATCGGCCCCCTGGCCCGGATCAATACCGCCCGGATGTCGGGGTTCTCGTCGCACTCTATTGCTGCCGTCAGCAGCTCCCGGGCCATCTCGGCATTGATGACGTTGGCACGGTCGGGTCGGTTCAAGATCAAGTGCGCCACATGGTCCTTGACGTTGAGTTCGATTTCGCTGAAATCCATGGCCAGAGTGTAACCCGCGTTCGACCGCGGGCAGGAATGGGGGGAACTTTGCACTCTGCGGCCTCGAAACGAGAGTTCGGATGAAGCTGTCGGAATATTTTTTATAAATAGATATTGATTGCGGTAGATAGATTACGATATACTGCGGGTAGAGCCATGTCAGGCCCCGAGATCATCCAAGTCATTCAAGACGCACTGCACCGCAAGGGCAGCAACCCCAGCCGGTTCGCGAAGGAGAACGGCTTCTCCGTCAATGCCATCCGCTATATCCTCGAGGGCCGGCCGCCCAGCAGCCGTCGCCTGGCGGAAGTCTGCCAAGCGCTTGGCTTGGAGTTCTATGTCGGCCCGCCCCGCGTTCCCGAAGGCAAGCGCATGGACGCGAGCGAGCTGGCCAACGAACTAGATCGGCTCGCCGTCGAAGCGCGGCGCATCGCGGACGATGTCGAAGGAGCGACCGCCGAGATCGACCAGTCCGTTCTGTATGTCTCGGCTCCCCGCTACGAGGTGCTGGCAGCCGCGGGAAGCGGCGAGGAAGTGTTGGACGAGAGTGTCAAGGGGTACCTAGGCTTCAACAAGACCTGGCTTCGCGAGCAGAACCTGTCCCCCAGCAACCTGGCGGTCATCGAAGTGCGGGGCGACTCGATGGAGCCCACCCTGCACGACGGAGACAGCGTGCTTCTGGACATGCGATCGCCACAACTGAAGGACGGCGGGATCTACACGCTGCGACGGGGTGGAGAATTGCTCGTCAAGCGGCTGCGCCGCCAGGGCGCGAGCTGGCTCATCGCAAGCGACAACCTCTCCTACGCGGTCGAAAGCTTGGACGAGAACGTCGACGTGCTAGGCCGCGTGGTGTGGCTCGGCCGGAGCTTCCCCGACGGCGCCTGACGGGATCTACCGGTCCACCGGCTGACCTGCGATGAAGACCGTGTCGATGTCGCGCAGGTTCCGGATGTTCCCCAAGGGATTGCTGTTCAGAAGGATCATGTCGGCCACCTTGCCTTCGGCCAACGTCCCGAAGTCGCGCTCGATCCCGAGCGCCTCCGATGCGTTCTTCGAGAACGACACGATTACCTGCATGGGCGTCATGCCTGCCTCGACCATCAGCTCTGCCTCCCAGTGCTCGAAGTAGCCGGCAAACCGGGCGGGAGGGCCGGTGTCGGTGCCAAAGCCGATCTTGACGCCCGCGTCGGACAGGGTCTTGAGGTTGCGCATCGCCATCCGGAAGTTCTCCCGATTGATCTTCAGTTCCGGATCGTTGGCCTGCGTGTCTCGAAAAGTGGTGCGCAGCTCGTCCACCAAGCTAGCCTCGACGCCTCGGGTAAAAAACGGATCGGCAAGCCAGTCAGGTTCGTCCGCGTACACATACGTGGACTGTTCCCGCGTCAGCGTGGGCGAGTACGTGACGCCTCGGGCGAGCAGTCTGCGGATCAGCCCACGGTCGACGTCGGTATCGCGCACGCTATGCACGATCATGTCCAAGCCGGCTTCGACCAACAGCTTGGCGTCAGCAAGTTCGTACAGGTGCGCGACCGCTAGCAGCCCCCGGTTGTGGGCTTGGTCGATGATGGCCCGGCACACCGACAGCCTGAGCTTTTCGAACGCGCCATGGTGGCCGTCGACCCACATCTTTACCAGATCGGCACCTTTTGCCGCTAACCGGTCCACGTGCTGCCGCGCCTCGTCCGGCGTCGAGACTTCAAGCGCCAAGCCCTTCACGCCCGGTGCCTTGGTGGGATAGCCGTTCGGAGTCGTGAAGCCATGCAGTGCGGTGCGGACTCGGGCCACACCGGGCAGGCTGCCTCTGTTCACGTCGTTGCTCACACCTAGGACGGCCTCCATGTCAGTCCCGAGGCTGGTAGTGGTCGTCACGCCGTAGGAGGCATAGGTCCGCAGGTTGTCGATGACGCTTTCGCGGGAGTAGTTCTCTTGGGCCTGCACCAAGCCCTTGGTCAATCCGACATGGCCGTGCAGGTTAATGATGCCGGGGACCAACGTCTTTCCCTGCCCGTCAATCACCCGCGGGTCGCCCGAAACTTGGTGCGTCCCGCCTTCGCCGATGACCGCGATGCGTCCCCCAAGAACAATTACCGTGGCGTTCAATGTCGGCGGTCCGCCGCTTCCGTCGACCAGCGTCACGTTTTCGATGACCAACGGGCGCTGAGCCGCCACGACCGGTGGCAGCAGCAAGAGCAGAATCCCTAGGCGAAGCCGCATAGCCGTTGGATTCTAGCATGTGCAAGTTCGCCCCCTGCGACCCTGCGTCCGCCCATCGCAGGCGCGCAGAACAGTCGCCGCGAGAGCCTCGGAAAACGCCATCGAGCAGTCCTCTCGCGCTTGCAACGCGCCCCTGACGGCACCGTTAGAAATACAGTCCGCCGCTCCGTCCGCGATCGGACGCCAGAGCGGTAGCGGGCCAGTCGTCAGGCTCGGGGTTGGTAAGCTACGACAGAAGCGAGCGAGCCGGCCCCGCCCGCCCAAGGCTGTTGGAGGCTATGCTAGTGCGGACTGGATGCATCCATGCTAATTGACACGAACAAGTGCGTTGCTTGCGCGAATTGCGTGCCGGTCTGCCCGATGGGCGCCATCTACGTCGACCCGGAGATTGGCCGCGCTCGGATCAACCAGGACGAGTGCGTCGAATGCGGCACCTGCTTCAGGGGGATGAGCCAAGAGCACCTCAACCCGACGCTGGTACGCACGGTGCGCAAGCTCGCCCGAGTGTTCCGTTTCCGCTTCGAGCCGGAGCCAGACGTCTGCCCCACGGCGGCCTTCGTGATGAACGAGCTGGAGATGCCTCGCCTGGTGCGGCAGGTCTTTTCCGACCCGGTCGTAGAACACAAATCGACCGGCATCAAAGGGCGCGGAACCGAAGAGGTTAAGACAAACGACGTCAATCCGCGAGTCGGCGTGGGCGAGGTCGGGTACACCATCGAGTTCGGCCGGCCGGGCGTAGGAGTCCGCTTTCGCGACATCCAAGAAATGACGCTTGAGCTGGCACGAATGGGGGTGCAGTTCGAGGCCAAGAACCCGATCAGCCACCTAATGACCGACAAGAGCACTGGGCATATCCGAGCGGACATCCTTGACGAGAAGATCCTCTCCGCCATTGTCGAGATCAAGACGACACTCGATCAGGTGGAGGCGGTGCTAGGCGCGGTGGAGGAAGTCAACCGCCGCATCGATACCGTGACGGCCGTTGGAATCTCCACCCGCTGCGACGACAGCGGCGAAGAGACTCAGTTAGCTCAGGTGCTGGAAGACCTGGGCTACGGTGCCGAGCGTGCCAAAACGAACATGGGCCTTGGCAGGCTGACCAACGCGGAGGCCGCATGACGAATACTCTTCATCGCTACGGCAAGTCCGAATCCTTCCGAGACGACTTCATCCTTTTTTGCATTCCTTCTGTCGGCAAGAACGACGAGGGCGCTGTTGAGAAGCAGAAGGCTTTCTTGCGCATCTGTGCCCGCCACGACCCGGTCAACATGGGCAACGGCAATCGAGGAAGCTTCAAGCCCGAGCGCCATCTCGACCCGCGTTCCCACTGGAATCGTGACCTCTCCCCGGATTGGGAGGGAGTGATCGAGGGCGTCAACAAGCCCGGCACGGCTGCAGCAGTGTTCGACTCTGAGGAGAAAGCCAAGGCATGCTTGCAAGAAGTCGTCGATGCCGACCTAGGCCTGTCGGTCAACCTCAGCACATCAGTGAGCGGCGCCAAGGAAGTAGCGCGGTGCTGCGGCATCGGCCGCCACAGTGTCGAATATTCGCTGGGCTTCACGGACCCGCACGACCACCTGCCGAACAGCCAGGTTCTGGAACTGGCGACGATGTGCGGCCACGGCATGGTGTCCTTTAACATGGCCCGCAAGATGCTTGACATGGTGCGCGAAGGGCGTCGCACGCCGGACCAAGCGGTGACCACCCTGGCCCGCTTCTGTCCGTGCGGAGTCTACAACCCTGCTCGGGCGCGCAGGCTGTTGGAAGAAGCCCGCACCAAAGCGACATAGAGCCACGCATCATTGAAGCGGCGTGAAGCTAGCCGCAGCCAATCCTCCGTCAGCTTGACCGGCCATTCTCCTGCCGTGCAACGATGAGCCGTGCTCTCCCTGCCCAACTTTCGTTGCGAGGGCTGCACGCGACAAACTGAACGCAGTCCACCACCGACGTCATCACGAACGGCTGCGCCGGCTCACGCACTTGCCGCGGAGGCGATAGCCGATAACGGAAATGCTGGCGCTTTCCTGGCTACCCCATCGTTAGGATCATGCCCCGCGAACCGACATCTCGGAAGTTGACGTCGATGGTCAGCGGACAGCGGCGTAGTGCACACTGCGCTGCTAGGGCGGATTTGGCGTTCTCAGTCGGAAATAGCCCCGACCGATTGATGGAACGAGATTTCCCACCACCAACCGAGCGAACCACTCCTAAACCCTTCCTTCTCTCGCTGTTAGCTACTCGCGATCGCCTGCCGCGTTGACCGGTCACGGCCCTTCGCCCGACGGGTTGGCTACAATCCTGCCAGCATGCAACGCTCGCTGTCGGTTCTCCTGATCTGTGCCTCGTTCGCCTTCGCGGCCGAGTACGAGCTCGGGCCAGACTCGAAGGTCCAACCCGGCGTCCCCAAGGGAACCGTCACCAAACACAGCTGGACCAGCGCGGGGACGATCTTTCCCGGTACGGTGCGCGACTACTGGGTCTACGTGCCCGCGCAGTACGATGCTTCGAAGCCCGCGGCGGTGATGGTCTTCCAAGACGGCGTCAAATGGGCGTCAAACGTGGGGAACGGCTGGCTCACTCCGATCGTGTTCGACAACTTGATTGCGAAAGGCGACATGCCGGTGACGATCGGGATCTTCGTTAACCCCGGCATGCTGCCGGCTCGAAGCCCCGGCCTTAAGCCTCGGCTCAACCGCAACTATGAGTACGCCTCGACAAGCGGCGACTACGCCAGGTTCATCGTGGAAGAGATTCTGCCCGAGGTTGCCAGGGACTACAACCTCACCGACGACCCGAACCTTCGCGGGATCGGCGGCTCGAGCGGGGGCGGGCAGGCGTCGTTCACCGCGGCCTGGAACCGCCCGGACGTGTTTCGACGTGTGTTGAGCTTCATCGGAAGCTACGTGAACATACGCGGCGCCGACATCTACCAGAGCCGGGTTCGCAAGATGGAGCCCAAGCCGCTGCGAGTCTTCCTGCAAGACGGCTCCAACGATCTCGATTTGTTCTCGGGCTCGTTTTGGCTGGCAAATCAATCGCTCCGGAGCGCACTGCACTGGGCCGGCTACGACTACAAGTGGGTTGCCGGCGAGGAGGGGCACAACAAAGTCCACGGCCTGCCGATCTTGCCCGACGCCTTGCGCTGGCTCTGGCGCGATTGGGAAACCCCGATCGAGCCTTCGCGTGAGAAAACCTTCAAGCGCCCGCCGTCGATACTCGATTTCCTTGTACCCGAGCACGACTGGGAGCTCGTCAGCGAGGGGCATACGTTCCTAGAGGGGCCGGCTGTGGCGCCCAACGGGGACGTCTATTTCTCGGACGTTCGCGAGAGCAAGATCTTCCGCGTTGACGCCAAGACCAGCGAGGTCAGCCTATTCAAAGACAACACGGGCTGGACGAACGGGCTCATGTTCGGCCCTGACGGGCGGCTCTACACCTGCCGCCGCAAGACCGAGCAGATTGTCGCGATCGACGTCGAGACGATGGAAGAAGAGGTGATCGCCGAGGGCGCTCAGCCCAATGACATCGTGATCAACGCCAAGGGTGACCTGTACTTCTCGAGCCCCTGGACGAAGCGCGTCTGGTTCGTGCCCAAGGGCGGCGAGGCGCGGATCGTGTTCGAGGATCCCAATTCGGGCTTCTTAAACGGGTTGATGCTCTCGCCCGATCAGTCGATGCTGATGGTGAACGACTCGCGCAAGAAGTTTGTGTGGTCGTTCCAGATCGAGCCCGACGGCTCGCTGGCGTACGGCGAAGAGTTCTTTCGGCTGGAGACCTGGGATAAGAACAGCCAGTCGCGCGCGGACGGCATGACGATCGCCGACGACGGGCACCTGTTCGTGGCGACGGATCTTGGGGTGCAGGTCTGTAACGACAAAGGACCCGTGGTGGGGATTATTCGCAAGCCGACGAAGGAGTTCGTTTCAAACGTCGTCTTCGCCGGACCGGAGCTTAAGACTCTCTACGCGACCGCGTCGACGAAGCTTTTCCGCAGGAAGCTACAAGCGAGCGGGGTGCGGCATTGGGAGCCGTTCCAGCCGCCTCGGCCTGGGCTGTAGAGCAGTGGCCCATCGAGTCCTCATCGCAACGCTGCTGCTCGCCGCGCCCGTCCTTCCGGTGAGCCCCAACATCATCCTGATCCTTGTCGACGACCTCGGCTACGAGACCCTGGGCTCGTACGGCGGAGCCTCTTACGACACCCCCAGCCTCGATCGCCTCGCTGAGTCGGGTCTGCGCTTCACCCACGCCTACGCCATGCCGCTGTGCTCGCCGTCGCGGGTGAAGCTGATGACCGGTCGCTACAACGCTCGTAACTACACCAAGTGGGGAGTCCTGCCCAAAGACGAGCTCACCTTCGCCAACATCTTGCAGGATGCCGGGTATCGCACCCACGTCGCCGGCAAGTGGCAACTCTGGGGGCACGACCTCGTGTGGAACCGCGGCGGCGGCTGTTGCCTGCATCAAGGCCAAACCCCAGGCGACGCCGGCTTCGACGACTACTTAGTCTGGTACCTCGGCGACAAGGGAAGCCGCTACGCGGACCCCTCGCTGTCGAGCCGCAACGACGACGGCAAGACCCGCCAAGGCGGGTACGGTCCCGACCTATTGAACGACTTCGTGCTCGAAGCAATGCAGAGCGATCAGCCGTTCTTCATCTACTACTCGATGGTCCTCGCCCACGCGCCCTTCGTCCCGACACCTGATAGCGACGGCTGGGGCGCCGACCGCCACGCCGAAGACACAGCACACTTCGCAGCCATGGTCGCCTACGTCGACAAGATGGTCGGAAAGACGCTCGCCAAGCTCGACCAACTCGGAATTCGAGACGAGACGTTGGTACTGCTAACCGGCGACAACGGAACGCCCAGCGCGATCACCAGCGTGATGCAAGACGGAACAAAGATCCGCGGCGGCAAGGGGAAGACGATCGACCATGGCTCGCATGTGCCTTTCATCGCCTCGTGGCCGGGAGTCATTGAGCCCGGTGTTTCAAACGCTCTGGTCGACTTCACCGACGTGCTGCCGACGCTCGCCGACGCAGCCGACGCCAACCTCCCGAGCGACCGGATCTTCGACGGCCACAGTCTGCTTCCGGTCTTTCGCGGCGAAGCGGAACACGAGCGTGAGTGGATCTTCACGGACTACCGCGCGCAGTTTCCGAACATTCCCGAGAGACGCTACGTCCACAACCGTCGCTACAAGCTCTACGATGACGGCCGGTTCTTCGATTGGGAGAACGACATCCTCGAGCAGAACCCGCTTGCTGACGCCGAGATCACAGCCGAGGCCGCCGCGATCCGGGAGAGCTTCCGCGACGCATTGAATCTAAGGTACTAACCAACGGACATCCAGCTAGCGCCGCCTTTCCCGAGCTTGGAGAGGATTTTGTCGTGGTTGATCGTCTGGCCGACTAGATGGCCCGATTTCGCTGCTGAGCAGCGTCAGCTCGCAAAACTAGCGCAAACGAGCACTTGAGCAAACGATAGTCCGGAGGGCGCGCTAGACCCTTTGGATCGAGCGCTCGGTCCCTGTTCATAGGGGTTCGGGCTGTGGCAGGGATGCGCAAGGTCAGCCGGATGGCTGTCATCTCTGCAGTCGTACGGCCTCCTCGTCGAGACCGACCTTGGGCGCTTTGGTCGGCAGCTAGTGGAAGCTCGGTGGATCTCGATATCCCAACATCTTTCCGCTGAGCGCCTATGATGATCATTGATGTCAGACGTCCACGGTGAAAAAAGCAGTTTCAAACTGTCGCCTGTAATCAAGCCAAGTTCCCCTGAAGCAAGCGTTGTGGCAGCTATCATGGCACTGCTCGGAACAGCCGTCTTCTGCCCGCAGACCGCTTTCGCAGAAGGAGACGCCCGCCCCAACATACTTTTCATGATTTCAGACGATGTCTCCTGGGCCCATGCAGGAGCCTACGGTGACAAGGTCGTCAAGACATCCGCATTCGACCGGATTGCAGCAAACGGTGTGCTTTTTACGAATGCCTTTTGCTCGGTTCCATCCTGTAGCCCGTCACGCTCTGCGATCCTTACTGGTCAGGACTTCTGGCGACTTGGGGAGGCTGCCAACTTGCGTGGCACTCTCCACAAGGACCTATACAGCGTGTATCCGTTCATGCTTGAGGAGGCCGGATACCATGTGGGCAGTCACTCCAAAGTATGGTCGCCGGGAAGCTTAGAAGCGGGAGGATGGCCGCACAATCCGGCCGGACCAGCGACAGACAATTTCCAGAGTTTTCTCAAACACTTGCCGGACGACAAACCGTTTTGCTTCTGGCAAGGTTCGCGCGATGCGCATCGACCTTTTGAAGCGGGATCAGGCGCCCGATCAGGCATGGATGTGGAGGACGTTGAGGTACCTCCTTTTCTCCCGGACGTGCCGATAGTCCGTGAGGATATCCTCGACTACTACTTCGAAGTGCAGCGGTTCGATCAATTGATCGAGACCAACTTGAAGCTGCTTGAGGAAACGGGCAGAGCTGAAAATACAATCGTCGTAGTGACCAGTGACAACGGACTACCGTTTCCGCGTGGAAAGGCTGATATGTACGATTACGGTGCGCGAATGCCGCTCGCGATCAGCTGGCCGAAAGGTGTGCGTGGCGGCAGAGTGATTCATGATTTTACGAATCTCGTTGATCTTGCGCCCACATTTCTTGGGGCCGCGGGCTTGAAACCTCATCCCGACATGACGGGCAAGAGCCTCCTGCCTTTGCTGACCTCGAGTAAACAGGGCTGGGTAGATCCTGATCGCGACGCCACTTACTACGGCCGCGAGGCGCATTCGGTTTTTGCTCGTATCCGTGAAAACAGAAGGGGCTATCCTTCGCGTGCTATTCGGACCAAAGATTTTCTCTATATTCGTAATTTCGCTCCGGATCGCTGGCCGGTAGGAAGGGAATTCAAGGATGTCGATCCGAGCCCGACAAGAACGTACATGCTCGAACGCAAAGACGAGATACCGCGGCTGCACGAGCTGTCATTTGGCAAGCGGCCCGCTGAGGAACTCTATGATCTCAAGAGGGACCCGGCACAAATGGTGAACGTTGCTGCTCAGGCCAGGTATAAGGGTCACAAAGAAGCATTGTCGGCTCGATTGGAAAAGTACTTAAAGCAAACGAACGACCCACGTATGCGAAGCGACGGTCAAGTATTTGACCACTACCCCATATGGCGAGCCGTTCGCGGATCTGATCCACAAGCATATGAGCGCCTAGACCGTGGAGCAAGAGATCAATAGTAGAAAGGCTCGGCGGTCACCGCTCGACGAAAAACACGTCGTTTTGGATCAGTTCGCCGGGTTTGCGGTAGCGGGAGAGGCCTTCGAAGTAGAGCAGCGGCGGCGGTTTGCCTGCGGGAGGAGAGTGAAAGCCGGTCAGGCGTTCCATCGTGGGGAGGAGCGTTCCGCGGTCCGTCCGGTGAGGGATGACGCCGCTCGAAGAAAACGTCCGGCCGCCGTCGCGCGATTCGAGCCGGACGAGCCGTTGGATGTTCGGCTCATCCCTTAGCCAGAATTCCGGACGGCCGTGGATGCCGGGACTCCAATTGGCCCTCGGGTGCTCCAACGGCGCGAGCGTCAACACGAGGCTGATGACGTCGTTGCGCGTGATCGAGACGTTGCAGTTCACGGCAACCAAGCCCGGCCAGCGTTCGGCAATCTCCTCGCGCAGGGGACGTTTCGCCCATCCACCCTTTCCGTCGGGCGTGACCATGTTGATCCCGCCAGGCTGCGGCGTGTGGCGAATGTACACGACATAGGGGCGGTTTTGTTGATCGACGGTGAGACCGCAATGCTGAATGCCGGGTTTGGGCTTGTCGGTAGCGTCGCGGGATCGCTCGCCGTAGTCGATCAAGTCCAAGGTGTCCGTGGTGGCGGGGGTCTCAATTAGCGTTCCATCCGCCTTGGTCCAGCTCTGGCCAGAGTCGTCGCTGCGCATGTAGCCGACAGCCTGGACGAGACCCTGGGGATCGCGGTTGTGCTCGCCCTCGCGCTTGGCGTCTCCAAGAAAGAACCCGACCGACATGTGCAGCGTTTTCTTCTTCGGCCCCCAGGCCATTGCGTTGTGATAAGCGGCGTAGTATTTGAAGCGCTCCTGTTTCGTCACCAGCAGGCCGCGATACTCCCAATCCCCGCCCGGAGGCTTTGCATAGAAATCCATGCCCGCCCAGCCCTGGTCATGACGGCCAGTGATGTAGAGCGTGTCGTCTGGGCCGGAGAGGAGTATGGGGTAGGTTGTCTTCGCGAAAGTCTGGATGGGCGTCCATTCGGAAGAGTCGTTGGGGCGAATGCTTCGCCGGTATTGCAGACTGTCATGGTGCCCGCCGATGATGACGTGCAGGAAGCCTTTGCTGTCGGCCGTGATCGTGGGTCGTGCGTGGTTGTCACGGCCTTTTCCCAGGGTCTGGACCGCTGACCACTCGCCCGAGTTGCGGTCCAAAGTGCGCGCGCGGGCAAAGTAGCCTTCCTCGACCGAGTCTTGCCAGACGACATGGGTTTTGTCGCCGACTGTGACGATCTTGTTGCCGTTGCCCTGCGTGGCCCGCTCACTGCCGATGTTGGAAATCAGCGCGCGTCCAGTTTTGGTGACGTACGCTGACTCGGCAAGTTGATCTCGGATTGCCGCCGCGACAGCGTTGGCGAGAACACGGCTCCCTTCCGCGTTCGGATGCACGCCGTCTGAGAGGAGTGCGTCCGCCTGGGGTTTGGCGACCTCGTAGAGATCGTTCACCGCGACGCCACGCGAAATGACCGCCTCCAACGCGGCGGCATTATAGGCGACCACATCGCGATCGCGGCGAATACCGGTCTTTTCCGCCCCAGAGCCAATGGGCGTCGACGCGGCCCAGATCAACTTTGCGCCCGTCGCCTTCAGGCGCGCGATCAGTTTCCCCAGGTTGGCGCGGTAGTCTTTCAGCGGAATCTGATGCCGGCCCTCGGGCGGCGGCGCGGTCTTGCCATTGGCGTCAAGATGAGTAAGGTCGTGGATCCCTGCGTTGAAGTGGATCACGTCCCACTTCACCTCGCCGAGATAGATTTCAATTTCGGCGAGCGTCTGGCGGGTCGAACGGCAGTTGTCCGGCGCGCGATACAAGTTGGCTGCGCCCATCAACTGCTTCCGCACCCCGGTCGTGTAGCGCATCGAAATCGAATCGCCGATGAGCAGTACGTTTGGCAGCTCCGGATCAGCCTCGACGAAGCCGTATTCCGGGCGCTCCTGGTATTTCTTCGGAACGACTTTGAACCAGGCATCATTACTGCCGTAGGGATTCGCGCCGTCGGCTCCGGATGGGACCAGCCAAGTCACCGCAGCCACAGTCAGGGCAATGCGGCTCACTCGTGACCGGGATCGAGCGCCCATGGCTTTCTCAGCGTACTTCAACGGGCTGGAGGGACCCCGCTCCGGCAATTACAACAGAGCCCATTACCCTGCATTGAACGCCGGGGTCGATTTTGGCGCCTGGAGAGGCTTGATGCCTGTTAGCTGCTGGGAACAAGCGAAGCCACAAACTCCTAACCGAAAGGCGCGGAAAGGCCCTTCTAGCGGGCTCCAGGGCCCTGTTTAAGGGCATCCGGGTCATTTGAGTCGCAATCAATGAGCGCGAAATTCTTTCACAACATTTCCACCGGGTCGCCGCTCGAGCAGTGGCGCAGGAGTGTTTTGCCGCCGGGGCTATTCCGGGTAGAGAATCATCTCTCCGGAAGACGCCACTGGTTCCCAGGCCCCCTTGAACTCGGCGACCAGCTCAGGCTGTTCGGCGCTTAAGTCTGTGGTCTCGCCTGGATCATCGATCATGTTGTACAACTGCCATCCCGGCGCTGCTCCTCTGGGACCATGTGGCGACTTCAACCGCGAGTACTTCCAGTTGTCCTTGACCAAAGCCACTTGCCCGTCGTGCTCCCACAGGAAGACGGTGTCGGGCCGGTTCAGGTCTGCGCCCTCTTCGGTCAGCAGCGGGGCGAACGAGGCGCCTTCAAGCTCGTGCACCGGCCGGCCTTGGTAGGTTGTCCCAGGGTGCTCCACGCCCGCGAGGTCGAGAAGAGTCGCTGACAGGTCGCGGACAGTGAGGAAGGCGCTCTCTGTCCCGCCTTTGCGGATGACGCTGGAGTGGTTGACGAAGGCAGCCGCGCGAATGCCGCCGGATGCGACTGTTCCCTTGTGCAAGTGGTATGGCCCCATCCCAGCTTGCGCCCAGCCAGGACCGTACGTCACGAACGAGTCGGGCCGGCCGAAGTTTTCTAGGTCGTTGTTGATTCTCTCCGGTCTGCGAGGCGCTCTGCGCGCAAAGTCCAGATCGCTGGAAGCGGCGCCGTTGTCGGACATGAAGACGATGACCGTGTTATCCAACTCGCCGGTTTCATCAAGACGCTCAACAATGCGTCCGACGTTGTAATCAAGGTTTTCGACCATCGACGCATAGATCTCCATGGCCCTCGAGTACTTCGAGCGCTCCTCGTCGCTGAGGCTATTCCAGGTCCGTGCGAAGGGTTCGGCGGGCTTGTCCCTGGCTTGCTCCGAGATGACGCCTGCCTCGACCGCTCCAGCGATGCGTTGCTTCCTCAGCTCGTCGTAACCTCCGTCGTACTTGCCCTCGTATTTGTCCAGCCAATCCTTGGGAACCTGCAAGGGCCAGTGCGGGCTTGTGTAGGCCATATAGCTAAACCAGGGTGCGGCGTTTTCTTTGCTTTCTTCGAGAAACGAGAGGAACTTGTCGGTGTAGAAATCCGTTGAGTAGAACTCGTTGGGCATGGATTCGAGAGTTTCACCGTCCTCCCAGTAACGCTCTGCCGGAACATTCGCAAAGTGGACAGCGGAACCGAACTTGAGGCCAAAGGATCGATGGAAGCCCTGAGCTGCCGGACTCAGCTCCGGCGTCTCACCGAGGTGCCACTTGCCCACCATGTAGGTGCGGTAGCCGGCGTCTTGAAGAAGCTTCGGAATCGGAACGATGCGATCGGTCAGATGCCCCTCATAACCGGGTTTTCCTCGGCGAGCTTCGACCAGCGGATCGCCGTTGAACCGAGCTATCGTAACCAGCTGCGTCCCCATGCCCGCTAAGTGCGGATGGGTGCCGGAGATGAGAGCGGTACGAGTTGGAGCGCAGCTGGGGTGCACATGAAAGTTCGTCAGCCGCACGCCGCCAAAGGCAAGCTCATCTAGGTGCGGCGTCCGAATCTCGCCGCCAAACGAACCAAGGTCGGTGTAGCCCATGTCGTCGGCGACGATCAGCAGGATGTTGGGCCGGCGAGCCTCGGTGCTGTCCGCCGTATCGTCTTGACGGCATCCCGCTAGCACGGCGAGGCATAGGACTGCATGAATGTGAAATCGCGGGACTCGCATCTTCCTCTCCTATCCGCCCTCTCCTTCGTCGGGCGTTTGAAGCTTGTGGTATTGAAGCTCCTTGCGTGCTTCATCGAGTCGCTTGCCCTGTTTGAGCAACGCCAGGATTTGCTCCTCGGCTTCGTTAATCTGTTCCGCCGTCGCGAGGACTTCTTCTTCACGGAACTTGGGAATGGCGACGACCCCGTCGCTGTCGCCGACCATGATGTCGCCCGGCATTACGCGGGCGCCTCCGATATTGACCGACGACCGGTCTCGGGCCCGATTCGGTTTCGACCTGCGGCTAAAGATCGACCCGATGCGGTCCGCGCCAGTCGAGGCCCGGGGGCGAGAGTAGATCTGGCTACAAGTGAGGGCTCGCCCGGCGCTCAAGGCAAGGTGCTGAAAGAGGCCAAGACAGAGAAAAGCACTCCTCTTGGGCGCCCTAACGTCGTCGTTCGCGGCCGCTAGTCCCGTAGACACACCCGGACCTCCGTGGCCGAGCCTGCCTTTGATTCGGTGGTGCGAGGTGGCCGGGCCGATCATGGAGGGGTAGATTGTACCGCTGCTGTTGCATGGCGATAACAAGCGATCCAACGAACGACCTATTCTCGGCCTTCTCAAACCCTGCCCAGAGCGCTCTAAGCCCTTCCACACAGTACTTTGAGCCTCTTGAGACCCTTGAATCTTCGCGGGTAAATTAATTAGCCGATTGTGCCGAAGTCGCGCGTGCTACACTCGCTTGGCGAACCTCAGCACTGGGCATCTCAGAGCAAGCGGACAATTGCAACACGAGACCCATTCCATGTTTGCCGCCAATTGATCACGCAGGGACGCAGCGAGCGATAATGTGGCCGCTCGATAGCACCGGCAGGTATGAAGTAGTCTCCAAGACTGACCGTCGGGGCAGGCCCCTACGTACAGTTATCTGCCTGGACACGGGGTTGGTTCGCAACGACCCAGTGCCGGACGACGCCGAACTCGCGCAGTTTTACGCCGAGGACTACCGCATCAGCTACAAGGGCGCCCGGAAGCCTCGCCGCCGCCAGATTCTTCGCAATTTTCGACGTGCGGCAGCTTATGTGCGCTCTTATCGGGATTTGTTGGAACCCAAGAGCCGCGTATTGGATGTAGGAGCCGGCTCGGGTGAGTTCGCTTTCCTGATGACGCGTCTCGGCAAGACGGTCACAGGCATCGAGCCCAATGTAGACTACGCGGCCTATTGCAGGGACGAGCTTGGACTGGATGTACGCACATCCCATCTTGCCCCCGACTTGTTCCGGCCCGGGCAGTTCGACCTGATCCGCATGAACCATGTATTGGAACATCTGAACAACCCGGTACGGTATCTCGGCGAGATCGCCAACTGGCTTGCGCCGGATGGGCTGCTGTACATCGAAGTGCCCAACATCGAAGCCGACTGTCGCAGCAAGTCGCGCGGCCGCATGTTCCACTACGCCCATATCTTCAATTTCAATCCGTGGACCTTGCGAGCCTGCGCGGGTCTGGCCGGCCTGACCGAAGCGCCAGAGACCGCACGGAAGTCAGCGGGGACCACCCGCGCTTTCTTCCGCCCAGATGCCGCAGCCGCCGAGTCAACTAAGGTCAGGAATCCGCAGAACGCTGACCATGTGCGGACATTGATCCGTGCGCATTACGGAGGAGCTTTCAGCAAAGGAAAGGCGGCCAAGCCGATTCGCAAGCTCGCCGGCCAAATCGAAGAGAGTCTGACGGGGCTGTTCTTGGGCTCGCCAGCCTCTATCGCGGAGAGCGTGGCCCGCGGACTTCAATGATCCGGGATAGCTGGCGTGTAGTCTGCGCCGACGCTGAACTCGGCAACCTTCGTCTGCACGACGTTCGGCACGCAGTAGCCAGTCAGGCCGTCACCTCCGATGAGAACCTGCCGTTGGTCCACAAGGCTCTGGGCAGTCGACGGCACGGGACTACGGCGAGCTACGCCAATAGTGCCGACGCGCACCTCGTGGAGGCAACGGAACAGGGGGAGCGATCATGGCCAAGTCCATGGGTGTGCAGCGATGTTGTGCCATAGAATCGGGGTGGCTCTAAGTCAGTCCGAGTAGCTCTCCCAATCTCGTTTCCTGTTGAAGTGGTCGAAGGCGCTCTGGGATGCTCCTGTCGGGATCTGTTCGAAGAGCAGCACCCCCGGCCAGAACAGGTCGATGAAGCCCGAGCGGTTGTCGAGCTTCGCGACATGCGCCTCGTATCGCGCGACGCTCCGACTCCGCACCCCGATCACGTCGAAGAAGACGTTGTAGAAGCTCTACGTTTCGCCCTTCTCGTAAGCAGCGTCCTTCCAGTCCTCAGCAAAGGCGGCCGCGCCCACGCGAACCTCATTCCACGACCGGCGCTTCACGCCACCCTACCCGTTGTGCGCCGTCTGTTGGACGGTCTGCCGTTAGTCGAAAGCGGATGATCGGCGACAGGCGGGACAGATCCCTCTCTGACAGTGCTAGCACAAGTCTCGATCATGCGTGAAGCGCGCCCGCGAGCAACTCCTGCTATTGCTCGGTTGCGCGCGACCCACATACGCGTTCAGGGATAACTATCGCACCGAACCCGGGCGATCATCTTCATGAGTTTTTCGCCGTCTACGAGATTGATCGGCTTCCCTTTCGCGAATCGTGCGGCCTCGGCCGTGAACGTTCCCGAACAAACGATGAAGACTCCCCCGGCCGATTGGGCGGCAAGAATGCCGAACATCTCTCTTACCGTCGCGACGCCGACGCGCCGGTTGCGCCAGTTCTTGCATTGGACCAGATATGTCTTTCCGCCCTTTCGCAGGCGAATGTCCACGCCGCCGTCCGCGCCATCGTAGGCGTTCTCGATCACCATGAATCGGTCTCTTCTGAACGCTTCTGCCGTGAGTTCCTCGAATTGCTTCCAGGGCAGATCTCGAATGGACTCTAGGCTCCGTTGGCGATCCAGAAGTCGCCTCTTGCGACGGCGCTTGAAGAATGACGACACCGCCGTCACCAGGAAGGGTATGGCAACGGCCATGCCGATGTAGCTCGCCTTGCTCTGCAGGGGAACAAGAATCGCCGACCAGGGCGACTCAATCGACATGGATGGGAATACGTACACGAATCCGCCCCAAAGGACAGCGGCGATGGCTGCGCTCACCCACCACGGGAGCAAGCTCAGCTTGAACAGGAGACCTTTTTTCCTTCGCGGCATCAGTAGGAATCCATCAGGATCGTTGGGTCAAGCGACGATGGCGGTGTACTTCGACGCCCAAGATGTTGCGTTCTGCGTTCGATTGGGTCCAATGACTCCGGTCTCGTCGCGACTCTCCTCGCGAATTCGGTCGAGGATTACGCGCACACTCGGCCTCCTTGCGAAATCGAGACTCATCTGGCTGTCGTCATGAATGGGATATTATGCCGGGATCTCACCCTGTGGCGTTCCGGCCCGAGGCGGTGACGATGCGGGCGGTCACACCACCGCGCCCAGACCGTTCTTCGCGACCAGCGTCAACAGCTTGAGCGAGGCTCCCCGAGGACGCTTCTCCCCGCGCTCCCACTGGCTCACCAGCCCGGTCGTCACGTTGAGGTAGCGGGCGAACACCGCCTGGCTCGCGTTCTCGCGTAGCCGGAGCGCACGAATGTCCTCCGGTGCCATCTCCTCGACCGGCGTCAGGCACATCTCGTCGAACGCCCGCATCGTGCGCTTCGACATCAGACCGGTCTCGGCCAGTCCGAGCGCTGCCTCGTGCGCGGCCGCCAGCGCTTCACTCTTGTACTGCTTCGTCATCGCACTTCACCTCGATTATCCCCCCAACCGCCTGTGTCACCGCGAGGCCCACCCGGTCAAGCGGCAGCTACTCGGCGGCCAGTCGCGATCTTGGCAGTCACACCGGACGCACAGTCGGTGGACCTCTCGACTGCGCACAAGATAGCGCAAACGCCGGTGATTTCAGCGACTTACGGTTCGGGCGGTTTCCGCTCGTCGCAGGGCTCGGACACCCGGCATCGTCGGCGAACACGTTGGACACGGCCGCAGCGCGGGCACCAGATCGGACTATGGGTACGACGCACTCGCCCGATGTGCGCTTGCGACGGCCCATGCAAGGCCTAGTCGCGCCGTTCGGAAGGGCACCCCGCATTGACAAGTACCACCGCCGGTGGTAGCTTGCATGCCAGTGGCGCACGGATTGCACCGGCGCGAGGCGCTGCGACAGCTGTCTGCTTTCCTGCTCGCGTCCCCGCTCGCCGTAGGGGCGGACAAACCGGAACTAACCGATTCGACCCAGCTCGCCAACGTCTTCGACTTCCGCGACCTCGCTCGCCGCTTGCTCGATCCAGTGGCTTTCGACTACATGGCCGAGGGCGGCAAGGACGAGATCTCGCTCGCCGAGAACCGGCTCGCCTTTCGTCGCGTCATTCTGCGGCCGCGGTTCTTGACGGACGTCCACGAGATCTCCGTCTCCACTGAATTGCTCGGCCGCGACATGGACTCGCCGATCTTCGTTTGTCCAGCGGGTGGCAAGAACTGCTTTCGCCGTGACGGCGAGGAGGAGACCGCTCGCGGCGCCGCCCTCGCTAACGCGATGTACATCAGCAATGGCGGCGTTGAGGAGTTTCTGGCATCCGGCGACGCCCCCGGCCACTGGTGGCAATACACGACAGGAGGCCAGTTCCTCACCGAGAACACGATGCTGGACTTCGTAGAGCGCTTAGAGGACTCGAACTGCACTGGCATCTGCTTCACCGTGGATAACATGCTGGTCTCGCACCGCGAGCGATCAATCCACAACGGCCTCGTCCGGACGTGGTGCAACCTGGGAGCGATTCCCCGTGATGAGGACGGAAATCTCGTCAGGAGCCCGGGCGATCGCACTTGGATTACCGGTGAGTACCCCGGGCGTGTCTCTCCTACCCCAACCTGGGATACAGTGAAGCAGCTGCGAGACATGACGGACCTCAAGATCATGCTCAAGGGCTTGATGATCGGCGAGGATGTCGACAAGGCTGTCGCGGTCGGCGCTGACGCCGTGGTCGTGTCCAATCACGGCGCCCGCCAGCTCGATCACACCGGTTCGACGATCGAGGCCTTGCCGGAGTGCGTGGAGGCGGCGAGGGGCCGCATGCCGGTATTGGTGGACGGCGGCTTCCGGCGCGGCACGGACGTGCTCAAGGCCCTCGCCATGGGAGCGACCGCCGTCGGTGTCGCGCGCCCCTACCTTTGGGGACTTACGTGCTTCGGCAGTGAGGGCGTCGCGCGCGTCCTGCACTTGCTCAAGACCGAGCTGGCCCTCGACATGGGCATGTCGGGCGTGGCAAGCATAGCGGACATCGACGCAAGCCTGGTCCGCTGGCGAAACTGGTCATACGAAGGAGGACTACAACCATGACAAGAAGAGAATTCTCCGCTTCCTGCGGATCAGGCGTGGCTGCCCTGCTGGGAGCGACGCGGGCTATGGCGAACGCTGGAGGTTCGTACCCTGTCCGTCGCCGTAAGCGAGTCGAAGTCCTGTATCAGTCGCCCGAAGGTCATCCGAACGGGCTGGAAGCCACGCCGGAAGGCCTTTGGCTCGCAGAACAAGTCTCCGACCGGGCGTACCTGCTCGATTGGGAAACCGGCCGACCTCTGGCCAAATACGAGACACAGTCGTCGAACACCAGCGGCATAGCAGCAGGTGGCGGCTTTGTCTTCATGGGAGCCAACGGCCCCGCCCACAGACGTCCCCGCCGCCCTCACGACGTCGCCCAAGGCGGACGCATCGTCAAGCTCGACGCAAAGACCGGGCAGCACGTCTCCAACTACCAGACCCCCTCCGGCGGGGGGGTGCATGGACTGCTGTGGGCCAAGGATGCACTGTGGATCACCCAGTTCCGGCCCCTAAAGGTAGTCAAGGCCGACGCCAACCTGAACACCTTTCACGATTTCGACTTGCCCCTAGGCCGTCCCCACGGCCTGGGCTGGGATGGCGAGCAAATCTGGTGCATGTTCTCGAACGACTACCTAGCGCTGAGGTTCGACATCCGGACCGGACGCATCATTGAAGGAGTCGAACTCGACCGCGGCGATCCCGACCCGCACGGCATGACTTGGTGGAACGGAGCGCTCTACTACTGCGATGCAGGCATCGCGCCCGGGCACAAAGACAACCTCAGCAAGCATGGCGGGGCGATCTGTCGCATTGAACTCTAGAGCGCTTGCGCCTGCTGCACTGCTCTTGTGCTCGGCACTGTCGCTGCCAGCAGCCGACAGTGTGATCGTCAAGCCGCCCGAAGGAGCGTGGTTGCCCGGCGCAGAAGTGCAGATCATCGCGAGGGGGGAAGCTGCGAAGCTCCTGCTTGACGGCAAGCCCCTGGAGGTCGAAGAACCGTTTCCCGGCGTTTATTCGGTAACTGCTGAGCTGCTACCCGGAGCGCATCGCTTACGTCTCGAGTCGCCCGAAGGAGTGAGCGAGATCAGCTTCCATTCGGGCGCAGTGCCACCGGACACCGCAAGCGAGAAGTACGCGGACCACCCTCCCTCTCGGATCGCCTGCACGCACTGCCACAGCGTCAGCCGCCGCGGCCGCTTCCGCTTCAGCGGGGGCTGCCAGTCCTGCCATCCCAAGGAACCGTTCATCAGGACCCACAGCCACGAGCCGCATGAGCTTGCGAGTTGCGGAATGTGCCACGATGCACACGGATCGGCAACGGCGCAGTTGCTCTTGTTACCTAAGGAGCAGGCCTGCAGGCAGTGCCATAACTGATTCTCGGCAGCCACGTACTTGAGCGCCCAAGCCTCTGATCTGGGTACTTCGGCCAAGACATCCACCATGTGACGTGGTGCGGAGCAGCCACTCTTCTTGAGTCCGATGCACGCATGGCCGGCCCCTCAGATCGTGCCGACGGTTGCTCTGACAGAGACCGACGATACGGCAGGCTGAAACGGTCCCGGGCAAGGACGATAGAAGGTGTCCCGTCACGAACCGTTCGCTTCGCTCAAGGAGTGAGTCCCCCGGGGTCATCCGACGACAACTCCCGCACCAACATCGTATCGCCCAGTCCGGGTTGGGCCGCGCATGGCTAGTGCGCGCCGGGTCGCTTCTGCGAAGGCGCAACCAGAGATCATCGGTGTCGTTCTTGCTTCTCCCCTCCAATCAGGTCCCTGTGCGGGATGGTATAGCGAAACGTCACAGCTCGATGTCACAGCTTGTCATAGCTCTGCGCCCGACCCCTCGATGCCATCTGCCAGCCGGTAGTGCCGCGTTGGATCCGTCGGCATAGCACCGGCTTCGTATAGCAGCCCCTTTTTCCCCAGCATCCTTAGGTCTCGCTGGAGTGCCCTACGGTTTCTTCCCGGACAAAGGCTTTCGTAGTCCCGAATGGTGAGGTGCCCATTCTCAATGACGTGGCCAACCGCGGCCGCCTGCCAGGCGGACAACCCATGCTGACGCACCAACACGTCCTTACGGATCGCCCGCTCCCCTCGTGCCTTGACTTCGTCTAGCTGGTGAAGGCGGTCCGCGGTACCCGCGTTGGCACGGCGGACGCCGGGGCGCGAGAGCTGGCCAAGGCAGCGCGGAAGTTCGCCGCGGAGCAGAGACAGGGCCGCTGGTGGGGTGTGCTCAACGTCAGGGAGGACACTTCCGGACAGTAACGCAATTCTGCTCCTTCCTATCGATAGAACAGGTCCACCAACGACATTGGAATGGCCGGGATATAGGTGACGACCAGCAACACCAGCAGGAGCACTCCCACGAAGGCGGCGTTGACCCTGCTCACTTCCCACACCTGCGCCTTGGCGATCGAACACGCGGTGAGCAGCACGCTGGCGACAGGTGGTGTTTGCTGTCCGATGCCGAGATTGAGCGTCAGCACCAGCCCGAAATGCACCGGATCAATGCCTGCCTGGTGCACCAACGGCATCACCACCGGCACGACCAAGATGATTGCAGCGGCGGAGTGCAGGAAAAGCCCCACTAAGAGGAAGAAAACGTTGAGCAGCAGCAGGATCACCCATTGGCTGTGGGTAAACGCCAGCAGTTGCTCCGCAAACCGCTGCGGAACCTGGGCGGATGTCAGGTATTCGCCGAGCAGGGCCGAGGTGGACACCAGAAGCATCACTACCGCGGTTTGAATGCCGCCGTCGACCACCGCCTTCCGCAGTGCCCCGAAATCGAGTTCGCGGTAGATCAGCCCGCCAATCACGGCCGCGGCCAGCACTGCCAATCCGGCCCCCTCGGTGGCCGTCACCCAGCCCGAGAAGATTCCGCCCAGGATGATCACCGGCAGCAGCAAGGCCCATGCCGCGTCCTTGAACGCTCGCCCCAGCCGCTGCCATTGGAAGGCTGCCTCCGTTGGAAATCCCCGACGCACGGCTATGCGATATGCCGCCGCCATCAGGAGCAATCCGCCCAGCAGCCCTGGGATGATGCCCGCCACGAACAGCTCCACGACCGACGCGCCCGCCATTACGGCATACAGGATCATTGGGATCGACGGCGGGATGATCACGGCCAGAGTCGACGCCGACGACGTGACCGCCGCGGCAAACTCCTTGGGGTAGCCAGCCCGCTTCATCGACGGGATCAGGACAGAGCCGAGCGCGGCCACGTCTGCCACGGCGGATCCGGAGATCTCGGCAAAGAAGAGCGACGTGCCGATCGTGACCATCGACAGGCCGCCGCGTACGAAGCCGATCAGCGCCGAGGTCAGCGCGATCAGCCGACGCGAAATGCCGCTGGCGTTCATGATGGACCCCGCCAAGATGAACAGCGGAACGGCAATCAACGAGAACTTCACTGCCCCGTCGAAGAGCGTCAGCGGAATATTCGGCAAGTCGCGCAGGCCCGTCTCCAGCGCCATCGCCGCGACCGACGCCAGTCCGAGAGCGACGGCGATCGGCACGTCGGCCAGCACCAGAGCCAGCAAGCCGAGCAAGACCCAGAACAGCGTCATGCAGCACTGCTCCGCTGCCAATCTTCAACGGTGACCGTCAACTCGGCAACGATGAAGAGCACCGCTCCGATCGGGATGGCCGAATAGACGATCTGCGAGGGGAGCCACGGCAGGCTGACGAGGAACGTGCCTCCGAGTGCCGCCATCAAGTCCACTCCCATCCACGCGGCAAGGGCGAAAAAGCCGATGATGGCGCCCTCGCGGAGCACGCCCAGAACGAGCCGGGCGGGCCGTGGCGCTCGGCGGACAAGATTCGGCAGGCCTAGGTGGGCCCGGTGCAGCGCGGCCAACGCCGCTCCGTAGTACGTGACCCAGGCGAGCAGGATCGCCGCCACCTCGTCGTACCAAACAAGCGAGTAGCCGGCCTTTCGGCTGGCCACGCCGACAACGACCAGCAGCGCCAAGGCGACGGTTATGCCAACAACAGTGACCTCAAGGAAGCGGCTCAAAGCCACGCGCAGACGTTTGGCCAGCAAGCGGCTAGTATCACTGTTCCGCCGGAGCGAGGGCAAGTGCCTTGGCCACCATCTCCCCGCCCCGCGGCACCTCGCTGGCGAACTCTTCGAAGAGCGGCCGGCCTGCAGCCAAGAACTGCTCCCGGTCGCATTCGTTGACTGAGATTCCCGCGAGTCGGAGATCGGCTAGCAACTTCTCGTCCAGAGTTTCGGCTTGCTCGTAGACAAAGGCTTGGATCTCGCGGGCAGTCGAGGACAAGATCTCTCGCACGGGCTGGGGAAGGGATTGCCAGCGATCCCGACCGGCCAGGAGAAACGCCGGGGTATACACGTGGGAGGAGAGCGTGAGAAACTGCTGGACCTCGTGAAACTTCTGGCTGTGAATCTGGCTGAGCGGGTTCTCCTGCCCATCGATGACTCCAGTCTGCAAGGCGATGAACGTCTCCGAAAGCGACATCGGCGTCGGATTGGCGCCGAAAGTCTGGAACAGCCGCACTCGCCAGCGACCGCGGGGCGTGCGCAGCTTGATCCCGCGCAGGTCCGCAGGGCCCTCGATCGGGCGGGAGTCATTGGTGATGTGCCTGAAACCGTTCTCCCAAACAGCCAGCAACTCATAGCCGCGAGCGGCAGCGTCGGGAGCAAGGCGTGGCCATATCAACTCCCGCTCGATTCGCCTCATGTGGTCGCGGTCCCGCACCAAGTACGGCATTTCGAACAGGCCGAAGGAGGCTACGGCCGATGACATGATCGTGGACGGCAGCGAGAAATCCACGGTGCCAAGCTTGAGCTTGATCAACAGCGTCTCGTCATCGCCCAACTGGCTGGAGCCGAACACCGTCACCCGCGCGAGATCGCCCAAGCGCTGATTCGCGCGCTTGGCGAATTCCTCAGCGGAAATCGCAGTCAACGAGCCTGGCGAGGCTACGTGTCCGAAACGCAGGTCCAGTTGAGTCCGCTCTGCTGCGCAACCCGCAAATAGGAGGGCCCACGCAACGAGTGCATAGAGCGGCCGTCTCACACCGGCATCTTGCGACCGGCGTACTTGCGGCCCTTGGCCATGGCCGCTTCGCTCGCACCGGCACCGATGCGAACGCCTTCATCAAACATCTCGGTGACGTCGTGCTCGCGGACAGTGTTGAGGAACGCCAGGCCGTTCTTCTTGCAGGCGTTGAGCACGGTCGCACGGGCCTCCCGCATGCGGGGATGCAGGGATCGGTTCGGCAGGTGGCCGTCGGGCAGGCCGAGGGAAAGCGCCATATCGCCCGGCCCCCACTCGGCAAAGCCGATTCCGGGCACGGCTGCGACCTTGTCGGCATTCGCCAAGGCGTGCTTGTCCTCGATCTTCAGCCCTAGCAAGAACTCGCCTTTCGGGTTGAGCGGCCATGGATCGGCCTTCTGCACGTACTCTTCGCGAGACACGCCCCAGATCTCCGATGGAAAGCCCTGGCTGCCATTGCCGAGCAGGCCCTCGCCGAGTTCGGGCACGACGGGCTCGGCGTTGGGGTAGCGCGCCGCGCGGACCATCCACTTGATCGCATCGACGTCGCGGGCATGGCAAAGGAGGATCCCGTGAACACCGCACAGCAGGGTCTGCTGGACGACCCAGAAATTGGCGCGCATGTGCATCTCGTCAATCCCGATAACCGGCAGTGTCGCGATGACCGCGGGCGTGCGGTGCCCGCTACGCGTCGGACCTGCATCGACCAAGCCCTGCATGAAGCCTCGCAAGGCGCTGAAATCTAGAGCTCCATGCTCCATCTCATAGTTGATGTAGTCGTACTTGGTCGTGGCCGCCTGCTTGCCCTCTTCGTATCCGCCGCGTCCGCCGGTGTAGAAGATCATCTGGTTCGATTCGAGAAGCTCGATGGCCCTGTTGATCCGACGTGGCGTCTTGGCGGGACCCGTGGCTGCGGCGGCAGCGCCGGCAGCCATTAGCGGGGTGGCCAGGAATTGTTTGCGCGTCATAGCGGCACGATAGCGAGCAAAGTGCCTCCCCGTCAACAATCCTCTGGCATTACTTGGGAGGAAACGCCGCTTTCTGAGCGCAATGCGGCCTCCGCACAAGAGTGTCGATAGCCCGTGGGAGGATGGTCGGGGCGCCGAGATTTGAACTCGGGACCTCTTGCTCCCGAAGCAAGCGCGCTACCAGGCTGCGCTACGCCCCGACTGAACTCTCAGTCTAGCCCAATCGACTGCGGGCTGTCAGCGGGACCCACCCGGCCAGTTCAATCTGAACTGCGTTCTACGGAATCGCTGTCGCCAGGGTGGGTCAGGCGACGCTCAGGCTTCCGCTGAGTCCTTCGGCTCGGCCTCGTCGCTATTCGTTGACGAGTCACCAGGCAGCTTGATCTCTTCGACAAGATCACGGCCCTTCTCATAAAGCTCACGCCCAAACTGCGTGGCCTGCTTCTTTTGTTCCGAAGCGAACTCACGCCCCTTCGAGGCGGCCTCGGCAAGCTGCTGGCGCGTCTCCCTTCCGGACTTGGGCGCAAACAGGATCGCGCCCGCGATCCCCACCGTCACTCCGGCCACAAACCACGCAAGATTGCCCTCGTTTCTATGTTTGGCCATGGTCGATCTACCTGAGACTATTGTAGAACACTATTGCCGGTTCCGTTTGGATGGCCGGCCGAGCAGGACGCCGATTCTTCGATTCCACCGCCCTAGGCCGTGTGCCCATAAACCGCCGATCTCGAACCATTTGGCAGAGGTTTGCACCGAGCGCCAAGCACGCAGATCTCGGCCGATCCAATCGACCGGTCCCCTACTCGCAGACTACGCCGTCGCCGTCGCCGTCCCGCATATACGGGTAGGCAGGGTGCCCCCGCCGCACCGGTGCGATGCCGTGCGCCCTCGCTTCGGCGCAGGTAATGCGACCGTTTCCGTTGTCGTCCCACTTCGCTAGTGCAGCGCTGCCCGAAGGCTTGCTCCGAGTCTTGGTGGCGGATCCGTCAGACTCATCTTCGACAGTAATTTTCGGGTCGGTACGTAGTTTAAACGGTTTACGGCCGCAAACTCTCCAAATTGCAGATTGTGTAGTGCCACGTTTGTTTCGTGTATTGCGCATTTCATCCTTTCAATCAATGTGCTTCTT
>JAJDTX010000193.1 GCA_022826925.1 Bryobacterales bacterium
AAGGCAGCCTGAAACTCTTTGCGCAATCGAATCGCAGCCGAATCCGGGCATTGTAGTGCCACGCCCGATTTCTGCCTTCTCTAAGCCATAGTAATAGCTTGGTTTAGCGAAACACGAAAATCAAACTGTCGAAGATGAGTCGAGGACGTGGTCAAGTTCTTTCGCGGGCTGCGCTAGCGCCGCTTCGCACGCCGAGGGGTTACCGAGCCGCGGTGGCGGCGAGTTCCTCGAGCTTGACTTGGATGTCTGCCTCTGGCAGCCACTGGCCGCGGACCATGACACCGGCACGCTTGGCTACGTTGGCTGCGTCATCCAGCGGATTGGTCTCGAGCAGCACCAAGTCGGCGCGGGCGCCGACTGCGACTCGCCCGAACGCGTCAGACCCGAAATGCTCGGCTGCGTTCTTGGTTGCGGACGCTAGGATTTCGTACGGCGTCAGGCCGGCGGACGCCATGATGCTGATCTCGCGGTGGATCGAAAAGCCCGGCACGTTGAAGATCTGCGGCGCGTCAGTGCCGAACGCGATCCGCGCTCCCTCGTCCTGCAGCGCCTTGAGGATCTTCTTGCGAATCTCGATTACGCGCGCGCCGGATTCGGCGTTGAGGCGCTGCTGGCGGCTGTTCTGCGATTCGATCCAGGCATCGACTGTTGCGCGGGGCAAGTACTTCAGCTCGTCGAAACTGGCATAGTGCTCAGTCGGCACGTCGGCGTTGAATGTCTCCCACAGCGCCATCGTTGGCACCGCCGAAGCGTTGGCGAGCTTGGTCGCCGCGACCAGTGCCGGGATCTTCGCCTCGTCTGCGTGCAGTCCCATCTCGCGGCTGCGCGTGGCGGCATCCGCGTTCTTGATCGGCGAATCGTCGGCTTCCAGCGCTTCCAGGAAGTTGTCCAAATGGTCGATGCTGCCTTGGCCTGCCGCCAGCGCGTGCAGCAGCCCGACCGGATTGGGGACATGCCCGCCGAAGGGGATTCCCGCCTCAGTCGCCTCGTCGGCGATGGCGTCGTAGACTTCCACGCTGAGCCCCTCGAGAATCTTGAGCGAGTCGAAGCCGGCCCCGTGCTGTTCGCGGACACGTTGCCGGGCAACTTCCACCGTCAAGCCCTCGGTTGCGCGAAACGCGGGCCCGGCGGCATAGATCGTCGGCCCCAGCCGCGCGCCTTCCGCGATCTGCTGGCGAAGCTCTAGGTGCGATGCATTGCCGAGCATGCCGCGAACGGTTGTCACGCCGTTGGAGAGGAACAGGAAGAGGATCCGGTCGACCTCTTCGGGCGGGGTGTCGGCAGCGGGCAGGTGTGCGTGCATCTCGGTGAGGCCGGGCACGAGGTACTTGCCGCTGCCGTCCACGACCAAGGCCCCCCTTGGAACCTTGATCTCGGACGCCGGCCCGAGCTCGCTGATCTTGCCCAGCGATGTGACGACGGTCTGGCCGTGCAGGACGCGCTCGTTGTCCATCGGCACGACGCTGGCGTTGACGAAGGCTACCGTTCCCTCGGGCGCGCTCTGGCAGCCCAGTCCCAGCAACAAGGCGGACACTGCCGCAAGATTCGGCGCGCTCATGACTGCCGCTCCATCGAATGCGCTTGCTGCCACGCTAGGCAGCCCGGATCAATCTTAGCCCTCGGCATCAGTCTTCCGGTTCTTGGAAGTTCTCGACTGTGTACTCGTAATACGGCCCGCGCAGGAATCCGAGGAAAATCTCGTTGACCAGCTTGAGCGCCTTGCTGACGGCGTAGTCCCAGTCGCCGTCCAGGCTGTGCAGCAACACCGACACCGATCCCTTGCGATTCCTGCTCTGCACCTTGGCGCGCTGCGAGTCGATGCGCCTGTGGCTTGGGAGCGCTTCGCCGCTCAGCTTGCGCAGGAAGCTCCGGAGATCCTTGTAGAGCGGGGCCGTCGGCGCCAGATTGGGCAACAGGTCGCGAAACTCGAGCGTGCCACGGCGCGGATCGAAGATCAAGCGGATAGGCTTTTCGCGCAGCCAGACGAAGGAACACTCCAAGCGGTTCCGCTGCCGGACGGCCGCGAAGGAGCGGAAGACGCCTCGGTCGGCGCGCGAGCGCAGCAGCGCGTCGACGCTGTCCAGCGGACTCGGCGACCCTCGCATCAGTGGTAGTAGGCCATGCAGCCCGGCTCGACCTTCTGCAGCAGGCCCGGCGGATAGTCCCGAGCGCTCCAGAACTCCTTGATCGCCTGGCAGTTGATGACCGTCGAGAGCCGCTCGTCCGCCGCCGCCTTGTAACTGCGCGCCAACGCCGGACCCAGGTCCTCGGCCTTGGTCACGTACTCCCCGCGCGCGCCGAGGGCTTCGCCGATCTTCTCGTAGCGCAGGTTCTCCTGGAACAGGTACATGTGCTGGGCGCGGGCCGTCTCGCTGCGCCCGCCGCTGGCACCGCTGCGCCAGACGCCCCAGGCGTTGTTGTTGTAGACCACCATGATCGTGGGAATCCGGTACTTGCTTAGGGTCTCCATCTCCATGCCGGAGTAGGCGAATCCTGCATCGCCCGTCACCGCGAGCACAGGCGCGCCCTTGTAGGGGGCTTGCGGGCCCGTGCCCTGCTGCACCGCTGCGCCGGCTCCGACCGTGTAGCCGACATCCGGCCCGATCGCTCCGTACTGGTAGGCACCGTTGCAAATCTGGCCTGGGCGAAACGCTTTCAGCCGCCGGCGCGTGTAGCGCCCGATGCCGTAGCCGCCGGACACCACGGTGGTCTGCTCCTTGGGAATATCCCCCTTGTAGAGGAGGTTCTCGATCTCTGCGGCGATCACGGCCGGATGGACACACCCGGCCTGGGCGCTGTACTTGAGGCCGAGCTTGTAGTGCTCTTCGTTCTCGGCTTCGAACGCCGCGCGCGCCGCTGCCAACTCATCGCGCCAAGCCGGGCGCTTCTTCTTCGGCAGTGCCTCGGCAAGGGCCTCCAGGGCGGCCTTTTCGCAGCTCACGATGCCGAGGTCGACCGGCAGGTTGCGCCCGATATCGGCAGCGTCCGGGTCGATGCGGATGTAGGCGACGTCCGGATCGAACGAGTATTCGCCGATGTTGGGCATGCAGTACTGTCCGACCAAGACCACGAGGTCGGCGCTCAAGAGGGCATCCGGGGCCGTGTTGGCCGAGAGGGGGTGCTCGTCGCCGAAGTGGCCGCGGCTGGGGCCCGATTCCACGACCGCGATGTCGGCCTTCTCGGCAACGGCCTTGAGCGCGTCCCAAGCCTTGCTGTAGAAGACACCAGCGCTGGCCACGATGATCGGGCGTTCCGCCTTGGCGATCATGCCAGCCGCCTTGGAGATCTCCTTGGGAGACGGATGCGGGCGCGATTCGGTGCGGTACTTCGACTTGTCGTAGAAGAAGCGCAGGTCCTCTGCGCTGTCGAAGCGCTCGCGCGCCACCTCGCCGGGAAAGTCCAGATGGACCGGTCGCGGAACGCCGGTCTTGAGCTGGCGGAAGGCGTAGCCGGCGTATTCGTGCACGCGCTCGGGATTGATGAGGCGCTTGCCGTACTTCTTCATGCCTTCGGTGGTCGGCTGCTGGTAGACCCGCTGGATGCCGTGCTCGGTGTCCTCGAGTCCCAGCGTCATGTTGCTCGCCAGCACCAGCAGCGGCGAGCGCGCCGCGTTGGCGGCGGCGATGTTCATGATCATGTTCGTGAAGCCGGGGCCCTCGGTGCCCGACGCGGCCACGACCTCGCCGGTCACGCGGGCGAACCCGTCCGCAGCGGCGCACATCATGCCTTCGGTGCGGCCCCCGTAGCTGGGAATGCCCTCCGACGCGATGGCGTTGATCACGACGTAGTTGCCCGGAGCGCAGAACAGAGCGGCCAGCCCCTCGGCCTTGCAGGCTTTGGCGAAGATCTGCGCGCCTGTCATCGGGAAGTCGGGAGGCTTGGAGTCTTCCGCGAGGCTCGCCGGCACCTCGCCCGGGAGCTTGATGTTGCTGTCGTGTCGCTCGGTGGTGGATGCCGCCGCCTCAGCGCCGGCCGCGACCGCCGCCGCCACCGCCCCCTTGGTCACGAATCCCCGCCTCGATACGGTGCGCTCCGCGTTGCTGCGCTTGCTCGCCATGGTTTGTCTCCTTTAGTTGCCGTGTGCTCGCCGCTGCGCCGCGCTCTTCAGGGCGCCTGGGGGCGAAGCTCCTTGGGTCCGATGCTGCGAATGAAGAGCACGATCTGCCAGACCTCGTCATCTTGCAGCTGCTTGCCGAATGGCGGCATCTCGTGGCCGGCCCCGTCCCGGATCGACACAAAGATCTCGCCGTCCGTCGCTCCGTAGCGCCACTCGTCCGGATCGCGCAGGCTCGGCGCTTCGAAGTCCGGATTCGCCTGCGCCCTGCCGTCGGCGCCGTGGCAGTACTGACACAGCCGCAGATAGGTGTTGCGGCCGGCCTTGACAGTCTCGGGCGCGTAAGCGACCGGGTTTTGCAAGGCCTTGGCCTGGTCTGCCGGCATGCGCTCGGCGGCCGCGCCAGGGGCGACTGCCAGAAGCGAACCGCAGGCGAGGCCGCACAATACGGCTCGCGCTCCTGCGCGCGTAGGACTAGTTGTCATGCGACTCCAGCTCGACCGACGCCCTCGGCCGCCGGTCGGGTCGCGTCCCTGTGCCGCTGCTTCGCGCCGCCATTCGCACAGACAGCATAGCCACTCAAGGCGTGCGCTGCCAAGTGCGGGGCGAAAAAACAAAAGACGCTTCGAGGCGGCTGCCTCAGAGCGTCTTAGGTAGGGTGCCGGAGGGGTAAGTCAGGGGTCTTTGGTTGAGGATTAGCTTGCGTTGGTGGGGTTGTCCCCCCCGGCACTCATTACTCTACTGGATTCCATAGGCCAGCGCAAGCGGATTTACGGATTTTTGTAGAATATTTTTCAGGATTGTTCGTAACATATTGAAAACAAATATGTTGTGTGATTTTCCAATGCGCTCCGAGGCCGCCGCCGAGAATCCGCGAATCGGAATCTAGCGCAAGCTCAGCGCCACGGGCCGTATCGGCGAGCCCGTGGCGCCCCGCAGCCGCAGCGGTGAGGCTGCGAAGACGAACTCGCGGACGCCTTCCGCGGACAGGGTCTCGAGATCCAGCGCCTCGACGATGTGAATGCCGCTCTCGACCAGCAGGTGGACATGCACGGGCATGCTCGGGGCGGGCACGAACTCGAACGCGATCGTGTCGGAACCGCCGGCGAACGCGCCCTTGGCGCTCAGCCAGCCTGCGGCCTCCCGATTGACACCGGGGCAGTGCAGGCCATTGATGTACCGGCCGGCGTCGTGCCAGTAGCGGGCCCAGCCGGTGCGCACCAGCACGATGTCCCCGGCGGAGACCGCGATGTCGGCGCGGTCTGCCGCCCGCTGAAGATGGTCGGCGTCGACGACAAAGTCGTGGGGCAGTGCCTCCAAGCCCTCGGTGGCGGCGACATCGAGCAGGACGCCGCGGCGGAAGATCGGCTCGATGGTATCGACATGGTGCACGGACAGGCCGTTCGTGTACGACTGGCAACCAACGGCGTCGTCCCCGCCGTAGAGTTTTCCGTCCAGCGAGAAGTGGCACAGCGCGTCGATGTGGGTTCCGACATGCCCGCCTAGGGCGAGCGCATCCGCGGCCGCGCTGACTCCGTCCCGGGTGGTCTCGCCGTGAGCCTTGCTGAGGCCGTACACGAACGGCGGGTGGTTCGGGTGGTGGGGCATGCCGGGGTAGTACGGCTGTGCCAGATCGATCACGCGCGACTCGTCGAGGCGTTGCAGCAAGTCCTGCATAGCAGGGCATTCTAACCGTTATCATCAAGCTGCCCGACATCGTCGGCCGCACCGCGTCCAGCTGTGGAGCGGGCGCGGCGACCAGGCTGGTCTCGGACGGCTGCAGCGGCGAGCACCGGCTGCTGCCAAGGCAGGACGGCGGCCGGCACGTAGCCGGTAGCAGGGCCGCCCCGAACGCTGTGCGGGCAGTGCGGCAGGCGGCGCGGTACGCCGAATTCGTGATACTCTCAGGGTTTCCCGTCAGCACGCCTCCGGGTGGGCGGACCGACGCGGCAGTCTCCCCGGCAGCTTCCATGAAGTGTAGTTTCACCGGCGAATCAGTTCCTACCGATAAGCTCTTTCTGCTCTACTACCCCCCCGACGCAGCCCACGAGACTTGGGAGAAGTCGACCTTCGCGGCCGCCCGCGCGCGCGAAGCCATCGGCGAGGCGCGCCAATGCCTGGTCTCTTTCTTTCGGCGCTATGTGGCTACGAGGCGGATGCTGCCTGGCCTGCTCATGGTCCTGGGCGCACTCGCACTGTTCGGCCTTTGGATGCATTCCGCGCTGCGAGGCTGGGGCGAGCTGGGATTTGTCGTACGGTATTTGGTCCCCGCAGTGTTGCTGGTCGCGACGTTTATCGGCAGTACTTGGGTTTCCGCGTTTCTGGGCCGCTGGAAGCTCTGGCGGCAAGGCTGCAAGGAGGCTGTCGCCAAAGAGCTGGCCGCCGTCTCCCGGGTCATGCATGACTTGCCGGACGATCCGGACGCCGAACAGGCGGCTGCGATCATGCGCCGCGAGGTTCCGGGCGTCATGTCGGAGGTCGCCTTTTTCGGCCAGAACTTCAAGGCGTTCACCTACATGGACTTCGTGCTGGGTCCAAGGCTGCGCAATCCGGCCGACCGTTCCGAGCTGCCGCAGGCGCACAGCCCGTATCGGGATGCCTACTATGTGGGCGAAGTCGTCTACGACAATGCGCGGATGTTCCAGAAAGACAGGCGCACCACCAGCGATCCCCGCTTCGTGGGCAGCGGTGGCCGTCGCGGCGTGATCTAGCCCCGGCTGGCCGGCCGCAGGTTCTCGAGCGGATGCACGCGGTCTTTTAGCGGGAAGTCGATCACGTTGCGCTGAAGTTGCGAGGCGTACATGCCCTGCGTCATCTCGACCGTCCAGCGGCCGGCACGCTCGCTGCAGGCGGGCTCGCTGTCCTGCTCGATCGCCCGCAGCAGGTCTTCCACCATCAGGGCGTTGGCAGTGAGGTGGCGCTCGCTGCCGAAACTGCGGTGCTTCGGCTCGATCAGCTCCCACTGCTTGTCGCGTCGCGGCACCCATGCCGGTGATCGCAGGATGTAGGCCTCCGAGCTCTCGTCGTAGACCTCGTTGGGAAGGAAGATATAGCCCTTCGCGCCGAAGACGTGCGTTCCGAAGCGCCACGGGTGGGTCTGGCTGGACTCATTCGAGGCGAAGTAGCCGTGCCGGCCCTGGCCGAACGAGAACATCGCGGACATCTGGCGGCCGGCAATGGGCCCGATGGGCTCGTTGGGCTTGCGCATGTGGTCGAAGCTGAGCTCCGCGCCCTTGGACGTGATGTGGGAAAAGACCCATTCCGGATCTCCCAGCACGGCGCGCATCATGTCGAAGATGTGCGATCCGAGCACGACCAGGTCCTCCCCGCCGGCGCGATAGTCCTCCTTGCCCCGTCCCCGCACCTCGTGGATCTCGCCGATCTCGCCGGCTCGGATCAGTTCCAGGGCCTTGAGCGTGAAGGGAGACCGCCGCATCTGGTGCGCCAGCTGGACCCTGACGCCGGCCTTGCGGATGGCATCCACCATTTGGTCGGCGTCTTCCAGCGTGGCGGCGAAGGGCTTCTCGAGGTACATGTGGCAGCCCGCACGGGCGGCCGCGGTCACCATCTCGCGCCTCTGGTCGGTGTGGCGCGGGCAGATGCTGACGATGTCGGGCTTCTCCGTCTCAAGCATCTCCCGGTAGTCCGCGTAAGCGTGCGCGGCGCCGGTTCGCTCCTGTGCCTTGGTGCGGCCTTCCTCGTCCGGGTCGGCGACTGCGACTACTTGGGTCTGCGGGAACACCGGCCAGACGTCCCCGATGCCGTGGCCATAGTTGCCCCGGCCGGTGTGGCCGATGACTCCGACTCGGTAGCGAACCTGAGCGCGGAGTGGGATCGCGAGTGCGCCCGCGAGGAAGTGCCTGCGCTGCATGGCCTGACTATACCAATCAGACTGTGGCGCGGGTCAGCGAAACATCAGGCCGGAAATCCGACGGAAACGGCCCTACAGGCCCTCGCCGCCTGACGGTCCGAGCGCAGGGCGCGGGCACGCCATCGCCTCGCCGCGCTTGTAGGGAATCCGCCGGACCTAACGGGTTCCGGCCGACGGCCCGACTATGTCTAATCTTCGGCCCGCGGCTATTCCGACACTTCCGTGAGCTCTTGGCCGCCTTCGACCCAGCCCTCGATCCCTCCGAACTGGATCTCGTTCTCGTAACCGTTGTCTCTCAACATGGCCGCCGCACGGGAGGCCCTGCCACCGCGCCGTCAATAGGCCACGATGGGCTTGTCGCGAGGCACTTCTGCCAAACGGCCCTCGAGTTCGTCGATCGGGATGTGGGTGTAGCCCTCGATCGCCCCGTCCTGTACCAGTTCCTCGGGCGTGCGCACGTCGAGCAGGAAGATGTCTTCCCCGCCTGCCAGCCGTGTCGCGACGTTTTCGACGTCAAGTTCGGTCGGAGCGGCGACCTCGGCCGCCATCGCCTCGCCTTCAGGCGAAGCGGCTGTTTCGGGGCTCTCGCCGCCGCCGCAGGCCGCCAGGGCCAGGGCGGCCGAAAAGGCCCCGCATGCTAGTGCTCTTGTCATCTCGTCCTCCTGTTAGGCGTGCCAGCCGAGCGTGGATGCCTCCGGTATTCGCTGGACCAAGTCCGCCAACTCGTAACGGTTTTCCGCACCGATCGTGAAGCAGTCGATGCAATCCAGGGCCATCGCATGCTGGAGCGCCTCGCCCACGCGGTCGCGCAGGACGCCTTCGCCGAGAATCTTCATGCCGATGACGCCCTTGCCCGCCGCCTTGATCTTGCACAGCTCTTCGATGACGGTGGCCGGGTCGGCGTCCATGCGGGCGCCAACCGCGTTGACCCGGGCCAAGTCTACGTCGATGAACTCCTGTTTGTGGACTTGGCGCAGCGCCGGCAGCGAATGGCAGGAGATCCCGCGGGACTTGACGATGCCTTTCTGCTTGTACTCGTTGATCACGTCCATCGCGCCCGCGCGCTGGACCGGCCAGTCTTCCTCGCGCACCGCGTGCAGCAGCAGCAGGTCGATGTAGTCGGTCTTCAGCTCCTTGCGGAAGCGCTCGATGTCTTCGCGCATGCCCTTCGCGGTCTTGGTGGTGGACTTGGTCATGATCACGACCTTTTCGCGAGGGATGTCTTCCAGGGCCCGCCTCAGGTGCGGGTGGCTGCCGTAGGCATCGGCGGTGTCCCAGAAGTTCAGCCCGCTGTCAAAGCCGAAGCGGTACAGGTCCGCCAGGCCCTCCACGCCCAGCTTGCGGGTTTGGTTCGACGCGCCGCGAAATCCGCTGGTGCCGGTGCCCATGGCCAGCCGTGACGGCATCAGGCCGTCCGGCCCCAGGGCCACGGTGTCGTAGGCATAGCGGCGCGCCGGGTTCTCCGAGTAACCCGTCACCGCCCCGAAGAGCTTGTGCTGGAGCGCCGCTAGCGGAGCCCCGGCCAGAAGCGAGTGGCGGACGAAGTCTCGTCTTTTCATGATGTGAATTCCAGAGTCAGGCTACCACAGCGCCGCCTTCCGCGAAGACTGCGCCCGCCCGGACTCGGAATCAAGGAGCCGCGGTGATCTTCAGGTTGCGGAAGTGCGCAACCGTCGAACCCTCGAGCCACAGCGCCACGTTGCCGGTGGCGCTCGCGCCAGACTTGACGTCGTTCACCAGCAAGGTTGGCTGCTCGGCACCGTTCACGTAGATCCGAGCCTTCTCCCCATCAACGGTGATCTTGACCTTGATCCACTCGCCCGGCACGATATCCGCGTAGGTCTCGTACTTGCTGGGGGTCTCGCCGCGGAACTTGTACCAAGTCCATTCCGGGTGGGAGATGTACTGGACGGTGTGGTTGCGCCGCTCTTGGTCGTCGGCGCGCCCGTTGGTCGGCCGCAGGTAGAAGCAGTCGTAAGTCTTGCGGTCTTCCTGCAGCCGCCAGGCGATGCCGACGAATCCGCGCGCGCCGCCCTGCGCTCCGGGAGCGGGCTGGCCGGAAACCTCGACCTCGATGGTGCCGTTTCCGAATTCCGAGCCCTTGACGATAGCCAGATGATTGGTGCGCAGCGCCTCGAACGTGCCGGGGCCTTGGGGCCGCTCGCCGCGCGCTCGCATGGCAGCCAGCATTTCCGCCCGCTTCTTCTGGGCCGCTTGCAGAACCTCGGGATCCCCGCTCACTTTGAGGCCTTGCTGGCCATTGAGCGTGTCGGGCGTCACCAAGACGTTGACCAATTCCAGCCCTTCCGCGGAATCGAGGGCGACTTCCTGCGCGGCGAGCGGCAGCGACAGGACGGCCAGGCACAGCGTCCAGAGAAGCGGATTGGTCCGCCCGGCCGTACGCCGGATCGGGTATCGTCTTACTCGCTCCATGGTGGAGTTACCCCGTTGACGCGAGCATAGGCGATCAATTGCCCGAGATGCTCGCTGTGGTGGTTCAGGAACATCGATACCGCGCCGCGTTTGGTGGTGTCTTGGCCGAACATCTTCATCGCGCTGTCGGCTTCGTCTGCCGACAGCTTGCTGATCGCGCCCTTGAGATGGGCGAAGGACTTCTCCAGGGCCGAGCGGATCTCGGCCGCGTCGGTCGTCGAGTCCTGCAAGCCTCTCACGTCGAGCCCCTCGGGCGGATTCGTGCCGAATCCCCGCGCTATGAAATAGTTCGCGGACGCGATGTGAAGCAAGACTTCCGACGTCGAGCGTATGCCCTCGCCGGGGCGATAGGTCTGATGCTCGCCAGCCATCGCGGTAGCCAGGCCAGTGAACTTCTCTGCGAGCTCGCCCAAGCGGCCTTCGGCCTCTCCGACGAACCCCTCTCCGGCTACCAACGCCATTGGTGCCACAAGAATTGCGAGCCCGCAGAAAACGACCGCGGGCCAACTTCTCACATTCATCACAACCTCCAGATCGAAACACTTGCCTGCGCCCGGCCCCGCCCCTGCGGAGGACCCGTTCACAGGCGATCCAAACTGTCAACGCCGCTTGCACGGCGCCAACACGTAGATAGGCCAGCCAAGCACGGAATTGGTTACCGCGCAAGGCGGGATCAACCGATGCCCAGGTCGTTCGCGCTCTCGAGGATCGAGCCGCAAGCGGCGCACAGTTGGCTGCCGCACTGCGGACAGGTGGCAGCCTGCACCGCGCTTCTCCCGCAGCGCGGGCAATAGCTCTCTGGATCGCCGGCGGCGGGCTCTTCGCCAGAGGCCAGATCGCGGCGCAGCGGGCTGCGGCAATCGCCGCACAGGATGGACTCGTCCGCGCGCATGGCCGGAAAGCTCCCCCGCGATCATAGACGACGATCAGGGAGCGGGTCCGCCAGCGATTCAACGCGTCGAGCGCCACGGCTGATCAAGCGCTCGCGCAAACATCTCGCTATTGCTGTATTGGCGTGTAAGTATTGATATTGCAATACCTTACGGGTTTCTTTGGTATAGTAGAGCGATGCGCCAGCGATTCCTCCGCGCATGTGCCGGCGAGTCTGCAGACTGCACTCCGGTATGGTTCATGCGCCAAGCGGGGCGCTATATGGCCGAGTACCGCGCCTTGCGGCGCGACCACACGATCCTCGAGATCTGCAAGACGCCGCGCCTTGCGGCAGAGGTCACGCGGCAGCCGGTCGACGCCTTGGACGTGGATGCGGCCATCATCTTCGCCGATCTCCTGCTGCCGCTGGAGCCGATGGGGCTCGGGCTGGAGTTCGTGGCCGGCGACGGCCCGCGAATCGAGCGGCCGATCCGCTCCCGCGCCGATATCGACAAGCTCCAGACCGGGCGCGCTGCGGAGCTGGACTATGTCGGCGAGTCCATCGCCCTGGCGCGTCGCCACCTCGACGACCGTGTCCCGGTCATCGGATTCGTCGGCGCGCCGTTCACGCTGGCGAGCTACATGATCGAAGGCAGGGGCTCGCGCCATTATGCCGCCACCAAGAGCCTGATGTGGAGCGACCCGTCCGGATGGCGGAAACTGATGCAGCGCATCGTCGCCGTGCTGGCGCCGTACGCCGCCAGCCAAGTCGCCGCCGGCGCCAGCGCCATCCAGGTCTTCGACAGCTGGGTTGGCGCGCTGTCCCCATCCGACTACGAGCGCTTTGTCCTGCCGCATTCGCGGGAGTTGGTGCGGCGCATCCAATCCGGCGGCGTGCCGGTGATTCATTTCGGAACCGGCAACGCGGGCTTCCTGGACGTGTTCTGTCGAGCTGGCGGCGACGTGCTGGGCTTGGACTGGCGCGTTGACCTGGCCGTGGCTTGGGAGCGCCTCGGCCACGAGACGCCAGTTCAGGGAAACTTGGACCCGCTCGCCTTGCTGGCGCCCCTGCCGGAGCTGCGCCGCAAGGTGCGGGCCGTCTTGGCCGCCGCGGACGGACGGCCCGGCCACATCTTCAATTTGGGGCACGGCATCATCCCCGAGACACCCGTCGAACACGTCCGCGCCGCCGTGGGCATGGTCCGCGAGTACTGCGCCGAGCGATAGGCATGTCCCGGGTAGCCATCGTTGGCGGCGGGGTCTCGGGCTTGTCGGCCGCCTACTACTTGGGGCGGCACGGCATTCCCTGCACTCTGATCGAGCGCGAGCAAAGGCTCGGCGGCATCGTGCGTACCGAGCGCTTCGGTGACTGCTTGGTCGAGGCCGGGCCGGACAGCTGGCTGGCCGAAAAGGCCTGGATGCTGGATCTGGTCCGCGAGCTCGGACTCGGCGACCAGGTGATCGGCTCGAATGACGAAAGGCGGCGCACCTATATCGTCCGCCGCGGCCGCCCCCTGCCGTTGCCCGAGAGCATGCGGCTGCTGGCGCCGTCCAAGCCATGGCAGGCTGCCACTAGCGGGCTGTTCGGCTTGGCATCCAAGGCTCGCATGGCGGGCGAGTGGTTTCGCCGGCCCCAGACGCTGTCCGAGCGGTCCGTTGCCGAGTTCGTAGAGGACCACTTCGGACCCGAGGCGGTCGAGTACCTTGCGCAGCCGCTGCTGGCCGGCGTGTACGGCTCTCCCCCCGAGAACTTGTCGGCCGACAGCGTGATTCCGCGCTTCGTGGAGTACGAACGCCACTATGGCAGCCTGCTGCGCGGCGTGTGGAAGAATCGCGAGCGACACCGGCAGGGGCCGCTGTTCCTGACGTTGCGGGAGGGCATGGGCTCTCTGACCGACGCGTTGCGGCGGCACCTGCCTGAAACCTGCGAAGTCGTCGCGGACGAGGTACGGGCGGTGCAGCCCAGCGGCGCCGGCTGGCAAGTCCGATCCGAGCGCGGCGCGTGGGACGCAAGCCACATGATCGTCGCGATCCCCGCTCCCGAAGCCGGCAGGCTGCTCGCTGGCGTCGACGGCGCCCTGGCCGAGCGCCTTGGAAGCATCGTCTATACCTCCTCGGTCGTCGTCGCTCTGGTGTATCCGCAGCGCGGCTTCGGCCATCCCTTGGACGGCTTCGGCCTCTTGATCCCTCGAGCCGAGCGCGGGACGTTGGCCGCCTGCACCTGGACGAACACGAAGTTCGCAGGCCGGGCCGGGCCGGGCCGGGTCTTGTTGCGGGCCTTTCTGGCAGGTGCGGACGCCGAGCGTGCGGTTGGGGCGAGCGACGAGTCGGTCGCGGAGCTAGCGGACGCGGAGCTGCGGCAGCGGATGGGTTTCCGACCTGCCTTGGAGGTGTCGCGGGCCTACCGCTGGCCCGCTGCCATGCCCCAGTACTCGGTGGGCCATGCCACGCGGGTGGGCCAGATCGAAGAGCGGCTGCTCCGCTTTCCGGGGCTGCACTTGGCGGGAAACGGCTACTCCGGGCTTGGCATCCCCGACTGCGTCCGCCGCAGCGAGCGCATCGCGAGGGCGATAGCGTCCGGAGAGGCGTCCCTCAAGACACCAGCCGCTGGACCGCCATGATGGTCATGTCATCTGCCTGCGGCGCGTCGCCGCAGAAGTCGTTGACCTCTTGCAGCAGGGTACCCAGAAGCTGCTCGGGCGGCAGCGCGGCGTGCGCGCGCGCCGAGGTGCGCAGGCGCTCGTCGCCGAACTCCTGGAAGCGGTCGTTCATGGCCTCGCTGAACCCGTCGCTGTAGACCAGCAGAGTCTCGCCCGGCCTCAGTTCCGCTTCGCCGTGCTCGTAGGGGTAGCCCTGAAGCACGCCGAGCACTGGCCCGCCGGTCCTAAGCTGTTCGGGACGATCCGCTCCGGGCAGCACGAGCGGCGGGTTATGGCCCGCGTTGCAGTATTCGAGCCGGTGGGTGCTCGTGTCGAGCACGCCGTAGAACATAGTGACGAACTTGTCGGAGTCAGTGCTGGCGTGCAGCATGTCGTTAGAGCGTGACACGCAGCTGGCGACATCGGGCGAGGAGCGGCCCTGGCTGCGGATGGTCGCCTGTACGTTGGACATCAGCATCGCGGCCGTGATGCCCTTGCCCGAAACGTCAGCCAAGCACAGACCGAGACGGTCTTCGCCCAGGTCCAAGAAGTCGAAATAGTCCCCGCCGACCCGCTTGGCGGGCTCGGAGATTCCGGCGATGACGTAGCCGGGCACTTGCGGCGGCTGTTGCGGCAGCAGGTTCTTCTGGATTTCCCGGGCCAGCCGCAGTTCTTCCTGAAGCACGACCAGAGCCTTTTCCTCTTCCGCCAGCCGGGCGTTTTCTACCACTTGGGCCGACTGTGTCGCGATGATGCTCAGCAGCCGCTGGTCCCCGTCGCTGAAGCCGCTCGAGCCTTGCTTGTTGAAGACGTTCACGACTCCGGTCAGGCGGCCCTTGAGCATCATCGGCACGCACAGCAGCGATTGAATGTTGTTGCCATCCGCGGCACCCCGAAAGCGCGCTTCCGATCTGAAATCGTTGATTACCAGCGGCTTGCGGTTCTTCAGCATCCAGCCCGTGAGCTGATCGCCCAGTCGCATGGGGATGATCTGGGAGTCGTCCTGCTCGATCTTGCGGACCATCGTCTTGAGGCTCGCACCCTGCTCGCGCCGGTCGAACAGCAGGACGGCGCCCTGCTCGACCCGCAGGTGCTTGACGCATTTCTGCACGATCAAGTCCACCGTGGCGTCGAGCGAGGAGGTCGACGACACGGCGGTGGAAACCTCGTTGAGGATCGAGAGTTCCTCCACCGCCGCCCGCAGGCGGCGGTTCTCTTCCTCGAGCCGTGAGATGCGTCTGGCTGAGTCCATGGCTGGTCGGGCGGCTATGGTCGAGACAGCGGCTTGATCCTAGCGGATTTCAACCGCGCTCCACCAGTTCCAGCAGCACGCCTCCAGTCTCGCTGGGGTGCACGAACACGTACTTGTAGCCCTCGGCACCGATCTGGACCCGGTCCGTCACCAAGCGGCGCCCCGACTCGCGGATCGCTTCCGCCGCGGCCTCGATGTCGGCGACCTGCAGCGCTAGGTGGTGCATGCCCTCGCCGCGGCGCTCGAGAAAGCGGGCGATGACCGAGTCTTCGGCGGTGGGCTGCAGCAGCTCGATCCGGCCCTCCCCGGCCGGCAGCAGCGCCGCCTCCACTTTCTCGTGGGCGACCACGCTGCGGTGTGTCGGCTCCACGCCCAAGGCGTCGCGGTAAAACTCCAGCGCCCGATCGATCGAGCGCACCGCGATGCCGATGTGGTCGACAGTCATCGCTTCCATTGTTGCTTGAAGCGGCCCGCGATCGCTTGCGTGTACTCGTAGGGGTTAAGCTTGCCCGCGGCGATGGCTTCGGCGGCGCGGTCCAGGTCCGGCTCGAGGCCCGCGCCGTCCAGCAGCATCGACTGCAGCTCGCCGCTGAGCCGCTTGAGCAGCTGCCGCTTCCAATACGCTGGATCGGACGGAGCGCGGGCGGTCCGTCGCAAGGCCTCGACCAATTCTTCGATGCCGTCGCAGCGGCTGGCTGTCGTGCGCACGACGGGAGGCTTGGGCTGTCCAGGGGGGATCAACGAGGTCATCGCAAGGATCTGGCGCTCTAGCTCGTCAGCGCCCGGCTGGTCGGCCTTGTTGATGACAAAGACGTCGGCGATCTCCATGATTCCGGCCTTGGCCGCTTGGATATCGTCGCCGGAAGCGGGTGTCAGCACCACAGCCACCGTAGCCGCGAGGTGCACGACATCGACCTCGCTCTGGCCGACGCCCGCTGTTTCGATCATGACCGCGTCGCGACCCGCTGCTTCCAGCAGGACCAGCGCGTCTCCGACCGCTGGCGCCAGTCCTCCGAGTTCCCCCCGGGCTGCCATGGAGCGGATAAAGACGCCGGAATCGCCGTGATGGCGCTGCATGCGCACTCGATCGCCGAGGATTGCGCCGCCGCTGAAGGGGCTGCTCGGGTCGACCGCGAGAATCCCGACTGACGCGCCATCGCTGCGCAAGTGGCGCGCGATGCAATCGACCAGCGTGCTCTTGCCGGCGCCGGGCGGGCCGGTGATCCCGAAGCGCTGGGCCCGGGAATTGGGATCGTGCAGATCGGCCAGCAGCTCATCGGTCCCGGCCGAGCGGTTCTCGACCGCGCTGAGCGCCCGGGCCAATGCGCGCGGATCGCCCTGCCGGATGCGATCGGCCAGCCGTTTCACGGCAGTCCGCTCCCTGCCGGCGAGCGCTCCTGTGTACAGACGTGCCGCATTGTGCGGGCCGAATCCGATTGTATCCGGGAGACGCGCCGGCCTAGCGCCGCCCCCGCGCAACGCCTCGCTCCAGACGGGTTCTCGCCTGCCAGCGGGGCGCTACACTGAATTCAGCTCCAGTGCCGCAATGGGTACCCCAGAAATGTGCAGTGCTTGCCGAAAAACCCTCGGTCGCGCGCGACATTTCGAAGGTGCTGGGAGCGACCGCGCGAGGCAGCGGATTCTTCCACGGCAACGGCGTGGTGGTGACGTGGGCGATCGGCCATTTGGTCCATCTCGCCGAGCCGCACCAGATTGATCCGGCATGGAAGGAGTGGCGGCGTTCGCTGCTGCCCATGCTCCCGGGCGAATGGCCGCTCATCGTGGACGAGGAGCGGGCGGACCAGTTCGGCGTTGTCAAGAAGATCCTCAACAGCCCGAAGATCGAGCGGGTGGTCTGCGCCACCGACGCGGGCCGCGAGGGCGAGCTGATCTTCCGCCAGATTTACGCCGCATCGGGCTCGTCCAAGCCGGTGGACCGGCTCTGGATCTCGTCGCTGACGCAGGATGCGATCCGGCGCGGCTTCCAGAACTTGCAACCCGCCAGCGGGTACGACGACTTGGCGGCGGCGGCGCGTGCGCGAAGCCGCGCCGACTGGCTGGTCGGCATGAATCTCACGCGGGCCTACACGCTGGACCACGCGCACAGCGAGGTGCTCTCGGTCGGGCGGGTGCAGACGCCGACCTTGGCCATGCTGGTGGAGCGAGAGATCGCCATCCGGGACTTCGTGCCCGAGGACTACCTGGAGGTCCACGCCGACTTCGATGCAGGCGAGGGACGGCGCTACCGCGGCGTCTTCTTCCGGCTCGAGAAGGGCAAGCGGCAGCAGAGGCTGCCGGCAGACGGCAAGGAAGCGGCGGAAATCGTCGCGCGGGCCCGGGCCGGACGCGCCGACATCGTCTCGGTCAAGCGGACCCGGCATCGCCAGCCTCCGCCACGCCTGTATGACCTCACCGAGCTCCAGCGCCACGCCAACCGCTTGTACGGGTTCAGCGCCGAGCGCACCCTCGGGATAGCGCAGGCGCTGTACGAGAAGCACAAGGCGATCACATACCCGCGCACCGACAGCCGCTTCCTCTCCAGCGATGTTGCCAGCCAAGCGCCGCAGATCGCGTCGCGCGTGGCGCGAGGCTACGACGAGTCCTTGCTAGCGCCCGGCACGGGCACCGAACCGCTGCCCGGGCGATTCGTGAACGACGCCAAGGTTACCGATCACCACGCCATCATTCCGACCGGCTCCGCCAGCGGCGTGCGCGATGGGTCGGCCGAAGCGAAGGTGCTCGACCTGATCAATCGCCGCTTCCTGCAGGCGTGGCACTCGGAACACCGCTATTCGTCCACGAGCGTGATCACGCGCGTCGTGCACAAGGCCGACGAGGATCAATACCTCTCCAGCGGAAAAGCCGTTGACGACCCCGGCTGGAAGCTGCTCGACGTCGCGCCGGCGAACAAGCGCGAACCCAAGTCCGAGCCGGACCTGCCGAGCGGCTTGCGCCAGGGCCAGAGGGTGGAGGTGCAAGCGGCCGAGACAGTCAAGAAGCGGACCAAGCCGCCGCCGAGGTTCACGGACGCGACCTTGCTGACGGCCATGGAGTCGGCGGGCAAGACGCTTGACAGCAAAGCGCTCTCGGACGCCATGAAGGAGCGCGGCATCGGCACGCCGGCAACCCGCGCCTCGATCATCGAGACGCTCCTGAAGCGTGCCTACATCGAGCGCGAGAAGAAGACCCTGCGAGCCACCGAAAAGGGGATCCGCCTGCTCGATCTGGTTCATCCCAAGGTCCGCAGCCCCGAAATGACCGGAGAGTGGGAGGCCAAGCTGCGCAGCATCGAGCGAGGCGATGGCGGCTACGACAGGTTCATTCGGGGCATCGAGGAGTTCGTGCGCGATGTCGTCGGCGGTTCGGCCAACGGTGCGGCTTCCGCAAGCGACCGAGATGCATCGCACTCGCCGCCGCCGAGCCCGCCGCCCGCCGCTCGCACCAGCCAGCGCTCGCAGGCGAAGCAGCGGACAGCGGGCACAGCCGACCAATCCGCAAGGCCCGCCGCCGCGCCCGAGCCGCAGGTGAGCCCGCCCGGGGGCCGCTCGGAGGAAAGAGCGCCTGCCGCCAAGCCGGCACTCCAGCGGCGCGCTGCCGGTTCGCCTCCGCCCCGCCAGCCACCCTCGCCGACTCCTGCGCGAGGCGCGCCGCAGCCGGTTGCGGTCTCCCCTGAGCGGCTGCGCGAACTGTTGCGATCGCGCTTCGGGCACGCCGGCTTCCGCCCCAACCAGGAGGACGTCTGCCAAGATGTCGTCGCCGGCCGGGACGTGCTGCTCGTAATGCCGACCGGCGCGGGCAAGTCGCTCTGCTACCAGCTGCCCGGAATCGCCCGCGGCGACACCACGATCGTGATCAGCCCGCTGATTGCACTGATGGAGGACCAGACGGACAAGCTGCGCCAGCAGGGGTTCAAGGCCGAGCGGATCCACTCGGGGCGTGACCGGCTTGAATCGCGGCGCGTGTGCAAGGAATATGTCGCGGGCGAGCTGGATTTTCTCTACATCGCTCCCGAGCGTCTGGCCGTGCCGGGCTTTCCCGAGTTCCTGGCCAAGCGCACGCCGGGTTTGGTCGCCATTGACGAGGCGCATTGCATCTCCATGTGGGGCCATGACTTCCGCCCGGAATACAGACGCTTGCGCGAGCGCTTGCCGTCCCTGCGCCCGGCCCCGGTGATCGCGCTGACGGCGACGGCGACGCCCATCGTCCAGCGCGACGTGATCGACCAATTGGGCCTGCAGGATTGCAAGCGCTCGATTCATGGGTTCCGGCGCGAGAACCTGCAGATCGAACTCGTGGAACTCGTGCCTTCGCTCCGTCCCGCCGCCTTGGCAAGGCTGATGCTTGACGACTCGCGGCGGCCGGCGATTGTCTACGCTCCGACCCGCAAGGCCGCCGAGGCGCAGGCCGAGCTGCTGCAGTCGAGCATGCCCGCGGCGGCCTATCACGCCGGCATGCCGGCCGAGGAGCGCGACCGCGTGCAGGCCGCGTTCCTGCGCGGAGACCTTGAAGTCATCGTCGCCACGATCGCGTTTGGCATGGGCATCGACAAGCCGGACGTGCGGACGGTTGTCCACACCGGGCTGCCGGGTTCGATCGAGGGCTACTACCAAGAGATAGGCCGGGCGGGCCGCGACGGACTGCCGTCCAAGGCCGTCCTGCTGCACTCGTGGGCGGATCGCAAGACGCACGAATTCTTCTTGGATCGGGATTATCCCGAGCCGCCCAAGCTCGAAGCGATGTTCAACCGCCTTAGCTCCGCCAAGCTGCCGGTCGGCGAATTGGCCGCGAGCTTCTCCGGCGACCCCGAGCAGTTCGAGAGGGCGCTCGAGAAGCTGTGGATGCACGGCGGCGTGAGGATCGACGCCGACGATCAGGCCACCAAGGGCGACCAAGGGTGGCGGGCGCGCTATGAGGAGCAGCGCGCCTACAAGCTGCGGCAGATGGACCAAGTGAGCGATTTCACCCGCTCCAACCAGTGCCGCATGCTCGATTTGGTGCGGCACTTCGACGACTTGGAGGATTCGCTCAAGCCCTGCCAGCATTGCGACAACTGCGACGCCGAGACCTGCAACGTCAAGACGTTCCGGCCGCCCACTTCGCAGGAATCGGCGGTGCTGGACACGATTCGACAGGCACTGCGCGAGCGTGACGGGCAGTCGGTCGGCAAGGTCTTTCGCGATAGCGTGGAGCCGAGCAAGGTGGATCGAAAGACGTTCGAGCGGCTGGTGGATGGTCTACAGCGGGCGGACTTGGCACGCATCGACCGCGATTCGTTCGTCAACGCGCAGGGCGAGTCGATCGAGTTCCGCCGCATCTGGCTTACGCCGGACGGTCGCCGCGCGACGAGCCTCGGCAGTTGCATCAAGCTGCCCGCGGAAGGCGCCGGCCTGGGGCCCGCAAAGCGGGCGCCGCGGCCGAGAAAGGGCGCCAAGGCTGGCTCGGCGGCAAGGCGCAATGGCAGCCGCGCCACGAAGCAGTTTGGCTTGGGAGAGACCCCGGCCCGCGACGATTCTGACGAGCTGATCTCCTCCGCGCTGCGAGCCTGGCGAAAGTCCGAGGCGGGAAGACGCAAGATGCCTGCGTTTCGCGTGTTTCCCGATCGCACATTGAACGCCTTGGTTGATCGCAAGCCTTCGAACGAAGAGGAGCTGCTTGACGTGCCCGGTGTCGGGCCTGCGGTCGCGAAGAAGTACGGGGAGCAGTTGCTGCGAGTCATTCGCACTTCCGGCTCTTGAGGTGGCAGCGGTCTGCCGAGATCGCTGTTCAGGCCCGCCAAGTCTCGGCTGGGCATCACGATTGAGCTGGGTACGATAGTCCCCGTTCGTCGGATGGCTTCCCGCTCGGAAGAGCCATCCCGATGATGGTCCAAAGCGGAACCTGCGGTTCTTCTCGGGCGTCCAATACGGCTAAAGCGGAGAATTCGACTTCGTCGAATGTTCGGGATGTCTGGCCGGTCGTTACTGGTGTTGGCTGGGTTGCTGGCCTATGGCGGACTCTACGGCTTGGCCCCCGCCCAAGACCTGCGCTCCGAACTCACGGCAGGCAGGAGACTCGCGCATGAAGCGGCCTCCGCCCGGGAAGAGCAGCTTGAGGAGGCCCCTGGCAATCTAGCTGCCAGGGTCCAGCTCATCGCCTACTACCGCCGCCAATACTCGACGAAGGAACGAGGTGGCAACTTCCAAGCACGCCTGAAGCGGGCAATGTTTGAGCGCTGGAAGGCGCATCTGCTGTGGATGATACGGAACGCTCCCGAAACGGAGGTGCTCTCTCGATACGAATGCAGCATTTGGCAGCACGAAGATCAAGAGACTTACGCGTTGGCGAGGGCGGCATGGTCGCAGCACTTGGAGAGGATGCCAAGGAACCTAGAGGTGCTGAAGAATGTTGCGGAATTCTACAGGCGCAACGACCCAGCGCTCGCGATCGAAGTCTTCGAGCGCATCCAGGCGATGGATGGGGCGAACCCGCGTTGGGCGAGAGAATTGGGAGACCTGTACCAGCGGGACATTCTCCAATTGGTTGTTGGGGGCGGGCTAGGAGGACCAGACCCTGTGGCAGCCGCCCGGGCGCTCCACCAGTACGAGCGTGCTTACGAACTCTCGAGGTCGGAACATGAAGACCCCCTCCTGAGGTATCTGGCGTGGACGGCCTGGGGCGCTGGACAGACTTCGAAAGCGAGCGCATACGCGGAAGCCATGCTGCGCCAGCGTTCCGATGACCGAGGACTGGGCGATCGGATCCACCACGGCCACCTCATTCTCGGCATGATCGCGCTTGCCGATGGCAAGCTCGAGCAAGCGAAGGACCACCTCCTCGACGCCGGCCGATCGCCTGAGTCCCCGCGCCTGTACGACCGGGGCCCCAACATGGTCCTTGCCCAGCAATTGCTAGAACGCGGGGAGACGGAAGCTGTCGTTTCGTACTTGGAGTTGTGCTCGACGTTCTGGCGCTCGGGGAAAGGAAGGAGACTGCTGCCTATGTGGATCGAAATGGTAGAGGCGGGCGAGATCCCCATCTTTGGCCACAACCTCCTCTTCTATTGACCAAATCGACTCTTGAGATCTGTGCGCCGGTGAGGCTTCGGGGGTGCGCTTCACGGGGGCTGCGCAGGGGTGCCGGGAGCAGTTGCTGCGAGTCATTCGCACTTCTGGCGCTTGAGCGGACTGCGTTCGGCGGAGACTCCCGGCCAGTCCGGCCCGGTCGCAGCCGGGCCTACAATTGAGATCACAGGCGGCAGGCCCGGCACGGTGCCGTGTGCAGAGCCTTGCCGCCGAAGGCGCTAGCAGCAAGATGGCCACCCGTTGCACCTGTGGTAGCCCCCTGCCTCCGGGCGCTTCGTTCTGCCCCGGCTGCGGGCGGCCCTTGATACCCGGCCTGGGCGAGCCCGCAGTGCCGTTCGAACCGCCGGCGCAACCCGAGCCGGCACCTCAGGAGCTGACCTCAAGAGACTACTTAAGAGCCGTCGGGCTCCCCGCCATAGCGGGCATGTCCCTGCGCTTCCTTCTCAGCGCGCTGGTCTCGCTGTTTGGCTTGGGCTTGGCCGCGGCGATGCTGGGCATCGGGGTCGTGTGGCTGGCGGCGTACTACGCGGTGAGGCGCTTCGAGCAGAGGGTCGCGCCGGTTTCGGGGTCGTGGCACGGATTCGGGGTGGGGGCGCTGACAGGCCTGCTGTGCTACCTTCCGACGCTCGTCACGCAACTGGCGGTGCTGGGCGGGCCGGGCCAAGAGGCCTTTCTGGAGGCATTGCAGGAGCAGGCGCAAGATTCGCCCATCATCGCCGGAGCGGCTACCGCACTCGAGGATCCGACCGTATTCTGGGGCGCGATGGCCTTGACGATCCTGGTAGAGGCCACGGTACTGGTGGCCGGGGCCGGCGGCTTCGGAGCGCTGGCCGCGAAGACCGTGATCAAAGAGCGCTAGCGGTGTCGGCCGCGCGCCCGGGACGAGTCCGGGAGCGGGACCGCCCTGCGTTATACTCGCAGCGTGGAGTCTGGCAAGGCTTCCGAGCGCTACTCGCGGTCTGGCATTCGGCGGATCTTGGGGATCAACGAGAACCGCTTGCGCGCGTGGGAGCGCGCTGGGTTGACCGAGGTCAAGCAGAGCTACAGCTTCGCGGATCTGATCTCGCTCAAGACGCTGCAAGGGCTGAGCACCGAGCGCATCTCGGCGAAGCGCATCCAGCAGGCGCTCAAGCACTTGCGACACCGCCTCGCCTCCGTCCGGGAGCCGCTGAGCGAGCTCAAGATCGTCTTGTACGGCCGCCGCATCGCGTTCGAGCTGCCGGGCGAGAAGATCGAGGCGCTGACCGGCCAGTTGTTGCTCAAGTTCGATGTCGAGCAGTTGCGCCAGTCTTCCGTCGTCGAGATCCAGAGCAGCCCGATGCGGTCTGGCGAGCCCGCCTTGGACGGTGAAGAGCTGTTCCAGCGCGCCCTTGAGTTGGAGAACAGCGGCGCGCCCGTGCCGGAGCTTGTCGGGCTCTATCGCAAGGTGCTCGAACGCGATCCTGCGGCGGCCGGTGCATTGGTGAATCTCGGCACGCTGCAATTCCGGCAGGGCGAGACCGCCCAAGCCGAGCAACACTACCGCGACGCGCTGCGGCTGTACCCGAACTATGCCCTGGCGCACTACAACCTAGCGAACGTTTGCGATGCCTCCGGCAGGCTGGAAGAAGCCGTTCAGCATTACTCCGACGCCCTGCGCTACTGCCCCGACTATGCCGACGCGCACTATAACCTCGCGCTGGTGGAAGAGCGCCTCCAGCGCTCGGCCGAGGCCGCGCGGCACTGGAGCGCCTACCTCCAATTCGATTCGTCCAGTCCCTGGGCCAAGATCGCGCGCCTCAAGCTCAGACAATTGCGCGAGCCTGGCAAGGGCGGCCCGCAGCCCGTCGGGACCGCGTTCCGCAAGCCGTTCGACGGGGCACAAGAGTAGTCGTCGCCTGCCGTTCGGTACCATCGGGAATCCATGCAGCGGCCCCTCGAGCGCGTCACCACACTGACTTTCGACATGTTCGGCACCGTGCTGGACTTGTCGGGCTCCATCGTTCCGGCAGTGCGCGGATTCCTGGCCGCAGCTGGAGCGGAGGCCGACGCGTCCGCGGTGTGGGCTGACTGGCGGACGCGCCAGCGGCTCGAGCAGCATCAGGACACGATTTTGATGTTGGGGCACAGAGGCTACCTCGACTCCGCCCGCCGAGCGCTGCAGCACACGCTCAAGCGCCACGGCGTGGCGTATACGGAGGACGGCGTGCGGGACTTGCTGCAGGTGTTCGAGCGCCTGCGTCCGTTCGACGACGCACAGACCGGCTTGTTACGGCTGGGCGAGCGCTATCGCCTGGTGGCGCTTTCGAACGGCGATCGCGACTTGGTGGAGCACTTGGCGGCCAACAACGTGGAAGCGACATTCGATCGCAGCCTGTCGGTGGACAGCGTGGGGCGTTTCAAGCCGCATCCCTCGGTGTACCGGATGGCCGCGGGCGAGCTGCGGTGCGAGCCGGGGGAGATCATGATGGTCGCGGCACATGCGTTCGACATTTTAGGGGCGAGGGCTTGCGGATACCGCGGCGCCTATGTCAACCGCTACGGACTGCCCTACGAGGAGTCGGCGTTGCAGCCGGACTTCGAGGTCGCGGACTTCAATGAACTGGCCGACCGCCTGCTGGCCCGCTGAGCGGACCCGTCAGCAGCGCCGCGGTTCGACTCCGCGTCAACTGGATGAAGCCCGGCTCGCGCCTGCGCACCGGGCCGGCTAGCGGACTGCGTCTCGTGCGTCGGCTCATCCCGCCATCCGGCTTCGGAGCGGCCTTCGTGCGCCTGGTGTGGGAGAAATACCGGGCCGAGATGGTAGCGGCGATCATCGCGGCCACCGCGCTGCCGCTGCTGTTCGGATGGGTGCCGCCGAATCCGTACTACGGATTCCGCACGCCCCGTTCCATGAGTTCGCCGGAAGCTTGGTATCGGGCGAACGAGATCATGGCGTGCTATCTGTTGGCATCCCAAGCGCTGGGCCTTCTAGCCAAGCGGCACGTTACCGCGGCGCTGATTTCCCGCTGGGGCCGGGACGAATCGACATGGGCGACGCCTTGGGTATGCGCCGCCGCGATTCTGGGCGTGCTAGGCTCTGTCGCTCATTTCTACTGGATACGCTGAGCGCCGCGGTGCGTGTGGCGACGATGACAGCCGTGGGAGCGTCGTCTATTGCAACGGCGCGCCTACATGGCGGACGGTCGCTCCGGCTGGCACGATCTTGTCGCCCCGGACTTCCAAGCCGCCTTCCGGCATCGGTGGGCCGTCGTGGTCCCGGAAGTACAGCGGCAGGCCTTCGGAAAAGTTGAGCGGGCGCCCTCGCGGATTCTGGCGCTGGTGGTGGATATGAATGTGGGGCTCGCTGGTATTGCCCGAGTTGCCGCAGGCGCCGATGGGCTGGCCCTCTTCGACCCGGTCGCCGCGCTTCACCAGCACGCTGCCCTGTTGCAGATGCGCGATCAGCAGGTAGGTCCCGCTGTCGAGCTCGAGCGCCACTGAATTGCCGGCCGGGTTCCTTATATCCAGGCTCGCTTTGCCCGGTACGTGATCCGGCAGCCCGTCTACTGCCATGGTGACGGTCGCTGCAGCGGGCGCTACGACAGGAGTGCCGTAGCAGCCGTAGTCGGCGAGGTCCTCGCTGCCCTGCATGGCCGGTTCGACCAGAAGGTCGTAGGCCCAGCGCTGGTCGGGAAAGGCGGCGTGATAGTTCGTGGCGAGGCTGTTCCCGCCCCAGCCGACGCGCAGCTCTTCGTTGGAGGGCAAGCGAACGGTCGCAGCGGGCGAAGAAGTCTCCAAGCTGAAAGGGAAGGTAATGGTGAGGATTCCGAATCCCCACAGGGCGGGCCAGAAGGCTACTGCCGCCAGTCCGAACGTCACTTGCATCGGGCGGCTGAAGCGCCGCTTGTGCAAGGCGTGCGCGAGCAGCGCCATGAGCGAGACAGGGGCGAGCGTCTGGCCCGCCGTCACCAGCGCCAGCCAGCCCACGACGGCAGTCATGCCGCCCGACAGGTACATTGCCCACGCGGTAACGAGCACCAGGACCAACGTACCGGGTAGGCACCAGCGCAAGACTGGCCAGCATCGCGCAAGAGCGGTTCTTAGCCGGCGTAAGATCGATGGGCCCCAGTCCGCCATTGCCGGTGGCAAGCTCCAGCCTGCAACATTATTGCGTAGGGACTTGGCGCGTCAGCCAGAGCGCTTTCAGCCGAGAGTTCGGCCGAGCCAGTCCCCGGCACGCCAACGGATGCGCGGACGGGCTGCTAGGATTCGACCATGCGCGTTGCGACCCTTACGCTGCTTGCCTGTCTGGGCGCGCTTGGCCAGGATGTGTTGCCGCAGGATCAAGGTATCAGCGGGTTGGCCCAGACAATGCGGCGACTGGCCTCTCCATTTCGCGTGCTGCACATCGTGGCACACCCGGACGACGAGGATGGCCCAACACTCACATACCTGAGCCGCGGGCTCGGCGCCGAGGTCGTGATCGCGTCGGTCACCCGCGGCGAATCCGGCGCGAACCTGGTCACGGGTGACTTCTTCGACGCGCTGGGGATCTTGCGCACGCTGGAGTTTCGCAAGTCGGCGCAGTACTACGGAGCCGACTTGCGGTTCACGCGCTTCACCGACTTCGGCTATTCGAAGACATTGGGGGAAACTCTCTCGAAGTGGGACCGCGACGAGGTCACTCGCGATCTGGTGGCGATCATCAGGGAGGTTCGGCCCCATATCGTGCTGTCACGGTTCCAGGGAGGGCCCCCTGACGGACACGGCCACCATCAAGCCGCCGGATTGCTGGCCCAAGAGGCGTATAGAGCGGCCGGGGACTCCTCGCGCTATCCGGACGTCGGCCAGCCTTGGCGGCCGTTGAAGCTGTATGCCAACAACAGGCGCGACGGCCAAGACTGGACGGTGGCGATAGATTCGGGCCTGTACGATCCCGCTCTGGGAATGACTTACGCCGAAATGGCGCGCTTGGGGCTGCGCTTCCAGCGCTCCCAGGGCGCCGGCTCGGCGATCGCGGCTCCCGGACCATCGATTAGGCGCTACAAGCTGTTGGAATCTGCGGCTGGCATGGCGGAGCGCGAGGAATCGATCTTCGACCGGATCGAAGCCGAGCTCCCGCGCGGCGTGGCGGAGGCCGCCCGTTCTGCCGCGGAGAGGCTCGGCACGATTGGCGACCCAGAGGGATGCGTGCCGGACCTGCTGCGCGGGCTCCGTGCCGTCCGCGATGCGCGCCTGTCCTCTGATGCGGCGTTCTTGGCACGGCGCGAGGCTCTGTTCGAGGCCGCCGTGGCGCAAGCCTTGGGCTTGCGGCTAGCCTTTCTCGTCGAACCGGAGCAGTCCGCCGAGCGCTCCTCGTCGTTCCTACCGTTCGAGACGGTGAACATCGCCACTCCCGGGCAGACGATCGAGGTCACCGCCCGGCTGATCGCGGCCGGCGATCTACCGGAGGGAGTTGCATGCGGCGTCGAAACTCCGGCCGGATGGGGAGTGGAACCCTTGGACGGATCGCGCTTTCGCGTGACGGTGCCGGAGGACGCCGGGCATTCTGCCGTGCCGTGGCGTCGGGCGTCGGTCTGGGATCTGTCCTACAACGATACGGCCCAGGAGCACTGGAGCCTGGCGCTGCCCCAACCGCCGCTGCGGGTCAGCTGCTCCTATCGCGTCGACGGAACGCCGCTGCACCTCTCGGCGGCGGCTCAAGCGAGCTACATAGACGCGGAGCGGATCCAGCGTCGCCGCGACTTGGCCGTGGGTCCGGCAGTGTCAGTGGAGTTCGCCACCGACGCGGGCGTGATCGTCGCCGGAAGCGGCGCGTACCAGCTGGCAGTGTCTTTGCGCAGCAATTCGTCCGCGCCGGTGGCGGGGCAAGTGCAATTGGATCTGCCGCGAGGGTGGTCGACGGCCGAGAGCGCCCAGCAGTTCGCGTTTCGCCGCGAAGGCGAGATCGCAGAGGTAGAGTTTGCCATCCGCCCTGCGGCCGATGCGGAGCCGGGTACCTATCCGATCACCGCCGCGGCGCGCTACGGCGACGGCACATCGGCGGTTGGCTTTCGGCGGATCGTCTACCCCGGGCTCGAGACGGCGTACTTGTCGAGGCCCGCCCGGCACGAGGCCCGCGTGGTCGATGCGGCGACGGTGCCGGGGTTGCACATCGGATACGTAGCCGGCACGGGCGATGCCGTGCCCGAGGCCATCAAGCAGTTGGGAGCGCAGGTCACGCTGCTCGGCGCGGACGAGCTGGCTTCCGGGGACCTATCTAGGTTCGATGCGATCCTCGCCGGCATCCGCGCGTACGCTGTACGCGACGATCTCAAGGCCCACAACGCCAGGCTCCTCAAGTACGTCGAAACCGGCGGGGTGTTCGTGGTGCAGTACAACACTCCCGAGTTCGACCAGAACTTCGGCCCCTTCCCCTACAAGATGACGCGGCGCCCGGAAGAAGTCAGCGAGGAGGATTCGCCCGTAGCGATCTTGCAGCCAGACAATCCTGTCTTCACTTGGCCTAACCGCATCACCCAAGGCGACTTTCGAGGCTGGGTCGAGCAGCGTGGATCGAAGTTCCTCGTCGAATGGGACGAGCGCTACGTGCCGTTGCTAGAAACGCACGATACCGGCCAGGCGCCTCAACGTGGCGGCTGGCTGGTCGCCCGGCACGGCAAGGGCCTTTACGTCTACTGCGCCTACGCGTGGTACCGGCAACTGCCGTATGCGGTGCCGGGGGCCGTGCGCATTTTTGCCAACTTGCTGGCGCTCGGGGCCCCCGGCGCGCCCTGGCGGTAGGCATGGCGCGGGACTACGACGCCGATGTCGGATCGGCCTTTCCGACAGCCTCGGAGAAGAATCCCACGCTCACGATCATGGCCGTGAGCTGGCGAGCCACCGACAATCTGGCCGAACCGATCCGCAGCGGTGAGGTCTAGCGTCGAGATGCCTCTCGTATAGGACGGTTCACCATGACGATCAAGCCCATCAAGTGCAACGCGGACTACGACGCAGCCTTGACTGCAATCGACAGTCTTATGGCCGCCGCGCCAGACACACCCGAGGGCGACGAGCTCGAGGTGCTGGTCACGCTCGTAGAGGCGTACGAAGCCGAGCGCTGGCCAATTGAGGCGCCGGACCCCATTTCTGCGATCGAACAGCATATGGAAGTACGCGGTCTCCGGCAAAGGGACTTCGCCGCCCTGATTGGATCTCAGCCGCATGCCTCTGAGGTGCTAAACCGCCGTCGTCCCCTGACCCTGTCGATGATCCGCGCCTTGTCAGGCAAGTGGAACATCCCAGCCGATGTGTTGGTTCGCGAATACGACCTCACAAGGACTCCGGCTGCTCGATCGATGCTGGGATCGAGACTCGCACGGCCCCGGACAGGGCAATCGGACGATTCGCACGAGTGAGAGAGGATCCGCGCTCGGCGGGACTCATTCCGTCTCCACTGGCAGTACGGTCAGCATCTCGTCACCGAACTGGGTGACGATCCGGACAGCGATACGCCCAGTGCTCGGCCGCTCGAAGGGAGCCGAAGTCAGCGATGTCATGTACTGCCACTGTTTCGGGTCGATGCGGCGTGAGAGCTCTCTCAGGAATCTTCCGATCTGCTTGTCACTGGCTTTGTCGGGGAAGTGGATGCGCCGGGCGAAGAAGGACTTGCCATCATAATTGGTGTCCATCATCCAGCAGTCGATGTCGGACGCCTTCCCGGTGGGATGGACATTGCCCAGCCCGGGGTCGTAGACTTGGTAGCCCTCGATCCGAGCTTGGTAACGGCCATCCTCGAGCTGCTTGATTTCCACGTCTGGCTCGCCCACCAAGACGAAAGCGTTGTCCGCCCTGCTGGCAGCGAGTTCGCTGACTGTCAGGTCGCGATTAGCGCGGACGGTTAGGATTTCCAGCTTCCCGCGCTTCTCGCGATCCACTCCGGGCTCGAAGTGAAAGGCGATGACCACCAGCTTGTCGAATCCATTCCGAGCTGCGTAGATTGCCATGCGATCCACTATCGCTGCGCTGGCAGCTCGATCATCGGGCACCAGCGCGAGCGCTATTCGCTCTCCGCTGCTGCGCAGGGTAGCTGAGTGCGTGATGCCAATATTTGTTGAGCCATCGACCCAAGCCTCGATGCCGTCGAAGTGCCAACGGCCGGGAGTGCTGCTAGGAATCGGGATTCCGCCGGATTCCAAGGCCTTCATTACGTTTTCGCGGATTCCAAGATCGCGCTCGCTAGCGTGCGCATCGCCCTCTGGGGCGCTCGGCGAAACATAGGTCCAGGGTGAGTGAGATTCGACGGTAAATGGCGAGCTGATTCGGCGGACGCCCTTTCTTACAAGCGGCCTGTCGAATAGCAACGTTGATTTCTGGGGCTCGTTATAGGCAAGGTGGGCAGCCGAAACATACGGTACGCGCTCGTACACGAATCCGGACGCCGGATTGGAACCGGATTGCCCAGATGTCTTGACCTTGGCTCCCGCAAGCTCCGATTCTCCCGCCTGGCCCTCGGCGTCATCAAGGGTGAGATACCACTTGTGCACGGCCGAGAGCACGCGCTGGCGGCACAGCGCAATCGGGATGGCTGACGTGTCAGTCGTGATCCAGCGGCGTCCCCAGCGCTCTGCGACCAAGGCGCTTGTGCCCGATCCGCAGGTCGGGTCGAGAACTAGATCTCCCGGATCCGTAGTCATCAAGATGCAGCGCTCAACAGTCGCTTCCGCCGTCTCCACCACATAATGCATGTCGCTCGGCGACTGCTGTTCCGGCCAGAGATTGTGGATTTTCCTGCCGGGAACCTCGTCCTCGTAGACCTTCCACCTAAGCTCTCCTCCATCAGTAGCGATAAGACGTTTTTGGTCTGCAAGAACATCTAGGCCGTCGGGGCTAACAGCCCAGTGCCGGCCAGGCGGGCACGGATAGAGTTTCCCGTTCCAGCAATAGGGTTTAGACCGTCCAGTCTTGGATTCGCCTTGGGATGCAATTCGCATCCGCTGAAACATCCGTGCGTCCTCGGGAAGGTGCTTGTCCGGATCCTCCCGCTCCGCTCTTGTTAGGTTCCGGCTGGTTCCGTCGGGCAACTCAACCATGGCATAGGAACTCATGTGGGCGAGCTTTTCTTTGCGTGTAAGTGGCTCGTACAGCTGGTGGAACTTAACGCGTTCCCTGTCCTTCGCGTACCAGAGCAGCCAATCCGCGACCTGGGGTAGCTGTTTCGCGGATGTTGCACCGGACTTGGCGAACGCGATCGTAGCGATACGGTTCTCAGCCCCGAACACCTCGTCTAGGACGAGGGACAGGCGGTGAACATTCTCGGTACCCATCTGGAGGAAGAAACTGCCGGATTCGGTGAGCAGCGCTCGCGCGTGGACGGCCACGCTGAAAATCGTGTCCAGATAGGAATGCAGGCCGTTGATGTAAGTGTCCCGGAATGCTTTACGGGGGGCCGCCTCGACTGGTGCGCTCCCATCTCGCTTGCGGGTGCTGGGCTGGTAGTTGCTGTCGAAGCTGATACCGTACGGAGGGTCGAAGAAGACCATCTGCACCTGGCCGGCCAGTTTCTCCTTGACGGCAAGCGAGGCCATAACATCAACCGAGTTGCCCCGAATCATGCGATTTGACCAGTTCCCCTCGTGGTGGTACCAGTCGTACTTGGCCTCGGGGGCGAAGCCGTTGAACCTGTCGAACAGGTCGCCCTCTGTGCCTTGCTCATCTTCGACAGTAATTTTCGGGTCGGTACGTAGTTTAAACGGTTTACGGCCGCAAACTCTCCAAATTGCAGATTGTGTAGTGCCACGTTTGTTTCGTGTATTGCGCATTTCATCCTTTCAATCAATGTGCTTCTTCTG
>JAJDTX010000148.1 GCA_022826925.1 Bryobacterales bacterium
CCCGCATGCACCGCTACCGACGCTTCACCCCCGGCCTCACGGCCGACGATGCACGGCTCGCGGAGAAACGTGGCTGGCTACTCCTTTCGTTTCGCGGGACTTTCACCCGCTACCCTTCCACCAGTTCGCCTGGCACTCTAACCATCCGGCGAAGGTCTCCTGACAGCCTAGAAGCGGGACGTCGCACGGATGCCGACGGCATGCTCCGGCGGCGCGTTATCGTTGTCGGTCGACCCAGGCGATCCCGGCGGCGATATCTGCACCGAGGCCGGTCTCCGCGTCGCCGCCGTCGTGGCGCAGGCCGATTTCCAGGCTCGGCGTCAGTACCGAGCCGCCGGAATCCGCAGGCAGCGGCAGCGATCCTTCCAGCCCGAGCCTGAGGCGCGTCACCTCGGGCTCGTCAGCCGCCATGTTGCCGTCTGGCCCGGAGACCGCGTCGGATACGGTGCGCACGATCATGGCGTCGGTCTTCACCGCCACTGTGAGGTCGTCGCTGCCGCCGTCGACCGCGACGCCGCGCAGTCGATCCCCCCGGCGCCCAAGCGCGGGTGCCGTCGTCTGCGCGCGGCTCCAGCGTCAGGCTGCCGTCTCCGCAAGATACGAAAGCCTGGCCGCCAACAACCAACAACGCCGTATCCATCCGAACATTGCAGCGGCTGGTACGGGCTGAAGCGGCCTCCAACTCCGGGGAGGGCGGTGGGGTCGAGCGAACGCAGAAGGGCGAGCGATGCATCGCGAGCAACGCCGCGCGCACGCCGCCGCAGTCCGAACCGGCGAGCACCGAGCGCCCGAGTCGTCGTGCTTAGCAGGTCCCAAGCGGTCTGGAGTGGACTGGAGATTGCGTCCGTGTGATTCCCAATAGATTCCCAACCTGATAGAGCGAAAAATGAAACAAAGAGAAACGCCGCTAAATTGTTGATTTAGCGGCGTTATTTGGTTGCGGGGGTAGGATTTGAACCTACGACCTTCAGGTTATGAGGTAGATCATCGGCAGCGGCCAGGATCGGACTAGAACGGACTGGAGGTTACTTTCTTCATATCTTCCAACGGCTTCCATCCTCTCTCTTGCGGCCCCGAACGGACTAGAGTAGACAGGAAGTGCCGAAAGTAAAGTTCCGAATGCATTCCGAGATGGATTCATGCCCCGACTTACCAAGCGACACATCGACGCCCTCCCCGCCCGCGAAAAGGAGTATTTCGTCTGGGACGACCAGCTGAAGGGCTTCGGCGCCAGGGTGTATCCCAACGGCGGCAAACGCTACATCGCCCAGACCTTCAGGCGCGGCAAGACCATCCGGGTGCAGATCGGACGCCACGGCGTCCTGTCCTTCGACGAGGCCAAGGCGCGCGCCCGCAAGATCATCGCCGACATCGACGAGGGCAGGAACCCGAACAAGGAGAAGGAGGCCGAGCGCCTGTCTCCCACGGTGGCCCAGCTCGCCGAGCGGTTCCTAAAGGAATACGTCCCGGATCACTGCAAGGCGCGAACTCGGGTGGAGTACCGGCATGCCGTGGAGCGCTACATCCTGCCGGCCCTGGGCTCGATCAAGGTAACGGCGTTGGGACGTGACGACGTCGCGGCGCTGCACCACGAGATGCGGGAGAAGCCCTATCAGGCCAACCGGACGCTGGGGGTGGTGTCGAAGATGATGAACCAGGCGGAGGCCTGGGGCCTGAGGTCGGATCGCTCAAATCCGTGCTATCACGTCCGCAAGTACAAGGAGAAGAAGCGTGAGCGGTTCCTGACGGCGGACGAACTGGCGCGTCTGGGCAAGGCACTGAATGAGGAAGAGTCGTTCGCGCCATCGGCGGTGACGGCGTTTCGGCTTCTGCTCTACACGGGGCACGGCTGTCGGAGATCCAGACGCTAAAGTGGGAACACATCCGGGGGCACCGTATCCACTTGCCGGATTCGAAGACGGGTGCCAAGACGATCCCCCTCAACGGGCCGGCGCTGGAGGTTCTGGCCGGGACGAAGCGTGTCGAGGGCAACCCCCATGTCATCATCGGAACCGCAGAGGGCGCGCACCTGACGGACCTGCAGAAGCCGTGGAGGCGGGTCCGCAAAGCGGCCGGGCTCGAGGATGTTCGCATCCATGATCTCAGGCACACGTTCGCCTCGGAGGCGGTAATGGGAGGAGAAAGCCTACCGATGGTGGGGCGAATCCTCGGCCACACCCAGGCTCAGACCACAGCGCGGTACGCGCATCTCGCGGACGATCCGCTGCAGCGGGCGTCGGAGCGGATCGCTTCATCACTGAAACAGGCAATCAACGATGAAGGTGGGGCAGCGAACCAAACCGGGGCGCCGGACGCATGAACGAGATTTGTGCCAGAACCTGCACGGTGTGTGTTGAAGGCGCTCGCCGCTTGGACTGTCTTGGGACTCCGAAGTGTCGGCTGTGTCGACAAGCAAGTTGACGCGAGGGCCAACAGGAATAGATATTTCTATATGAAGGCGACGCTCAACTTCGATGATCGTCTGATACGTGCGGCCAAGGCGCGTGCGGTTGAGGACGGCGAAACGCTGACCCGCCTGATCGAGTGCGCCCTGCGGGACTATCTCTGGACCGCACGGAGTCCCATGCACGATTTTCGGGCCACGCTTCTGACGAAGCGGGGCCCTGCACTCGCCGGCGTGGACCTCGGCGATCGCGGCCTGCTTTACGAGAAAATGGACGGGCGGGATTGATCGCCGTAGACACCAACGTTCTCGTTCATACGCATCGCCATCACTCGCCAAAGCATGACGCGGCTCACGCGTGTGTCGTGGCGCTCGCGGAATCACCCTCCCGCTGGGCGATGCGGGTGTTCTGCATCGGGGAGTTCGTTCGCGTAATCACGCACCCGCGGTTGCTTCATGCCCCGCACACGGCGGAGGAAGCGAGCGAGGCACTGTCCGGGCTTCTGGCTTCGGCGCGGGTGACGGTGCTTTGTCACGGCACGGAATACCCGGCCCTCCTGGCCGAAGCGATATCGCGAGGCGAACGCCGTAGGCAATCTAGTCATCGATGCCCAGATCGCTGCCGTCTGCCGGGAGAGCGGCGTGCTGCAGCTGGTAACACAGGATCGAGACTTCAATCGCTTCAAGGGCTTGAGCGTCGTGAGTATCGAGGAACGATGACAGACGCCAATGTTCCAATCTCCCCCGCGAGGCGTACTCGCAGTCTCAGCCACAACCCGTTCTAGTTGGAACCACTCTCTCTGCTCGAACCAGTCTCATCTTGCGAACCAGTCTCCTCTTGCGAACCCGTCTCGCCGCTCGAACTGCTCTCCGTACTTGAACTAGACTCACCATTGCTGCGCTTCGCTTTACGCGAACGCTTTCGGAGCGAATCCATCCCTCTCTGTTCCTCTCGCCCGTTTTGATCAGCCTCGGATTCAGAATTTTTCTTCTCACTGACAGGCATATCAGTCCCCTGTTTAGGGCATCATTGACACTAGGTCTGTTTGAATGCCGCTACGCCTGCGTTGTGTTGTTCAATTTTGGTTATCAACTCACTCACATCCGTCTTCGCGTCTGCGACCTCCTTCACTCGCGATGTCGTGAGGAGTTGAATCGCACCCGCTTGCTTAACAAAAGACTCTATCCTAACGTCAAGGAATTTTCGTGCGTTATCGTCGACTCGCTCCCGTTCGGCGACTGCAGCATTATATGAAGCCAATAATTCGTCCAATTCCGTTGGTCTTGTGTCAACATGTTCCGCGACGGTTGAGCGAACCAAATGCGCACGCTGACTTGTCTCCAATAGTGCCTTCTTCAAGGCCGTTTGGTTTTCAATTAGCTCGTAATACCGTTTCTTAATCGGGTCTGCCAGCTGCTCCGGGCTTTCCTGGACAGGAGCCGCAATCTTGTCGCCCTTAAAAGCATCCAATCTGGTTAATTCCGCGATTAACTCGGGAAGCGCAGCCTTTAGACGATTCAAGTCTTGTTGCGTAATGGCAATCGTTCCGGGCACATCAGCAGTCTCAGATGGCATCTCTTGCTTCTGCGGCGGGACTGCTGGTTTCGGAGATGGGGGCGGTATCTTGATGGGTTTGGTCAGCTTCCTGAGATTGGAGATACATTCGCGTCGAACCTGTGCATCCGGGAGCAGATGACAAAATGCGAATTTTGCAGCGTCACTATCCTCTATCGAGCTAGCCAACCCAACAGCAGCGTCGACCATCTTCTCCCTTATAGTTACGTCGTGCTGCAGTTCGTTCTGGCGAAAGTCATGAACTTGTTCTAATACACCCTTAAGATGTTTGCGGCAGTGGGAAAAGAGACCCGTCTTCCTATTTAGGTGGTATATGCGATAAACGAATGCTCGAAGATCCCCAAATTCTATACTTCCTTTTTTCGCCAGTTTATCAATTTCAGCTCGTGCCGTGTTCTGTACGTCCACAAGATTGGAAGATGAAAGAAGCTGGGAAATTCTGTTGATCTGATTTTGAATTGCCTGAATACTTTTTTCGACTTCGCTTAAGTCTGTGTTCAAGGTCGCGAGTTTATTTTCGTGGCCACCAGGCGAGTTTTCCGCATTAGCGCTTGCTATGGCGTTATCAATTTTCGTTCGCTCTTCCTCCAATTGGAGCTTCTTTGCGTCGAGGTCTTTAAGTTTCTTCAAGAGGCCAAGAAGTTCGGTAACTCGGTACTCCGAGACATTATCTGGCACAGGTTCGATGGGGTCGCTACCCATTCCAAGTTCCACTAAGCAGGCGGAGATGTAGTTCTGGGTTTTTCCCTCCGAAAGAAAATTCTGCTGCATAGAAGCCAGGATCGCCGCAACTTCAGGGTCAGGAGTCGCATCTAAACTACCTAGGCCTTCTGCCGTAGAAATTCCCGAGCTGGCCAGAGTGACTGCTTCACCCAAGCGTTTAAGACGATTAAGGGAATCTTGGAGATTCTCAGTGTCCCGCTCTACCTCTTGATTCGCATCCTCCATTACTTTGGCCTCTGGCGGGGTAACTTGGTCATCTGCCGTTGCCGCAGATGCCGCCGCAGCGGCGTTTTCGGCACTCTGCTCCAGACTAGCTGCGGCACCGCTTACCTTCTCTTGAGAGGCTTCGAGTTCATTCACCAGATTCGTCAACTCTTCAATCTTGGCGGACGCCAAGGCCGAAGAGGTGCCCCCGAGGGAAGCGCCGGCTTGTCCGAATCGTGCCCCCGCTGTTTCGGCAAGAACGAGCGTCACCATGGTCTTGTTTATTTCACTCAATAGCAAACTGTATCCGGTGCCAGTAATGGCGCCATTTGCATAGGCTTCGCACGCTCGAAACATGAGGCGCTGCAAGGTTTGTATGGAAACCGTTCTTTGCGCAATTTGTGCCAGTCCCTCGGCTTCGGTCTTGGAAAGCGAGCCTGACCGTGGCGTCAGTAGGCTTAAGCCGACTCCAAAGGAATTCGCAACCGTCGAAGCGACGTCAGGATGTGGTTCAATGCACGTTATTCTTCGGGGATGTATTGCCCCTGGCCGTGATGCGGCACTCGGGTCCTGCGAGATGATAACGCGGGCCTTGGCGTCGGTTAGGTAACCACCATCGGCGCCGAGATCAAAGCTATCACTGATTGTCGATGGTGCCTTCGTACAGGCACCAACGAAGGAGATCGATATTGCGACGAGTAGGCAAGAAAAGTGATTCAGCTTTCTTGTTCTAGTAGTATTGTCGAGATTTTTCATTTTGGCGCTGCCCGACTGATGACTACGTCAGGTGTATCTGACCTTGCCCCAGAGAAGGTAAATGGCAGCGCAGCGGAAGTCTCGAAGTAGTAAATCCGGTATACCGATGCGCGACGATGCAGGTACATTTCCCACGTCAATGTGGAGGTCATAGTCCCATTGGCTCGACTGTGAGCACACATGCGATAGTTCATCGGCTTCAACACCGGCCACGCAGTCGGAGCGGGAACCAGTTGGCCAGTGCAAATGTGGGATGGCGTTTGATGGGGTTTGGCATCGGATGGCCAATGGTTTTTCCATTCCGTCTGATTTGCTGTGTGGAGCGGACCTGCGTGGGCCGTGACGGAGTGCAACGACGAGTGGCGGCAAGACGTGCGACCGACACAGCCACGACGCCTCGCCCAAGCGCGTGTGGCCTCATGGCAACCGTAGCGCTCGTGGCGGATAGGGAAGAGTTGAGCTTCGCTTTCCCACGCGATTCTTCCCGCCATTCTTCTTCATTTCGGGCAGACGAAGTTTAGCACCCCGTATGGTCAGCACAATCCTCCAATTGGGGGATGCGATGCGCATCCAGGCCACGATACGGCGCTCGCATCGGTGTGCTCGGGATCGAGTGCGACCGCTTTGCGGTACCCTGCTGCCGTTCCACTGGGAATCGCATGGGAATCGTCCGCAATCCACCTCCAGGGCGCTTGAGACTGCTCGTGACCTGATTGGCGTTCGGCCAGCGCTGGTGGGTGAAGAGACGCGCGGCGCACGGTTCAAGTCTGCAAGCCCGGCTCAGCTCACGCTGAAGCAAATTATGTAGCCGCGAGAACAAGTTATGGCATTCGAAGTGCCGGGTCGCGTTGAGTGTCTGGAGGGTCAAGACTGAGCCAGACGCGATCCCCCGGACTGACCTTCAGGTGGAACAGGTGAGGTTTGTTGAAGGGGTTCCGCCAACACCGATAGGCTTCGGGCGCCGCTGCCGGACGACGGGCGGGCGCCAGGTCTAGGAGAACCGGCCCTGGCCGGCGGGGACACGGCGCTGCTGGGCGCCCTTAAGGCGCTGCGCCTGGAGATCGCGCGGGAGCGTGGGGTGCCGGCCTATATCGTGTTCCCCGACCGCACGCTGATCGACATGGTGCGTCGCCGGCCGCGCACCGAGGCTGAGTTTGCCGAGGTGAACGGCGTGGGCGCGGCCAAGCTGAAGGAGTTCGCCGCGCCGTTCCTGGCCGCCATCGCGGCCGCACCGGCAGAGGGGGACGGCGGTGGGGCTTCGCACGAGGCTGCGCCGTGACGCGCCAGATCGTCATCACCGAGAAGGCGAGCCAGGCGAAGGATGTGCGGTCTGCCGTGGGCTCGCGCTACGGCACGGTTCTCGCGGCGGAGGGCCACCTGCTGGACCTGTGCGAGCCGGAGGACGTCAACCCGGCCTGGAAGCGCTGGTCCACGGCATTGCTCAAGCCGGACGGGCTCTACGGCACCAAGCCCGCTACCGGCGGCAACAAGGCGGCGAAGCTGAAGGCCATCCGCGCCGCGCTGAAGACGGCCGACCGGGTGTGGCTCGCCACCGACTGCGACCGCGAGGGGCAGCTGATCGGCCAGGAAATCCTGGAGCACTGCCGCTACGGGGGCGAGGTGCTGCGGGTGCTGTTCACCGCGCAGGACGCGGAGACCATCCGCGCGGCGTTCCGGCGCGCCCGGCCCAACCGCGAGCACGCCAGGCTCTACGAGGCGGCGGTGGCGCGCCGGCAGGCGGATCAGATCTACAACCTGTCGCTCACCCGCACCGCGACGGTGACGCTGGGCCGGGGCTCGCGGGGGGTGATCGGGATCGGCCGGGTCAAGACGCCGACGCTGGCGATCGCCTGCCGGCGGGAACTGGAGATCCGGGAGTTCGTGCCGACGAAGTACTTCGAGGTGGTGGCGACGGCGCACGCCGAAGGTGGCCTGTTCAGGATGCGGCACGCGCCGAAGGAGCGCATCGTCGAGCGCGGCAGGGCGGAGGCGGTCGTCGAGGCGGCGCGGGAATTCGAGGGACCGCTCGGCGTGCGGGTCGAGGACAAGCGCCAGCGCCCGCCGCGCCTGCACGACCTGCCCTCGCTGCAGAAGCTGTGCAGCTCGCGCTTCGGCTGGACGGCGTCGAAGACGCTGGAGGTGGCGCAGGCGCTCTACGACGGGGAGGGCAAGAAGATCCTGACCTACCCCCGCGCCGAGGTGCGCTACCTGCCGGAGAGCGCCGCCGGGGACGTGCCGAGGATCGTCGCGGGCCTGCGGGCGGGCCGGGCTTACGCGGACATCGCGGTGCCGTCGCCGCCGGCGATCCGCAAGGGCCGGAACGGCGCCTTCCACGACAAGGGGCTGGAGGAAGGATGCGACTGAAGAGACCGCGGCCGGCCTCGCCCGACCAGGTACGGATCACCCGCGAGGGCGAGACCGCGATTATCGAGTACGCCGATCCTTCCATTTCGGTCGTGAATCTGCGGGTGGGTCCGTCGCTTGCGGGGATGACCGACGCGGAGGTGCTCGAGCTGTTCAACGACATGCTCGAAGCCCAGGCCGAGATCGCGGCGGGCGTAGACCCGACGCTGACCGAGATTCCGCCGGGTCATCCGCAGATCGAGTACAACGAACAGAGCGGCCAGTGGGTGCCGCGCGGCCAGGTGCTGCGGTGCCATATCGATGACGACGCCGAGGAGGGCACGATCATCCAGATCGACGACATGGAGTTGGACATGGCCGCGTTCGGCCGGATGCTCCAGGTGTTCTCCGGGTTCGGGATGCGTATCGCCTTTGTCGACGAGGAGGATGTGACGGAGGAGCCCGAGATAGTGGTGAGGGAACCGGACGATGACTAGCTTCCCCGGTGCGGGTTGAAACTGTGGATCGAGGCTACCGCAAAAGTGATGGCGGGTGGGCGCCATAGAGGCACAAGGGGTGTTTCCCGTATCCTTTCGGGGATCAGAAAATGGGGATCTGCATTGAAACCGACCACATTGGATATCAGGTGATCAATCTGAGACGAGCAGGGTCCCATATGAGTTCTGCCACGCTTCGATACAATTGCTGTCGTTCGTCGATACTTGCTTTTGTAAATGTGGTCGGGTACGCCTTAAACGATAGGTTATTTGTTTCACAGAGACGAAGAAAGGTTGGATTTCTCTTGTATGCTAAGGGATGAAGTGATCGCGCTAACGGATTTTGGGCATTGTAGTGCTTTACTTTCTCATGATAATGCATGTCTCCAAAGCTAGCGTTGAAGTCTCGCGGAAGTAGTAACAAATCTCCAAACTTGTTTCGGTACTCGGCGAATTCATAACTGTTTTCAAATTCATCGTCATGACGATCAAAGTGATCAGACCAAATATGTTCAACCTGGTACGGATGCTCCACCGCTCTATTATAATAGTCTGCGATAGTTAAACCCGTGTTGAGGTGGCTATCCAGCCACGCAGTGATTCGCGCCAACAAGTAAAAGACATGTCTGCGATTACGCTTAGTTAGTCCAAAGGAGTGAATCCCGTCAAGCCTCTCTTCCTCGTCATCCAGCCATTCAATAAGTATGTTGCGCACCTCGTCTGGTGCGCCATTTCGAACCCGTTTCGCAAGATTGAACATAGTGTATACTACAGTGTTATAACCAAAATTGCGAAAGTTGACCATTCTGCGCGCTACAAAAATATCCAGCGCGCTCGCTACTAGAGCTGCTTTCTCGAAAAAGATGGTGTCCGTATCGGTGGACTCGATGGCAGCCATAATCACTAGGAACTGCAATGTGAAGCCGGTTCTGGCATTGTAGAATACTGATTCTAGCTCGCTCTGAAGTTGGTGAGAAGCACGGAGAAGTTCAAGATAACGGGAGCTAAGCCCGAGGAATTCGTGTTCCACGAATTGCTGAAAGTCTACATCTCGTTCGATACCGATACTGGTTGCGTTATCTCTAACCCATTTGTGAAACGCCGTATGAATGACATCAAAGTCGCCTGGTGACGCACTTGCCCTACGTTCTCGCTGTGTTTCGGCATATTTGCCGCGCAGCCATGCTTTGATGAAGTCAGAGTCCGCATTTTCTTCGGCGTCATTCAACTCCGTGACTCTTTCGCGCCAGCTATTGTTCAGAATTGGCAGAGGCTCGTCACCAACTCGACTCAGCAGGTAACTCTTAAGCATATCTGTATTGCTCAATCGTAGTCCTCTATCATTCATGGTCTCAAAGATTTCGAGCGCCATGTCTTGGTCGGGCGCTGCAATTTCTACGAGAATTACTCTAACTAGCAACCAATCGACGAAATAGGTTAGTCGCTCCTTTTCTAAGCTGTTGGGAAAGTAGTCCTCGATTGTTTCATACCCGCTCCAAAGATTGCGTACGGAATCAGTCGCGGTGTGAGTGTCAAATTCGGTACCGTCGACGATGGCGGACAAACACTCCTCCCGTTCGTCAATGTCGAGATTGAAGGTATTTCTACCATGGAGACGAGTGAATATCAGCGACTGCAGGGCTTCGGAGTCAGCTTCATGTTTTTCTCTTAGGCAGCGGCGCAAGTAGATTAGGAGAAGGCTTAGGGTCGTGATACGTTGTTGACCGTCAACCAAGTATCTGGTGCCACCTCTCAGCTCAGTCACAATCGGTCCTAGAAAATATGGTCGGTAAGAAGCTACGTCTTCTCGAGTGTGGTTTGGATTGTATTCGTCCAGGAAGCGCCTTTCTAAATCGTGAAGGAGCTCGGTTATCTGTGACTCGTCCCAACGATACTCGCGTTGGTAAAAGTCGAGACCGTAACGATTATTGGCAAAAAGCTGATGCACCGACCGAGCGACACCTGTGATTTGTTGAACATCGACTGTCATTCGTCATGCTCCTCGTGTGTCGGTGGATAATGGCATATGGGTTGGTGTGAGACCGGGGACGTGGGGCGGCCCCGGTGAATTGCAGAGGACAATTATCCGGAGCAATGGTGGTGGCCTGAGTGAGGGGCGGCGGGACTGGGGTAAGCTGTTGCCATTGGGTAAGAATTCGTTGTCGCAGCGTCTTCCTGTCCAGTCAACTAGAGAACCGTGTCCGCATGGGCCACCGAAACACTGCGCCCGCCGACCCTCCGTCTGTCATGACCATAGGGTCGATAGCGGCGCGGCGGCCATTCGCTCTCCGAACGGCACGGCGTGCTCGTGGTCGTAGAGGACCAGGCCCAGGGCGAAGCTGTCGCCGGTGGCGGCCGCGAGGCGGCGAAGGCCGGCAAAATCTCCTTCGGATACGGTCGCCGACGCCTTCACCTCCACACCGACGATGCGTCCGAGTCCGTCCTCGATCACGATGTCGACTTCGTTGCGCTGCTTGTCGCGGAAGTGCGAGAAGGCGTAGCGATCGTCGGCCCAGCTCGCCAGCTTCAGTAGTTCGCCGAGAACGAAGGTTTCCAGCACGGGTCCGAACGGCGTCCGGTCAGTGCGCAGACGCTCAGGCGTGAGGGCCTTCAGCGAGGCAAGCAATCCGGCATCGAGGAAATGCAGCTTCGGCGACTTCGTGACGCGCTTCAGGGTGTTCGTGTACCAGGGCGGAAGAGTGTGTACGAGGAACAGATTCTCGAGAACGCCAACATACTTTCGCGTAGTGACGTGATTCATGCCGAGCGGCGCGCCGAACCCAGAATAGTTGACGAGCTGACCGGAATGTTCGGCAAGAGCGCGCAGCAGTCTTGGCATCGAGCTGAGTTGCTCGATCCGGGCGATGTCGCGGACATCGCGTTGGACGATCGCCTCGATGTAGTCGAGATGCCAATCCCTCCGGCGGCGCCAGCCTGAACGGGTCAACGCCTCGGGGTAGCCGCCCGCGAGAACGGTCTCCACGAGGCTGTCGCCGACAATCGGGGTTCGGAATGTCGGGTGCTTGCCCGCAAACGCCTTGTCGAGAAAGTTGGGAGCCGCGCCGCGCAGTTCCGCTTGGGCCAGGGGCAGCAGACGGACGATGCCCATGCGGCCCGCCAGCGAGTCCGCAACGCGTGGCAGTGTCATCAAATCGGCAGAGCCGGTGAGCAGGAACCGCCCGGGGCGTGGATCGGCGTCGACGGTGGCCTTGATCGTCAGGATCAGGTCCGGCGCGCGCTGAACCTCGTCGATGACCGCGCGGTCGATGCCGCGCACGAAACCGACGGGATCGGTCGAGGCGGCCCTGAAGGCGGTGGCGTCGTCGAGCGTAATGAAGGGAATGGCGTCGCCGGCGATCTGCTGCGCCAGCGTGGTCTTCCCCGACTGCCGGGGGCCGCAGACCAGAACGACCCTGGTGTCTTCCAGGGCCTCCCGGACCCGGCGTTCGACAAAGCGAGGATACATGAGGCTGTCCTTGGCCGTTGACCGATTGAAAGATGTTCTCCGACCGATTGAAAGTCAATGCGTGACCAAGTGAAATCGTCCGGTTGACCGATTGAAACCAATCGGTCGGGCGGATCATGCGTCGAAATCGTCGGCAAGCAGGAAAGTGACGGCGGCTCAACGGTCAGGCGAGTAGTCTCCTGCGACTTCGAGATCGCCGTCGATGCTGTCGCCGATGCGGGCAGCGGAGGCCTTGACCGTGTCCCGCGCGAGGTGGGCGTACCGGGCCGTGGTCTGCACCTGCGTGTGCCCTAAGAGCTTGCCGATCATCGGCAACCCTTCGCCGAGCGCCAGCGCCCGAGAGGCAAAGCTGTGACGGAGGTCATGGATGCGCACGTCTTCGAGGTCGGCGCGGGCCCGGATGCGCCGCCACGGGTGCTGAAGATCGGTGAGATGGCTGTCCGGCTTTTTGCCCGCGATCACCCAGGGGTTGTCGTCGTCGCGGGGCAGGGATCGGAGCAGCCGCACGGCCGAGGGGGCCAGCGGCACCGCCCGGCCTCCCGTCTTCGTGTCGGGCAGGTGCAACTCGCCCGCGTCGAGGTCGACATGCTCCCACCGCAGCTTCTGGATCTCCGAGAGACGGCACCCGGTCAGCATCAAGAGCCGGACCGCCACCACCGCCGAGCGGGTCTCCGAGCCGTCGTGCAGTATCTCGTCCAGCACCTGTCCCAACCGCGAAAACTCGTCGGCGTTCAGGAACCGCTCTCGCTTCTCCTCCTTGTAGCGCTTGACGTGCAGGCACGGATTGGA
>JAJDTX010000161.1 GCA_022826925.1 Bryobacterales bacterium
CTTTCCACGCGCGTTCATTCACGTCCGCGCGCCGGCCAATCCGGGCGTCACGTTGGACCACGTGCGGCACACGCTGGCCGACCTCGACCCGGCCATCCCCCTGAGCGACATGAGCGCCCTGAGCGATCGCGTCGAGGAGGAGCTGGACCGCTGGCGGGCGCCGGCCCTGCTCGCCGGTCTTCTCGCGCTGGTCACATTGATCCTGACCATGGCAGGGTTGTACGGCGTCCTGGTGCTGGCGATCGCGCAGCGAACCCGCGAGCTGGCGATCCGAGTGGCTCTCGGCGCCCGCAAGACCTCGGTACGCTGGATGGTGCTCATGCAGGGGATGCGGCTCGTGGCTGCCGGGGCGCTGGTCGGTCTGGCCGCCGCCGTGCCCCTGATGAGGCTCCTTGCGAGCCAGTTGTACGGGATTGGTCCACACGACGTCACGACGCTGGGTGCGAGCCTGATTGGTCTTCTGCTAGCCGGTGGCCTGGCCTGCGACCTGCCGGCGCGGCGAGCGGTGAGTATCGACACCGCCGCCGCGCTTCGTAGCGAGTGAAACTCCGGCGCTCGGCAGGCGAAGTGGCGTGCCGGGGAAGGTTCCTGCCGGGGGATCGGCTGCCAAGCGACGGTGCTCGCGACGTTGCGAATGACGGGCAGGTGATCGGCGCGTGTTCGCCGGTGCGTCTTCGCCGCGATCGCGTGAACACCAGCGCCCGTTCCTGGCGCTGGGTGAGCCCTCGCAGATCTCGGCCAGACGAACGGACTTGCCGCCGTTGCGGGGGCGGTAGTCGCTGTCGCCGGACACTTGGCTGGGACGATTGCGGGTCTGCTTGAAGCGCATCAGTGACCGCAGCACGACACCACGCCGGGCGACCCCTTCGATTTCCTCCAGGTCGCGTTGCATCGTCCGGACGATGCGCTGGACTTCGGCCGCTCCGGGCAGGCCGCGAACCAGGGGTGCGGGAGACCGCCACCGGGACGCCGGCCCGAGCCGGCGACGGCTTGGCGCCGGCAGACGGCGAGGGGCGTGCGGCGCAGAGCCTCGCTCTGTCGGTTCGCTATACCGGCACGACCGAATGGTTACCGGTCCAGCGGTCCAGACATCCAGACGTAACCGTTCGGTCAAGCCGGTATCCGGCGTTACGGCAGTCGGACAAGCATCGTCGAACAGCGAGCCGATCCGGTGGGGGCCCTCCGTGCACAGGGGACATCGACCGGTGCTGGCCGTCGACAACGCCAGCGTCCGGTTGGCCCGGCCGCATGTCCATACCTGGACGACCGAACGGTTACATCCAGACACGGCTGAATTCGTCCGGCCCAATCCGGGCGGAAATTGTGCATGAGAATGTACACGGCGGCCGGGTTATCTCTATAAAACTCATGCAAATAAATGAGTTGCACTGCTGCCGCCGCGTTCGGTGCGAACGCACCGAACGCCATGCATCGGCGTCATTGCCCGGCCTTTCTGCCACTTGCAATGTCCAGGGTGGGAGAGCGACCACCGTTGGGAAGGTCGTCTTGTGAGATCCGAGGATGCTCCATCGACCCGGTACAGGCCCTACGCAGTGAGTACCGAGGCACCACCGCCCTCCGGTCGCACTTGCCGGAACGACCAGCCGGCCTGCGGGACGTAGCCACGTGGTTTGCGACGACGGACTGTCTCCCGTTCCGAGCCGTCGCGGTCCGTGCGCTGCCAGGGCCGACCGATGCCGTGACCGGGATCGGCGTCCACCAGATTGACGTCGCGGGCACTACAATTCAGGATGGCCAAGAGGCGGGCGCAGCGGGACCAAGGGCAACCGATCCAGAGGACCGACGGTGGAACAGCAACCCTGTCCGACAGACGTCAGCCTCTACTGGCGAGGCTCGTAAGGATGTTCGGCGGGCAATCGGAGAACGTAGCTGTTGAGGTGCTCGGGCACATCCTGTCCGGGTCCGACACGGCGCGCCACGCCCTTACCCAGGTGCTGCGACCAAGCCGCGCGGCAGTGGACGAGATAACCCAGGTACACACCCAGGTGATCGGGAGAGATCGGTCGCGGCCGGACCTGGTGGGCCTCGACCGAGACGGCAACGAGCGTGTGCTCATCGAGGCGAAGTTCTGGGCTGGCCTCACCAAGAATCAGCCGGTCGCCTATCTCGAACGTCTACCGGTGGCGGAACCGTCGGTGCTTCTTGTCGTCGCACCGGCCTCGAGGTTCGAGTCGCTCTGGACGGAACTGTACCAACGAGTGTCAGAGGGGATGCCAAACGTGGAGTTGGGTAGCCCTCATAAGGAATCGGAGCTTTGGAGCACCACGACTGGCGGTGCGCGACGTCTGGTGCTGATCAGTTGGAAGAGTCTGCTCAACCTCATGGCGGATGGGGCTGCAGGCTCGGCGGAGCCGTATGCACGCTACGAAATCGAGCAATTGATGGACCTGGCTGAGCAGCAGGATGAGGAGAGGTTTCTCCCACTGCGGCCCGACGAACTTGCCCCCGCTTTCCCTCGGCGGGTTTGTGCCTTGCGGAGATTGGTCGACGATGCTGCCGATCGGGTATCCGCCGGCGGTCGGCCGGATACGGAGAAGCACAAGGTTACATCGCAAGAATGGGGCTATGGACGATATCTTACTCTTGCCGGTGAGTACACATGGTTCGGCATAGACTTTGTGGATTGGGCTCAATTTGGAGCGACTCCGCTGTGGCTTTGGTTCCCGAAGGAGCGCACGACAGAAAGGGTCACTCGCGCACTACAGCCACTCAGTCAATGCAACCCTCCGAAGGTCCGTTCCTGGCCTGATGGCCTTTGCGTTCCGATCGAAGTACCCCTTGGGGTCGAATACGACGAGGCACTTGACGGCGTGGTCACACGTCTCGAGGAGGTCATGGAGTTGATTCGCCGGGCAGGCAAGATAACCAAGGAGACCATCGAAGAACCGACGCACGGGTGAGCACGGTTTTGGGCTCGCGCTCTACGAGATCTTGTGGCAGGAGGTACGCTCACGTCGCTCGCGTCGTGGCAACCGTTGATGAACAACATGGGTCGCGTTGAACGCGACCAGCGGTCGGCGGGCGCATGGACCGGCACGGCCGCCGCGGTGGTGCGGCGCCCAAGACGGTTCTCGTCTATCCTGTGATCCGGGATGCGAAGCGGCGGCTTCGGGAGGGTTGAGCCATGCAAGTTGTTCCCCGCCGCACCGCTGCACCCGCCCCGGCGCCCTATGCGGCGTCCGACGCCGTATACGGCGATGTCAAAGCCTACCTTTCTTCGCGCGAGGCCCTGCAGATGAGCGAGAGCGACCTCGAACGGGAGTTGAACCGGCGGGGTCAGGAGTTGCTGCGCAAGCTCCTGCAAGGGCACCTCGATCAGCGCAGCCCGGCGGAGGCGGCGGGTCCGGTCGAGGGGGCCGACGGCGTTGAGCATTCGGAGCGGCGGCTGCACGACCGGCAGTTGGAGACGACCTTCGGGACGGTGTCGGTCGAGCGCCTGGGCTACGCGCATCCCGGTCACGACAGTCTGCATCCGCTCGATGCGTCGCCCCGCAGCCTGCAGGGGCCGGCTGTTTCGGCGATTTGCCGCCTGATCGGGCGCTTGATCGGCCGCTGGGGGCGTCTGACGCGAGCCTGGGTTCAAATGGACACCGACGGCGCTCTTCGGCTCAATCGGTCATCGCAAAGCTGCCTGAACAGCCTGAACAGCAGGGCTTAGCAAACAGACTTCTTCCACGGGCTGATAAGTCTGCTTACAATGACGTCTTGGTTCTCCATTCTTTAAGTCTTTCGATGACCGCGTTACTGAACGCAATAATCTCCCTGTCCTTCTCGCTGACCTCTGCGTCGTTTTCGCTACCGACATGCTTGTGACGGTCTTCAACTGCTACTGGGTCCCGCTCTAACTCTTCAACGAATGCTTCGTTCTCGTTTCTCGAGTAAAAGAGAACTACTGGCACGTTGGGCCGTCTTCCTCCGCTCAATCCGTTTTGTAGGAGTTGATCCCTCCGTTGTTTGGTTAGGAACTCAAGGAATGCGAACTCCAGCGTCTCGCTGCACAATGAGAAAAACGATAGGTCTCGCCTGTAGCTTAGTGTCTGGGCTCGCGGCGCAGGCGTTATTGCCCGCATCTCGTCGTAGAGAACGCAGTCTATCTCTTTCAAGACCGTCTGGTGGAAACAAATCTGCAAGGGACGTACGAATGCCAAGGGGTTCACGGCTGCACGGACCCAATTTTCACCTGTCTTGACCCGTCTCGTTTCTTCTGCTGTTGGGGATATGGTGAACTCCGGAAACTGCGAATGGTACCACACGTGTTCCGCCGTCTCAGTCCAACCTCCTGGATCCGACAGATAGTTCTGGACTCTCGTCAAAGGCGTCCGGTCGAGCCCGAATCTCTCGCGCCACATCTGCTCGATGTCGCGCGAGGAGGCCACTTGGTCGCTTGGTGTGTTCGAGTCACGAACGCGAGCGTACACTGTTCCGGCGTTCAGTTGAACTCCGTGTTTGTTGTAGCGTTTTTGGAGATAGTACGGCTTCTCAGGGCGGTCCTTGATCACTAGAACGGCAACTTGCTGGCCTTGCAAGTTGGTTTCATGACGGTAGATGTCCGGGTAGACCCCTCCTGCAAATCCGGCACTGGACAAGGTGTTTACTATGTCCGCCTGCGTCCGCTGGGGGGGTCCCTGCAAACCCTGCACAGCTCCCGTGTCGTCCACGCCGTAGATGATGTAGCGGTTCCCCGTATGTCGTGGCGCGTTGGCAAGGCAAATGATGTCCTTGATTAGTTCTCCGGTTTTGGCGTGCTCGCGTTCCTTGAAATCCCAGTGGTCGCCTTCTTTCTTGGTAGCGATTAGTTCCTCAATGATCACTGGAAGGTCTCTCACTCTCACTTCTCCGTCGCCGCGTGTCCATCAGCGGCTGTTGATTCTTGGTTCTCCCCGCGTAGCGCGGGTGTTGTAGTTCGCGGGTGGCTCAGTGTCGGGCCATCCGCATCTTCTGTCGCAAGTTGAAGGCTACTGGCAGGTGGTCGGGTCCGTCAAGTATATTGTTACCCACAGTTGCGCTCGCTCGTAATGGGCCTCGTCAGGGTATCCGCGTGCGCGGTCCCGCACCATGGCCTCGGCTTTCTCCTCTGGCCTGTGCCGCCGTCCCTGTTCTTGGTGTCACCACACCAAGATGATTCGGCGTCCCCGGCGTCGTGCCGCAGCCCCCACCTCACCCGTCGGCAGCAGCGCCAGCCGGCGGCTGAACCGGTGCGGCCTCTGGAGTGGAAGGACACGGTGGACATCCCGCACGAGCGGACGGTGCGCCTGGCGGTGCACTTCGAGGACCGTCCGGGCACCTGGATCTTCCACTGCCACATCCTCGATCACGCCGACGGGGGGCCTGCTGAGCGCGGTGCACCTGGGCCTGCCGCCTGAGGAGTTCCGGAACCTGGCCGAGCACTGACGCGCCACGGGCTCACGCGAACGGCTTTCGCACCGAACGCGGCTGCAGGCGTACAACTCGTTTATTTGCATTGGTTTATAGAACTAACCCGGCCACCGTGTACATTCTCATGCACAATTTCCGCCCGGATTGGACCGGACGAAGTCAGCAAGTCAGCCGTGTCTGGACGTCTGGACGTCTGGACGGAAACTGTTCGGTCCGTGCCGGTATAGCGGACGGACACTGGGCGGTCGACGCGTGAACCCGCGCAGCCGAGAAGAGCACGGACGAGTTGAAGTGGGCGGAGCCAGGAAGCGCGCCGTGCGGCGAAGAACGCACTGGCCCCGCAGGCCGAACTGTTCAGTCTGCACGGATTTTCTCCGGACGCCGACGGCGCGTCTGGCTGGGCCGGCCGCATGTCCATACCGGTTCCACCGAACGGTTACTCTGGACGGGCGATCACAGGCGGCGTATGCCCAGTCGGACCTGTTCGAGCGGCAGCGGCTGCTGATGGACGATTGGGCCTCGTATCTGGCACGCGCAGGCCGGTGAGTGTGGAATGCTGGTAGGTATCCGCACCGCATCGCCACGCCCCGTGTCCCGACATGGCCTAATCCAGTGAAACGTGATCACGTTCCGTGTACGGTTTGGTAGCGTTCTCGCTCTAGCGCTCGCCGCTCGTCGCGCTTCGTGATCTCGACTCCTCGCCGGCCTATCCTCGCGATGTCGTGGTGGGGGTCATCGAGCAGCGCTTCAAACGAGCGTCGCCATCCGATCCACATGTCGCTCTCGAGTCCTGACCAGGAGTGCGACCGGCCGAGAGCAGCTTGCACGATCTCCTCGATCGTGGAGCCCTTGCCGAGAGCCAGAAGCGCCTTGGCTCGCCACGCCTCCCCTTCCGGCTTACCGGTCAGGGGTGACAGGTGGAATCGGGCGAGGCGCTCCATCTTGAGGAGGTCTCGATAGAGATCCACATCATCAGCCACCAGATGCTTGACAAGCTCCTCAGCGTGGTACCCCGGACGAAAGGCCGCCAGAACGCCTGCGCGTTGCCCCAAGTCCAACGCGGGCACGATCTTCACTGCGATTTGCTCCACTTCCCACGACTCCGAGACATGATCGTGCCGTCCGAACTTGGACCGCAACCACTCTTCCGCTAGGCGGTTGTCCTTAGACAGGATCTCGCCGAGCCAGTACTCCTCATGCTGCGAGAGCCGCGTCTCATCTGCGGGCGCGCGGAGGATCGCCTCTCGCCATCCGGCGGGAAATCCACGATCATCCTCCGGCGTGCGAGAACGGCCACACCAGCAGCCGATGGCTGCGGCGACGGCGACGCGAGCGTCTGCGGAACCGAGCATCTTGTGGAGCGTAGCCGGGGGCACCTCGTCTCGAAGGCACCACGCGTCGACCTGCTGCGGAAAACTCCCCGCCGCCGTCAGGGCAGTTGTCAGAAGATCCGCGGGCGGATCGGCGTGCGTCGCGACGACACGGATTCCAAGTACTCGGTAATGGTCAGTACGGAGACAGCGATCAGCGAGCGCCGGCCAGCGCGCGTGATTCGCCGTGGCTGACTGGAGAACGAACGGTCCGACGACATCGACAGAGAGCCCGTGGTCCATGAAATCCTCGGCCACGGCGACAGGGTCGGCAACACGTTTGGCAAGCACGGCACACAAGTACGGCGACCAGCGAGGGTACCTGATGCCCGCGAGATCCGCCTCTGACTCGATTCGTGCGAGTGTTCGCGTCATCTCCCCGACGGGCCGGTGCTCCCATGTTTCCACCACGCTGTCCAGGGGGCCAGCCTTCATCACCTGGACCGCTTCGTCCGGATCGAGCTTCTGATGCAGCGCCTCGAACTCCGGGTCCAAAGTCACGTCAATGGCCAAGCCAAGCCGTTCCCCGGTCGCCTTAAGCTGATGCTGGACACCGGGATGCCCACGGGAGACATCGGCCAAGTCCTGAAGCATGCGTTCGGCGAATGACCGCATCGCGGCTCGTACTCCGTCGGGAACGTGCCCATGCGGTGGCACCCAAGGGGCCAACCAGCGGAATGCAAGTCCCGCCAAGTCGCTCCACGGCGCGCGGTCTGTCTCCTGCACTGCCTGAGGCACCGTTGGCCATAACTTCTTCAAAGACCCGATCTGATATAGCGAGAGGAGGTCGTAATGGAGGGTCATCGTACGGCCGGCTCCTGGATCGACGGTGGCGTAGTCGGACCTCGGGGCGAGCGCGATGCACATGGCGCGAATCGCAGTATTCGGGTCGCCACCGCGGCACCGCCAGCGGTTCGCGGCACGCAGCAAGGTTGACCGTCGATTGAGCAGATCTTGTCCTTGGCGGGACGACCCGGTCGCCCATCTGGTCAAGATGTCCAGCGGCTTCCCAGACAGCGAACCGGCCGCCTGCGGCTCTTCCCGAGCGCGTACTCGGTCGAGCAGCAGCGGGATCACCCGTTCGGGATCTTGGTCCAGCGCCTCGCGGCCGACCGCCAACAACCGATCTGGATGGCGCTCAATCACGTAGCGCGCCTCCGACGGCCCAAGTGACGCGTACTTGGACCAGAGGTCCGTTGAGTTGTGGTCGGCCAGCCGCGCGGTGACCTGTTCGAGACGATACTCGAGGTCGGGAATCGAGGCTCCGCGAGCACGTGCACCCATCAACGTATCGAGCGCATCTTCCGCGTGCTCAACGAGCGTCAGGAACGGATCGAATGGGAGCGAGCCGACACCGCCGAAGAAGACCCGTCGCACCAGGACCCAGCGGAACGCGGCTGGCTCCACCGCCACCGGTGCTGTCGGGCGGGACACCGGGTTGTCATCGTCGACAATCTCGCCAATGAACGCGCGTGACTCCCGCACGATGCCAGCTGCGCCCAGCCGAGCGAGGCCGACGGACACGTCCAAGAGAGACTTGCCGAGAGCGCATGCGACTCGGTCCGGACGCACGCCGGCGTCACCGCCCAGGGCGAACGGCGCCAGTAGGCGGAGCGCGTCGAAGCCGAGGATCTTGTCAAGTTGGGGCGCCAGTTGGTCGACGAGTTCATCTCCGCTCACGACGCGCCGCACATCTCCGGCGAGACAGAGGTGCGCGAGCGTCGCGACGAGACCAGGCCGCTCCGGCGCCTGTCGACGAATGTAGCCGAGAAGCTCGTCCGGCCCCACGAGGCCAGTCGACTTGATGATCTGAATCATCGTATCTGCGTTGAGCAGGTTGTCAGGCGAATCGAGATCCCGCACTTCGCTGGTCCCGATCTGCAAGGCGCTCTTGACCTCGGCAGCGTGACCGGGCCAGCTCGTCGCAATGATGCGGGCGTCGGAGCCCACTTCCTGTCGAAGTTGGATGAACCGGTCCACTTGCTCGGGGTTGCTATGCGCGTCGTCGATGATCACCGCCGCCGGCATCAGTTCGCGTAGATCGTTCGCGATCTGCGTGGGATCATCGCCAACCTTGAACAACGCCTCTCCCTGTTGCGCCAGACCCTGCAACAGGAACGTCTTGCCCGATCCGGGCGACCCCACGAGCAGGCAATCCCCGTGGCGCTCAAGCAGCCAGCGCACCACGTGTTCGCGACCCAAGACTCGGTCCCCCAAGATTGGTCGGCGCGAAATCGGGAACGGACTCAACGCGGGAGGACGCCCCGTCACGCTAAGGAGGCGCTTGCACCAGACAGGAGCGCGGTACAGTTCCTGCGCGAACCAGTCCTGGTCGGCGATTTGAACGAGCGTCACGCCCAAGCTACCCGCTTGGTCCTGCAACGTCTTTCTCGTGCGCGGCTTCACGACTCTGGAGGTCGCGAACAGTGCCCGATCCAGTTTCGGGTTCCGTTGTTGTGCTCGACGCAGGTTTCGGCGCAGGTTGCCGGGCAGATCCTTCGCGGTAGTCGAGATGAGGGGGAACGGCGCGTGCCCTCTCGTGTCTGCGACCGCCCCGTCGAATCCGTCGTCGTGGCCGCCGCGAACGGGAACGAGACCCGGCCAGACGCGTCGGAGGAGATCCTCAGCACATGCCTCGAATGCTGTTGGATCGAGGTCACCGTTCAGCGCGTCCAGGATCGCCTTGTGGTGCCGATCGAGCACGACGCCGCGAGTGACGGCCCGGCCCGACGAGCCGGAGCGGGAGACGGCATCCAGGCGCTCGATCGCCCGGGCGGGGATAGCGAGCTCGCCCCGTTCCCAACGGGCAAGGGTGTTCGGCACGACACCGACCGCTTGGGCCAGCGCTGCCTGCGTCAATCCGAGACGTGAGCGCAGCGCCTTCAATTCTGCGTGCTTCATCAAGAATACCTCCAGAGCTATACGTTAAGTATAGCACGTGAAATGCACGACGCGGAGGCTGAAAGTGGGCCGGTTCCCGTGCTGCGCGAGGCGTGGACGGCCGTGCTTCGGCACGACTACGAGCCGGTGTTCCGGACGGTGCTCAACGTCCTTGAGGCGCTGGCGGCGGCGGACGCGTTGGGTGGCGTGAAATCAGACCGTGCGGCCTCTCCCGTGCAACACTGCGTCGAGGGGATTGAACAGTGAGCCGTAGTTCGCGTCGAGATCAGCGACTCCACTTGTACGCCTTGGGCAACGATCGCTGCCCGATCTGCCTAACGGCTTTCGAGAGGTCAGCCGTCGAGGCAGGATCAGAGGTCACGCTGGAGCATGTGCCACCACAGGGCTCGGGTCCGGCAGTATCGCCATGTGCCTCACATGTGCGGCGTGCAACAACACTGCTGGGGAGGGCATCGACCATGCGGCGACTTCATGGGCTCGTTGGGCTGCTCGAAGCGGGAAGGTACGAGTGGACTTCCCAGGTGCAGAACCACTGACGGGGCACTGGACGCTTGGAGGCAACGGCGGGCTCCTCGTGCATGGACGGCCCGGCGTGGAGCCGAGAATCACGGCGGACACCAAGTCCAGATCAGCTTCAAGGTCCCAAAGCCGAGGCTCGCGGCCCGTTGGGGCCGCACGGCTACAGGTACGCTGAGAGCGAGGCGGTGCTGCCGGTGCGTCAGCAGATCATGAACCCTGGCGAGGAGGTCATTCGGCAGCACTTCGCATTCAAGGCGGCGACTGCACGGTAGCAGACAATGCGATCATCATGAATCGTGAGCAACAACACTGGGCAGTGAAGGTTGGAGACTGCATCGTGCTGTTGCCGCGGGGTGGGGACGAGTCGTTCTTCGAAGAGGCGGAAGTCCTTCGGGGTGATGGGCATGGCGCCATCAACGGTCCTCTATGGTATCCGTTGAAGTTCGGGCAAGACTATCGTGGGTCCATGACGTTCAGGGAGGACGTCGACTTCAGGGCGGAGTTCGGAGTCGACAACCTGTTCGGGAAGGACGGAAAGACGGTCGACAGAAATGGAACCGAGTACTCATTCGTGATCGCCGATCACCAAGGGCTGCACGCCAGCTTCGTAGCAATGCCTCGAGCTTGACCGAGACACAGATCGCGGTCACTCTCTGGCCACCTGAGCCGCGAGGTGCTGCCAGGATCCGGAGCAGTGCCCGCTGCGTCACGTCCGTCTCTCGAGCCCCATGATCATGTCGCCCAGCCGGCCGACAGTACCTCGGCTTGTTCCAGAACCGTCCGGGTCGCTGACTCCTGCTTGTCCGGCGGATAGCCGTGCTTCCGCAGGACGCGCTTCACGAGGCGGCGGAGGTTGGCGCGGACGTTCTCCCGCCGCGTCCAGTCGATGGTCAGGTTGGCCCGTACGGTTTCGACCAGCTCGCGGGCGATGTCCCGCAACGTCTCGTCGCCGAGCACTTGCACCGCGCTGTCGTTGACGCCGAGCGCGTCGTAGAACGCCAGCTCGTGCTCAGATAGCCCGAGCCTTTCGCCGCGGACGTTCGCCTCCCGCATCTCGCGGGCCAAGGCGATCAGTTCCTCGATCACCTGCGCCGCCTCCACGGCGCGGTTCTGGTAGCGCCGGATCGTGTGCTCCAGCATCTCGGCAAACGAGCGCGCCTGCACGACGTTCTTGCGCCGCCGGTTCGCCAACTCGCTCTTCAACAGCTTCTCCAGCAGTTCGACGGCAAGGTTGCGCCGACGCATGCCGCGCATTTCACGCAGGAAGTCCTCCGACAGGACCGAGACGTCGGGCTTCCTCAGCCCAGCCGCGGCGAAGATGTCCACTACGCCGTCCGACGCCACGGCCCGCGAGACGATCTGGCGCACCGCGTGGTCCAACTCTTCGTCGGACTTCGGGCTGGGGCCGGTCCGCTTCGACAGCGCCGCCCGGACGTGCTGGAACAGAGACACATCGTCGCGGATGCGAACCGTCTCGGGATGCGGCACGGCCAGCGCGAACGCCTGCGACAGCTCGCGCACGGCCTTCAGACACCGCGCCTTGCCGTCCTTCTGCGCCAGAACGTGCTCCAGCGCCGCCGGAAGCAGGTTGAGGCGGTCGGCGGGTGTGCCCGTAGTCCATGCCGACCGGTCGAAGCCGTGGAACAGTCCACAGCAGACCTCGTACTTCTCCAGCATCACGCGGACCGCCTGCTCCTTGTCGAGCGCCGTCTGGCCCTTGCCGCCGCTCTCGGTGTAGGTCGCCAGTGCCCGCTTCAGCTCGTGGGCCAGTCCCAGGTAGTCGACGACCAGCCCGCCCGGCTTGTCCCGGAACACCCGGTTGACCCGCGCGATGGCCTGCATCAGCCCGTGGCCCCGCATCGGCTTGTCCACGTACATCGTGTGCAGGCTCGGGGCGTCGAAACCGGTCAGCCACATGTCGCGGACGAGCACCATGCGGAGAGAGTCGTCCGGATCGCGAAATCGCTTCGCCAGCGCCTCGCGGCGGGCCTTGTTGCCGATGTGCGCCTGCCAATCGGGCGGGTCGGATGCCTGGCCCGTCATCACGACCTTCAGCGCTCCGCGGGTGTCGTCGTCGTCGGACCATGCCGGGCGCAGGCGCACCAGCTCGTGGTAGAGGTCAATGCAGATCCGCCGGCTCATGCAGACCACCATCGCCTTGCCGTTCATCGCATCCGTGCGGCTCTCGAAGTGCGTCACGATGTCGCGGGCGATGCGCTCAACGCGTTTCTCGGCACCAACGACCGCTTCGAGTTGCGCCCACTTCGTCTTCAGCTTCTCGCGGCGTTCGGCTTCTTCGCCTTCGGTCACTTCCTCGAAGCCGGCGTCGATCCGCGGCCGCTCGATCTCGTCGAGGGCCAGCTCCGCAAGGCGGCTCTCGTAGTAGATCGGGACCGTCGCCTCATCGTCGACCGCCCGCTGGATGTCGTAGACGCTGATGTGGTCGCCGAACACGGCGCGGGTGCTGGCGTCGGCCAGCTCGATGGGCGTCCCGGTGAAGCCGATGAACGAGGCGTTGGGCAGCGCGTCCCGCATGTGGCGGGCGTAGCCGTCGATGAAGTCGTACTGGCTGCGGTGCGCCTCGTCGGCGATCACCACGATGTTG
>JAJDTX010000183.1 GCA_022826925.1 Bryobacterales bacterium
TAGCGCGTCGTGAACCGGAGCTCTTTGCGCACTGGCGCTCGATGTATGGGCGGGCTGGTTAAGAAGAGCCGTGTGAGGGGAGACCTTCACGCACGGTTCTGAGAGCGCCCGAGGGTGAGATTCCCTCGGGCGACTCGACCCTTCAGGGATTCCTGATGCCCCGACGGACGGCGACCTTGTGGTACTCTCCTGTCGCACGCGTCGCCAATCGTCGGTGACCGCTCGGTCGGCGAATTGCTCCGACAGCGATCCGAGGATCGGAACTTGAGTCGCGTGTTGGGTGCGGTGTGCGTCGGTTCTTCTCATCAGTCGACGGCAGAGCAGTAGGAGAGTGATCAGAATGAGTGAGGACGATGGGAATCCGAAGACGTTCGAGATCCAGCTGGCAGGGTTCGAGTTCCCCCAACAGATCGACAACAGCAAGGCCAACTTCCGGTTCATCGTTGACCTTCGTTACGTCGATGTAACCGACGAATTCGCCACCGAGCATGCAGTCATGCCCAGCCTCGACACGTTTTGGGAATGTGATACGGGGAAGACGCAGGCCCCGAACTTCGTTCGCGCGGGCCAGAATGGTGCCTGGGATGCCAAGTTCGACATGGAGAAGATCGACGATTGGGACCGTCTTGTTCTTCGCGTGAAAGGGCGCCAACTGCACTCTGTTCAGGTCAAGGTGATCGATGTGGACCGCGCGGACGTCTTCGACAAGCTGAAGGGGGCCTTGCAGGGCGTACTGGAGGGTGCCCTTGGAACGCTCAGGGCTCGCGTCGCCGCGCGTATTCCAGGTTCAACCGGTAGCCAAGACATGCCGCCCTCGGTTCATCAGGCATTTGGAAGCGCGGTCGACAATGTGGAAGCGTTCCTGCTGAAGAAGCTCGCGGGCGCTGATGACGTTCTGTTCAGAGGCTCTGGCCTTGCCGCAGGCGACAGCGTCTGTATCCGCGGCGCTGGCACACGGGGCGACTACCAGATCGATTTGTCGGTAAAGGATCCGTTTGCGCCTCGTGAAACGGAACCACACTCGGCGGAGTAGCCGAGCCATTGGGGGACTTCGGGCGATCAGTAGGGCACAAGCCAGACGTGAATCCAAGTCTTCACGTGGAACTCGCTTGCCGCTGTCGGTACGCAGCCAAGTCCTCTGGTGTGATCTCGTTGGCGTCCACCAACTTGTAGTGCCGTTCCATCAAGACCTTCACCACACCGTCAATCTTCTCGAACGCGAAGAGTGCGATCACGTCGTCTTGTGTGAATTGAGCCGCAACCGGACGGCAGACAAAGTCGGGGAACTTTGTCTCACATAGAGCGATGTCCTACTCGATCTGCACGATGTTCAGCGCGTCGCGTCTGCCCTTGGCCTGCACAGGAATGACGGACTGGCAGCCCATCGTATCGACCCCCACGTACAGTTCATCCGTCTCAACCTGTCCAATGCCGCGCAAGAATTTCCCCCCGGGGCCAATTTCGCTCTCAGGGGCACTTGGTCGTAGCTTGGGCCCCTCAGGCTCCTCGCGCTTGGATCGAACGCGTAACCTCAGCCTCCTTATTCCCGGGTGTGCAAAGCGAAGTCGTGCACCCGCCTTGAAGCCTTGAGAGAGACTTGACAGGGAGAGTCGAGAATCGCGAAGATAGTCAACCGTCGGTCCCACCGAGCTTTGGGAGGATCGACGGTGATTTGCTAGGTAGGGTGGACGAATCCAACGAAGTGAGGGCATCTCGGTAGGCTCTGCGATGACCTCGCCCACGATGTGACCCTACGCCGTCCTAGCATTCAAGTCTGACCACAATTTGGAGGAGGAACTGTATGGAATCGATGCATTCGAAAGCAAGACTTCCGCTCGTGTTGAGCGGAATATTGATCCTTGGCTTAATCGCGGGACTCGTCGCTGAGTCAGGAACCGAAGACAAGTCGCCTTTGGTGGAGGCAGTCCAACAAGGAGACTCGCAGAAGGTAGAGAGTCTGCTACGTTCGGGCGAGAATCCGAACGTCACTACTCAAGATGGCTACACACTACTAATGCTGGCTTCGGCTGCAGGTGGGACCGACATGGTGAAGATGCTTCTAGACTATGGTGCGTATCCGAACACCCAAACCGACAACGGGCTCACGGCGGTTGCGATCGCTGCGGGATCTGTTGCAGAAGAGGAATCAGTCAATGCAACGGTAGAGAAGTTGCTGGAGTTTGGAGCGGATCCTAACCCTTTCGACTCACCCATGTCGCCTGTAGCGTTCGCGATGCTCCGTGATCACGCCTCGGTGGTTGCGTTGCTGGAGGAACACGGAGCATTCATCAAGCAAACGGAAGTGTACGCAGTTCTCTCTGCCCAGCAAGCGCTTGTCCGGTCCAGTAAAGCGTCCATTCGGGAACTGGTCGAGATGAAGAGCATGCCCACGCGCGAGGATTACCTTGAGAACGCAAGCGAAGTTGCATGGGAGCCGTATCGGTCGACCATGCAATCTGCCGGGTATCCCGTGGGCGAGCTCGATAAGCAGGAATTCTTGTCAGGGCTAAAGAATGTGTACGATAGCGAGAAGCTGTCGAGGCTATCGATGCCGGTGCAAGGTAGGGTTGCAAAATGATCGACACACTCAACGTACAAGCGATTCCGCAGTCTGCGTTCGCTGGCTCCACCCGATTGAAGCAGGTATTCTCTGCGGGCATGATCTTGGTGGTTCTGGTGGCACTGACTCCTGTTCCGACTCAGGCCCACTTCGAGTGCAGTTGGACAAACACACTCGTTTGCACACTCATGTTGGTTGCAATGGTACCGGGCTGTGGGTCCGTCGCCGGTTGTGTAGCAACTACTGGGGCCGCATCGATTTGCTGGTGGAAGCTGATCAAGACCTGCAATCAGACCCCAAGAAACCCTGCCAACTAACCAACGCCTGGGAGGAAAGTACGATGGAAGACAAATCGTCTTGGATCAGTTTCACCGGCGGCCTAGATCTAGGTGATATCTTACGAGGCCGCGTAGAGGGAGATAAGCCCCCAGCACTGCTGGCTCTCGCAATTCTAGGAGCAACTCTAGCCTTGGGAGCGCCATTGCTTGACGGTCGACTACCGTTATGGCCGATGGTGTGTATCATGGCCTGTGTTGCGTTCCTACTCTGGTGTGCTAGGAACCGGAGCATGTATGCAGTCTGGGGATTCCAAGCCTTCTTTTGGTGGACCGTGATTGCCGCGACATCCATGCTAGTCAGGGGGTTTGCAGAAGTGTTCGGCTTCTTCTAGACTGACATGTGAGTGCATGAGTCCTTTCTAATCCACAGATGAGCCTGAAGTAGGTCGAGACGAGGAAGTGGGAATGAGAGGATCATGCATCCTAGCGGGGAGGGGCTTCCGCCCTTCCCCCCTTACGAGTGCCCGCAGGGGCTGCGGAGGTCGGCTGGGAGTGGCGTGCTAAGTCCGCTTGTGGGCGACAATCACTTTGGCCGGACGTCAATTGGAATGAAAGTACAGGCCAGGTAGCTCAGATGGTAGAGCGCGGCCCTGAAAAGGCCGGCGTCGGCGGTTCAAGTCCGTCCCTGGCCACCATTCCCAACATTGGCTACCGGGACGTGATGGATTGCGTCCAGTGGCACCGACAGAGCCCGTCGTCCAGAACTACGCAAAATGCACTCCAAGCTGGATGCATTTGCAAAACTGGGCTAGGTACTTGACTCCACACACCACTATATGTTGTGGTTAGGTCATGAAGCGAGATTACCCGAAGACACAGGTCGAGTTTGAGCAGCGATTCGCAACCGAGGAGGCTTGTCGCGGGTACATCGCTCAGTTGCGC
>JAJDTX010000181.1 GCA_022826925.1 Bryobacterales bacterium
GACGGACCCGGACCTCGCCTAACGGGATGTGCTGCGGTCCCACTCTGCGAGTTATCGCACAACCACCGCGCGTTTGTCCAGCCCCTCTCCTAACTCCTTATGCAATCCGCCCCTCGCTATCTGACATTGAAAAGCCCTGGCCGCTGCCCCGGAGACCCGGTGCGGGATCGGATAGACTGTGGATGCTAGAGCGGCTGCGCGGATGACTCAATTGAAGCAAGCGCCAATGTCCAAGCTGGCATTGTTCTCGCTGGTGGCGTCCGACCTGAAGCGGGTCGACGAGGTGATCGCCCTGGACACGGTTTGCTGCCAAGACGTGGTCACCGCGATCAGCCGGCACTTGAACGCTAGCGGCGGGAAGCGGCTCCGGCCGACGCTGCTGCTGCTGTCCGCCCGCGCCTGCGGCGAGCTTGGCGACGGGCCGATCCGCATGGCCGCGGTGATGGAGACCATCCATGCCGCCACGCTAGTGCACGACGACGTCATCGACAACGCCGAGGTGCGCCGCGGCAGTCCTTCGACCAACCAGGTGTGGGGCAACCAAGTCAGCGTGCTGGCGGGCGACTGGCTCTACATGCAAGCCTTCTCCATTGCGCTGCGCGAGCGCAGTTTCCGCATCCTTGACATCCTGACCGACCTGACCAAGATGATGGTCGAGGGCGAGTTGCTGCAGGCCGAGCTGATCGGCCGGATCGACGTCACGGAACAGCAGAATCACGAGCTCATCCACCGCAAGACCGCCTGCCTGCTGTCGGCCTGCAGCCTGGTGGGAGCGTTGATGGCCGATGCGTCCGAAGAGACCGAGGAGCGGCTCAGGACCTACGGCTGGAACGTCGGCATGGCCTTCCAGCTCATCGACGACGTGCTCGATTTCGAGGCCAGCGAGTCCGTCTTGGGCAAGCCGGTCGGCAATGATCTGAAGGAAGGCAAGGTGACGCTGCCGATGATTCTGGCGCTGCAGTCCTGCACCCGCGCCGAGCGGGCGCAGGTCGAGACGGTCGTGCGCGAGCGCGGCTACACGTCCGTGCCAGCCGTGAGGATGCTAGAGATCCTCGATCGCCACGGTGCCATCGCAGAAGTTCGGCGCCGGGCGGTGCGGTTCTGCGAGGTAGCGCTGGAAAGCCTGTCCGGACTGCCAGAGACGCCGTACAGGCGCGCGCTGGAGGACGCCGCCGGCCACTGGGCTATCGTGCGTCCCAGCTAGCGCGCCGCTCAGGCCCACAGTTCGTCGACGGGAGCGTAGACATCGTCGTCGGCCACCGGCACGTAGTAGAAGCCGCGGTCGAGCGGGTCGTCATAGCGGACAGTCGTCCAGTCGATGCCCAGGGCGGAGTAGATCGTTGCCTCGATGTCCTCGGGGCGGATGTCCCTCTGGCGCGACCAGCCGTACTCGGTCGTGAAGGCCCCGGGGCCGCGACCGCCCTGGTCGCTGGTCGCCCCGATGATCTTGCCGCCCTGGACGCCCCCGCCTGCCAGGACGAAGAACATTTGCAGGTAGTGGTCGCGCCCGATGCGGCCGGCCGACAACGGGCCCGGCGTCCGCCCGAACTCGCCGCAGGCCAAGATCAGGGTCTCGTCGAGCTTGCCCGAACTGTCGAGGTCTTCGATCAGGGCTGCGAAGGCAGGGTCGAACTGTGCCATCCTGCCGTAGATGTTGTTCGCGTTCGGATTGTTCTCAAGGTTGTAGATGTCGCCGTGGTGATCCCACCCGGGCGAATCGATCTGTATGAAGCCTGTTCCCTGGTCCGCTTCCACGATCTTGCGGGCCGTCAACACGGAATCGCCGAAGCCCGTGCTGCCGTAGCGAACGCGCTCTTCGTTCGTGAAGCTGAAGGCGGCATCGACCTGGGGGTTGAACATCAGGCGCCGTGCACCGTGGTACAGATTCCCCATGCCAGACGCCTTCGGGCCGAAGGGAGAGCCTTCGCCGCGCAGCTCGCTGTCGATCTCGTGCAGCAGATCCCAGCGATCCTGGAAGGCCGCCTCGCCTGTTGGATGGCTGGCACTGGCCAGGCCGCCTGCATTGGGATAGGTTTGGAAGGGCCCGAACTCCACCGGGAAGTAGCCCGCGCCGGAGATATTCCGCGCCTGCAACGAGATGAACGTCGGGAACGCCTGGTCAGGCCGCCGTTCCGGCTCTTTCTCGATCGCCACGACGCTGCCGATGTGTGGGGCGATGCGGCCGGTCGGGGAGGTCGGATTGCGCCCGATCTGCATCCACGTCTGGGCCAACGGATGCGCGCGCGCCCAGGCCAGCCCGGAGCGGATGATGGCGATCTTGTCCAAGACACGGGAAGTGTTGCCCAGCAAGGTCATCGGTAGCGTGACCGCGCCGTCCATGAAGCTCTCGGGCTCGAGATCGCTCGGAGTCACTCCCGGCAGGTTCTTGAAGTCGAAGGTGTCTACATGGCTGGGGGCACCGCGCATGAATATGAAGATCACGCTAGTGGCGGTGTTCTTGGGCTGCACCGAGCCGAGGGTCTCGGTCTCGCCCCGGGCCAGCCGGTCGGCCAGGAAGAAGCCTCCCACGCCGGTCAGTGTGTCGCGGAAGAAATGCCGCCGCGTGCTGTGCGGGCGCTCGAAGAAGCCGTGGTGTGTCGGCTGGCGCCGCTGCACGATCTTGTCGAATCGTTCGCGCTCGTTCATGGCAATCCTCGCCTCGGCCTAGTAGTTGAAGTAGAAGTCCGTCTTGTTGAGCAGCGCCCACATCAGGTTGGTGGCGCGGTCCCCCCGATCTCCGCCCTGCAAGTACTGGACTGCGAATGCGGTCTCCTGCTCGGTCGGCGGGCGGCTGAGCACGCTCAGGTACAGGCTCGCCACCAAGGCGTCATCAGCCAGCTCCAGCGACTGCCCTAGCGTCGAGGCCTGATTGTTGCGGTTCAGCCGGCTGAGCACGAACCGGTTGTTCATCAGGCTCAGGGCCTGCAGCGGGCTTCCCTCTCCGCTGCGCTTGGTCTCTTCGCGGTCTCCGGGCGTGAAAGCTTGCAACATGCTGCGGACACTGCGGACGAACGCTCCGTTGCCCAGCGGCACGTCGGACACATCGGGGAGTTGCATCGCGAAGTTGACGTTGCGCAACGCGCCCGACGCCCGGAACATCGTGAACTGGTTGCTGGCCACCATGAGCGCGTCTACGACCTGTTCCGCCGTCAGCCGCTTGACTTGGTGCCGTATGAAGTACTTCTCGTCCAGCGGATTGAAGACGCCGTCGTAGCGCGAGGAGAGCTGGTAGGCCTCTGAGGTCGTGATCTCCCGCATCAGCCACTTCAGGTCGAAGCCGTTCTCTGCGAAGCCGCTCGCCAGCCATTCGAGCAAGCGCGGATGCGAGGGCTGGATGTCCCAGCCGGTTGGGGGCGGCGCTGCGGGGTCGAGCCGCGCCAGGTCGAACTGGTCCGGCGGCTCGACGATGCCGCGCGAGAAGAATTCCCGCCAGATGTAGTTGACCGCCGCGCGGGAGAACTGCGGGTCGGAGGTCAGGTGCAAGCCGACCTGCTCGCGCAGCCGCGCGCTCGGATCCACCACGGCCCGGCTCTCGAACGGATAGGCGGGCGTGACGAACTGCTCGGGCGAATAGCGGTCGGGGCGATTGCCGCCCGTGGTCTGGCCCAGGTACTCGCCGGCCGTGTCGCCGTTCCGAACCCGCTGCTGCTGTCCCTGCGCCAGGTCGTTGAGGATGTAGTAGTTGACGGGGACTCGGCGGTTGTTGCGGGGGTTGTTCGGCAGTTCGCGCTGGTAGCGATACCGCCAAGACTGAAAGCGCGGCACGTCGGAGAAGAACGCGGCCAGCCCCCAAGCTTCGGCGCGCTTCGCTGCCGCGCCCCACACAGTGAGCGGCTCTAGGTGCCCGGCGCCGTCGTGGCACAGCACGCAATCCATGACCGAGATTCCGAGGAAGTCTCTCGCGGTGAAGAACGCGAGCGTGTCGTAAGTGTCCTGAATCGGCCCGCCGATCGTGCGGCCGCCGATCACGTAGCCTACCGGCGAGGGCTGGACCGGGTTTTTGGCGAGATTGTTGTAGGTCTCCTGCCAGTGCTGGAAGCTGGTGTAGCGCTCCGGGTAGGTGCGCCCGTCGCTGACGCCTTCTGCGGCCAGCATCTCGCGCGCCATTTGGTCATACGGCTTGTTCTGCTGCATCGACTCCAGCAGGTACAGATGCAGCGCATCGCGGGTCCACTGGTAGCGGTTGACCTGCGCAGTCAGGCGGGTGTTTCGGAACAGGTCGCCGAAGAACATGGTCCAGCGATCGGCCCACTCCGGCGTCTCCAGGAGCCGGTCGACCAGCTGCTCGCGCTTGGTCGGCGACGTGTCGGCCAGAAACTCGAGCACTTCGTCCTTGGTCGGAATGCGCCCGGTCAAGTCGAGCCGCACGCGACGCAGGAACTCCGCGTCGGTGGTTAGGTACGTGAGCGGGAGCCCCGCCGCCGCCGCGGTCTTCTGGATGCAGTCGTCTATGCCGGCGCAGGCGCCGCCGTCCGCAATGGTGTCCGGCGTCGCGGCGCTGCGCGGAATGATCCCGCCGTTGCGGCGCTGCGGGATCATCGCCAGCACGCTCTGCGTGTTGCGCGTCCGCAGCTTCATGGCCGCGAAGTCGCTGGCTGCCGTGCCGACCGGCGCGAGGCCGGCCTCAGGGCCGAAATAAGTGCAGCCCCCGTGGTCCGGGAAGCTGCCGTCCGGCGCCTGCCAATCGAGATCTTCTCCCGCGACTTCTGCGACGCCGATTCCCGCAGTGAGCAAGGCTGCCAGCAGCAGCCGCGGACAGCGCCTTAGCACGCTGGGACGGAACCTACCCCACATTGTTCACATACCCTCGAAAATGCTAACACATCGCGACGCGAAGTGATGGGCCACAACCCGCGATTCCATGCCCTTTCGGGGACGAAGCGCGCAGTTTTTCTAGCGCCCGCGCCGCCCGTTGCGTTGGTAGCCCCGCAGTGTGCTTCTCGGGCATGCGGTGCATTGGACGTAGGACAGCGTCATTCGGATTCACCCGGCGGGAATTTTTTTCGCTGTGACGTCGCGGTTCGGCCAAATTACGGTGCGATGGAGGGCGCAATCGGGTTCGGCCGGGCCGGGCCGGCGCTATAGTAACTGAGAGGTGCTGTTGCAAGCAGCAACGCCCGCTGGTTCCGCGATGGGTTTCGCACGACGAGCAGTGCTCTCCGCCGCCGCGCCATTGGCTGTGGCCGGCATCGCGCTGTCATTCTGCGCCAGCCTTGGCGCGCAGCCCCGCGCTCGAGTGCCGCTCGTGGATCAGCGCAGCGTCGCGCCGTACGTGCCCATGCCGTGGCATGTCGTGGACCGCATCATGGAAGTGGTCGAAGTCTCCGAGGACGATGTGGTCTATGACCTCGGATCCGGCGACGGGAGGATCCTGCTGCGCGCCGCCAAGAGCCGCGGGGCCCGCGGCGTTGGCTACGAGATCGATCCCGCCTTGGTCGAAGAGGCGCGCTCCGCGATCAGCGCTGCCGGTGTCCAGGACAGGGTCGAGGTGCGCGAGGGCGACTTCTTCGAGGCCGACTTGCGCCCGGCGACCGTCGTGACGCTGTTCCTGATCACATCGGCCCAGCGGCAGCTGCGTCCCAAGCTTCTCGAGGAGTTGCGTCCCGGCACGCGGGTCGCCTGCTACATGTGGGAGATTCCCGGCTGGAATCCTTCCAAGACCGTTACCGTGCCGGTCAGCGGCGCAGCCCATCCTATCTATGTCTACCGAGTGGGCAGCCACCAGTGATCGGTAGGTAGCTCGCTCCCCTCGCAACCCAGGCAAATTCAATGTTTGATGCGAACGGGGGTTGAGGCATGTCTTGGAGTGCGCGGAGCTCGGGAGATGGCGTCCGGAAGCCGAGTCGGCGGGGCGTGCGAGCATGCGACAGCACACCCAGGAGCCTTGGCGCGGTC
>JAJDTX010000174.1 GCA_022826925.1 Bryobacterales bacterium
GACGGACCCGGACCTCGCCTAACGGGATGTGCTGCGGTCCCACTCTGCGAGTTATCGCACAACCACCGCGCGTTTGTCCAGCCCCTCTCCTAACTCCTTATGCAATCCGCCCCTCGCTATCTGACATTGAAAAGCCCTGGCATCGCAGCATTGAGCCTGCACGCCTGCGGGCATATTGCCATTCGTGGTGCCGCCCCTGGCTGTTGGGCCCGCCAAGGCCCAGCCTGCCAGTCTGATCGACGTCTCCCGCTGCCAAGACCCTCTGATGCTCTCCCGCAGGACGGGATGGAATGCCGCGCGTCCGGCTGCTCGGCGGCAGATCGTTCAACGAGAAGCAACCGAGCGATGGCCGCTCGCTAGGCGAATGCTTCGCGCAGGACCTGGAAGCTCTCCGCGACCGCCTGCTCGGCTGGAGCGTTGCCCTCCATTTCAAGCGACACATAGCCCTTGAAGCCGGCGTCGCGCAGGATCTGGGCGATTCGCAGGTAATCGAGGTCCAGGGTGTACCAGACGCCGCCGCCCGGATAAGTCTTGGCCTGCACGATGTTGGCGTGCGGTGCGAGCTGTTCCATTTGGGGATACGGATCCCCGACATAGTTGCCCGTGTCCATGTTGATGCCGAGCCAAGGATCGCCCACCTCGCGATGGATGCGCAACAGGACGTCGACCTTGGTGGACAGCCCCCAGTGGTTCTCCAGGGCCATCACGACTCCGGCCTGCGCGGCGTGGGGCAGGCATTCGCGGATCGAGTCCACGCACCAGCCGATCGCATCTTCGTCGGTGTACCCCTCGAGGGCCGGTTCGTTCCCATCGGCTGCCATGAGATCGTCGAACGACTTGATCGTGCCCCAGCGTCCGGTGTTTAGCCGGATTGCCGGGATGCCCATTTGGTGGGCTAGATCGATGCAGCGCTTGGTGTGAGAGACCGCCTCCTGCCGCTTGTCCGCGCTGGGATCGACGAAATCCTGGTGGATCGAGAGCATGATCAGGTCCAAGCCCTCGTCCCAGGCCCGGCGCTTGAGTGCGTTCATGTAATCGGGCGTCTCGCTCTCCATCTGGCGGTGCAAGATCTCGACTCCGTCGAAGCCCAGCGCCGCTGCGTGGTCGATCACGTTCTCGATGGGGTACTTCTCCTCGAGGAAGTGCCAGTACGAATACGTGGAGACACCCAGTCGGATCCCGCTGGCGGGATCGGCCGGCCTTGGCTCAGCATCCGAAGACGGCCGGGCACATGCCGCGCCTAGTGCGCCAGCCCCAGCTGCGGCAAGCAGCCGACGCCGCGAGGTTTTCTCTTGCATGCCCCTCATGCTACACCGATCGCAGTGAAGCGGGGCGCGCGGCGCGAATCTGCTTGCGGTCAGGCCGCGATCTGAGCGTGCGGGTCGATCACGAACTTGCGCGCTGCGCCCTTGTCGAAGTCCTTGTAGCCTTGCGGGGCCTCGTCCAGCGAGATGTAGGTGACGTTGCACGCTTTGGCCGGAGACGCCTTGCCGTACAGAATCGCCTGCATGAGCTGGCGGTGGTACTTCATCACCGGGCACTGGCCGGTCATGAAGTGGTGGGACTTGGCCCACCCCAGGCCTATGCGAATGCCCAGGTTGCCGATCTTGGCGTTGTCGTCGACACCGCCCGGATCTCCGGTCACATAGAGGCCAGGAATGCCGATGCCGCCGCCCGCCCGGGTGACCTCCATCAGCGCGTTGAGCACGGTGGCGGGCCGCTCGACAACCGCTTCACGGCCGTGGCCGCGGGCCTCGAATCCCACGCAGTCCACGCCGCAATCGACTTCGGGCTCGCCCACGATTTGCTCGATTTGCTCGGCTAGCGAGGCGTCCTTGGTCAGATCCACGGTCTCGCAGCCGAAGCTTGCCGCCTGGGCAAGCCGCTCGGGGATCATGTCCCCAACGATCACACAGGCCGCTCCGAGGAGCTGGCAGCCGTGCGCGCTCGCTAGACCGACCGGTCCCCCGCCCGCGACGTAGACGATCGAACCCGGTCCCACTCCCGCCGTCACCGCTCCGTGGTAGCCAGTTGGGAAGATATCGGAAAGCAACGTCAAATCGCCAATCTTCTCCATGGCTTGGTCCCGGTCAGGGAACTTGAGCAGGTTGAAGTCGGCGTAGGGGACCATGACGTACTCGGCCTGGCCGCCTACCCAGCCGCCCATATCCACGTAGCCGTATGCGGCGCCGGGCCTGGCGGGATTGACAGTGAGGCAGATGCCGGTCAGCCCGCCCTTGCAATTGCGGCAGCGTCCGCATGCGATGTTGAAGGGTACCGAGACGATGTCGCCGACGGAGATGAACTCCACGTCGCGGCCGGCCTCGATCACCTCGCCGGTGATCTCGTGACCTAGGACGAGTCCCTCGGGCGCAGTGGTCCGCCCGCGGACCATGTGTTGGTCGCTGCCGCAGATGTTGGTGGAGACGATCTTCAGGATCACGCCGTGGTCGCACTTGCGATCCCCGAGCGCCAGCTTGGGAAAGTCTATCGATTGAACTTCGACGACCCCGGGGCGAATGTATGCAACGCCTCGATTTGTTGCCATGTGATTCCTCCTATGCCCGCTCTGGCGCCCGCGCTGGACAGGGCGCGGTGGCTCGGGCTCAAATGCGCCCAATAGGATACACGCCTCAGTATTGGGCCGCAACTGGCACGCTGTCGACCGTGACCGGGACGCGAAGGTCCGCAGAAGGCAGCGGGCTGGCAATCGGCGGATCGACTGCCGAGCACGTCAGAGACGGCAGAATTCGGGCCGCTCGCATGAACCCCTAGGCACTATGTCGATTAGTCATATTGCGCTTGATAGCGCGCCGTGGCAAGGCGCGCAGCGCAGCGGCGAGTGCGGCCTGTGCGTCGAGCAGATCACTCGCACCGGCTTGGAGCCCGCGCCTCAAGCGGAGCATGCCGACCACAACGTCGGCCTCCGCGGGCCCGCGGGCCCGCGGATTAGCATTAGAAGAATCGCACCGTGTAGGTGAATCGCACGCCTCGACCGATCTCGGGGGCCAGGTCCTTGATGAAGGACGAGTGGTTGCGGTAGAGCTGGTCCCCGATATTGAAGACTTCGGCCGCAAACTGGTGTGCCAAGCTCTGACGGGCGATGGTGTAGGCGGCCTTCAGGTTCACGACGGTATACCCCGGTGTCGTGGTTTCGCCCGTGAACGTCCGGCTTTGCTCGCTTGCCATCACAAATTCCGGCGACAGGCGGAACCCGCCCGTGCGAAGGTCGAAGCCTATGCGCCCGCGCAAGGGCGGGATCCGAGGCAGGTACGTATTGGTGTCGGTGTCCTTCGCATCGACATAGTCCATCCCCAGGTTCAGACGGAGAACGTCGTGGAGAGCGATCCCTAGGTTCGCTTCAGCGCCGGTAAAACGCGCGTTGCGCTGCGTGAACTCGATCTCTAGGAACTCGTCAACCAGCTCGCCGGTGGTAAACGGGAAGATGAAGTTGCTGAAATCGTAGTAGAACAAGTTGAACTCGCCGCGAACACGGCCCTCTTGATGTCGCAACGAGATGTCGATTCCGTTTCCGGTCTCGGCTTCCAAGGAGGGATCGCCGACCTCGAATGCCCTGTTTCCAGGGTGTGGCCCGAAATTGTAGAGCTCCTCTAGCGACGGTGCGCGGAAGCTCCTGGCGAAGTTGGCTACGAACGCTCCTCCCCGCCAAGTATCGGCGTGGATGCCGATCGCGGCCGAGCCTCCGGTGAAGGCTCGATCGACCGCATCGGGAGGGGCGTGCTCTTCGTGTTCATCTTCGTGTTCGTCTTCATGATGTTCCTCTCCCTCCTCGTCCTCGTCGTGGTCGTCGTCGTGGTGTTCTTCCTCTTCGTGGCCATGCCCTTCGCGTTCCGCGTAGGCAGGGTTGTAGCGTTGCGTCTCGATGCGTCCTCCGAACTGAATCTTGAATCGTTCGAAGTCGAGTTCTTCCAGCGCGAAGAATGCAAGCCCGTTCTGGTCAATCGGAGGGGCGAGCGCCTCTTCGCCGGTCACTTCGTAATCGCGGTCAACGCCCCACACGCCGAACCGGCCTGAAAGAACCCCTGTCTTGGCTTGTTCGAACACGCCGCGATACGTGATTCGATCGTTGCGGAAAGTAGTTCCAATGATCGAGTCGCCATCTTCGAAGTGCTCAATCTCGTCATGTTGCCATTCGGTGAAGGCCACCTTCAAGTTGAAGCTCTCCACGGGTCCCGCGAGATTCCGCAGGCCCCAGTTCACCCGGTAGCTCGTCCGCTGGCTTTGGAGGGAGACTCGCGCGAGTTCCTCCTCCTCGTGATGTTCCTCCTCTTCGTCGTGATGTTCGTCCTCGTCTTCGTCCTCGCCCTCTTCGTGATCGTCATCGTCGTGGTCGTCGTGCTCGTCCTCATGGCCGTGCGCATGGAACTCGTGGGCAAAGGGAACTCCGAAATCGCCGCTGTCGACTCTACCTTCTGCGGTCAAGTACATCGTGTTTCCGTACCAGCCCAGCCCCCCGCCTCCATTCATCATCTGCGTGCGGGAATTGAAGACCTGGCCTTCCTGCGGGGCTGTGTAGTCTCCCGTGCGAACCCCTCCTCCGTGGCCCCAGAGCATCACCTTTCCGACCCCAACCTCGAAGCCCGCGTTTCCGCCCGCGAGCGCGTTTGCCGTTCCGCCCGAACCCGACAGGAATCCGCGAAAACCTGGGTGCGGGTGGGGATGATGCTCGTGGTGGCGGCTGATCGCATTGACCGTGCCCCCCATTGCGTTGCCGCTGTACAACAGCGTCGCGGGCCCCTTGACGATCTCAAGTCTTGCCAGCTGCCCGACGTTCACGACTTCCCCGTGGTCGCCGGACTGTGACGACAGGGTTCCGGTGTTGATGCCGTCCTCCATGATCAGGACGCGGTCGCCGTCGAATCCCCGGATGATGGGCCGCGAACTGCCGGGGCCGAAGCTGCGCTTGGCGATGCCGGTGCCGACCCGGTGGTCCAGCGCCTCGCCGAGCGATATGGCCGTCACTTCGGATAGGTCATAGGCGTTCAGCGACTCGACATCCTGAAAGGACTCGAAAGTTGGCTCGTGCTGCTCCGATGCTGTGACGGTGATTTCGTATCGTTCGGTGGCCAGAGATAGCAGAAATTCGACCGAGGCCGAGCCGCCGGAATCTACCTCCACGGTCTTTGCGGCTTCCGTGAAGATATGGTCCAGATGAGCGACGACATGGTACGTGCCCGGCGGGACGCGCTCGAATTCGAATCCGCCATCGTCGTCGGAGAGAATGCTGCGGCCCAGCTCGACGATGAGCACGTTCGCGCCCTGCAGCGGGCCGCCAGTCTCCTTCATCGATACCGTTCCGGAAACGGTGCCCGTCGACTGGGCTAACCCGGGGATCGCGAAAATGGCTAGAACTGAAGCGGCGAGTAGGCGGAGGTACAAGGAGGACATAGAAACCCAAGCCAAGTCTAGGCGCATCGTTTGGGGTGTCATAGGTGTTTCGTGCAGGCGGGCTTGAATCCTCTTTGAGCGGGACAAAATCCGGTTTGACCGGAAGAGGGCGGTCGGGCCCGTTGGTGCACCGGCCCACATGCCGGGCGATGACGCCTCGGCTGCAAGGTGCGAGAGGAACGCTAGGCAGTCTTGGCGAAACGCAAGGGGCCGCGGAACGCCAGTTGAAAGTGGTGAGCGCGCAGGGACTCGAACCCCGAACCTAGTGATTAAGAGTCACTTGCTCTACCAATTGAGCTACGCGCCCATGACCGGGCCATATCGGGGGCATGCCTCGGCGATAGGGCGTGCCCGTTGCCAGTCCCAAGCATAGCACTTCCCATCAGATCTGGCTTGCCGCCTTGGCGCCGCCCGCCGCCGTTCAGGGATTGTAGATGCCCATCACGTGCTGGTCGAAGTCGACCAAGGCTCCCGTCATCATGCTGGCTTCGTCGCTGAGCAGGTAGGCGGCCATGCCAGCCACGTCTCGCGGGCGCAGTATCCTGCCGAACGGCGCTCCCTTGTCCGCTGCTTGCAGCCAATCCTCAGGCTGGCCTTCGAGGCGCTGCACGGCGTGCTCGGCAGGGGTGGCCATCCAGCCGATATTGAGGGCGTTCACCCGGATCTGGTGAGCCCGCTGAGAGTTCGCGGCGTTCCGCGTCAGGATGCCGAGCCCACCCTTCGACACGCTGTAGGCGGTGAGGTTGGGCGTGCCGCCGTGGGCCGACATGCTCTGGATGTTGACGATGCTCCCGCCCGTGCCCTCGCGCTGCATGATGCGGACAGCACCTTGGATCAGCAGGAACGGTGCGCGGAGGTTGATCGCCATGATCTTGTCCCAGTGCTCGGCTGTCGTGTCTTCGAGGGTGCCGCGCTCGGTGCAAGCGGCGGCGTTGACCAAGCCGTCCAAACGGCCGAACGCGGCGTCGGCCCGCTTGACGATTTCGTGGCAAGCGGCGGCGCTGGCGAGTTCGGCTTGCACGAAGATCACCCGGCATTGCGCGGACCCCAAGCCGGCCGCCAGTGCCTCGCCGCGCTCAGCCGAGCGGCCGGTCAGCACGATGCCCGCGGCTCCTCGCTCCGCGGAGAGGCGAGCGATCTCCTCGCCCAAGCCCTGGGTCGAGCCCGTGACAAGGATGACCTTGCCTTGCAGCGATTCGGGCATGATACTGTCTTCCTCAGTCCTGTTCAGCCCGCGCGACGATGCTGCGCTCGCGCCCTTCGCGCGCCGCCGTCGTCACTCCCGATTCTCGCCGGCGGGCCTGGGGGTGGAGAACAGGTCCAGCGTCGGCGGCGTGGCGGGGGTCTCTTCGTGTTCGGCTTGCACGAGTCCAGCGCCGGATGAAGGCTCGGGATGCAATGCGGGCGGAACCAACGGCTCGCCGTGCGCGCCAGCCGGGGCCGCCTGCCTCTCGGGCTGGGGTGTCGCAGGGCCTGGCTGTGGCGCAGGACGGGCGCCAGCCCGCACTTGCCCTGCCGAGTCTTGCGGGTTGCGGGCTTCGGAGCCGCTCCGCAGAAACGCTTCCTTGTCGAGCACAACGGCTTCCAAGCCGCGGTGGAACGGGCTCCATACCTGCTCGCCGGAGATTTCACCTGTGGCTGCTCGCATCATTTCGAGGCGCGAGTCAAGGTCGTCGATATAGTGCAGCGCGAGTGCCTCTGGGAATAGCGGCTGCTTGGGAGATCCGAATTCCAACTTGCCGTGATGGCTGAGCACCAAGTGCAGCAGAAGCGTCTTCAGGCGTGGCGGGAAGCCCTCGATCGCATCGCAGCGGCGCTCTAGCCAAGCGCTGCCCATGGCAATGTGGCCCAAGAGGCGACCCTCGTCCGTGTATTCGATCGCGTGGTCCGCGCTCAGTTCGAAGATCTTGCCGAAATCGTGCAGCAACACTCCCGAGGCGAGCAGGTCGCTGTCGAGTTCGGAATAGTGGGACGCCAGCAGCTGGCCGACCTGGAGACAGCTCAGGACATGCTCCAGAAGGCCGCCCACCCAAGCATGGTGCATGCCGCTCGCAGCCGGGGCTTGCTTGTAGCGGCGGGCGATCTCCTTGTCGCGGAAGATATCGCTCATGAGCCGCCTCAGGTGCGGGTCCGTGAAGCTGTCGATGGTCGCCAGGACTTCCCCGAACATCTTGTCGATGTCGTGCCTTGTGCGGGGCAGGAATTCGCCGGGATCGACTTGGGCGCGCGGCACGACTGCCAGCTTGCCAATGACGATCTGCGCCTGGCCGTTATAGTCTTGGACCCGGCCCCGGATTTCGATGAAGTCGCTGACCTTGAACACTTCGGCGACAGCGCTGACGTTGTCCCACATGCGGGCATCCATCACGCCCGAGCGATCTGCTAGCCGCAGCACAAGGTACGGCTCGCCGCTTTTTTTCTTCGAACGAATCTCTTTGGCTTGGACCAGGAAGGTGCTCTCGAACCGGGCCGTGCGATCGATCGTCTTCAGGTCGGCGATGAAATGCTCTTTGATCACGACGCCGCGGCCCCGTCTGTCTCGTCTGCCGGCTCGATGCTGTCGTCGGAGTCTTGCACGTCCACCTCTCCTTTCGGCAGCGGGATCATCCAAAGCAAGCGCTTGCGCCGGCGCGTGCGAATCACCTCTTCGCGGGTGGTCGTCAACGGAGCCAGGCGAGACGGGTCGCTCCAGCCCGTGTTCATGCCGTCGACCGCGCCTTCGTCAGCGTAGCCGGGACGGATCTCGATGTAGGACTGCATCCGGAGTTCGCTGAGGTATTGGCGGATTTCCGGCTGGAAGCGCGGGCCGCTGATGGTCGCGCGAATCTCCTCCTGCACCTCTTCCAATTCCGCCAGGCCCTCGCTGTAGTTCTGATCGACTCGCAGTATCAGCAGCCCGTTGGGGACCTCGAGGATGTCCGTGATATGCCCTTGGCGCTGCCCGAACACGGAGGACTCGATCTCTTCCCGGAGCATCCCGCGCCGGTAGATGCCGATGTCCCCGCCCAGTTCCTTGGTGGCCTCGTCCTCAGAGAAGCGCCGCGCCATCTCGGCGAAGGGCTCGCCGCGCTCCACGCGCCCGTGGACTTCTTCGGCCTGCTTGCGCTTGGCATCCGCGTCGCCCTCGAGCGAAATCAGGATCTGGCTCAGACGGACACCCTCCGAGCGCACGAATTCGTCCTTGTGGGCCTCGTAGTACTCCTGGATCTCGTCCCGCGTGACGACTACCCGCCGGGACACCTCCTGGCCGAGAACCGCCTGGGACAGGAAGTTCTCCCGCATGCGGTCCATCAGGTCCTCGGCCGGCTCTCCGGTGCGCTCCAGGACCCAAGCTTCGAATTCGTCCGTCGTATCGATGTTGTTGCGCCGCATGATCTCGTCCCGCTGGCGCAGCACCTGTGCTTGGACCTCGACGCCGAGTTCCTCCCCTTTTTGGACGAGCAGCCGCTGGTCGATCATGTCCCGCAGAACGGCCTTCTCGCGCAGCCGCAGCTGCTCTTCGCGCTCGGCATCGGTCAGGGATGCATCGGCGAGCAGTTCGAGCCGGTCTTGCTCTAGGGTGCGCTCGTACTCCGAGCGCAGAATGATCCCGTCGTTCACCTTGACGATGATCTCTTCGAGGATCATCACATCGGCCGACAGCACTGCGGTAAGCGCCAGCCCGGCTAGGGGCAGCTGGTAAGACAACTTCATCGCTTCCTGCAACCTATCTTCGCACGGTCCCGGCGTCAATGTTTCGCCTCGCTATCGGCGAGAACCCGGTCTGGCGAGCGGCGCGCGTGCCGGCGCTATTGTGCAGCGGCCGGGATAGTGAAGCCGACGCGGGATCCGGAAGCGTCGGATTCGACTCGAAACTCCACCGCTCCCTCGTAGCACAGCTGCAGCCGCCGCTCGACGCTGCGCAGCCCGTGGCCGCGGCCCGGCTGGGCCTGCGTGTCGAAGCCAGGGCCGTTGTCTGCCACCTCCACGCGCAGCCCGCCCGAGTCCTTGCAGGCCGAGACGTGCACTTCTCCGCCATCGGCCTTGCGGCTGACACCGTGCTTGACCGCGTTCTCCACCAGCGGCTGGATCGACAGCGCCGGCACGCGGTTGAAGCGGACTCGCTCGTCGACCTCGATGCGGGTGGTGAGCCGGTCTGCCAGGCGGAGCCTTTCGATTTGCAGGTAGGCCTCTACGATATCGATCTCGTCGGCGAGCGAGACGAGCTGCTGCTTGCTGCTCAACGAGTAGCGGAAGATATCAGCGAGGTTCAACAGCGTCTTGCGGGCAGCGGTAGCTCCCGCGGGAATGATCGCGTTGAGGGCGTTGAGGGCATTGAACAGGAAGTGGGGGTTGATCTGCGCACGGAGCGCCGCGATCTCGGCATCGCGCAACAGGCTATCCTGCTCTCCGCGACGCATTGCCTCGACCCGCCTCGCGACTGCCGCGGCGAGCAGGTCCAGATCGGCCAGGTCAACGCTCAGGTAGCGCCGCCCGCCTTCGCGTGCGCCGAGCAGCAAGAGACGCTGGCCTCCCACGCCATCTCGCAGCGGCACCACTGCCTCGCTCCAGCCGTGACCAGCAGCGTGGAGCGCCTCCATTTCCGTGGTGGGAATCGTTTCTGGCTTCGCGACGCGCACTTTGCTGTCTGCGCTCAACAGCTCCCAATGCTCGGCGGACGCGAATTCAGCGATCATCCCGGCCGCTCCCGTTAGGAAGGCATTCTCGTCATCGGCCTCCAGCGTGCTAACGGCGCGGGTGGCGGCCTGCACGTCCTTGCGCCTGAAAAGGCCGTTCTCCGCCCACGCGCCGATGCGCCGGCCAATCGCGGGATAGGCCAAGATTGCCAAGCCGGACAGGACAAGGAATGCCGCCAAGTCCGACGCGGTCTGAGAGGCGGCCTGCACCAAGCCCAGCGCGTCTGCCACCCACAGAATCGCGCCTGCGACCGCCGCTGCCAACAGGACTGACCCGGCCAGCCGAACGAATACGTCCAGGAGCAGAAAGCGGTAGTCTTGGAGCAGCACGAACAGGGCCAGCGGAATGCCGGCGTGGTGGAACAGCAACTCGTGCAACCACGCTCCGGGCTCGTGGGCGGCGCCAAAATGGACGAACGAAAGGGCTAGCAGGAACAGCGCCATCGCCGCCAGCGTCCGCATGCCCGAGCGTGTCCGCCGGGACCCGCCGCGGGCGAGCAGCACAGCGCCGATGATCGACAGTGAGCCGAAGCCATAGTTGATCGCAGCCAGTCCCGCGCCCGGACTGGCAACTGGCACACCCAAGGCGCCCGTGATGTGGATCAGCGCCGCCGCCGCACCTACGGTGTACCCGGCTGCTGACAGCCAGCGGTATTCGTTGCCGAGCGCCGAGTGCAGCAGCGTGCAGGGCAGCAGACTCAAGAAGGCTAGGCTCAGGGCCGAGACGGCAGCCTGAAACTGTCCCGCCGGCTCGGCCAGCAGCGCTGTCAACGACCCGAGATTCCAGCACAGCGCCAGCGCTGCTGCGGCTGCCGGCACGCCGATATCCCGGCGCGGGCTTCGGACGAGCAGGACTAGGAAGGCCCCGAACGCCGTGAGTCCGGCGGTGTGTCCGAGCAGGTTCAGCAGGATCGGAAAGTGAATCACGAGCTCCACCTAGGGTATTGCTCCGCGGTCCGGATTTCCAATCTAAGAGCCCGGTCTCGCCAGATTGGCTCCGGGGCCCTTACTTGGAAACCCGTCTGGAAGATGGGATGCGGTGAATTCGAACCGGGCAGGTCGCTGCCGAGGATTCGCGTCAGCCAGGCTTGGCGGCGGATTCGATTTGTGCAATCTGCAACTCGCCAGATCTCGTGCCTCGCTAGAGGCCTGGGCCGAGTTGGTCGTCCGTAATTCCGCCAAGGAACCTGCCCGGTTGCGGGGTTCTGGAACGGCTGCCTACGGCAAGCCAGCCGCCCAACCGCTGATGGCCTTCCAGAGCATCCCTCCGATTCCAGCCGTGATCGCTACGGCAACGGGCACAACAAGCAGCAGAAGCAGCTTCCGATAGCTTGCGAGATGGCCATCGAACTGGGCTTGCATCCTGTCGAACCGCCGTTCCATTCCGTCGAACCGTTGGTCGATGGTCTTGAAGCCCGTTCTCATCTCGCGTTCGATCGACTCGAAGCGACGGTCGACGGCCTCGAAGCGACGGTCGACGGCTTCGAATCTCGTCTCCACCTCGGCCTTGAAGCCCTTCAGCGCAACGTGAAGCGCCTCGATGCGCGACAGAAGCTGCAGCTTCGATCCCTCCACGAGCTCCAGGGCGACGCGCTTGGCTTCCGACGTCATGGCCTCGGTCGCATTATACGCTTCGTCCGGGTTGGCCCCGAGGCGGATCAGCAAAGCGACCATGGATTTGTGGCTTGCGCCTGTGGGTGTGTCAGTCTTGCGTTTCATATTTTTCCTCCAGTGACTGAGAATGAACTTTAAATTCGTAGAATCATCGTTCTTTCTATGTTTAGTTTAGTATATTATCCTATATATGTCTAGTATTTATACGTATTAGGCTTGGCATCGTCCTCCCGTCAGCAGATTCCGTACTGTCCTCCGCACCACTCGATGAGCGATCCTACCTTTCTTTGGCTTGGACCCGCGTTCGCCCGTAGCCCGAACGGCAGTGCAGTCTTGGGCGGCTCGGGTTCGACCGTCGAATCGCATCGGATGTCCGCGTCGCTCCCAGGCCCTGTGCCCCGCTCGGCGGTTTCAAACGGACCGCTCAGTGACTCGGGTGTTCCGTTCGCGTCGTTGCGCCTACGGTCTCCGCCGGTACCGTGATACAACATCGAACAGCATGCCCGACGGCCCATCCCAGACACTGCGGACCCTGATCGTCGACGACGAGCGCGCCGCTCGCGACGTGTTGCGCCGCGACTTGACCCAGATCGAGGGTGTCGAGATCGTCGGCGAGGCCGAGAACGGGCGGACCGCGATGGAGCGGATCGAGGAATTGCATCCCGACTTGGTGCTTCTCGACATCCAGATGCCCCTCCACGACGGGTTCGAGGTTGTTCGCGGTATCCGCGGGCAACTCCCCTCGATCGTCTTCGTAACCGCCTACAGCGAGCACGCGCTGAAAGCGTTCGAGATCGGCGCAGTCGACTACTTGTTGAAGCCGTTCAGCGTCGAGCGGCTCGCCCGCTCGATCCAGCGGGCTCGGAGGGCCCACAGGAACCCTCGGGAAAACGCCGAGCGCGTGGCGCGGACGGTCAACGCCGCCGCTCGGCCAGGCCGCCAGAGTTCGAAGATCGTCGCCTGCCACGGGCGTGAATTCTTGCTGATCGATCTTGATCAGGTCTATGCCTTCCAGGCTTCGGGCGAGATCGTCTGGATCCAGACGCAGAACAAGCGCTACCGTGCCACGCAGACGCTGACGGCCATTGCAGCCAAGCTAGCCGGCTCGAGTTTTCTGCGCGTGCACCGGGCAGTGCTGGTCAACAGCGACAAGATCGGCCGCATCAGCTCTCTGAGCAGTCGCCGCTGGCTGCTGACGCTGGTCAACGGGTTGCAGTACACCGTGAGCAAGCGCAACGCTGCGATCGTGCGCACGTTGTTGCAGTGACTGCCGGCGCTGGCCTCCGCGCCTGCTCGCGTGAGGGTCAGCCGTCCAAGGCTGCTCGCAGCATCTGATTGACCAGCTTGGGGTTGGCCTGTCCGCGGGTGGCCTTCATCACTTGTCCGACGAAGTAACCGATCACGCCTGTCTTGCCACCGCGATACTGCTGCACTTGGCGTTCGGACCGGGCTAGGACCTCGCTGATAATCTTCTCCAGCTCGCCGGTGTCGCTGATCTGTCGCAGGCCCTCGGCTTCGATGATCTCAGGGGCGGTCTTGCCGCTCTCGAACATCTTGGCGAACACTTCCTTGCCGAGTTTTCCGGACAGGGTCCCTTCGTTCACCAGGGCGACCAACTCGCCGAGTTCAGCCGCCCCAACGGGGGAGTCCTCGATAGCCTTGCCCGCGGCGTTCAAGGCTCCCATCAATTCGCCCTGCACCCAATTGGACGCGATCTTGGGATTACCGGCAGCCTTGGCCGCAGCCTCGAAGTAAGCTGCGGTCGCGGCCGTCAGCGTGAGGACCTTGGCATCGTATTCAGACAGCCCGTAGGCCTCGACGAACCGCTTCCGCATGGCGGGCGGCAACTCGGGGATCTCATCGCGAATCCCGTCCAACCACTGGTCCTCGACGATCAACGGGGGCAGGTCAGGCTCGGGGAAGTACCGGTAGTCGTGGGAATCCTCTTTCCCGCGCATGCCTGCGGTGCTGCCGGTAGTGGTGTTGAATAGGCGGGTCTCTTGCACTACTGTGCCACCGGCCTCCAGCAGCGCCGCTTGGCGTGCGATCTCGTACTGGATGGCCTGCTTGACGAAGCGAAACGAGTTGAGGTTCTTGATCTCGCAGCGCGTGCCAAACTTGTCGCTGCCCCGCAGGCGCACCGAGACATTCGCGTCGCAGCGCAATTGCCCTTTCTCCATGTCGCAGTCGGAGGCGCGGGCGAACTGCATTAGCAGCTTGAGTTCGCTCAGGTAGGCCACCGCTTCGTCGGCGCTGCGCAAGTCTGGCTCGCTCACGATCTCGCACAGCGGCGCGCCGGCGCGGTTCAGATCCACGTAGCTGTAGCGGTGCGAGTCCGGGAATCCGTCGTGAATGGTCTTGCCAGCGTCCTCTTCCATGTGCAGGCGGGTGATCCCGATGCGCTTGGCGAGCTCTCCGGTCTGGATCTCCAGCCAGCCGCGCTCGGCAAGCGGGTGGTCGTATTGGGAGATCTGGTAGCCCTTGGGCAAGTCGGGGTAGAAGTAGTTTTTCCGCGCGAATTGTGAGTAGCGGTTGACCTTGCAGTTGATCGCCAAGGAGGCGCGCACCGCCAGCGAGACCGCCTCGCGATTCAGCACGGGCAGAGCGCCCGGCAACCCCAGTACGACTGGATCGGTCTGGGTGTTCGGCGCATTGCCGAAGGCGTGGCTGGAATGGGAGAAGATCTTGGTCTTTGTTTTGAGCTGGACGTGGACTTCCAGGCCGATGACAGGCTCGTACTTAGCGATAGTAGCTTCGTCCGCTAGACCTGCATCCAAGGAGGACATTGGCTGGGAGATTTACGGACCGAGCCCGACCCGAATTATATGGGACTTATATCGGAGAGCGGCGAACCACTACTCGATACGGTTCTGAAGCAACGCACGGCCCAACGGTCCACGTTAGCGCTTCGGCGGCAAGAGCCCCAGCCACCGGAATACAGCCAAACCGCATCAATGTTGCTGCTGGCTGCATTTGATTTCAGTATGTCACAGGATTCGCACTCTTCGACTTAGGCCCCTACATCAAGGTCGTTTTCCGCACCTTGGACCGGCAGAACCGTGCCCGATCTGCCGCAGGTCGCCGTGCCTGCCGGCCAGGCATTGCTGCACAATGGAAGAGGCATGTTCACTTGGGTCTGTCAACAATGCGGCGCCAGCGTCGATGTAGCTGAAGTCACATGCCCGCACTGCGCCGCGCCCGAGCCTGCCACTCGGCAGACCCCGGTGCCGGCGGGCGACGAGACACAGCCTCTGCAAGCGCCACCGGCCGAGCCCCCGGCGCGCCCGGATCCGCAGCCGGCCCCCGAGCCGGCGGTACCGGTCGCTGCCGAGCCGACACAGGCTCCTGCTGCACCGATCCCGACCCCTGCCGCGCAGACAGTGACCCGGCGGCGCGGAGCCTTCGAACTCCAGACCAAGCACCTGCTCCTTTTTGGCGGTGCGGTGGCGCTGGCCGTCTGCGTCGCGGTCGTGGTGTCTGCTGGACCTGGCGGTTTGTTCTCGGCGCTCCGCTTGGAAGATCCGGCGGAAATGGCCGTGTCGCCTGTCGAAACGTTCGCGATAGGCGTGCGCGGACCGATCGAGATCTCGGGCATTCGGCCGTACTACGACGACAACTTCCAGACGCATGTGCGGGCCTTCGTGGCCAATCATTCCAGAGACGCGCAGTCGGTAGCGGTCCAAGTGCTGCTTCGAGTGCGGGAGGCAAGTCAGCAGGCCCCGCCGCTGGCGACCTTCGAAGTGGTGATCAGCGACCCCTTGCCGCCTCACGGCGGCAAGGAGGTTGACGTGGCGCTGGCCGCCATGGGCAGCCTGCAGAGCCTGCCGCCGTGGGACGAGATCCGGGTCGACATCGAGGTGCTTGCGTCATCGGGCGGTTAGGCCCGTACGCTCCTGGCGATTGCGGCACCGCTGGTTTGGATACGCTATAGAACTTGATCGGCTCGAAGCGTTCCTGCCCCGAGCCCTAGGAGGAATTCATGTCGAACTTGGTCCGTTTGAGTGTGGAGGGCGGCGTCGGCGTCATCACGGTCGACAACCCCCCCGTGAACGCTCTCAGCCCCGGTGTTCCGGACGGCATCCTGGCTGGTGTCGGGCAGTTCGGCGAAGACGACGGCGTCAATGCCATCGTGCTGATCGGGGGCGGGCGCACCTTCATCGCCGGGGCGGACATCAAGGAGTTCGGCAAGATCACGTCTGGGCAAAAGAGGAGCGGGCCGGGCCTGACAACCGTCATCGAACGCCTTGAGAACTCCCCCAAGCCGACCGTCGCGGCGATCCATGGGACCGCCTTCGGCGGCGGCCTGGAGACGGCCCAGGGGTGCCATTACCGGGTGGCATTGGCGTCGGCCCAGGTCGGGCAGCCAGAAGTCAAGCTCGGTATCATCCCCGGCGCTCACGGCACGCAACGCTTGCCGCGCCTAGCGGGGGTGGAGAAGGCTGTGGAGATGTGCGCGCTCGGCGATCCGGTCTCGGCTGCGGACGCCTCTGATCACGGCATCGTCGACCGAGTGATCGAAGGCAGCGGCTACGAAGACTTGCTGGCCGGTGCGATCAAGTTTGCAGCGGAGATCGCCGCGGGCGGGGGCCCGCACCCGAAGGCGAGCGAGCGCGACGAGCGCTTGGGCACGCCGGAAGCGGCGGCGGCTATCTGTGACGCTGCCAGGTCCAAGGTGCGCAAGATCCGCAGGGGCCAGATGGCCCCGCTGAAGGCCATTGATGCGGTGCAGTGCGCAGTGACCCTGCCGTTTCCCGATGGCATCAAGCGCGAGGCCGAGATCTTTCGTGAGTGCCTGTTCTCGACGCAGTCGAAGGCCCTCATCCATGCGTTCTTCTCCGAGCGCCAAGTGCGCAAGATTCCCGACGTCCCCAAGCAGACGCCGACACGATCGATCCGTTCCGCCGCCGTGCTTGGTGCGGGGACCATGGGCGGCGGCATCGCGATGTCCTACGCCAACGCCGGAATTCCCGTGCGCATCAAGGAGGTCACCCAAGAGGCGCTCGACAAGGGCATGGCGACGATCCGCAAGAACTACGAGCGCTCCGTCAAGCGTGGGCGCTTCACGCCCGAGTTCGCCGAACAGCGCTTGGCTCTGATCACGGCCCAGACCGGCTGGGAAGGCTTCGAAGAGGCCGACATCGTCGTGGAGGCCGTCTTCGAGAACATGGCTCTGAAGAAGGAGGTCTTCCAGCAGATCGACGGCGTTGCGCGCAGCGGCGCCGTGCTCGCCACCAACACTTCCACTCTGAGCGTGGACGAGATCGCCTCGGTTACCTCGCGTCCGCAGGACGTTATCGGGCACCACTTCTTCAGTCCGGCCAATGTCATGCGGTTGCTGGAGATCGTGCGCGGCCGGGAGACTGCCAAGGATGTGGTCGCGACTTCGATGGCCTTGGCTCGGACCCTGCGGAAGGTCGGCGTGCTCGTCGGCAACTGCCACGGCTTCGTGGGCAACCGCATGTTCCATCCCTACCGGCGCGAAGCCCAGTTTCTGGCCGAGGAGGGTGCCGACCCGTCTCGGATCGACAGCATCATGTACGAGTTCGGGGCCGCGATGGGCCCGATGGCGGTGGGAGATCTAGCCGGTCTGGATGTCGGCATGCGGGTGCGCAAGGAAGCGCCGCATCTATATCCGCCCGGCACCCGGCGGCCATTGGCCGAGGATGCACTGTGCGAGCTCGGGCGCTACGGCCAGAAGACCGGCGCGGGCTGGTACCGCTACGGCGACGACCGCAGCCGCAACCAGGATCCCGAGGTCGATGCCCTGCTGCGACGCATCGCTGCCGAGGCGGGTATTGAACAGCGCGATGTCGACGATGACGAGATCCGGGACCGTCTTGTCTACGCCTTGGTCAATGAGGGCGCCCGCATCCTCGAGGAGGGCTACGCGCTGCGTTCGTCGGACATAGACATCATCTACCTCTACGGCTACGGATTTCCGCCGCAGCGGGGCGGTCCGATGTTCTACGCCGACACGGTCGGCTTGGCCAGTGTGTTGGAGCGCGTGAAGGAGTTTCACGCAGCTCACGATCACTGGTGGCGCCCTGCGCCGCTGCTGGAAGAGCTGGCAGGGCAGGGCAGCACTTTCGGCGCCTGGGACCGGGCACGCTCCTAGCTGTCCGGTCTGCAGCCGTCGTTCCGACGGTGCGGCCAGCATGTCCGCGGACGAATGCGGCACTGTCGGCTGGATCCTGTTCAGGCGCTCGCGGCCAGGTTGTTGAAGACCAGTCTGCCGCGAAAGCACCTCCTCAGGGGACGGATCGCATGATCATCAGTGGCCGACCACCTGGAGTGCGAAAGAAGGAGAATCCCCGACGGTCCAAAGTCAGGATTTCGAATACCGAGATCTGCTCTGCCAGCAGCAGGAGGGTGGCGTCAGCGTAGTCCATCTGGGAATCCCGGTACTGCTCCATCAGCGCGACGGTTTGGCCGATCTGCCTGGGGCTCGCACAGCCATGCACGACAGTCTTGGTGGAGAGCAGGAACTCCCCGAAGAGCGCGGGCCCTCCGCGTCTCGGAGCCACGAAGTGCATTACTTCGGTGACAACGGCCGCTGTCGTGTGGAGCTGGCCGCTGAAGGCGGACAATTCACGGGTGACCCACTGATGCTCGGGATCCGCCCCATCAAGGAAAGCTACGGCCGGTCCCGTATCGAGTAGGAGCGATCTCAGCTTCTCCAATTCCGCTCCCGCAATTCGCGATGCCAATCATCCTGCCAATCTGCCGGTGCGAGCTTTCCCGCAACGTGAGCCGCTCGATCGCCAATCGAGCGCTCTGAAACGGCGTTTTCCAGGGCGTCGCGGACAAATTCAGATAGAGATTGCCCCAAGCTGGCTGCATGCGCCTTGAGCGCCTCGCGTAACTCAGCACTGGCGCGGACAGTGATCGTGCCACTCATGTACTACAAATGTACTACACCTGTAGTACGCTGCGGCCCAATAGACTGGCTGAATACTCGAGGGCCTGCCTCTCGTCAATCCCCTCTGCGCTGCGATCTGGGCCCTTGGCCGCCGCACGCGTCGGCAGGCCGGGTGTCGCGACGGGTCGAGCCGCAGCTCAAAGCAGTCTCAGAGGATGCGACTTTCCAAGGGATTCTGCCTGAGCCCGCGATCAAGATCGTTCTCATCGGACCCGTTCCCGGCCACAGGCCGAAGCAATCGCGGACGCATCCTGCTCTGTCGGCTGGATTCGATTCAGGCGCTCACGACCAGGTTGTTGACAACCTTCTTTACGCCCTTGATCGAGGCGACCTTGGTGGCGCGGCGCTTGGCAGTATCCGAACGGATCACGCCGTCGATAGTGACGACCCCATCGGTGACGTCCACGACCAAGTCCCGGATCCTGAGCGCCGGGTGATTGTTCAGCTTTCTGTGCACGCGGTCATAGAGCAGGTCGTCGTCCACCGCTTGCGCGGATGCCACGCTCGCCGCCACAGGAGCAATCCAGAACAGGCTGCGTCTCGTAAGCCTCATAACGCTAGACTTCCCTAACCTTGTCCGAGGATGCGGCGGAAATCAAGATCTTGCACGAATCCATCGTTGTTTCGCCAGTTCTTGCGCACCTTAACGAACACTTCCAAGCGCACGCTGCGGTCGAAGCAGGCCTCGAGCGACTGTCGCGCCCTGCTGGCGAGTTCCTTCATTTTCTCACCATTCTTGCCCAGCAGGATAGCCTTTTGCCCTTGTCGCTCGACCACCGCCGTGGCGAAGATGAGGAGCTTGCGCGGGGTCTCTTCCCAGCGCTCGATTTGCACCGCGACCGCGTGGGGCAGCTCGTCGTGCGTCTCGCGCAGAATCCGCTCCCGGATCAGTTCCGCCGCGAGGAATTTCTGCGGCTGGTCGGTGAGGTACCCCTCCGGATAGAACTGCGGGGACTCCGGCAGTGTCTTGAACAGCGCGGTCAGCACTTGGTCCAAGTTGATGCGCTTAGTGGCTGAGATCGGTATGAATTCTTCGAAGTCGTGAAGTTGGCGGCAGCGGTCGAGGAACGGCAGCAATTCCTGCATCCGATCCAGCTTGTCCACCTTGTTGGCCAATAGCAGCAGTGGTGCTCCGAGCCGCTTGGCCACGGCTAGGGCCCTTTCGTCGGACGGATTGATGCCCATGCTGGCGTCCACCATCAGCAGGGCTGCATGACAGCCCTGCGTGGCGCGGCTGACTTCGCGCATCATGCGCTTGCCGAGCTGCTTCGATGGCTCATGGATCCCGGGGCTGTCCACGAAGACGATCTGCCCGCGCGCCTCGCTGAGCACGCCTTGGATGGCGTCCCGCGTCGTCTGGGCGCGCCGGCTGGTGATCGAGACCTTGCTGCCCACCAAGGCATTGAGCAAGGTGGACTTGCCGACGTTGGGCTTTCCGAGAATCGTGACAAACCCCGCCTTCGTCATGCTTGGCTCCGACATATGCTGCTGGCCGGCTCGAGCGGGAATCCGCGTCCGCGCTGCCTCCTGGAGCGGATCCTTCGAGATCAATGGCTCTCCCGCTCGATCAATCCCTCAGACAGCCCGTACTTGCGCCGCAGCACCGTCTCGAATTCTCGCATCTCGCCGCCGTCGAGCTCGTGGTCGAATCCCAACAGGTGGAGCAGGCCGTGAAGCACAAGGATCTTGATCTCGTCCGCTACCGAGTGCTTGAACTGCGTCGCCTGCCGGGCCGCTCTCTCGGCGGAAATGAGCAAGTCCCCGATGTATCCGTCCCTGCGAGTGTAGGGCATCCCGTCCCCAGCGGGGAACGACAGCACGTCCGTGGCGCGAGCCATGTCGCGGAACCTTCGATTGGCGTCCCGCACAGTGCGGTCGTTTGAGATGACTACGCCAAAGCCCCACTCACTCGCCAAGTCTTTCCACGCGAGCGAGATGAAGGCCCGTACGTTGTCCTCGTCGAACCTTATCTTCCGCTGGCGGTTTTCGTAGCTCCAGCCTTCGACTTCCGGCTGTTCGTCAGTCTCGGTCATGGCCGGGCACGTACTCCGCGGCCTGGTCCCGCGCCGCGGCCGCCGAGTGCCATCGCTTGGAGCCATAGCGGTCGTACGCGCGGATGATGCGCTGGACCAGGCCGTGGCGCACGACATCCTGTTCGTCGAAGTGGACGAACCTGACGCCCTTCACATCCGCCAGCACGTCGATCGCCTCGATCAGTCCGCTGCGCTTGCCGGGGGGCAGATCGATCTGGGTGATGTCGCCCGTGATGGCGGCTTTGGAACCGAAGCCCAGCCGAGTGATGAACATCTTCATCTGCTCGGCGGTGGCATTCTGAGCCTCGTCCAAGATGATGAAGCTCTCGTTCAGCGAGCGACCGCGCATGAATGCCAGCGGCGCCACTTCGATGATGCCGCTCGCGAGGTTGCGCTCGACCCTCTCGGCCTCGAGCAGGTCGTGCAGGGCGTCATACAACGGGCGCAAGTAGGGATCCACCTTCTGTTGCAGCGTGCCGGGCAGGAAGCCCAGCCTCTCGCCGGCTTCCACCGCTGGGCGGGCGAGGACGATCCGGCGCACGTCCTTGGCCAGCAGCGCGGAGATCGCGTAGGCCACCGCCAAGTAGGTCTTTCCGGTGCCGGCCGGACCGATGCCGAAGACCATGTCCGAACGATCCATCGCCTCGAAGTAGCGCAGCTGGTTGAGACTGCGCGGCGTGACGGACTTGCGGCCGCACAGCCGCCGCCGACTGTTCTGCACCAGGCCCTTGAAGCTGATATCGGGATCCGCGGTAGCCACGCGCAGGAACGAGCGCATGTCTCCGTTGCTGAAGCGGTGGCCCTCGCCCAGCAGCGTCAGGTAGTCCGCGATGATGTCGTCCGCTCGGCGCACCTGCTGCTCGTCGCCTTCGATCTCGAGGCTCCCAGCAGAGATGTGGGCCGAGACTCCCAGCGAGCTCTCCAGCAGGCGGAGGTTCTCGTCCCGTGTGCCGCACAGGGTTTGGATGCCTTGGCTGACGACGATCGATGCCTTGCTCAATGGGATGCTGACGGGCTCCGCAGAGATTTCGAGATTCCGCTGCTGGTGCGGGATGGCGAGCGCGTGCCCGAGTCGAATTATATAACGAACCGGCCCGTCGACAAGGGGGGATCCGCGAAGCTGCCCCGGATGTCTGTTTGCGTGCCTTCGGATTCGATGCCCGACCGCCAACCGCCAGCTGTCGGAGGCGTAGCGCCGCTTCAATCAGCCGAGGCTTGGCCCGCCGCCCGGCTGCAGCAGTGTCCAATTCCGGTATGGCCAAGGACAGTGGGAGGCGCTATGCTCTCTAGGGCCGCGCCCCCGCATCCTCGTGCGTCGCGCGACGGCCACGAATCGATTAAGGAGGTAGAAAGCAGTGATCACCATGCAAGATTTTCGTTCGCTAATGAGCTGTGGGAACGACGCGGTCCGGGCCGTGACCAAGTTCGGGATCGCCGCGATGATCTTGGTCTGGGCCTTTTCCCCCGCGCAGGCGCGCGCAGCAGTCGAGGGCGAGGCCCAGTTCGTATTCAACACGTTTGCGTTCCTCGTCTGGGGCGCCTTGGTGATGTGGATGGCGGCGGGCTTCACGATGCTCGAGGCCGGTTCGGTACGCACCAAGAACGCGTCGATGATCTGCTTGAAGAACATCGGCCTGTACGCCATTGCCGGACTCGGGTATTACGCGGTCGGCTTCAACGTCATGTATGTGGGAGTCGATCCGGGCGGCTGGTTCGGCTCGCTTGGATTCCTGTACGGGACGACCGCCGACGAAGTGGCCCTGCTGGGCGGCGAGGAATCGGTCGCTGCGGCCGTGGTCGAGAGCGGCTACTCGGTGATGTCGTACTGGTTCTTCCAGATGGTGTTCGTGGCCACTACGGCCTCGATCGTTTCGGGCGCTCTGGCGGAGCGCGTAAAGCTATGGTCGTTCTTCCTCTTCATCGCGGTGCTGACCGCATTCGTCTACCCCATCGTCGGCGCCTGGACATGGGCCGGGGGCTGGCTGGCTGAATTGGGGTTCAAGGATTTCGCAGGCTCCACCGTAGTCCACTCCACCGGAGGCTGGGCGGCTCTGGCCGGGGCCATCATGGTCGGTCCTCGCTCGGGCAAGTTCCGGGCTGACGGCAGTGTCAAGGCGACCCCTCCGTCCAATATTCCGGTCGTCACTCTCGGCGTCTTTATCCTGTGGCTGGGCTGGTTCGGCTTCAACGGCGGATCGCAACTGGCCCTCGGCGGAGCGGTCGATGCGGTGGCGGTGAGCAACATCTTCGCCAACACCAACCTAGCCGCCGCGGCCGGTGTCATGGCGGCTCTGAGCCTCTCGCGGCCCGTCTTGGGACGGATCGATCTGCTCGCCGGGCTCAACGGCACCCTGGCTGGCCTCGTTGCGATCACCGCGGCGCCGGATATCGTCCAGCACCACTGGGCGGTTGTGATCGGAGCCATCGGGGGCGTGGTTTGCCTGCTGTCCATGAAGCTGCTGGAAACGTTGAAGATCGACGACGTCGTTGGCGCAGTTCCCGTCCATCTCTGCACGGGCATCTGGGGGACGTTGGCAGTCTGCATCGTTGGCGGCGGGAGCATCGTCGCGCAGATCGTCGGCATCTTGGCCGTCGGCGTGTTCGTGTTCGGGCTTTCGATGCTGCTGTGGTTCGCGATCGACCGGACCATCGGGCTTCGGGTCGCCGAGGACGTCGAGGCCATTGGCCAGGATGTGGGCGAACTGGGTATCGAGGCGTACCCGGAATTCATCGTCGTGCCAGAGGAAGACTGATCGGTCCGCCCTCCGGCCCGAGCGGGGGCGGGCCGCGATCCGGTCCGGCGCTGCTTGGGCTCCGCCCGGCGGCGCAGCCTGTGCGAGTCCAGCCCGAGCTGCTCAGGGCGCGGACCGGACCGTGAACTAGGACGTGATCAGGAGAGGACCTCGTCAATCACGTGCCCGTGCACGTCGGTCAGCCGGAAGTCTCGTCCGCCGAACCTGTACGACAGCTTCGTGTGGTCGATGCCGAGCAGGTGCAGGACGGTGGCGTGCAGGTCGTGCACGGTGCGGATGCCTTCGATGGCGTGGTAGCCGTACTCGTCGGTCGCGCCGTAGGTTGTCCCCGCCTTGATGCCGCCGCCGGCCAGCCAGAGGCTGAAGCCGAACGGGTTGTGGTCCCTGCCGTTCGTGCCCTGCACGAAGGGCGTCCGCCCGAACTCTCCGGAAAAGATCACCAGCGTCTCGTCGAGCAGCCCCCTCGCCTTGAGGTCTTGGAGCAGCGCGGCTACCGGCTGGTCGACGGCGAACGCATTGCGGCCATGCCCCAGGATCAGGTCTGTGTGCTGGTCCCACGGGTTTGAGGAATTGCCGGTGCCGCGGTTGCGTCCGTCCACCATGGTCAGTTCGACAAACCGCACGCCACGCTCGATCAACCGCCTGGCGGTCAGGCACTGCAAGGCATAGTCGCGCTTCGGCGGGAAGGTCGAGTCCAGGCCGTAGAGCCTGCGTGTCGCCTCGGTCTCGCCGCTGAGATCGACCAATTCCGGCACCGCCGCTTGCATGCGGTAGGCGGTCTCGTAGTTCTTGACCGCAGCTTCCACATCCGGGTCGTGGGCTGTGCGCTCCAGGTATAGCGAGTCCAGCGAGCGGATAAAGTCCAGCCGCCGGCGCTGCTTCGAGTCCGCCTCCGTCGGCTTGATGTTGGCCAGCGGCTCCTCGGCGCCCGGATAGAGCATCGAGCCTTGGTGCTCTGCGGGCAGGAAGCCGCTGCTGAACATGTTGATTCCGCCCAGCGGGATGCCGCCGGTGCCGATCACGACGAAGCCCGGCAGATCCTGCGACTCGCTGCCCAGCCCGTAGGTCACCCACGCGCCCATGGAAGGAAACCCGGTAAAGGGCTGCCCGCAGTGGAAGTAGAAATTGCCCTGCGCATGCTCCATGAACTTCGCCGTCATGCCGCGGACGATGGCGATGTCGTCGACGCAAGTCGCGATGTGCGGGAAAAGGTCGCTGACCGGCGCGCCGCACTCGCCGTAGCGGTGGAAGTCCCACGGGGACGGCATGATGTTGCCGTCTTGGTTGAACATGGTGCGCGCCGTCTCGAACGGCATCGGCTGGCCGGCTTCCTTCGCCAGCCGCGGCTTGGGGTCGAACGAGTCGATGTGCGAGAGCCCGCCGGACATGTAGCAGAATATGACGCTCTTGACCTTCGGCTCGAAGTGGGGTGCCCGCTGGGCGGCCTCCGGCGACGGGCCGGCATAGGCCGGATCTGCCATCAGGCCGGCTAGCGCCAGCATCCCGAAGCCGGTCGAGGTCGTGCGCAGCATCTCCCTGCGCGAGACAGGGCGACGCGGGCGCGGGTGAAGCCGCGGATCGAGCGTCATGGCAGGCCCACAAACACTATAGCCAATGGTGTGTCGGAAGTGGGTGCCGGAGCGATCCTCTCGCGACGCGGCTGGGGGCCGATCCGTTCCCCGCAGCGCCGTCTCAGGCGCGGCCCGCCCAGCGCTGGGGGCTGAGTCGGAAGAGGTCGATGTCCCATGCCGGCGAGCGGTCTTGGCAGAGGTCGGCCATGATCTTGCCGACGACGCCGCAGAACTTGTAGCCGTGTCCGGAGAATCCCGCAGCGACGAACACGTCCTCGCAGCCCGGCAGGCGATCCAGAATGAAGTGGCCGTCCGGCGTGTTGGTGAAGATACAGGCAGCCGCTCTGCTGGTCGGCCCGTCCGCTCCGGGAAAGTAATTTGCGATGCCCTCGCGCAAGACAGCCTCGTCTTCCGGCTGGCAAGTGCGGTCCATGGCGCTTGGATCCTCGACGCGCTGCCTGAGGTGGTGGAACTTGCCGATCTTGAAGCCTTGGCCGCGGTGGTCGGGGAACCCGTAGAAGCGCCCCAGCGGCGACTCTAGGATGAAGACCGGAAAGTGCTCGGGCTTGAAGCGGTCGGGAGCTGGCGGGTCCGTCCACAGCATGACCTGCCGCTCTGCTCGGCAATACGGGTGCAGCTTGGAGCACAGTCTTCCGATCCAGGGCCCGGCAGTGATGACGAGGCGCTTGGTGTCGAATGCTGCATCGCGCGTTTCCACCCGCAGTCCGGATCGCTGCCGGTCCCAGCCGGTCACCTCCGTGCCCGACCGAACGCACGCGCCAGCGCTGGTGGCGCGCTCGACGTGGGCTCGGATAGCCGCTTCCGACATGAGGTAGCCTCCGTCGGGTTGGTAGATTGCCGTCATCGAGGCGGGCAGGCGGAATCCGGGGAATTCCCGGCTGACGTCCGCACCGCCCAGCTCCTCGAACTCGATTCCGTGCTCTAGGCATGACTTCTTCGAACCCTCTACGGTCCAGCTGCCCTCCGGTCCGATATCGAGCCCGCCCGTCACGTGTAGCAGCGGCTCGTCCAAGGCTGCCGCGCTCTCGAGCTCTCGCCAGTAGCGGTACGCCGCTCGCAGCAGGGGCACGTATTCCGGCCCTTCGGAGTATGCCAGCCGGATGATGCGCGTTGACCCGTGGGACGACCCCATCGCGTGGCCGATTTCGAACTGCTCCAGGCCCAGAACCCTGCAGCCGCTCCGTGCTAGGTGGTACAGCGTCGCGCTGCCCATCCCGCCCAGGCCGATGACGATGGCGTCGTACATGGCTGCGGTCAGGGCCGGTCCCGAGAGGCTACGAGCGCGTGGATCTCGAGGATGTCCCGGTTGTTCAATACGTCCTGGAATGTCGGCATGCCATTGCCGCCCTGAAGCACCCTCGCGACAAACTCCGCCGGAGCGAGCCTGGTGCGGAACAGATTCGGCCCGCTGCCCCCGCCCACCTTGTGACAGCCGATGCAGCGGGCTCGAAATACGGAGGTCACTCGTTGCAAGTCCTCCGGGGCGTCCAAGTATCCGCCCAGGTCTGCCGCTGCCGCCGCTTCGGCTGTCCACGGCTGCGGCGGGCCGGATGTCTGGATCGGTTCTCCGCCTTCGGACGGCTCGAAGCCGTAGCCGGGCAGGACGCGGCCGCCCAGCGTGTGGCCCGGCTCTCCCACGTAGGGCAGCCCGCCCTCGAGCGTGGTGAGGTTCGTGCCGGGGGCCACCTGCGCGGGGCCGCCGCCCTCTAACGCGAACACCCAAACGTTCCCCGCGCGCGGCTCGGTGTAGTAGAACGTCATGTCGCCGCCGATGCCCCCGGACGGCACGGCCACGTATTGGATCCCGTCGAGTTCGTACGTGATCGGACTTCCGATGATTCCCGAGCCGGTCTGGAATTGCCACAGCACGTCGCCCGTGCGCGCGTCCAGGGCCATGAAATAGCCCCGCATGTCGCCCGTGAAGACCAAGCCGCTAGAGGTCGCCACCGATCCGGCCCAGAACGGCGCGGGGCTGGTCTGGCGCCACAGGATCTTGCGTTCCACCACGTCGAAGGCAAGGAAATTGCCGGGCTTGTCGGTAGTCAGGTATTGCTGGTAGTCCGCGCCCAGGTACCACTCGCCGTTCGTCGGAGGCTGGAACGTGCCTTCCTCCCAGAACTTGTAGCCCATGGCCCATTGGTTGGACATGAAGTACAGGACCTTGAGTTCGGGGTCGTAGGACAGCGGCTGCCAGTCGATGGCGCCTTCGAGGCTGGGAATGATCGGGCCGACCTCCGGCCCGCCCGACTCGGCCACCATGTCCGGATTGACGATCGGTCGGCCGGTCTCCGGGTCCAAGCCCCGCGCCCAGGTGATGCCGGGCACGATCGGCTCGCCATAGAGGAACTTTCCATTGGTGCGATCCAGGGCGTAGAAGAATCCATTCTTGTCGTGATGGAACAGGGCCTTGACGGGCCCGTGCCGCTCAAGCTCGAGGTCGGCCAGCACCGGCGTGCTGACTGCGTCGTAGTCCCAGCAGTCCCACGGAGTGTATTGGAAGCCCCAGGCGATTTCGCCGCTGTCCGCGCGGAGCGCGACCGTGGCTGCCGACCACTGGTTGTCGCCCTTGCGGACCTGGCAGTTCCACGGCGCCGCGTTGCCGGTGTTCCAGTAGACCAGGTCCAAGTTCGGATCGTAGACTCCCGTGGTCCAGGTAGGCGCCCCGCCGTGCTTCCAAGTGTCCCCCGGCCAGGTCTCGTTGCCTGGTTCTCCTGGCCCCGGGATGGTGTACGCCGTCCACCGCAGCTCTCCTGAGCTGGCGTCGAACGCCTTGACGAAACCGCGGATTCCGAACTCGCCGCCGGCGACGCCCGTGAGGACCATGTCCTTGACCACCAAGGGCGCGCCCGTGATGCTGTAGCCCTGCCGCCAGTCGATCACCTGTGTCTCCCAGGCCACTTCTCCGGTCTGCTTGTCGAGGGCGACAAGGCGCGCGTCCATCGTTCCGACGTAAACGAAATCGCCCAGTAGGGCCACGCCGCGATTGATCGAGCCGCAGCAGTAGACTCGCTCGCTCTCGGAAGAGAGCTCGGGATCGTAACCCCACTTCTTGGCTCCCGTTCTGGCGTCGATCGCAAACACGCGCGAGCCGTCAGCCGATACGTAAAGCACTCCCTCATGGATCAACGGCGTGGCTTGCAGGCCGCGATTCTCGCCGCCGGTGGCGAATACCCAGGCAGGGTGCAGCCGGTCGACGTTATCCGGCGTGATCTGGTCGAGCTCGACGTAGCGATGCGCGTGATAGTCGCGGCCGTACATCAGCCAGTCGCTCGTGTTCTCGGAGGATTCAAGCAGATCGGTGCCCGAGACGGGCCCGGCGCTGGCGCTGGGCGCAGAGACTCCGGCGAGGCACAGTGTCAATACGAGGGATCCGAGGAAGGCGCGTCGAGGCATGTTTGACCGTTGCCGTGATTCATTCTCGCAGGAGGAGGGTCTCGGGCCGGGTCCGGTCAGGAGGCCGGCCGGGCGTGGTGACCGGAGCGTTGTGAGAGCGCCGGCTGCACGCACGCTGTGGTGCAACAGCGTGGTCGCATCGCGGCCAGCGCTCTCGTGCGCATTCGCCGCTCTGCGGATCCGCAGATCATGGCCAATCAAGATGCTTGCGGAGAAAGTCGAACGTGCCCTCGCCGTGAATCTCGTGGGGACCGTCGAAGAACTCGATCTCGGTCTTGTCCCCTAGCCCAAGTCGGTTGTAGAAGCGCCGGACTTTCGCGAATTCATAGGCGACCCACTCGTCCGGGGCGACGCCGTCGGAGTGCCCCCGTTCCACCATGAACGGCCGCGGTGCCATCAGGGTGGCAAGCTCCGCGTAGTTGATCACGTTGGCAAAATCGAACTCGAGCATGTCGTACTCCTGCGTGAACAGGTAGCTGTAGCGATCGGTGGTGCTCGTGTTCTTCCAGACCCACTCGTTGAAGTCCGCCGAACAGATCGACAGGGCATAGTCATCCAGCAGCGGAGGGATCCGCATGGCCGTCTTGCCTCCGTACGAAAGGCCGTAGAACCCGATCCGATCCCCGTCCACGAAGGGCAGCGACTTGAGCCAAGCCAGCGTTTGCTGGTGCTGTCCCACGATGAACGAATACAGGGACAGCTTCAACGGGTGGGCCTTGCGCCAGATCTGCCGGAACCGGTCCCGCCCGATGTACGGGTTTTGCGGGGCGTAGACCACGAATCCTTCTTGCGCCAAGCGCGCCCCGTAGCGGTGATATGCGCGGTGGTCAACGTCTGGATCGGCGAGATCGGTCGGACGCCCTTCAAGCCCGTGCTGGGCGACTACGACGGGTCGGCGCTCGCCCGGCCGCAGTCCCTTGGGCACTAGCAGCACGCCGTATGCGAAGACATCCGCCCAGACGTCGAGCACGACTTCATAGCCTTCGAAGTCGGCGTGGTCGTAGATTCGGCGGGTCTTGGGGCTGGCTGGCCTGTCGGGTGCTGGCAAGCGCCCGATCACCTCGTCCCAGATGTAGTCGCGGTAGAACTGGGTCGAATCCTTCCACGCGCGGACCGACGACGCATCGGCCTTGGCCCAGAATCCACTGCGCCGCTGCTGCGAATCCCGGACCAGCCGATGGTTGTAGTCGACGATCTGGTCGAACTGGCGACGCATGCGCGCGTCCCGGTCCGGCGCAGACGAGACGGTCCGGAGATCCCTGGCGTCGGGGCGCAGGTCCCGCGCATCTATCAGCAACTGTAGCGATGTCTCCGTGCCGGGAGCGGGCGCCTCTTGCACGAGGAAGCAGTTGTCCGAGCCGAGCTGCTCGTAGATTCGTCGCGCTCGATCGAACTCTCGGCGCACCGATTCGACCGGAGGCGAGACTAGCCGGCCCGATGCCGCTCGGTCCGCATTGGGAGCGGGAGCGGGCGGTGGGCCCGGGACATTCGGCCCTTGCGAGGCCTCTATCGTCAATCTCCGGGGAGCGATGAGGCCGGCGAGCTCGGCGTCGCCAAATTCCGTCAGCAGGCTCCACACGTTCCGGTCGATCGTTTCCTGCCAGAGACCCTCCCGTTCTTGGAAGTAGCCGCTAACGACGACCGAGGTGATTCGCCTGTCGAGAGCTGCCGCGTAGAGCGCCAGCAGGCCGCCCTCCCCGTAGCCGATCATTCCGATCGGAGCCTCGTGCTCGCGGTTGCGGGATTCAAACAGGTCGATGGCCCCGAGGACTTTCTGTATCTCGTAGCCGATAAGGTGGCGGCCAAGCTCGTAGCTCATGCGGAATAGGAACTCGCGGTGCGGCAGGTTGGATTCGCGGACGCCGCGCAGGCCGGTCCATCTGGCCGTCCGATCGATCAACGTGGGAACCAGTACTTGGCAGCCGTTTTCCGCCAGTCTCCGGGCGAACTGAGCCTGGCTCGAAATGCCCCCTTGGATTCCAGCGAGCGTCTCGGGTGACCACGATGCGTCTGGAATCGCCACGATCCGAGCTCTGGGCGGCGAGTCCGGCTGGAGTAGCAGCCCCTCTCCGAATACTCCAGGCAGGGCTTCCCAGCGAACCGCCAGCACTTCGTACCCCTGGCCGACGGCAATTCTCGCAGGCCGGTCCGTGGCAGAGACCAACTCGAAGGCGTCGACCGGCAGGCGGGCGTCGACGACGCCGAGAATTGTCGCGAGGCGCTTGCGGTTCGCCTCGACTGAACGCCGATATGCGTCCGCGGAGCTGAAATCCGGGCTCCATTTTCGATCTCGGCCCGAAGCGGCCGACCGCGTGGCCCTGTCGAGAAAGCGATGAATGCCTTCGACCATCTCGGCCGCGAGATCCTGCGAGGTCTCGAGTGGCCTGGTGGAAGGCAGCACTGTCTGTGCGGCGGCTCCGACACTGATCGCAAGCGCCGCTGCGAGGACGCGGACGACTGTCTTCCCAGATGTCATTGTCTTCGTGGAGCCGCGGGCCGCCCGGGGCGCTCGGTTCGAATCGCGATCGTCGGGGCGGCTAGGCAGCGATCAGCCTTCGCGGATCCTTCTCTTGGCTGCGTCGTATACCACTCGGCTGCCTCGAACGAAGCTCTCGTCGGCGAGGATCGCCGCGATGGAGTGGCTGTATCCGGCCTCGATCGGAGCGTTCGGGGTCTCCCTTGTGCGGACGCACTCGAGGAAGTTGAGCATGTGCGGCACGCTCTCCGCGTTTCCGATCGTCTCGCCCTCCCGAATCCGGTCATCGTCTTCCACGGTCTTGCCGGTGATAAGGAACGGATCTCCCCAGCGCGTGGCGTCCATTTCGCCGCGAGATCCGAAGAACTTCAGGTAGCTGTGCCCGCGGACGCCAAACGTTGAGCAATAGCGGACAAGAAAGCCCTCCTTCGGATATTCCAAGGTCGTCTCCACGGAATCGGGAACGTCGAAGCCGTCCCGGTTCCAGCGGAATCCGCCCGCCATCGTGACAGCGCGCGCGGGTGGACCTGCCCCGGTCACGAAGTGGACGAGATCGAAGAAGTGCACGCCGAGATTGCTGTGCGGGCCTTGCGAGAAGTCCCGATAGCCGAACCACCCCGCGTACTGCTGCTGGTCCCACGGCCTGGGCTTGCGGTGCATCAGGAAGCGCCTCCAGTCGGTGTCGCTCTCGTGCAGGCGGCGCTCGGCGTACCGATACCAGTACGGCTTGTAGGAGTTGCGCGATTGCTCGATCTTGAAGATATCGCCCAATCCGCCTGTCTGGACGAATGCCCGGGCCGCCCCGGAGGATGGAAAGCTGCGCACCTGGGTTCCCATTTGCACGACGCGATCTGAAGCCTTGACCGTGTCATAAGCCCTCTTGAGCTCCTTGAGGTCCATGGCGAGCGGCTTTTCCACGTATGTGTCCTTGCCGGCGCGCGTCGCGTCGATGAGCTGCCTGCAGTGCTGGTGGTCAGGCGTCCCGACTATGACGGCGTCAATATCGCTGCGGGCAAGCAGGTCTTCGTACGCATGAATCTGTGCAGGAGCAGGCCGGCCCGAGTCCTGCACTCTCGCCGCCGCAGATTCTCGTTGCGCCTGCCAGATGTCGCAAACCGCGCGCACCTCCGCATTGGCGCGGTCCTGAAACTCCAGGACCTGGCCGAGCAGGTTTCTCCTCCCGCAACCGATGATCCCTACTCCGATACGGTCATTCGAGCCAATAGCGCGAGTCGCGTTGAGGGCGGCGATGCCGGAGCCTGCAACGAAGTTCCTTCGAGTCATGCCGAGAGTATATCTAGGCAAGGGCTTGGGCGCAGCCGTCCACGAGCCTCATTCAGCCGGTGGCTACCTTTGACTTTGGTGGCTGTCTTGAGATCCCGGGGCGTTGATTCTTCTCAACCTTGTTCTGCTCTCGACACACACAGCAGGGTGCTCGCCAAGCATGTTGCTGCCGCGGATTCTGCTAGCTGGGCGGGAGGCTACGAGGGTCAGTTTGGTCATGCGAGTGATTGGGCCTGCGACGTCCGCCGCGAAGAAGCCGTCTTCATGCCAGAGTGCGGCTGGCTTCTGCCACGGTAGCCGCGGCGAGAGCCACGTAAGCCCTGTCCGTGAATCGGTACCGCTAGCCTGCGACTGTCCAAATCGCCACGCCATCAGAGCCGAACCTCGCAGTTGCACCATCGATGTGTTCAAGTGCTGCTCGGACACCCTCTGGATGGCAGGCAAGCTGCGCGCTAGTCCTCTTGACAACCCCCGTCCCGCCTCGTTACTCTTCGCTCGTGACCGTTTTCCTAGCCCAGATTCTCGGTCGTTCGGGATCACTGCAGAGCGGGCACGATCTGGATCAGATCCAGCCAGTAGAAGCGAGACCCCGCGAATTCTTACCCCACCTTCCGAGGTTGAATCGACATCTACCGACCAGGGTGGTGACGATGATCGTTGCCGGTCTCGTGGTGTTTGGTTCTGTGGCCGTAGCCCAGCGCAACACCCCATTTCAGCCCCCGCCTCCTCAGAAAAAGCCATCCACAGCCGAAAAAAAGATTCCAGAAGATCCGTTCGGTATTACATATGAGGATGTCTTTCACAACATGCACTACAACCAAGCCCTAAGGCCGCAAGTGCATTATACTCCCATAACTGGCCAAATTGCGGATGCCACTGGGTTGATCCTATACAAGGGAACATACCATTTGTTTTATATGTATGACGAATGGTCAAGAATAAGAAAGCACAACAAAAGCTGGGGGCATGCAACTAGTAACGATCTGATCTTTTGGAAGCAGCAACAGCAAATTCTAAACACCCGCCTCGACAATGCACCCGGGAGCGGGAGCGGAATCGTAGATTGGAATAATTCTCTTGGACTCCAGTCAGGAGTCGAAAAAACTCTGGTAGTATTCTATACGGATTATGGACGCGGCACTTCGATTGCCTTCAGTCGCGACGCAGGAAAGACATGGATCCGACATCAGGACAACCCCGTCATTCCTCGACACGAGACAAGAAACGACCGGGACGCAAAGGTGTTTTGGTACAAGCCCGATCAATCATGGCGACTGGTTCTTTATGAGGGATCTGGATTTGCATTCTACAAGTCTACCGATCTGTTGAATTGGGAGAAACTAAGCAAGCTGGAAGGGTTCTATGAATGCCCAGATTTCCTACAGATTCCAGTAGACGGGGATGAGACAAACAAGAAATGGGTGCTCATTAATGGCGACGGATCCTATCGGATCGGAGATTTTGATGGTGTGTCGTTCTCCTCGGACATGGAGAATACCAAGGTCAACCACGGAGTGCATCGCGAATTCTGGCGAGGAGCAGACCGAGAGCTTTACGCGACCCAGACTTGGAGTCATTCTTACGAGGGTGACGGGCCGTTCTATCAAATGGGCTTCATGCACCTGACACAGAGGGCGGACCATGACCGTACTTGGAGCCAGCAGCAGATCTTCCCTGTAGAACTGACTCTAAAGACCATCAACGACGAAGTCCGCCTGTGCCGCAATCCGATCGATGGCATCAAGCAACTGCGTTACGATCCGTATTTCTTGAACGATGAGGCAATTCATCCCGGCGAAAATCCTCTCGCTGACCTGAAAGGAGATGTCTTTGAGATCATCGCGGAGATCGAGCCGAAGCAGGCTACATCAGTCGGTATCGGCATCAGAGGCGAAAGACTAGTCTATACGGCAAGTGATAGGCGATTGAAGTTTATGGGGTCTGATGCCTCATTGCCTCTGCCTAGCGGAAAGATGAGGCTAAGGATTATCGTGGATCGCAACTCGGTGGAAGTATATGCCAATCACGGGGAAGTAACATTTACCAAGCTATTTTATCCCAATCAATCGAATTTGAACCTAGAGGTGTTTTCCGTCGCCGGAGCGGCGACTGTCAACACCATGGAGATCTATCGACTCCGATCCATTTGGTTAGAAAAGGAACAGGATCTGGGCTACTTCCGGGACTCGGCGGGGGGAGGCAAGTGATGGGCGCGGATGCTGCGAACTTCCAATCAACCAGCGCTGAGAACGTTTCCCGCGCTCGGAGATACCCGATTATCGACCGCCGGGGGTTCCTTGGACTCTCCGCCGCAGCGCTGGCGTCTCAGGCCTGTTCGCCAATTAATGAACCGGATGCGGAGTCACCTCGGCCGAACGTGCTGTTCGTAGCCGTTGATGACCTCAATTCGTGGCTTGGTTGCATGGCGGGTCACCCCCAAGCGAGGACGCCGAACATTGATCGTCTCGCCTCGCAAGGTGTCGTCTTTCACAACGCGCACTGTCAGGCACCCATCTGCGGTCCGTCCCGGGCGAGCTTGATGTCCGGCTATCTGCCTTCGACCACTGGGATCTACGGCCAGATCAGCGATCGCGACCTTCGCGAGGCTTCACCTGAAACCTCTGCGACACCGTTCTTGCCGGAGTGGTTCGCTCAGAACGGATACCACACAATGGGCGTGGGCAAGCTCTTCCACGGGCATGCCCCAGATGGTGCATTCGCTGAGTCCGGCGGACGCGAGGCAGGATTCGGCCCGAAGCCGCCGAAACGCATGAAATGGGACAGGGACAAGACCAGCACGGACTGGGGGCCGTTCCCGGATGCCGACGAAGAGATGCCCGACTTCCGTACGGCTCAGTGGGCCGTCGAGAGGCTGGAGCGGCAGTATGACAGTCCCTTCTTTCTCGGGGTAGGCTTCCTTCGTCCGCATGTTCCTTGGCATGTTCCAAAGAAATGGTTCGACCTCCTCCCGGTCGACGAATTGGAGATGCCTGCGTATCTGCCGGGTGATCAGGACGACGTGCCCGCGATCTCTCGCGAACTCCACGCCTTACCCATGATGCCAACCACGGACTGGGCGATCGAGACGGATGAGTGGAAGAAGATCGTCCAAGCATATTTGGCGTGCATCGCATTCGTGGACGCACAGGTTGGCAAAGTGCTCGACGCCCTAGACGCAAGCCCGTACGCCGACAACACGTATGTCGTGTTGTGGGGCGACCACGGCTACCACATCGGCGAGAAGAATCGCTTCGGCAAGCACTCGCTCTGGGAAGAGGCCACGCGGACTCCGCTCATCGTGGCCGGGCCTGGGATCGTCCCCGGAGACACGCAGAAGCCGGCCAGCCTGATCGATCTTTATCCGACGCTGCTAGACCTCTGCGGCCTAGCCGCGAATCCCGCGAACGAAGGCCATAGCTTGCGACCGCTGCTCGAAGGCCCGAATTCCGCCAAATGGCCGCATGCTGCCTTGACGACGTATGGACGCAACAACCATGGGATCCGCGACGAGCGTTATCGCTACATCCGCTACGAGGACGGATCAGAGGAACTCTACGATCACGAGGACGACAACCACGAGTGGCACAATGTCGCCGCCGACCCAGCCCATGCGGAAGTCAAGGATCGGTTGGCCGCGCAGCTGCCCGAGGTGAACGTGGCGTGGTCAGAGAAGTCGGTTTACGACTACAACGACTACTTGACGGTTCACAGGCGGAAAAATCTCTGAGTGGGCCATGCCGCGCATCTCGGCCTTGGTGCTTCCGAGGCATAGTGGGCCAGGTTCGGTAGGGAAGCAGCGGGCAGTCGTCGTATCATCCAAGCGAATGCGACTCGCCGATGTTCTCTGCGCTTCAGTTCTTGCCCTCCTCCTCCTCGCCGCGTGTGGCGCGGACCCTAAGGCCGAAATTGAGAGCAGGGATGGAGCTAGGCCCAACATCGTCTTCATCTTCATCGACGACCTCGGCTACGGCGACATCGGCGCGTTCGGCTCGGCCGTCAACAAGACTCCTCACCTCGATCGGATGGCCGCGGAGGGCCTAGCGCTGCGCCAGTTCTACGTTTCGAACACCAACTGCACGCCGTCGCGCGCGGCGTTGATGACCGGGACGTACGCGCATCGCATCGGCATGGACGGCGACGTGCTGTTTCCGGGTGAGCGTCGAGGTCTCGATCCGACCGAGACGACCATTGCCGAGATCATGAAGCAAGCGGGCTATGCCACCGGCGTCTTCGGCAAGTGGCACTTGGGCGATCAGCCAGAACATCTGCCTCTTGAGCATGGGTTCGACGAGTACTTCGGAATCCCCTATTCGAACGACATGTGGCCGGGGAACCTGCGGGGCCACCGGCACACCAAGGAACCCTACACTCCATTGCCGGTCATCCGGGACGACCGGGTGGTTGCATACGTCGCTGACGGCGCGGATCAGGCGCTGCTTTGCGAGGTCGTCACCGACGCGGCCATCGAGTTCATCGAGGAGCGCAAGGACGAGCCGTTCTTCCTCTATTTGCCTCACCCCTACGTGCATCGGCCGCGATACGCACGCCCCGAGATTGCGGGCCGAGCGAACGGAGACGTGAATCGGGCCGTCGTGGAGGAAGTCGATGACAGCGTAGGGCGCGTTCTCGGCGCGCTGCGCGCGCTTGACCTCGCGGAAAGGACCTTGGTCATCTTCACATCGGACAATGGCGGCGCTACCGGCATGAGCATGGGACCGCTGCGCGGCGGCAAGGGAGGTCCCAAGTACGAGGGCCACATGCGCGTGCCGACAATCGCTTGGTGGCCAGGTACGATCCCGGCGGGAGGGGAGACGGACGAGATCGTCACGGCCGTCGATATCTTGCCCTCGCTGGCAGCCTTGGTCGGCGCGAATCTGCCCGCCCTCCCGATAGACGGCAAGGATGCGCTGGAAGTCTTGCTGGACAAGCCGAACGCACGTTCGCCGCACGAATTGCTGTTCTACGAGGACGAAGCCGTTCGCCGCGGGGATTGGAAGCTCGTCCTCGGAGCCTCTGGCGCTTTCGAGTTGTACGACTTAGAGGCGGACGTCGGCGAGACGGCCGACTTGGCTGCCGCACACCCCGAGCTTGTCGAGGAGCTGCGCACGCTATTGGAAGAGCACGCCGCAGAGATCGCCGCCAACCAGAGGCTGGCCGGCGACTCCCAGACGGCGCGACCCCTCATCGCCGAGCCGGGAGACCTTCCCAGGTTGCGCGACCGAATGGGAGTCGACGATTTCGAGCCCGTTCCGGAGCGCCGCTGAGACTGTGGCGCATTCTTCCCGCGGCCGACCGCTCAACGGGAGCCGGGGACCAGCTAGAAACAGGAAATCTCGGCTCTTGGTAGGGTTGGGCAGTAAGGGGATTCGCTCAATGTTGCTTTTGGTTCGCGCTCGCATCGTCCGATTGGTCAGCGCATTCGCGGTGCTGGTGTCCGCGATGGCATTCTCTGCGTCCGCGCAACAGCCGAATGTCATCGTCGTCATGACCGACGATCAGGGCTATGGCGACCTCTCCGCCCACGGAAATCCCGTGCTCAGAACGCCGAGCATGGACAAGCTCCACTCGCAGAGCGTCCGGTTCACCGACTTCCACGTTGCGCCCATGTGCACCCCCAGCCGCGGCCAGTTGCTGACCGGGCGAGATGCAATTGACAACGGTGCTTCCTTCGTGTGCATGGGGCGGTCACTGGTCCGGGAGGAACTGCCCACAATGGCGAAAATCTTCGGCGGTGCCGGCTACGCGACCGGGCATTTCGGCAAGTGGCACCTGGGCGACAACTACCCGTTTCGCCCGCAAGACCGAGGGTTTCAAGAGACCGTGCACCACGGCGCCTGGGGGATTACGTCTTTGGCCGACTATTTCGGCAACGACTACTTCAACGATCACTATCGCCACAACGGCCGCATCGAGCAGTACACGGGCTACTGCACGGACGTTTGGTTTGAAGAGGCGATGGCTTGGATTCGACGTCAGACGCGCGACGAGAAACCGTTCTTGGTCTACTTGCCCACCAACGCTCCGCACGTGCCGCTCTGGGTGCCGCAGAAGTACATCGACCCGTATCTGGGGAAAGTCGAATCTCGCATCGCGAAATTCTTTGGGATGATCGCCTCGATTGACGAGAACATGGGGCGACTGACCGCGCTTCTCGACGAGTTGGAGATCGCCGACGACACGATCTTCGTCTTCCTGGGCGACAACGGGACGGCGCAGGGCGAGACCGTTTTCAATGCGGGCATGCGCGGCAAGAAGCGGTCTCTCTACGAAGGCGGCCACCGCGTGCCGCTCTTCTTGCGCTGGCCAGCGGGCGATATCGGGGCGCCGCGCGACGTAGATGCCCTCACGCACGTGCAGGACGTGCTGCCGACACTGCTCGACCTGACCGGCGTGGCAGCCCCGTCTGAAGCCGCTTTCGACGGGGTCAGCGTAGCGCCGCTGTTGCGGGGAGAGAAGCAGGATCTGAGCGACCGCATGCTGGTCACGCAGTACGGGGGAGTCTTCGAGAAGCATCGCGACGCCGCGGTGATGTGGAACAAGTGGCGCTTGGTCAACGGGAAAGAGCTGTACGACGTTGGCAAGGATCCGGGTCAGGCCAAGGACGTCGGCGAGGAGTTTTCCGAAACGGCCGCCAAGATGCGGGCCCACTACGACCAGTGGTGGGACGAGCTCATGCCGGCAGCCGAGGCGTATCAACCAATCGTCGTAGGCGGGCGCGCTGAGAATCCCGCACGGCTGAGCGCCTCGGATTGGAACGGGGTCTACTGCGACAATCCGGGCTGCGTGCGAGACGGCCAGGCCCTGTCGGGACCGTGGAGCATCCGAGTGGAGCGGGCGGGCCGCTATCGATTCTCGCTGCGTCGCTGGCCGAAGGAGTCCGGCCTTGCGTTGAGCGACCCGGCTGCGCCGCTCAAGGGCGAATACGGCGACCTGATGGCTGGGAAGGCGTTACCGATCACCCAGGCCAGGCTGCGCATCGGCGAGGTGGAGTTGCGGCAACGAGTCAGCCCGGACGATCAGGAAGTGGTGTTCGAGACCGAGTTGGAGCCGGGCGAGAGGCAGCTCCAAAGCTGGTTCCTCGACGACGCCGGTGAACTGTTGGCCGGAGCCTACTACGTGGAAGTCGAGCGCTTGCTCGCCAAGGCTCGAGGAACGGATTCCTCGTCCCTGTGCCCGCCAACCGACTCCTCTTGTATAGACGGCCGGAAGTGACCTGTCCGGCGGCAGGCAGTGGCGTTCCCGCTCTGCCGTGCCCAGACGCACCCTCGAGGGCGCTCGACCGGGCGAGTGCGCTCGTCGCCAGGCGCCTCACCTGCTTGGGCTTCCGGGAGAAGCCGGACGCTTCGATCCGATACGAACGCGGTTGAGGGCCATCAAGTCGCTTCCCGGCGACTCGATGACGCGGACCCTCAGCTCGGTGACCCCTTCAGGCAGCTGCATCGTTCCGACCCGATGGGGCTCGAAAAACGTGCGGCCCGGGGTTGGCAGTACCGTGCCCCGTAGCTCGCTCCCGGCGACGCTGATCGCGAATTTCCCGCCCGCGTCGTCCAAGTCGCAACCGTAGACCAAGGAGACTTCGTACTCGCCGGCCTCGGCGACATCGATCTTCCAAGCCACAGACTCACCCGGCTCCTTCCACCCCTCGATCGTGTCCCAGTAGTACCCGCCGAACGTGTACACGGTGGACTCTTCGACCGGTCGGTTGCCGAGCGGCGCCGGCGGTGCGGGATCCCGGTGGCGCATCTGGGTGACACTCGCGTGTTGCCCCTTGTGGCGCGCCCAACTCGGCAGCAGGTCGACCGGATCCTCCAGCTTGTTGCCCACTGGGATCGCAACGGGCTCGAAGGCCTTCCCGGCGGTGACGTCGGCCAGCCATTCCGTGAACTCCTGTCGCAGTGCTGCGGCGACCTCCGGCTCTGTGGCGGCGATATCTCGTTGTTCACCCGGGTCCGCTTCTAGGTCGTACAGTTCTCTGCCTACGAGCTTGTACCTGGGGCCGGCGACTGCCCAGCGCGACTCCATGCTGGGCGCGTGCCGGTCCCAAATGTGAAACAGCCGCTCGTGGGGGCTCTCGTCCGTCTCGCCGGTCAGCAGCGGCAGCAGGCTCTTGCCGTCAAGCGCAACATCCGACGGTGCCACGCCGCCCGCGATTTCGAGCAGCGTCGGGAACAGGTCCAGATGGGATCCCCTAGCGCCGGTCTTGCGTCCCGGCTCGAACCGCCCCGGCCACCTAGCGAAGAAGGGCGACCGCACGCCTCCCTCGTAGACCGAGGCCTTGCCGCCTCGCAGGCCTGCGCGGTAGTGGCGGCTGACACCACCGTTGTCGCTCATGAACAGCACGACAGTGTCCTGCCTCAGGCCGGACGAGTCGATGAGGCCGAGTAGGCGCCCGATCGCCGCGTCGCATTGCTCGACCAATCCGTAGATGCGGGCATCGTTGCTCGCCACGCCCATCGCCCGGTACTTCTCGTGCAGGGCATCGCGCACCAGAAGGGGCGAGTGAGGCACGTTGTACGCCAGATACAGGAAGAATGGCTGATCTCGATTCGCGCGAACGAACGTCGATGCCGCGTCTGTCAAAACGTCGGTGATGTGTCCTCTGACGCTGATCGGGCGGCCGTCATTCAGCAGCGCGTCCGGCTCCCAGTAGCGTTCCGTATGGCCGGCCGAGAAGAAGACCGACTCGTCGAAACCGCGCTGATCCGGATGGAAGCGGCGGTACTCTCCCAGATGCCATTTCCCGAAAATACCGGTCCGATAGCCGGCCTGACGCAGCGCCTCCGCTAGAGTATGCTCGCCGAGGTGGAGCGTGTCTCCGCCGAAGCGGGTGTTGTAGAGACCGGTGCGCAAGTAGTGGCGACCTGTCATCAGGCCCGCTCGCGTGGGAGCGCAGACGGGCTGGACGTAGAAGCGTGTCAGTTCGACGGATTCGGCTGCGAGCCGATCGAGATTGGGGGTGTCGATCTCTTGGTTGCCGTGGATCCCGAGATCCCACCAGCCTTGGTCGTCGGTGACGATCAGCACGATGTTCGGCTTGGTTTCGGCACCGGCGAGCAGGCTTCCGATGCCAAGCGCTGCCAGTGCGAGTGTCGTTGGTCGCAATTGCGTTGCCTCGCCCGCCCCCGAGTGTAGCGAAGGGACCACTCGGTGGCCGGCCTTGAGCAGCGGTTCGATTCGCTCCCGCGCCCAGCTTCCGGCGGTGGCTCTGGATCCGGGCCAGCCTCATTCTTCGAGCGGGTATCTTGAAGTAATGAAGTTCTTTATCTCGAAGGAGACGATGTTGAAATCGGTTGTGCTGGTCGCCACGGTGATCGTCTCGGCCGCTTGTTCGCAGCCCCCGTCCTTCCTCGCCGAGCCCGTCCTTAAGTCCAACCCCAACCCGGCCGTGCCTCTGGCGGCTGTGCTGGAGTTTGAAGCGTCTGCCCCAGTGACCGCGCTGATCGACGTGACCGACGGAGACCACGAGTGGCAACTCGAGTACGGCCCGGAGCACGATCCGAGCGCGGGTCTGCCTGTGGTCGGCATGCGTCCGGATCGTCGGCACGAGGTCCGAGTCTCGATCCGTTCGGGAAACGGAGCACCGGTGCCGTCCCCGGATGTGCTCGAGTTCCAAACGCCGCCGCTGCCCGAATGGGGTGTCGATTTCCCGCCCATCGAAGTTGCGGTCAGCAAGCCTGGCGAGATGGAGCCGGGAGTCACGCTGTTCAACCCCCGCCGACGCAGGGTCGGGCGCAGTCAAGCCGTGGCCGAGTTCAATGCCGCCTTCGGCATGCTGGCGGCTCTGGACTCTGCTGGGGAAGTGGTCTGGTACTACAGCGTGGATTCACGGATCAGCGACTTCGAGAAGTCCGGCAACGGCAACCTGATATTCGTCACCGCGGACTTCCGGCTGATCGAGATCGATTGGCTGGGAAACACAGTGAACCAGTGGTACGCGACTGGCCGCCCGCAAGGGCCGACCGATGGCATTGCCGTTGACACCCTCACCTTCCATCACGAGATCGACGAGCTGCCCAGCGGTAACATCCTGGTCCTCAGCAGCGAGGTGAAGGAGATCGACGACTACTACACCAGCGAGTACGACGAGAACGCTCCGCGCAAGCGGCAGAAGGTGATGGGCGACGTGATCGTGGAGTTCGAACGCGACACGGGCAACGTCGTCTGGGAGTGGAAGGCATTCGACCACATGGACCCGTTCCGTATCGGCTACGAGACTTTCTCGAACTATTGGATCCGGCGGGGATTCGCGGACACGGTGGATTGGAGCCACGCCAACAACCTGCTGTACGATCCGGCGGACGACTCCGTCGTCGTCAACTTCCGCTACCAAGCGGCCGCGATCAAGATCGACCGTCAATCCAAGGAGATCGTCTGGATCTTCGGCGAGCCAACTGGATGGGGCGAGCTCGCGGACAGGGTCCTCAAGGCCGACGGGGATCTGCAGTGGCCTTACCACCAGCACTCGCCTCAGCCGACCCCCAACGGAACCCTGATGATCTTCGACAACGGCAACTATCAGGCGCGGCCGTTCCGTAAGCCCAGCGCCGTCACGGACACCTTCACCAGGGCAGTTGAGTACGCCGTCGATGGCGAGGCCATGACCGCGCGACAGCTGTGGCAGTCGGAGGTCATGGGGCCCGACCGGGTGATCTCCATCGCGATGGGAGACGTGGACTGGCTGCCCGCAACCGAAAACGTGCTGGTGGCGTACGGCGCTCTATTGCACCCGGACTCCTTGGGCGAGGTAGGCTGGGAGTCCAGTTCCAGGCAGCAATTCACGCAGTGGACCCGCCTGCGCGAGTACAAGCGCGCCGACCCGCCCGAGGTGGTCTACGAGATCGTCATGAAGGGAGACCTGCCTGACACGGGTTGGACCCTGTTCGGAGCGGAGCGGATCGACGGGGTCGGGCCTTAGGGGGAGCGCAGAAATAACTTATCAGTTTAGACCGGGAGAGATGGTGTAGTTCCACTTGGGGATGTGCTCGTTGGGGGTGAGATTGAGGGCTCCCATTTGCTCGTCGCTGATCTGGACACCGGTGGGGTATTCGTT
>JAJDTX010000056.1 GCA_022826925.1 Bryobacterales bacterium
AGGAAAGCGTAACCTAGAAACTAGTGAAAATATATTGTTACCTAGGAATTCTGAGCCGGTCCGATGAAATCCCTGTATTTACAAGGACTTTCAAGAGGTCGCAGCCCCGAATCACCCAAAAAATGTCAAACATGGGCTATAAGTGTGGGTTGCAGGCATACTTTCCGACATGATCAGCAGCAGGCGATTGCCTTGCTCTCAGTCATGGCTGGAGACCGGAGCAAGTGCGGGTCAATTCCGCATGCGGAAGAACGCCGAAGCGTTCGGCTGGGGAAGCGGAGCGGCTCGCGCTGTTAGATCGAGACCAGTTCCTTGATCACCTGGCCGCCGGTCTGGGACAGCTGTTTGAAACGGCCGCCGTGGAAGTACGTCAGCTTGTTGTCATCCAGGCCGAGCAAATGCAACAGGGTGACGTGCAGATCCTTAATCGGATGCACCACCTCCACCGCGGTGTTGCCGATCTCATCGGTCGCGCCGACCACATGGCCAGCCTTCACTCCGCCTCCGGCAAAAAACATCGACTGCGCGTGGGCGTTGTGGTCGCGGCCGATCGCGACGCCGCCTCCTCGATGATGATTGTCGGGACTCCGGCCGAACTCCCCGAGCCACACCACAAGCGTCTCGTCGAGCAGGCCCCTCTGCTTGAGATCCTTGATCAGCGCAGTGACGGGCTTGTCAATGCTGTAGATGCGCGCTTTGTGCGAACGTTCCAAGTAATCGTGCGAATCCCAGCCGCCGGAGAAGATCTGCACGAAGCGCACGCCTTTCTCGACCAATCGTCTCGCTAGCAGGCAGCGCCGCCCGAACGGTCCCGTCTCCGAATCGTCCAACCCGTACATCTCCCTGACCGATTCTGGCTCGCCATCGAGGTCGATGATGTCCGGCACCTCGACCTGCATGCGGTACGCAAGCTCGTAATTGGCCATGCGCGCCGCAAGCTCGTCATGATTCGGATGCTTCGCTTGGTGTGATCGATTGAGATCGGCGAGCAGGTCGAGGTTCTTGCGCTGGTGCTCCCGGGTCTTCCACGATTGCGGATGGATGTCCAGGATCGGCGATCCCTCCGCTCGCAACGGGGTGCCTTGGTAGTAGGCGGGCAGGAAGCCGTTCGTCCAGTTGCCCGATCCGCCCTGCGGGAAACCGGCCTCGGCCAAAACGATATAGCCCGGAAGGTTCTGGTTCTCGCTGCCCAGCCCGTAGGTGACCCACGAGCCAACACCTGGGTCCCCGCCGAACTTGTTGCCTGTATTGATGTGGTAAAGCGCGGTTGGGTGGTCCACTGATTCGGACTGGCAGCCGCGATAGAAGCACAGCTCGTCCGCGACCTCCGGCAGATGCACGAAGTGCTCGCACATGTCCATGCCAGCCTGGCCGACCTTGCGGGACTTGTACGGGCTCTGGACGTAGTAGCGCACGCCCGAGGACATCGGAGAGAACTCTTCGCCAGCCCGCTCGAACTGTTGCATGTGCAGCTGTTCGAGCTTCGGCTTCGGATCAAACGTGTCGATGTGGCTCGGCCCGCCTTCCATCACCAAGAAGATGCACGCCTTGGCCTTGGCCGCATGATGCGGCTGCTTGACCGCCAGCGGCCCGGCCGTTTCCTTGGCCAGCAGATCGCTGAACGCCACGCTGCCCAAGCTTGCACCCAGCGAATAGAGGAAACTGCGGCGAGTGCTCGGCATTGCCACGAAGTCTTGGCTGGTCATGTCGGCTCCTCCCTCTTGCGCATCGTGCCGTCAGTACACGTAGATGAACTCGTTGGAGTTGAACAGGGCCAGGCACACATCTGCCAGTGCGCGTGTCTCTGCGTCGACATCCCACGGCTTCACGTGTGGAACGTAGTCCTCGTAAACGTCCAGCTTTTCCTTGTAGTGCAACGCCAGGCCCGACATCTCCTCGACCACCGTCCGATCCAGCTCGCGAGCCGGCGCGATCGGTTCCGGCCGGTGCTGCTCGTGGTACGCCGCCATCTCCCTGACATGCGCGGAAGTCTTGGCAATCTCGTCATCGGTAGCTGGGCGTCCGAGCGCGAGTTCGAAGGCACGGCGCAGCTGCCCCTGGACAGAATCTTCTTCCCTCTGCAGCCGCACTGCCATGGCAATCGAGCGGTCGACCGAGTTGTCGCTGTTCATCAGCGTGAAGGCTTGCGGCGTCACCGTCGAACTGTCGCGCCGCTCGCAAGACAGGTCGTAGCTGGGCTGGTTGAACACCTCGAACAGCGGAGCGGTTTGCATCCGCATGCGGTACGTGTAGAGCGAGCGCCGGTTGCGCTGTTCCAGCGTCCGCGAGGGTTGGTAGGCAGGCGCGATGGTCACTTGATTCATGCGCGGCTGGGCCTGAAACTCTGCATTGGCCTCGGGAAACACCGGCAATCCGCCCACCTCGGGGTTGAGTTCGCCGGATACGGCCAGCATGGAATCGCGAAGCTCCTCGGCGGTCAGCCGCCGCGGCCTGAAGTAGCTGAGCAGGTCGTTGCTCGGGTCGCGCTGGGCAACCTCTTCTTGGTCGGCCGGCCGGTCGGCGCGCTGGTACGCTTCCGATGTCATCAGCAGGCGGTGCATCTGTTTCAGTGACCAGCCGTCTTGGGCGAATCTCCGCGCCAGCCAGTCGAGCAGTTCGGGGTGCGTGGGCTTCTTGCCCATCTTGCCGAGGTTGTTGGCATTCTCGGCCAAGCCCCGCCCGAAATGGTATTGCCAGATGCGATTGGCGATGGAGCGGGTGGAGAGGGGATTCTCCGGGTTGGCGATCCAGCGCGCCAGCGCCAGGCGCCGCCCTGTCATCGTGCTGGGAACCTCGTAGCGCTTGCGGGATGGAGCGGGATCGTAGCTGACAGGTACCGCGCTCAGCACGCCCGGCGTAACCCTGTCGCCCTTGGAATACACCGAGCCGCCGCTGAGGATGTACGACTCTGGCGGCAGGCCGCGCATCTTCTCCGGCTCCGGCATGCGCAACCGCTCGGAATTCTCGTGCTTGACCGGACCTTCGTATACGCTGTGCGCCATCGGCTGGTAGCGCTCCAAGCGCCGCCCCCAGATCTTGGCGTCGTTGCGGCGCACCTTGAAATAGCCCAGATCGTCGATTGTCAGGCCGATATGGCGCGGCGGTTTCTCCCCTTCGGGCTTGTCCTTGAGCTTCTCCCTAGGCTGGTACTCTATGCCGCGCTCGGCACACCAAGCGCGGGCCGCTCGCTCTTCCTTGGCTTCGATCTTGGCAACGTCGGACTCGGCCGCTGCCAGCAGTTGCTCCAGCCGCGTTCTCTCCTGCTCGAAGTAGTTGCGGTTCTCGCTCTCGATGAACTCAACTGGCAGTTCGGCAAGCTGGGTCGTCTCGAACACTGCGTAGATGCGGTAATAGTCGCGGGTGGGAATCGGATCGAACTTGTGGTCGTGGCACTTGGCGCAGCGCAGCGGCAGGGACAGGAACGACTCTCCCACGCTGTTTGTGATGTCGTCGAGGTAGAGCTGGCGGGAAGCTACCTTCTGCATCATGCCGGTGTGCTCCCAGGGCCCCGTGCGCAGGTAGCCGGTTGCAACGCGCATCTCGGGGCTGTCCGGATCGAGGATGTCGCCGGCTAGCTGCTCCAGCACGAAGCGGTCATAGGGCTTGTCGGAGTTCAGGGAGCGGACGACGTAATCACGGTAGCGCCAAGCATTGGAGCGCTCCCAGTCGTTGGAATAGCCTGACGTGTCGGCATAGCGCACGACATCGAGCCAGTGCCGCCCCCATTGTTCGCCGTACTGCGGGCTCTCCAGCAAGCGATCGACCACCTTGCGCCAGGCCGCGGCCGAGTCGTCCCGGAGGAAGGCTTCGACTTGCTCTGGGGTGGGCGGCAGGCCAGTCAGGTCAAAGGACGCGCGGCGAATCAGCGTCCGCTTGTCGGCCCGGCTGGCGGGGGCCAAGCCGGCATCCGCCAGCCTGCGTACGATAAATGCATCCACAGGGTGCTCGGCGCCAGTGCCCGGTGGCTCGGCTTGGCTCAATGGACGGAAGGCCCACAGGTCGTCTTCCTTGTAGCGCCGGTTGGTCCAGTCGTCCGACAATCCGCCGCTGGTCGGCACGATGACGCCTGCGGCGGTGCGGGCGTCGGCCAGATCGTCCTGCACGTACCTGCGCTCCGCTTCTGCATCGGGCCACGGAGCGCCGGCATCGATCCAATCGCGAATCTGCCACGCCTGCTCCTGCGTCAGCCTGTCGCTGTCTTTGGGCGGCATCTGCAACTTCGGGTCTTTGCGCAGCACAGCCGAGTAGAGCAGGCTCGCCCCGGCGTTGCCGGGCGTCAACGCGGGTCTGGACGATGCGCCGCCACGCAGCATGGCGTCCCGAGACGTCAGGTCCAAGCCGCCAAGGATCGCGTTCTGGTCCTGCCCGTGACAGACAAAGCAGCGCTCGGCCAGCAAGGGCTTGACTTGGACCGCGAACAGTCGTTCGGCTGCTTCGTCCGCCGCGTGGACGCTAGCGGCGCCAATCACTAACAGCGCGGCCACCGCACTGCCAAGTCTGGGAGGGTTCACGTCGCGCACCGGTTAGATCGCGCTTCAATCGTAGCAGCGATCCCGTCCCGTCGGGGCTGAACGCGCCGCCAGCACCTTCTGGAATCGCTGCCCAGAAAGACGATTCGCACCCATGAGAAAAATGTGGCGGGCTGCTAAACTTGCGTGCAGGATGTACAGGTTCCTGACGGTTTGGCCGATGCGCCCAATACCGGCCTTGCTGGCATGCGCGGTCGCAGCCAGCGGCGCCGACACCGCGAGCACCGACCACTTTGAGCGCTACGTGCGCCCGCTATTGGCGGAACAGTGCTACGCCTGCCACAGCGGCACGAGCCCGGTCTTGCAAGCGGACCTCAGAGTCGATTCCCGCGCATCGCTGCTCAAGGGAGGGAAGAGCGGACCCGCGATTGAACCCGGCAATCCCGACGGGAGCCGCCTGCTTCAAGTGCTGCGTAGCGACGAAGGCGTGCGCATGCCGCCGACAGGCAAGCTGGAAGAGGCCCAAATCGAGCACGTCGCTACTTGGATCTCGATGGGCGCTCCGTTTCCCGAGCCGGCCGCCGGGGAGACCTCTGCAGACGCAGCGGCGACCCACTGGGCGTTTGTCCCGCCGCGCAAGAGCGAGCCGCCCGTTTCCTCGACAGGCTGGGCCGAGACATCCATTGACCGCTTTGTTGAAGCGCGCCTGGTCGATTCCGGACTGCATCCCTCGGAGGAGGCCGATCCCAGGACGTTGATCCGGCGTGTCTTCTTCGACTTGACGGGACTGCCGCCCACAGCCGAGCAGGCGGATGCGTTTGCGAGTTCCCCGACTCCCGAAGCGTACGAAGCCATGGTGGAATCACTGCTGGCCTCCGAGCGTTTCGGAGAGCGCTGGGCGCGTCACTGGCTGGACGTGGTTCGCTACTCGGACGAAGGATTCCAAGCCCGTCCGTTTGCAATCGCTTGGCCCTATCGCGACTGGGTCGTGGAAGCCTTCAATGGCGATCTGCCGTATGACGAGTTCGTCCAGTACCAGCTGGCAGCGGACCTAGCTGCGTCCGACAAGCAGCACCTGGCTGCGATGGGGATGTTGACCTTGGGCATCAACCTGCCTCGGCCAACCGATGTGCCTGAGAACCTCGACGATCGAATCGATGTCGTCAGCCGGGGGTTTCTCGGCCTGTCAGTGGCCTGTGCCCGCTGCCACGACCACAAGTTCGACCAAATCTCGCAGAAGGACTACTATTCGTTCTACAGCGTATTCCTGAACTCTCCGAACGTTCTTGAGCCCGTGCCACTCGAGCCGTTCGACTCGGACCATCAGACAGAGTTCTTCCGAGAGAAGCTTGCCGAGCGCCGCGAGTGGCTTGACACCTACCGCGAGGAACGGCTGCAAGACCATGTTCGGGAATTCCGCCAGCCGAAGGAATTGGCTCGCTATCTCGAAGCGGCCTGGGCCTCTCGCGAGCAAGGCAACCGCGAAGTCGAGGCGCTCTCGAAGGAGAAAGACCTCAATCTATACGTGCTCAAGCGCTGGCGCGAGTATCTCAGCGGGTTAGTGGGACCGTCAGTCCAAGCGTTTGCCGCGCTGGACACGCCCGGCGGGGCGACCGAACTGGCTCAACGAATCGTAGACGCTGACAGCGACTATCGCTGGCCCGACCCGGAACGCGAGGCTCTGCGGCTGGCGCTCCGAGGCAACGGATCTCCGACTGACATCCCCATCGATGATTTCTGGTGGGTGCAGAACGAAGGCGATTCCAACGTCATGAAGGCCCTGAAGTGGCAATACGATGCCGTGATGCGGGATTGGAGCCATCGAGGCGGGCCTCGCCATGCCATGGTGACCAACGATGCGAGGGATCTGCAGCCGACCTATGTCTTCGTGCGCGGCAACCAACACGACAAGGGCGATGAGGTCAAGGCCAGGTTCCTCTCCGCGTTGTCGGGACCGCCAGAATTCCGCTCGGGCAGCGGGCGGCTCGAACTAGCGCGCCTGATAGGCAGCGCCGAGAACCCGCTCGCTGCGAGAGTGTTCGTCAACCGCGTCTGGGGGCACTTGTTCGGGGAAGGCATGGTGCGCACGCCCAGTGACTTCGGAAGGCGGGGGGATCCGCCGTCCCATCCCAAGCTGCTGGACTACCTCGCAACTGAATTCGCCGAGGACGGCTGGTCCACCAAGAATCTGATCCGCCGCATCGTCCTGTCCAAGGCCTATCGCCAGAGCAGTGACAGCAAGGTCGAAGGCGCCGCCGAGGATTCGTCCAACCGCTTGCTGTGGCGACAGAACCGCACGCGCCTCAGCTTCGAAGCGTTGCGCGACACGATGCTCTCGGTGGCCGGCAAGTTGGACACCACGACGGGCGGCCCCCCGTTCGAACTCAGTGCCCAGCCGGCCTCTCCGCGCCGTACGATCTACGCGTACGTGTCGCGCGAAGAGCCGTCCGCGCTCATGCGTGCCTTTGACTTTTCCAATCCGGAGGAGCACACGCCCAGGCGTCAGCTGACGACCGTTCCGCAGCAGGCGCTGTTCTTGATGAACAGCTCATTCTTGGCTGATCAGGCTCGCGCAGCAGCCGCCGCCTGCGGCGAGCCCGCAACATGCGTGGATGTATTGCACCGTAAGATTCTTGGCCGCTCGCCAACGGACCGGGAGCGCCAAGAGGGCGTGGCGTTCCTGATCGATTCGGGTGGCGCGCCAGCCGAGTTGCGCCATCAAGAGCCCGGTGCGCCAGCATGGCTGCACGGGACAGCGCAGCTTGACATGGAGGCAGGTGCGACCAAGCGGTTCAAGAGCATGGGGCACTTGGTCGGCGAGCGAGTGCAGCCGGCGCCGATGTACCCGGCGCCGGAGACGGGCCGGGCCAGCCTGACGCCGACTGGCGGACATCCGGGCGATGGCTTGGACAGCGCTGTAGTAAGGCGCTGGACAGCGCCACGCACGCTCGATGTGACCATCGAAGGCACACTCGGCCATGTGCTGGGCTCTCAGGGGCGGCGGTTCAACTACTCAAACGGGATCCGCGGCTGGTTGGTTTCGTCCGAGCGGGGCGTGCTCGCGAGTTGGGTCGTGCGCGGATTCGAAGTCGAGACAGTCTTCAAGGCCTTGGATGTCGTCGAAGGCGAGCACCTCGATTTCGTGGTGGATTCGCTAGGAGATTATGAATCCGACTCCTTCCGGTGGTCGCCGCAAATCGAGGAAGTGCTGGAGGCGGAGCAGCGCGAGTCTGGAATGGCGCCGCAATCTTGGAGTGCTGAAGAGGGGTTCCCGCGGCACCACGAGCTGCCGCTCACGGCGACCGAGCGCTATGCGCAAGTGCTGATGATGACCAACGAGTTCGCCTTCCGGGATTGAATTGGGCGTAGCGCCCGTGCGTGCGCCTTGCTACGATCATCTTGGGCGATGTCCCATGCAGCGATGGCAAGATCACATCATCTTATGTGTGCTCGCTGCCGTTTGCGGCTTGCTCGCAGGGACCCCGGCGGCGGCGCAATCCCGCCCGGATAGCGACGCTGCTCCCTTTCGGCAGACCATCGCGCAATACTGCATAGCCTGCCACGGCTCCGCCACCAAGACTGCAGGGCTTGACCTCGAGAGCTTGGCCGCGGCCGCTGTCTCTCACGATACCGACGCGTGGGAAGGCGTCGCGCGCAAGCTGCGCGGCAGCCAAATGCCGCCGGTCGGCATGCCCAAGCCGGAAGAAGCCGAATACCGGACAGCGCTTCAGTCGCTGACCTCGGAATTGGACAGCCTCGCTTCCTCCGACCCCAATCCCGGGCGCACGCCGACATTCCGGCGCCTGAATCGCACCGAATACCGCAACGCGATCCGGGACTTGCTCGACTTGCAAGTGAACGTCGACGATCTCCTGCCTAGTGACGAAGCCAGCCACGGGTTTGACAACATCACCGTTAGCGACTTGCCGCCGCTACTGTTGGAACGCTACGTGTCCGCGGCCGAGAAGATCTCGCGCCTCGCGGTGGGCCGCGTGGGGCGACTGCCCGACGCTGTCACGATCCGGCTGCCGCCCGATCTCACCCAGGAACGGCACATACCGGGTCTGCCGCTGGGCACGCGAGGCGGTGCCTTGGTGCCGCACACGTTCCCCGTGGACGGAGAGTACGAGATCTCCGTGCGCTTGGCACGCGACCGGAACGAAGACATCGAGGGCTTGAGCAGGCAACACCAGTTGGAATTGCTGGTGGACCGAGAGCGGCTGGCACTGTTGGAGGTCAAGCCGCCGCCCAGGGGCGACGACCACCGCAACGCAGACAGGCACCTCAGGGCGCGCTTCAACCTCAAGGCCGGGCCGCGTGAAATCGGCGCGACCTTCCTGAAGGACTCCTCGTTCCTGGTCGAGACCCAGCGCAAGCCATACCAAGCGCGTTTCAACTTTTACAGGCACCGGCGCGTCCAGCCCGCGATCTTCTCGATCACGATCACCGGGCCCTACGCCTCCAGCGGTCCGGGCGAAACTCCCAGTCGCGAGCGCATCTTCGTCTGCCGCCCGGCATCGCTGGGCGAAGAGGACGCCTGCGCCGAAGAGATCGTCCGTAACCTCGCAACCCAGGCGTATCGCCGCCCCGTCTCCGCCGACGAGATCCGGGGCCCGCTGGGGTTTTATCAACAGGCCCGAGCCAAAGCGGTCGGCGCGGAGGGCTTCGATGCAGCCATCGAGCATGCCCTTGCAGCGGTATTGGTGAGTCCCAACTTCCTGTTCCGCATCGAGCGCGACCCGCCGGGCGTGGAATCCGGAACTGCCTATCACATTTCTGACCTTGAACTGGCTTCTAGGCTCTCCTTCTTCCTGTGGAGCAGCTTGCCCGACGCCCCGCTGCGCGACAGCGCCGTCCAAGGCCGGTTGCGCGACCCCGCCGTGCTGGGAGGCCACGTGCGCCGCATGCTGGCGGATCCGCGGTCTGACTCCCTGATTGACAACTTCTCCGCCCAGTGGCTGCACCTGCGCAATCTTGCCTCGGTCCGGCCGGACATGCGCATCTTCCCGGACTTTGACGACAATCTGCGGCAGGCATTCCGCCGCGAGACCGAACTGCTGCTGGAGGATGTCATACGACAGGATCGGAGCGTGCTCGACCTATTGCGCTCCAAGCACACGTTCGTCAACGAGCGCTTGGCCAAGCATTACGGCATTCCGCGCGTCTACGGCAGCCGCTTCCGACGGGTCGATCTCCCTGCCGACAGCGTCAGGGGTGGGCTGCTGCGCCACGGCAGCATCCTGACCGTGACTTCTTACGCGACCCGCACATCGCCCGTGATTCGCGGCAAGTGGATCTTGGAGAACATCCTTGGGATGCCGCCCCCGCCTCCGCCAGCAGACGTGCCGGAGCTAAAGGACACCACGATTTCCGGCAACCTCTCGGTGCGGGAACGGCTGGCAGAGCACCGTGCCAACCCGGCATGCGCCAGCTGCCACAACCCGATGGACCCCCTGGGCTTCGCGCTCGAGAATTACGATGCGGTCGGTCGCTGGCGCACTGCCGATGGCGGCGAACCGATCGACCCCTCGGGAGAGCTTGCCGATGGCACACACGTCGCTGGCGTCAGCGATCTGGAACAAGCACTGCTGGACCGCCCCGAGCTCTTCGCCAGCGCACTGGCGGAAAAACTGCTGACTTTCGCCTTGGGAAGGGGAGTCGAGCGCCATGACGCACCGGCGATCCGAAAGATCGTGCGCGCGGCAAGCGAGGACAATTTCCGCTTTTCTTCGCTTATCCTAGGGATAGCCTCGAGTACGCCGTTCCAGATGAGGAGGTCGCGATGATCGTTACCAAGAAGGCGCTTCCGCGCCGCAAGTTCCTACGGAACACAGGGGTGACGCTATCGCTGCCCCTCCTAGACGCGATGGTCCCGTCCATGACGGCGCTGGCCAAGACGCCGGCCAGGCCGGTGCGCCGGCTCGGTTTCGTCTACGTCCCGATGGGCAGCGACATCACCCGCTGGACGCCTCCCGGCGAGAGCGGCAAGCTGGGCGAGCTCTCGACCACGCTGTCTTCGCTGACTCCGGTGTCCGACCATCTCACGGTCCTGACCAACATGGAGTTGAAGAACTCCTATCCCGGCACCCACGCGACATCCAACGCGGGGTTCCTCAGCGCGGCGAAGGCGAAGTGGACCGAGAGCACGGACTATCACCTCGGCACGACTGTCGACCAGATCGCGGCCAAGCAAATCGGCCAGCAGACCCGCCTGCCATCTCTGGAGATGGCCATGGACCTGATGTCGATGGTCGGGCAGTGCGACAACGGATTCGCGTGCGTCTACCAGAACAACCTCTCGTGGTCCTCGCCGACCACCCCGCTGCCGGCCGAGGCCCATCCTCGGCTGGTGTTCGAGCGCCTATTCGGAGAGGGCGGGACCTCCGAAGAGCGCCGCGAGGCGCTGCGTCGCAAAGCCAGCCTGCTTGACTGGGTCCTGGACGACACGGCACGCTTGCAAGCCGAGCTCGGGTCGGAGGACCGGGCCAGGGTCGACCAGTACCTAGACTCCATTCGCGAGGTCGAGCGCAGAATCCAGAAGGCCGAGGCCGAGACCGAGAACAGCGAACTGCCTGATCTGGATCGCCCGGCAGGCGTGCCGGTCGCGTACTCCGACCACGCCAAGCTGATGTTCGACCTCCAGGTGCTCGCGATGCAGGCTGACATCACGCGGGTGATCACGTTCCAGCTTGCTCGCGAGACGAGCACGCGCACCTACCCGGAAGCGGGGGTTCCCGAGCCGCACCACCCGCTGACCCACCACGGCAACAACCCCCAGAAGATCGCCAAGGTGGCCAAGATCAACGCATTTCACGTGTCGCTGTTCGCCGGCTTCCTCGAAAAGCTCAAGTCCACGCCCGACGGCAGCGGCTCGCTGCTGGACCACACGCTCTACCTGTACGGCAGCGGCATGGGAAATCCAAACGTGCACGACCACACCAACCTTCCGATCTTGGTGGCCGGAGGGGCGGCGGGCAGCATGCAGGGCGGGCGTCACATCAAGTACGACGAGCCGACGCCGCTGGCGAACCTCCACCTGACGCTGCTCGAGAAGGTCGGGATTCATCTCGACAGCTTCGGCGACAGCCGGGGAACGATCGACGAGCTCTTGCAGCCGCTCAGTATCTGAGCCAACGGGCGATGCGGTCATCGGAAGTGCGCGAACTAGCGAAGCGGGTCAGCCGCCTTTTCGGAGGCCTGGCCTTGTTCGCAGCCTCGTTGCCGGCCGCTAGCACGCTACCTGCGCTTGCAAACGCGGCCGAGGCAGGTCAGCAAGACACTGTTCGAGCCCTGTTGCAACAAGGGGCCGATCCGAACGCCGGTCAAGCGGACGGCATGACAGCGTTGCACTGGGCAGCGCATGGCAATGACATGGCAGTGGCGAAACTGCTGCTTGAGGCCGGGGCACAGGCGGGAACTTCGAGCCGCTACGGGATTACGCCCCTGTTCCTGGCCTGCGAAAACGGCAATGCAGCGATGGCCGCGTTGCTGCTGCAGTCTGGAGCGGACCCGAACGCGACGCTGCGCGGGGGCGAAACCGTGCTGATGACCGCTGCGCGGACCGGCGACGTCGATACCGTCAAGGCATTGCTCGCCCATGGCGCCGAAGTCGGGATCCGCGAGGACATCAGCGGGCAGTCCGCACTGATGTGGGCCGCGGCGGAAGGCCATGCAGGGGTTGTCCAGAAACTCCTGGACAAGGGCGCCGACATTGACCTGCGACTGGCATCGGGCTTCACGCCGCTGCTGTTCGCCGTCCGCGAGGGGCACGTTGAAGTCACCCGGGTCTTGTTGGACGCCGGTGCTGACCCCAACGACATGATCCGCCCTCCCGCGGACGAGCCCAGCCAAGCGCGCGGATACCACGGAGCTCCGCCGTACGGTGCGACTGCATTGCTACTTGCCGTCGAGAACGCCCATTACGACCTCGCCGCCAAGCTCGTGGAAGCCGGAGCAGACCCGAATGCCGCCGTGACGGGATACACCGCGCTCCATGCGATCGCCCGGGTCCGGAAGCCCGGCCACGGCGACAACGACCCTCCCCCACAGGGCTCAGGGAAGATGACCAGCCTTCAGTTCGTGGAATGGATGGCCAAGCACGGCGCGGACTTGAACCGGAAGATGACCAAGCACGTGAACCTTGGCAACACCCGGCTTAGCAAACGTGGCGCAACGCCGTTCTTTCTCGCGGCCCAGAGTGCTGACGCAGAACTGTTGCGGACGCTAGCGAGGCTCGGTGTAGACACCACCATCGGGAACGACGATGGAAGCACCCCGTTGATGGCCGCTGCTGGGCTGGGCACGCGCTCTCCTGGCGAAGATGCCGGAACCGAGCCCGAGGTCTTGGAAGCCTTGGAGGTCTTGCTAGAGCTTGGCGCGGACATCAACGCTGTCGATGCCAACGGTGAAACCGTGATGCATGGGGCAGCCTACAAGAACCTACCCCAGGTAGTCGCGTTCCTCGATGCCAAGGGCGCGGACATCGAGAGATGGAATCGCGAGAACCGCTTTGGTTGGACACCGCTGACGATCGCGATCGGCTACAGGTTCGGGAACTTCAAGCCGTCCGTCGTCACGATCGAGGCTCTCCATAAGGTGATGCTCGCTCGGGGCGTGGTGCCTCCCGAAGAGGTCAAAGGGACTACGCAACAGATCTATTGACCGGCTTGGCCAGCGCCAAGGAATTTGCAGTATCCGGCGGCATTGTTGCTCAGCTGACCGGATATGTGGCTAGAATTGGTGGAGGGAGCTTGGCACTTCGACTTGGCCGACGGGTGTGTAGATAGATGAAGATGCAATCTGGTCCGACAAGGCGCGAGATATTGCGCGATGCCACGATGGGCATGGGGTGGAGCGCGATGGGTGCCATGCTCGCATCCGAGCGTGCTGCTGCGAGCTACGACCCTACCGACCCATTGGCACCGAAGGTGCCTCCGCAGGCTGCGAAGGCAAAACGCGTCATCCATATCTTTATGAACGGCGGGCCCTCACAGGTCGATACGTTCGACCCCAAGCCCGCGCTGAAGAAGTACGGCGGCCAGTCGCTTCCCATTCATCTCCGGACAGAGCGCCGAACCGGTGCCGCGTTCCCTTCGCCCTTCGAGTTCGACCGCTACGGCCAGAGCGGCATTCCAGTCAGCGAGATCTTTCCGAAAGTGGGGGCGCACGCGGATGATCTGTGCGTGATCAATTCGATGCACACCGAGGTTCCCAATCACGGGCCTTCGCTGATGATGATGAACACGGGCACCACGCAGCAGTCGCGCCCGAGTTTCGGATCGTGGCTGACGTATGGCTTGGGGAGCGAGAACCGCAACCTCCCCGGATTTGTCGTGCTATGCCCGGGCGGCTACCCGATCTGGGGAGCCAAGAACTGGCGCGCGGCCTTCCTGCCCGGGGCCTACCAAGGCACGCACATTGACACCAAGTACACCACGCCCGACAAACTGATCGCCAACGTCAGAAGCCCTTTCGCATCGCAGGATGCCCAACGGCAGCAGTTGGACCTGCTGGCCAAGCTCAACGCGTCTCATGCCCGTGAGCGCGAGGCCGACACCCTGCTCGAAGCAAGAACGCAATCGTTCGAGCTCGCCTTCCGCATGCAGATGGAGGCTGCGGACGTCTTCGATATCGGCAAGGAGACTCTTGCCACCCGCGAATTGTACGGCGACACGCTGCACGGGAGGCAGATGCTGATCGCCCGTCGATTGCTTGAGAAGGGCGTCCGGTTCGTCCAGGTCTGGCACGGGGCGGGGCAGCCTTGGGATCACCACGCCGAGATCGAGTCGAACCATCGCAAGCTGGCGGGGGAGTGCGATCAGCCGATCGCGGCGCTGCTTACCGACCTCAAGCAGCGCGGAATGTTGGACGACACCCTCGTGATCTGGGGTGGCGAGTTCGGGCGCACGCCAGTCGTGGAGCTAAGCGCGTTCGGCTCGAATCACGGCAAGAACGGCCGTGACCACAATTCTTACGGATTCTCCATGTGGCTTGCCGGCGGCGGCGTAAAGCGTGGCTATGTCCATGGAGCTACCGACGAATTCGGATTCCGCGCGGAGCAGGACAAGGTCCACGTCCATGACCTGCACGCCACGCTGCTGCACTTGCTGGGCTTCGACCATGAGCGCTTCACGTTCCGCTACGCCGGGCGCGACTTCCGCTTGACGGATGTGCATGGCCACGTCGTCCATGACCTGATCGCCTAGGGGAATGCTGCCGGCGTCGGCCGGTGCGGCGTGCCTAGCGCCCGACCAACGAATTCTCGATTTCGGCACCAAGTCCAGGAGCCGATTCTGGCGGCTTACCCAAGCCTAGTGCCAGGTGGGCGCGTAGATTCCGGGACAAGCTTCCGGCGACCGCCACCCGTATGGGCGAAGGACTTTTTGCAGTGGCAGCTCAAGCTAAAATAGAAGACGAGGGCGGTGCCAAAATGAAAGCCGCTGCGCAGCATCTGCTCTAGGGGGACGCATTGCAAAGATTCCGTCGCAAAGACCTCAAGCGTGACCGGTTTGTCGAGGAAGTCGGCGAACGGGTCGAGTACTTCTCGGCGCACCGCAAGCAGTTTGTTGGAGGCGGCATAGCCGCCGTGGTTTTGCTCGTTGGAGGCGTCGGGTACGGCGGCTACGCGCGGCAAAGGGGGATTGACTCCCAGGCTGCGTTGCTGAAGGCCACTACGTTGTACGGCGGGGTCGTGACCACCGAGAGCGTTCCCGGTGTCACAACGTTTGCTACCGAGACCGAGCGGGTCGAAGAGGTCACCCGCGCCCTGGACAAGGTCACCCTGGACTACGCCGGCACGGCGGCGGCGACCGGGGCGGCCTACTATTCCGGGCTGTTGGATCGCGAACAGGGCAACACGACCGAGGCCAAGGCGCATTTTGAAACGGCGGTGCGCGGCAAGGGCAGCGAGTACCCTGCGCTGGCCAGGCTAGCCTTGGGCGGGATGCTCTTCACCGAGGGCGATGTCGAAGCGGCCAGAGAGCATTTCCAAGCGATCGTCGACAATCCCACGCGGGCGGTCCCTAAGGACCGCGCCTCCATCGAGGTCGCGCGGACACTGGTGCATAGCGACCCGCAGCGGGCCCGAGACATGCTCTCCGAGATTCAGGCCGCGAACAGTCCTGCCAGCCCTCTGGCAGCGGATCTGATGGAAACACTGGGCGAGGGAAGCTGACCTCGCGGAGCGCGATGCTTTCCCGACTCCGGTTCCCGGAAGAGCAGTCGCTGTTGCGCAAGCACGCAGAGCCCCCGGATCCTGATTCCTATCGCGGGCTGTACCAGCACGACCGCGACCGCGTGATCCATTCGCGGGCGTTCAGGCGCCTAGCCGGAAAGACGCAGGTCGCGACCCTGCCGAATTCCAGCCATAGCCGGACCCGGCTGACACACACCATCGAGGTCTCCCAAGTCGCGCGCACGGTCGCGACGGCGCTCGAACTGAATGTGGAATTGGTCGAGGTGCTCGCTCTGGCCCACGACCTCGGCCATCCGGCCTTCGGCCATGCCGGGGAGTCAGCTCTGGACGAGCAGATGCGCCTCAAAGGCTCGTCTTTTGACCACAACTTTCACGCACTGCGCATCGTGGAGCACTTCGAGCGCCGCTACGCGGCGTTTCGCGGTCTAAACCTCACGTTCGAAGTGCGCGAAGGCTTGCTGAAGCACTCGCGCGAACTGGATCCCGCAGAGCCATCGCATCAGGAATACTTGCCTCATTTGCGGCCCACACTCGAGGCACAGCTCCTTGATGGTGCCGACGAGATCGCCTACTTGAGCGCGGACTTGGAGGATGCCGTCGCGGACAAGTTCTTGGCCGTCTCCGACATCTGCTCGGCAGTGCCCGCATTCGGAGACCTGCATGCCGACGTGCAGGCGAAGTATCCCAGCGCTCCGGAACGGCGCATCCTCAATGAATCCCAGCGTCGGCTGATGGCGAGCTTCGTGCGGGGGCTGATTGAGGGCACGCGTGCCGCCGCGGTGTCGGCGGGTGTCGACAGTTGGCGAGACGTTCGCAACATGCCTTCGCGCATCGCGATACCAACCGAGGAAACAGCTTCGACCATGCGGCAGTTGCGTGCCGTGTTGTCCAGAACCTACTACCGAGACAGTGCACGGATCAGCCAGGAGCACGGGTACTCCGGCCGACTCAAACAGCTGTTCCAGCACTATCTGAAGCACCCGGAAGCGCTGCCAAGCAGCTACGTGGAGCAGCTCGCCAGCGAACCCTTGCACCAACTTGTGTGCGACTACATCGCTGGGATGACCGACGAGTTCCTGATCAAATGCCACGATCAGCACCTCGGAGGCGGGGAGCATGAAGCGCTCAAGCAAGCGCGGGGCTAGGTTCCGCGGCGGGCGGATCGCCCAAGTGTTGCTGCTGGTGTTCTTCGGCTTGGTGCCGCTGGTGCCCATGCCCGTGGTGGACTGTCCATGTGACCACGCCAAGGCAGGGAGCATGGAGAGCCGTGTTTGCAGCCTTTGCGGCACGGCCGAGCGGGCGACGGACGAAGTGTATTTCCTCAAAGACATCAATCCCCGCAAGCCGAATCGCTATCTGGCCCTGCCGAAGGCACATGTGGCGGGCTACCAATCCACCGCGGATCTCAGCCCGCAACTGCGCGCTGAGCTTTGGCGGAAAGCGGTGGCCCGGGGAGAAGAGCTGTATCCAGGCCGGTGGGGGCTAGCGCAAAACAGTCATTTCTTCCGCACCCAGTGTCACGCCCACGTACACATCGGCCCCCTCAGCCCCGAGGTGGAGGATACCGACGGGACGCTCGTTGACAGGGTTGAGGACATTCCCAACGTCGGCACGGAGCAGGGGATTTGGCTACACCCGAAACAGGGCCAGTTGTGCGTCCATCTCGACCGCGACCTGGCCGAGATCGTCTTGATCCGCTGAGCTGAGGGCGTAGGCGTTTTACACGGCTTGCCAAACGCCAGATACCGCGGTCTTGCAGTGCCGGGCCACGGTTGCGGATTCGTAAGAATATGTGGTCGTGGTTTACCGGTCCCAGTCGGCCAAGAATTCCGAGGTGCGGCAAGTCGTCTCTGCGGTGGGCCGCTGGATTGACCTCCGCGGTGCTGAACTCAGCAAGGAGTTCTTCCCGGCCCACTTGACGGTCGCGCTCATCGACGCAGTGTTCAACCCCCGCCTGCACTACGACCGAGTTGTGCCTATCGTCGAGAGATACTGTCATCGCTTCGGGCTTTCCCGTTTGAGGGAGAAGGGATCGGGCCTACCCCCAATGGATCGGCAGGAATCGCTCTCCGACCTCGTCGGCCGCTACGAAGAGCTCGGGCTTGACGGAATGCAGAGGGTCTTCCAGTCTCGGCACTGCTCCCCCGGCACTAGGGTCCTGAAGTCAGACAACGTCAAACACACGGCGGTGGCGCTTCGACGCGCGGGCATCGAGAAACTGCAAGACATGCAGTCAAGTCATCCTGACCAGATCAAGCGAGTCTTGGGCCCACTCCACGGAATCGGAGACAGAACGGTTCACATGTTGCTGATGTACACGGGGAACGACGATCTCGTGAAGGGCGACGTCCACGTGATGCGCTTTGTCTCCCATGCTCTGGGGCGAGGGGTCCTGGCCGCGGAGGCGGAGGAACTTGTTACAGATGCTGCTCGCGAACTCGCCGTCGCCCCTCGCCTGCTGGATCTCAAGATCTGGGAGTTTGGAGCGAATTCCTAGGTCAGGTGCCAAGCGCATGTACTTCACAAGCTGGCTTCCAGATAGGGCCGCATCACCTGCTCTACCCGGCACGACCGACTGTAGCCGAGCAGCGGGCCGAGGTTGAGTCCATTGCGTTCCCGGTGGAGCCGCAGCGCCTCCAGCACGACGTCCATGCCGATCCGGTTGCGGAACTTGAAGCAGTCGACGAGAGTCTTTTCGCGGTCATAGACCTTGACCGCCGCACCGTCGATCCGATGCGTTTCGATACCGGCATCGTAGCTTGCCTTTGAGAACCGATGCGCCCGCACGGGCGGGTGGTCGAGCGATGGAAGGCGCGAGTCCCGAGGCACCGCCACGGACACCTCGTGAGGAATCTGCGTCGTAATGTCGTGGAAGGCGAGCGCCGACACGAGACAGACGACGGCGTTCGGATAGCGCAGGCTTACCGTGACTAGGTCCGGGTCGCTTAGCGGGGGCAGTTCCGCCAGCCGGTAGATGCCTCGGCTGACCAGCTCGACCACGCCCCGGTCCCGCAGAGCATAGAGCATGTAGGGCGTGATTCCGTGGTCGATGGCCTCGCTCATGCGAAGCTGGCCGCCGTGCTCACGAAAGATCGCTTTGGCATGTTCTTGCATCGCAAATTCCAGATAAAACGCTACCACTTGATGATAACTAGTAACAATATATCCGAAACATGCCGACGAGGCAATACAAAGTGCCGGCCCCTAGCCGAAATCGTCTAGATCCGCTGAGCTGAGGGCGTACTCGCCCTAGACGGCTTCCCAGCCGCCGGACTCCGCCGAGCGGAACACCGCGTCGATAATGCGCATGCCCCATACCGCATTTTCGAGTGGAAACTCCAAGGGCTCTGCGTTGCGAATCGCTCGCGAGATCACCTCTCCCTGAGCGGTGTATTGGTCGGTCACGGGCAGTTCTTCGACTGTGACCCCCGTGTTGCCGAGGATGCTGCCGTCGTCAACAAACACCCGGCAGGGGGCATCCACGGGAGCATTGAACGGAATTTCGATTTCAATGCGTCCTTCGGTGCCCAATATCTGCATGCGCTGATACGGCGTGATCTGGGTAGAACACGTGAACGTGGCGTGTCCGCCGGGGAACTCGAGGATCGCTGAGGTCAGCCTGTCGATGCCCCATTCGGGGTCCCGCTCGATCAGGCTCACCACACGGCTCGGCTCGGCTTCGAAGAGAAAACGAGCGCCGGTGATTGGATAACAGCCGATGTCATACAGGCCGCCGCCACCGATGTCGGCGATGTTGCGGATGTTGCGCGGATCCCGGTTGTTGTAGCTGAAGAATCCCTGGACCGAGCGCAGGTCCCCGATCTTGCCCGAGCGGACCAAGTCGCGGGCCCGCAACCACTGCGGGTGGTAGCGCACCATGAAGGCCTCTTGGACCAACACCCCCGCCGCATCTCGGGCTTCGATTAGCTCAACGGCCTCGCTCGCGGTCAAGGCCAGGGGTTTCTCGCACAGCACGTGCTTGCCGGCCCGCGCTGCTTGTGCCGATAGCGGCACGTGCAGATGGTTGGGCAGGGGATTGTAGACGGCCTCGATCTCGGGGTCGGCTAGCAGCTCTTCGTACGAGCCGTAGGCCTTGGGAATCCCTAGTGTGGCCGCCGCTTCGCGCGCCTTGTTCAAGTCTCGCGACGCGATCGCAACGATGTCGCAATTGTCGGCCCGTTGCATGGCCGGGATCACCTTTTGGGTGCCAATCCTGGCCGTGCTAAGGATTCCCCAGCGAACCGGCTTCACTTCTGCACCTCGCGAACCGGCAGAATTGAGGACAGCGGGCGCACGGACACTACATGTACCCGCCAGCCTTGCCAGCGGCCTCCGGCACAGCGGCTTCCATCTCGGTTCGAATCGACCGGAACCCGTTGAGCAGCACCGACATGTCCGTGCCGCAAACCAAGAAGCGCGCCCCGTGATTCCGGGCGCGTTGCAGCATCTTGGTGTTGCCGAAGTGGACGCCCGGAGCGACCCCGACTTCATTGCAGGCCTTGACCATTCGGTCAAAGGCCGCCCAGAACTTGGGATGCTCGAATTCTCCCGGAATCCCCAGCGACACGGAGAGGTCGAACGGCCCGACCATCGTGGCGTCCACCCCGTCTACCGCCACCATCTCCTCGATGTTGTCCACGCACGACTGCGTCTCCATCTGAATGATGACCATGGACTCGCGGTTGGCCGATTCCATCTCGGCCGCGGCCCCCTTGAAGTCTAGGTCCGTCACGATGCTGCGCAGGCCGTACCCGCGTCGCCCGTGGGGCGGGAACTTCATCGCACCGACGATCTTGCGGACCTCCTCCACGGACTCGGTGCGCGGGTTGATAATCCCCATCGCTCCGACGTCCAGCATGCGGGCTAGGAAGAAGTACTCCGACTGGGGCACGCGCACGAGCGGCACGACGTCCGCCGACTTGGCGACCCGCACGAAGGCCTGTACGTCGTCAAAGCTCGTGCGAGCATGCTCGCTGTCGATGAAGAAGAAATCGAGGCCCGCTGCCTGGATGGCAACCACGATCTCAGGGTTGAAGCAGTCCGAGACGCAGGTCCCGAGAACGGAGCCCCCCGCCTGCAGGGTTGCCTTGATCTTGTTTTGCTTCATGAGAGGATCCGGTTGGTGCGCCGGTGCGAGGCGTGCCTAGCTTCCAGTTGGAATGTCGAAGAGAAATGGCGGGAGCGACGAGACTCGAACTCGCGGCCTCCGGCGTGACAGGCCGGCGTTCTAACCAACTGAACTACGCCCCCGCGCAGTGAGAGGCGCGGACCGACATACCGCCCCCTCAGTGCTTCAAATCATATCATACCGAGCAACCTTTTGCGCCCCAGTGTGTTGGTCAGCCAGGCGGGTGCCAGTGCTCGGCCCAGCTGGAAGACCGTTGGGCGGCGGCTGGCCATTCATGCAGGGGAATTAGCGACGCGAGTCCAGAATTCTCGCCTCCAGCCAGCCATGGTATTGGAGCCCATCAATTCTTGGATGCGTTGCTGGGCTGGGCGATATTCTGCATCGCAGGCGGGCACTCTCAAGGTGCTGCTCGTCGCGAGGCCGCTGTCAGGATGCGGGCGATCCCTGTATCTGGCTTGACCTGATCGTTCGTGTTGGTCCGACCCTTCGACATGATTCGGAACAAGAGATCGATCGGCGTGGCGCTGCTATTGCAATAGACGCACGGTCAGCTTCTGGAGCCGCCAATCACCAGAGGGCTCGTTGCCGTAGTGTGGACCGCTGTCGAAGCGGAGTTCCTCACCCTTCTTGAGCAATCCGATGTCGCTGAGGATTCCGCTCTGATCCAGGGAGTCAAGATCGCCGTCAACGCAGTAGATAGCCAGTGGCGCATGCGACCCAACGCGGTAGAAGCCGCCGACTGCGCCATCGCCCGCCGCGATCGCCGCCGATTCGACAAGAACATCCCTGTCGAAGCTGACAAGGATCGCCTCTCCCCCGTCCACTGCATCGGACGATCCTCCGGATATTCCCAAGCCGTCGTCGCTCAATGCGAAGTCGCCGCCAACGGGCGAAACAGACAACCCCAGACCGTCAATGCGAGGGTGCTCGCCGTGGGTCCAATCAATCGTTTCGCTGCGGTGCGAAGCGATCTCTGCCAGACGGTGTCCGCCAGCGTTGCGGTGGAGTGCGACCGATTCGGTCATCTGGTCGACCAACGGCTTCAGCCCGGGGGTCGAGATGAGGTTGGACTCTTCCCTCGGGTCCTCGGCCAGGTTGAACAGCTCATACGCTTTGGCCTCGCCGGCCCGCAACAACGACGCATCGAAGAAGAGCTTCCACTGGCCCGGAACAACGGTGCCGTCGACTCGGGGAGAGTCGATACGAATGGCGGCCGCGGCAGGGTCCGGTTGCTGCTCTTTGTGGTCGTTGAAGATAAGCGGAGGGCGATCCTCAAGAGTGTTTCCTCGAAAGGCGCTCAATACGCTGAAGCTGTCCTCGCCACCCTTTTCTCCGGCCCTCACGTCCGGCAGTTCCGCACCGATGATCTCAGCGAACGTGGCGTACATGTCCGTCAAACTGATCGGTGCCGGACTGCTCTCGCCGGGATCGGACGAATTGCCGTCTCCAACCCCTCCTTGGGGCCACGACACAATGAACGGCACGCGATGCCCGCCTTCGTAAGCCGATCCCTTGTTCGAGCGGAACGGGCCGGTCGCGATGTCGCTGTCCTTCTCGGCCCCGTTGTCCGAGGTGAAGATCACGAGGGTTGTCTCGATGAGCCGCGAGCCCGGCCGTCGCGGATCGGCGGTCTGCTCCAGCCAATCGAGGATCCGACCGAGGGCGACGTCGTTCTCGTATATGTAATCGTGCCTCGCATCCATCGGCTGGCCGGACTTCGTGCGGGCCGCACCGGCGACTGCCACGCCACCGATTGTCTCGTCAGGCGTGTAGGGCCCGTGGTTTGCATTGGCGGGGTAGTACAGCAAGAATGGCTTGGATTTGGTCGTTGCTTCGCCGACATGGCTGGATAGGAATTGCATCGCATTGTCCGAATGACGGCTGCCAAGCCGGTGCAACACGTAAGCGTCGCTCCCGGTGACAGCGAGTCGCTTGCCGTCTCCGGTCGCGGCGACTACCGTCCGGCCATCGACGTGGCCGGGACCCCTTCCGCTAGACTCTTCGGGCGCGTTCGGGCCCGAAGTGCCGTGCGAGCGCGAGGTGAACCTCGCGTGATCGAATCCATGGTCAAGCGGTGAGGTGTGCAGCGGCTTGGTCAGGTCTGCGTCCTCCCAGCCGGCGGCGGGCGAACCGTCCGCACGCCTGTATCGGAGGCCGACGTGCCACTTGCCGTACATGGCCGTCACGTATCCGTGGTCGCGCAGCATGGAAGCGATCGTGGGCCGGCCTGGCTCGATCATCGGATCGCCTTGGGCCCCGTACAGCACCCAGTGCTTCAACCGGTTCCGCCATGCGTAACGGCCCGTCATCAGGCTGTAGCGGGTCGGTGAGCAGCGGGACGATGGCGTGTGGGCGTCGGTGAATCGGACTCCCATGTTCGCCAAGCGCTCCATGTGCGGGGTATGAAGCTGGACCTCGTCCGCGTTGCCTGTGAAATCCTGGTACGCGCTGGTATCGCCCATCCCCATGTCGTCAGCCATCATGAGGACGATGTTGGGATGTTCGGGGGCGGGGTCCGCGCAGGAAATCGCGGTCAGTCCGAGAATCACCGTGAGAAGCGTGGGGGGGCGGCTCATTACTCCACTACCTTACGCAACATCGGCCAGAGTATTGCGGACAGCCATTACGAAGCTCTCGCGGAGGAGGTCGAAGACGTCACCGGACCAGACGAAGCGAAGCTCCCCAAGACAGGCGAGCATCAACGTCTGGATCGCCGCCCCGACACGCAGCGCGCCTGGTCTAGACGGCGAGTTGAGCCTCGGTCAGCGGAGGGCTGCCCAAACGGGGAACGGCTGCGGGATTCGCCGGAAAGTACCGCTCCGCCGGCTCGAGCAGCATCCGCATCGTAGCCATATATCGAGACTTCCGACCAGGAACACCGAATTCCTCCCTACTAGACGAGCTTTCGATGCTCCAGAAAATCGAGCATCAGGGCAACGCACTCCTCCGGCTGTTCAAGCTGGAGGAAGTGGGTCGTCTCGGGCACGAAATCATAGTCGAGCGCCACTATGTCGTTGAGGTTCACGCTTGGCAGGAATGAGAATGGCACGGTGGGGTCGGCTCCGATGATCTTGGTGGGACAGGAGAGATTCTTGAGGTCTGCCGCTACGGCCGAGCTATAGAGTTGCTCGAATATCTGAGCCTCGTACTCGGGCGGACAGCACAATTGGTAACCGGTTCCTCCGTCGATCACACGGCGGAGCGTTGTCCGAGCGATCAGATCTGCCGTGCCGGGAAGCATGCGCTCGAAGGCGCGCGCACGCAGGAGGCGTGCGGTCAGCTGTTCGCACGTCTCGAACCGCTCCTGCCGGCTCCGCGCCCTGTCCACCAAGTGGCTCGCCATGCTCCTGATGTCTTGAGAGTCCCGAGCGTGAGCGCAGGTCGGAGGATCGAACAAGACGAGAGCCGAAAACTCTTTCTCTTCGACTGCCTGAAGGACCGCCGTTACCGCCGACATCGAGTGAAAAACCCCAATCTTCGGCTTGTCGCCGAAAAACCGGTCGATGGCTCTGAGAACATATGCGTTGTCCCGGGCGAACGTGGAAATGTGGTGCTCCCGGAGATCTCCAACGGGATTCCACCCGTGATTCCGAAAGTCGTAGAGGACGAGATCGAACCGGTCGCAGAGCGATGACCAGAAGGGATAGTACGAGTCGGCCGAGAGTCCGTTGGCGTGGCTCAAGACCAGTCGCGGACCTTCCGCGTTGCCATGCCGCCTGAGAATGATTGAAGCGCCGTCCTGCCCGTGAGCCTCGCAGACTGCGAGCGGCTCGGGGACTCGCCAGCGTGAGGGGCGCTCTCGGCTCCCGACGCCCTTCAATCGCTCGCGGGTCACTGAACCGCCGGATCCCCTCCCAAATGCGAGCTTAGGAACTCGACGTAGGCATTGGACGCGGCGATGCGGTTGGCCTTCTTGCGGAAACCGTGACCTTCATCGGGGAAGAGGACGTACTCGACGGGAACGCCGGTCTTCCGGACTGCCTCGACCAGCTCGTCGCTTTCCGCCTGCAAGACCCGCGGATCGTTAGCACCCTGAATGACCAAGATCGGTTTTGTGATGTTGCTGGCGTGGAATAGGGGGGATATGGCGTGTAGCCGCTCTTCATCCGTGGCCGGGTCGCCCATCTCGGCGTACAGCGCTTCCTTCTGTGCTTCCCACCACGGAGGAATACTCTTGAGCGTCCGCAGCCAGTTGGTCACGCCAAAGATATTGATGCCGACATCGAAGACGTCAGGCTCGAATGCGAGCGCGGCCGCGACCATATAGCCGCCGTAACTGCCTCCGATGATGCCGATTCTGGAAGAGTCCACCCAATCCAACGACTCCAGGAATCTCCGTGCCCAGACGCAGTCCTTCAAGTCCACATCGCCATGTTTCTGGTCGTCCATGTGGTGGAAAGTCTTGCCGTAGCCCGAAGAGCCTCGATTGTTCACGGCGAGGACGGCGTATCCGTGATTGACCAAGTGCTGGAGCGTGGGGGAGTACCCCTTGCGACTCTGCCCGCCGGGTCCGCCGTGGACCCACACTAGGGCAGGCGCTGGGCTGGAGCCGGAAGCGGACTTCGGCCTGTAGAGGAGAGCCGGGATCTCCAGGCCATCGTAGCTCTGGTAGCGCACCACTTCCGACTCCACGAGGTGCTCGGAAGAGATCGCCGGGTTGAGGCTGTCAGTCAACCGCCGCGCCTGAAGGTCGTCGAGTTCTAGGACATGCAGGTTCGGCGGAGAGGCATCGCTGCTTAGGTAGAAGGCCATCTTGGATTCGCTGCGAGAAAAGCGAACCCTGCTTACGTCGCCGGGCGGGAGGTCTGGGATCTGCAGCTCTTGCCCAGTCTCCATGTCGAGGATGGTGACGAGTGTCCGTGCATCCTGATTGATTCCCGTTACCCGATAGCGGCCTGTCTCGGAGAACGACAAGAAGAAGACGTCCCAGTCAGCCTCCACGACGGCCGCGTGCTGTTGGGTTTCAATGTCATACGACCAGGCCTGCCAGAATTCGCCGCGACCGTTGGTCGCATAGTAGAACCTCCTGCTGTCCGGGGAAAATGTGAGCGATGAGTGCAGCACGTCTCCCTCGTGCGCGGTTATGTGGACCGGGGCGGTCTCGGGCGCCTGAGCGTCCCAAATGTAGATGTCGCTATCGGCGTTCGTCCTGGGCTTGTCGAGAGCGACCCATCGCCCGTCAAGGCTGATGTCGCCCGGCATCCAGCCTTCCTCGTTTTTCATGACGAGCTCTCGCTCATAGCCGTCGACCTCGTACCGGTACAGGTCGAAATAGCGAGGGTCACGCTCGTTAGTAAGGACCCAGAATGAATTCCGATCACCGCTCCAACCACCAAAGATCGCCTTTAGCTCATCGCCGGGGGTCAGATCCCGGACAGAGCCGTCGGTCTCGCGCACGTAAACGTGATTCAGTTCGTTTCCGCCCTGGTCGGCCGTATAGAGAAATCGGTCATCGTTCGGAAACCAGCTGACAGCAAATATCGAGTCGCTCTCCGAACGGGTCAGCTGTTGGGGAGGCCCCCCGTCAAACGGCTGGCTGTAGGCGTTGAAGACTCCGGTGGCATCGGTCGAGATCAAGATTCGCTCCTCGTCGTGTGAGAAGGAATTGCCAGTGATCGCGGTGGTCTCGAAGAACGTCTTGGCGTCGTGGCGCGGAATCGGGCCTTCCGCGGTCGGGCCCGTGCACGAGGCTAACGTGAATGCCATCCCGACGATCAAGGCTGTGATGCCGATGCGAGCATATTGCATTGGACTGTTCTCCTGAATGAATCTAGGCACTTGCGGCCGTTAGGAGCTCTGTGGAGTTCGGAGGCCAGAACCCAATCTACCGCGCCCCTCCGCATGCAGATTTCGCCAACGTCAGTGCCTCTGATCCCTTCGGCTGAGACGATGGAGCGAACAACACTGAGAAGGGAACCAACGAATCCTGCCGATTGCCATGGTCTGGCCGCTACGGAAGTGAGCGTAGGTCCACGCGTCGGCCCAAAGTGCAGCCATTTTAGTGTAGAGGCTGGAATCGGATTCGCAGCCGTCATTTCTAACTCAAGAAGAGCAGCCTAAAGGCGGAACTGAACAGACCGGCCGGGCCTATTTCGTCCGGGAACGTCCGCATTAGGTCGATCAGCAAGATGCCCTTGCGGTAACTGCGCCGTGCCATGCCCGCGCTCGGCCCAGGCCCAACCGCCCGGGTGCAAGCAACCGTTGGATCGTTGGGAATTACCTTGACAGTGGTTGTAAATGAGCCCTACGCTGGGCGTAGCAAATGCGCATCATCCTCCTGCCACGGAAGGAAGAATCAACAATCATGCGTAACACAACCACGGTCCTAATATTTCGGGACACAACCGGTCGATAGCTAGGCACCACGGCATATGGATGTCAAGATCAAACTCTTCATCAAGTACCGACGAGACGGGAGGGCTTGGGTAGCTGCATGCCCAGCCATCGACGTTGCCACGCAGTCTGATACCAAGACCGGGGTCCTCTCCGGCCTTAGCGAAGCAGTCAGCCTCTGGTTCGAGTCCTGCATTAGCCGGGGAGTTCTTCACGAAGCACTGCAAGAGTGCGGCTTCAAGCGTTCTGAGACTGGCCTGGCTCCGGAGAATGCAGACAACGTCGTTCAAACGGTTCCTGCCAAGGCGCCAAGCATTGACACCGGCAAGCGAATCGAGTTCCGCGCCGCCAAGGGGAGTCAATTTCTGGAAGGGTTTATCTCGTCTATGGTCATAGGGGACAGCCAATATCAGTATGCGACCGTTTAAGTGGAGCGGAATCAAGAAATTAGCCGAAGCTTGCTGGACAAGACAGCTATACGGTACAGTGCCTCGCTGTAGCGAAGGGTTACAACTCGTCAAACTCCGGGCATCGCCTTCTTTAGGGGCTTCAGCAGCCCGGCCAGAAGGGCACCGACCGCGAAGCACATGATTCCCAGGACCGCGAAGAACACCGAGTGCGGCCAGCGTGTCCAGTACACGCCAATCGCCGTGAGCTTGTTGCCCACTGCCGTGGCCACGAACCAGCCGCCCATCATCATCCCGCGGAGCCGGAAGGGCGCAACCTTGGATACCAGCGAGAGACCCATCGGAGACAGCAGCAACTCTCCAAGCGTGACCACTCCGTACGAAGAAATCAGCCAGATCGGTGACAGCTCGTAGGCGTATATGTCGGTTCCGGTTACAGACGCCTCACCAATCGTCGCCGCGGTATAGAGCACGAAGTAGGACAGTCCCGTCAAGAGCATGCCGATCGCCATCTTGGCCGGGGTCGACGGCTCCTTGCCGCGCTTGTTCAGCCAGCCCCAGAACTTCACCAACGGGAAGGAAAGAATGAGGATCCAGAGCGGGTTGATTGCGTTAAAGATCGTTCCGGAGAAGTTCCCGCGGGTGTTGTCATTCGCGAAGTATGTCAGGGTGGAGCCGCTCTGATGGAACGCCATCCAGAAGACGATCACGATGAGGAAGATCACGAGCAACGCGATGATGCGGCGTGATTCGGGCACCTTCGCGAGTTCGGCGGCTTCGACCTGCTGGCTCGCCGCAGGTGCGACCGGGGCATCGACCATTTCGACGTGACGCCGAAGGAAGTACAGGGTCGCCAGCGAAACCACCATGCCGACTCCTGCGACGGCGAAGGCGGGGTGATAGCCCGCCTGTTGCTTAATGAACTCCATCGTGACCGGTGCGACGAACGCCCCGACGTTGATTCCGAAATAGAAGATGATGAACGCTCGGTCCTTGAGCGGACTGCCGTCGGGGTACAGGTTTCCCACCATCGTCGACACGTTGGGCTTGAACAGCCCGTTGCCGATGACCAAGCAGACCAGTGCGATGTAGACGATCGTGATCGAATGGAAAGACAGCAGGAGATGTCCGGCAACGAAGAAGACGGCGCCGATCAAGGTGGTGCGGAGGTAGCCCAGATAGCGATCGGCCAGAAGACCTCCAATGAACGGGCTGGCATAGACGAACGTCAGATACCAAGAATAGAGACTGATCGCTTCAATCTCTGTCCAGCCAAATCCTTCTACGTCATCCCTAAGGTAAAGAGTGAAAAGCGAGAGCATGGAATAGAAGCTGAATCGCTCCCATGCTTCTGACGCGAAGAGGACATACAGCCCCCGCGGGTGTCTAGCTTGGCTGGGGGACTGAGAAGAGTCCATGGTTAGGAGATCTACGAGGGGGGATTTCCGCGCAGAGAGCGCGAGCTAGCCCTGCAGCGGCTTCGTGTAAGTGTAGCAGCGCGTCACGACCGGACCCCGAGCCTGAGCGGGCGCGCTCGCGGGACCGATCCGGCGTTGCATATCTCCGTCCGCGGCGATCCCGGCCGGATTCTGTGCCAAGATAATGTGTCGGCGGCCGGCGGCCGTGCCCGCTCGTGGCGGGTCGCCGGGCCAGCCAATGGACTCATCCCGTCGAAAGCGAGCGCGCGGGCTGCCGGCCCGCACGTTCCGCTCGTTCCGCTACCACAACTTCCGCTGGCTGTGGTTCGGCGCATTCACCTCGACAACGGGCTACTTCGTCGCAAACGTCGCCGAGAGCTGGTACATCTACGAGCAAACCGGATCCGAGAGCCTGCTCGGCCTGACAGCTTTCCTGAACGGCTTGCCGATCTTGTTGTTCTCCGTGCTGGGAGGCGTGCTGGCCGACCGCATGGACAGGCGCTACCTCCTGATCTGTTCGCAGATCCTGCAGATGACCGCCTCGTTTGCTCTGGCTGCGCTGTTTTTTGCGGATAGCGTCGAGGTCTGGCACATCTTGGCTGCCGCCTTCATGGCGGGACTGGGCCAGGCGTTCGGCGGGCCGGCCTATCAAGCCCTGATCCCGTCCCTGGTGCCCAAGAAGCACCTGTCCAACGCGATTGCGCTGATCTCGATCCAGTTCAACCTCGCGGGGACCGTCGGCAAGCCGATCGGCGGCGTAGTGTTTAAGTTCCTCGGTCCGGCCATGTGCTTCTTGGTCAATGGCTTGAGCTTTCTGGCGGTCATCGGGTCATTGCTAACCCTGAGAATTCCTTTCACGGCCAAGGCCGGCCACAAGAATATTCTCCGCAGCCTTTTGGAGGGATTCCGTTCGATCCACGCCAGCCTCGCCCTGCGTTCTCTGATGGCGCTCGCGGTGGTCTCAGCATTCTGCGGAGTGCCGATCAACCTGTTGCTGCCTGTCTTCGCCAGCGACGTGTACGGCCTTGACGCTGGCGGATTCGGCTTGATGGGCTCGGTGCTGGCGGTGGGCGCTGTGCTCGGTGCGCTGTTCGTCGCGAGTTTGGGCGACGCTCCCAGAAAGGGAAACAAAGCGTTGACCATGCAGGCGTTACTGGGTCTCGCAACAATCGGATTCGCGCTGTCGAGCACGCTCTGGCTTGGCATGCCCTTGCTGTTCTTCTCCGGAGGCGCGATCCTCGGTGTCTTCACGTTGGTCAGTTCGCTGGTTCAGCTCAACCTCTCGGAGGAGCTGCGCGGTCGGATCATGAGCGTCTACAACACCGCCTTCCGTGGCGTGATGCCGCTGAGCAATCTCAGCTGCGGCTTCGCGGCTGACAAGATCGGCGCTAGCAGCGTGCTCGGAATCAATGGTGCGATCTTGGTCGCGGTCTCGGTGCTGTACATGCTCAGCGGCAACGTGGTGAACAAGCTCTAGCTGTCCGGGCACGCCAGGTGCCATCGGATACAATCGACGCCATGGCACGCCAAGTCCCCGTCGAGGAACTCCAACAGAACATCGGCAAGGAAATCGCCGTCAGCGACTGGTTCGAGATCACGCAGGATCGGATCGACAGCTTCGCGGACACTACCGAAGACCACCAGTGGATTCATGTAGATACCGCGCGCGCAGCGACTGAGTCGCCCTTCAAGACCACGATCGGGCACGGTTTTCTCAGCCTATCCATGCTGGCCCCGATCATGATGGGCACCGTCAAGGTGGCGGGTGACTTCAAGCACGGCATCAACTACGGCCTCAATCGGGTGCGTTTTCCGGCCCCGGTGCCGGCGGGCGGCAGGATCCGGGGACATATCTCCCCGCACGCTGTCGAGGAGCATGCGTGGGGCGTTCAGACCATCTGGGACGTAATCGTGGAACTCGAGGGCGCGCCCAAGCCGTGCGTGGTTGCTGAATGGGTCACCCGAGCCTATAAGTAGCCGCTCGCGAGCGGACCGAGCTACGGGCCTTCGAGGTCCCGCATGTTCGGGCCCGTCTTGATATCTACCACCAACGGAACGGCCAGGCTGGCCACGGCCTCCATCTCGGCCTTCAGCAGCCCGCTGACGGCTTCGACTTCCTCCTCTGGTGTCTCGACGAGCAGCGAGTCATGGATCTGTAGCACCATCTGTGCCCGCAGCCCCTCCTGTTTCAGGGCCGCGTCAGTGGCCAGCATCGCCTTCTTGATCAGGTCGGCGGCAGTGCCTTGGATGGGCGAGTTGATCGCGATGCGCTCGGCCATGCTGCGGGCTGTGTGATTCTGGCTGTCCAAGTCCTGCACCGGCCTGCGGCGCCCGTACAGGGTCCGGCTGAACCCCCTCTGCTTGGTCTGCTCGATGGTGTCGTCCTTGAACTGCTTGACCCCGCTGTAGCGTTCGAAGTAGCGCTTGATGTAGTCGCGAGCATCGCCTTGAGGGATATTGAGCTGCCTGGCCAGACCGAAGGCGCTGAGACCGTAGATGATGCCGAAATTGACCGCCTTGGCGCGGGCGCGCTCTTCCGGACCCACCAGCATAGGAGGGATGCCGAGCACCTCCGATGCCGTGCTCTCGTGCAAGTCCTCGCCGCTGAGAAAAGCTGCGATCAAGCGGGGATCGCGCGACAGGTGCGCCATTACGCGCAACTCCACCTGGGAGTAGTCCGCCGAAACGAACTGCCATCCCGGCGGGGCTACCAGCGCCTTGCGTATCTCTCGTCCGAGCGAGGTCCGGGCGGGAATGTTCTGAAGGTTCGGGTTGAGCGATGACAGCCGGCCGGTGGCGGATCCAGTGGGATTGAACGTGGTGTGCAGGCGCCCGTCGGCCGCGACCAGCTGGGGCAGGGCATCCACATAAGTGCTCTTCAGCTTGGTGTGTTGTCGCCAGTCCAAGATCTTGGCGACGATCGCATGCTTGTCCTTCAGGCCCTCGAGAACGTCCGAGGCGGTCGAAGGGGCCTTGGTCTTGCCGCGCTTCTGCGGCCGCGGCAGGCCGAGGTCAACGTACAGGATGTCGCCCAATTGCTTGGGCGAACCGATATTGAAATCTCGGCCGGCGAGTGCAATGACATCGCGGCTCAATTCGTCTATTCGGTGCTCCAACCGCACGGAGAAATCTGCCAGGGACCCAGAGTCCAGCATCACGCCCTTCGCTTCCATCGCGGCCAAGACCGGAGCCAGCGGCAATTCGATCTCTTCATAGACCGTGCGCAGCTCCATCCGGTCGACTTCGCCTTGGAGGGTGTTGCGAAGAGCCAGCGTTTGGTTGGCCGCCACTCCCGCGTCGTCACTGCCTGGGCTTCCCAGACGCCGCTCGACAGACTTCTTGAACTCGTAGTTGGTCCGGCTCGAATCGGCCAGGAAAGCCATCAGCATCGTGTCGTCGGCCGCCCGTGGAAAGCCGACTTCTAGCCGGCCGAGCGCATGGATCGCGGATTTCCAGTCGTGAACCCAGATATCGCGCTGCCCGGATTCGATTACGGCCAGAACATGCGGAAGCAGGTCAGGCGGAAGGTTCCACGCTTCGTCCGCTTGCGCCGCGAACCCGATGCGTGCCTGCGGAGCTCCAGGCAGGTCGCTCGCTGGGTCGGCCAGCACCGCCATCGCGATGGGGCCGCTCTCGGCGGCCAGCCAGCGCTCGAATTGCTCGGCCGACTCGAATGCCCGCGGCTCGACCGCGGCAGCCGGTCCGCCGGTGCCGCTCTCAAGCTGGCTCACCAGCGTGTTGAACTCCAACTCGCGGTAGCAGCTCAGCAGCTCATCTGTGTTCCCGGCTTTGAGGCGCACGGAATCTAAGTCAAGCCTCAGGCTTCCGGAGGCGTCCAGCGTGGCCAACCGCTTGCTGAGCCGGACTTGATCCGCGTGGTTCTGCAGGCTCTCGCGGTAGGTCTTGCGCTTCACCTCGCCGGCGTGGCCGATGACGCCCTCAATGTCGCCGTACTCGGCGATCAGCTGCTGCGCGCCCTTGTCTCCGATTCCTGGAGCGCCCGGAATGTTGTCCACCGAATCGCCCTTCAGGGCCAGAAGGTCCGTGACTTGGCCCGGCTTGACGCCGAGGAACTCTTGCACGTCCGACGGCCTGTAGAGCATGTCCTTGGTCGGGTTCCACTGCGAGACGCCTTCCCCCACCAGCTGCATCAGATCCTTGTCCGAGGAGACGATCACGACTTCGACGCCCTGCTCGGCCGCCTGCCGAGTAAGCAGCGCGATCGTGTCGTCAGCCTCGTAGCCGTCCTCCGACAGCACTGCCACGTTCCACGCCTTCAGGATCCGTTCGATATACGGCAGCTGCAGCGCGAGGTCTTCGGGCATCGCATCGCGATTGGCCTTGTACTCGGGGAAGATCTTCTCGCGGAAGGTCGGGCCATGTCCCTCCCACACCGCCACGACGTACTCCGGCTGCTGCACTTCGAGCATGGCCTTGAGCATGTTGTTGAACACATAGATCGCCTCGGTCGGCATGCCGGCAGAGGTCCGCAGCGAGCCCACGGACGACCGCGCTCGGCCATAGAAGGCGCGGAAGATCAGCCCGAAGGTGTCCACGAGGAAGATACGCCGCGCGACGAGGCCCATGAGCGATTTAGTGTAAGCAATCGGGGCCGGGCAAGCTGCGGCCGCAGGCCCTCAGGCGCGGTATCAAGAGGAGTGCCATACTAGAAAGACAGGGTTCATTGGTGGAGATGAGACATGATCAAGCCCACGGCGAAGATCTGGTACAACGGCGCTTTCATTGACTGGGACGATGCAAAAGTCCACGTCCTGACGCACGCGCTGCACTACGGTACCAGCGTGTTCGAGGGCATCCGGTGCTATGACACCAAGAACGGTCCGGCGCTCTTCCGGCTCGACGAGCACGTGCGGCGGATGTTCGACTCGGCCAAGATCTATCGCATGGATGACCTGGGCTTCTCCCGCGAGGAATTCGCGCAGGCCTGCAAGGATGTGACGCAGGTCAACGGCCTCTCCTCTTGCTACATTCGCCCGGTTGTTTTTCGCGGTTTCGGGGATGTGGGCGTGCGCTCGCTCAACAATCCGATCGAGTGCTACATCGCCTGCTGGGAATGGGGCCGCTACCTCGGCGCCGAGGCTCTCGAGCAGGGCGTGGACGTGTGCGTCTCCTCGTGGACGCGGATCGCGCCCAACACGCTGCCGGCCATCGCCAAGGTAGCCGCCAACTACATGAACTCCCAGCTGATCCTGATGGAGGCCAACCAGCACGGCTATACCGAGGGCATTGCTCTCGACACCGCCGGGTACGTTTCTGAAGGAAGCGGGGAGAACATCTTCCTGATCCGCGACGGCGTGATCTACACGCCGCCGCTGGGCACCTCCGTGCTGCCGGGCATCACGCGCGATTCGATCATCCAAATCGCCAGCGATCTCAACTACCCGCTGCAAGAGCAGGCAATCCCGCGGGAGTGGCTGTATATCGCCGACGAGCTGTTTTTCACCGGCACGGCGGCCGAGGTGACCCCTATTCGCTCAGTGGACAGGATCAAGGTCGCCACAGGGCGGCGCGGGCCGATCACCGAACACATCCAGTCCGAATTCCTGGCCATCACGGCGGGCACCAAGGAAGACCGCTACAGCTGGCTCAGCATCCTGGACGCGCGCAGCTCGGCCGCAGCCTAGATCGGGGTCGCGCTTGCCTGACGAACCGCGCGACAGCCCGTCCGGGCCGGACGGGGCTGGCCCTTACCGCAGCGCTGACCGCCATCTTGGCGTGACCCTGCGACCCAGCGGCAGCATCGCACCGCTCCGCACAGGGCCGGAGCAATGGATCGAAGAGGGCTTGCCGGAGCGGCCGCCGAACCTTGTACAGCCCAAGCAGCGGATATTCCTCAGCTTGAGCCTGTTCCTGCTGACGGTCGCAACTACCAGCTACTTCGTTTCGCCGACATACTCGGCGTGCGTGCTGGCGATACTTACGGCGCACGAGTTCGGACACTACCTGGCTGCCCGGCACTACCGCGTGCCGGCTACGCTGCCTTACTTCCTGCCGGCACCCTTCTTGCTCGGCACGATGGGCGCAGTCATCCGCATGTCTCCGTTCATCCCCAATCGCAAGGCGCTGTTCGATATTTCGGCGGCTGGGCCCCTCGCCGGCGTGGTACTCGCAATCCCGATCTCGTGGGTTGGCGTGACGCTCTCCTCGCGTCAGCCGATCGATGACTCGTTGGGCTTGGTGCTTGGGGAGCCGCTATTGTTCCAGTTCTTCGAGTGGGCTTGGTTCGGAAGCGCCGAAGAGGGCCTGACGCTCGTCCTGCACGACGTCGCCTTCGCGGGATGGGTCGGGCTCTTCATCACCGCGCTGAATCTGATACCTGTCGGGCAGCTCGACGGCGGCCACATCTGCTATGCGGTGTTCGCAAAGCGCAGCTTCAGGGTCGCGATTGCCTCCTTCTTGGCGCTCCTAGCGATCAGCATTGCGACCCGGGCTTCCTATGCGCTGTTGCTGGTCCTGTTGTTCGTCACGGGCATCCGGCACATGCCCACCATGGACGATTCGGCGCCGATCGGTCGCGGCAGGCAGCGCATCGCCGCGCTGCTGCTGGTCGTCTTTGCGCTGTGCTTCGTGCCGGTGCCGATGAGCTTCGGCCAATAGCAACCCCAGACTAGGCGATCTTGACGATTGCCTTGCCGCGCACCTTGCGGTTGGCAAGATCCCGGATGCCTTGCGGCACCGCTTCCAGCGGATAGGTCGCCCCCACCGGGGGATCGATCTTGCCCGCTAGGAACATATCGCAGAGCTGGTCGTGCAGCGACTTCATGTAGCCGGGGTGCTCGTCGCAGTGCCGCCCCCAGAACACACCGACGAGCGACATGTTCTTCAGCAGGGCACGGTTGGCGGCCAGCGATGGAATGCGCCCGCTGGCAAAGCCGATCACCAACAGCCGCCCGTCGGGGGCGACGACCTTGGTGGACAGGTCGAACACGTCCCCTCCGACCGGATCGTAGATCACGTCGACGCCGAACTTGCCCGCGATCTGCTTCACCTGGTCGACCCAGCCGTCATCGCGGTATCCCAAGGCGTGTTCCGCGCCGTGCTGCCTGCAGAACTCAAGCTTCTCGTCGCTGCCCGCCGTGGCAATGATCCGCGCTCCCATCGCGACACCGAGCTGGATCGCCGCAACGCCTACGCCGCTGGCGCCGGCGTGTACCAAGAGCCATTCGCCGGGCTGCAGCTTGGCGCGGTAGTCAAGGGCGAACAGAGAAGTCTGGAAAACCACCGGCATGGCCGCCGCCTGCTCGAATGGCATGCTGTCAGGGATCGGGTACGCACGCGATTCGTCGACGATCGTGCATTCTGCGAAGCCGCCGCCGCGGGGCAGGGAAAGTACGCGATCGCCGACCTTGACCAGCTCGACACCATCGCCGACGGCGTCGACGATGCCGGACACTTCGGCGCCGATCGTGAACGGAAACGCCGGCCTGGACTGGTACTTGCCCTGGCACTGGAGCAGGTCGAAGAAGTTGAATCCGCAAGCGTGATTGCGAATGCGGACCTTCCCAGCTGGCGGGATCGGCGTATCAACTTCCGCCAGAACCATCTCTTCCGGCTCGCCGTAGTGCGTGACCTGCCACACCCTCATGCGCTGTAGAGTACCAGAAGACAAAACGGCGTCCGGCAGGGGCCGAAGTGCAGGTTCCGGACGCGCCTAGCGGTTACTTCTTGACGATGATTTGGTCGACCAAGCCGTACTCCTTGGCCTGTTCGGCGTCTAGGATGAAGTCCCGCTCCACGTCCCGCTCGATCTGCTCGACCTCCTGGCCCGTGTGACTGGCCAGCAACGCATTGAGGCTTTTGCGCATGCGCAGGATTTCTCGTGCGTGGATGTCGATGTCCGTAGCCTGGCCGGCCAGTCCGGATAGCGAAGGCTGGTGGAGCAGGAAGCGCGAGTTGGGCAAGGCGAAGCGCTTGCCCTTCGCCCCGGCTGCCATTAAGACCGCCGCCATGGATGCGGCCTGGCCGATGCACACCGTGGTGATGTCGGGCTTGACGAACTGCATCGTGTCGTAAATGGCCATGCCGGCAGTGATCGATCCGCCGGGAGAATTGATGTAGAGCCAGATGTCGCGTTCGGGGTTCTCGGCCTCCAAGAACAGCAGCTGCGCCGTGATCAGGTTCGCGATAGCGTCGTCTATCGGATACCCGACGAAGATGATATTGTCCCGCAGCAGGCGCGAGAAGATGTCGTAGGCGCGCTCGCCGCGGCTGGTCTGCTCGACCACCATCGGGACGAGATTCGCCCTCGGTTCGACAACGTCTGACATGAGCGCTCCCTACTCGTCCCCGGAAGAGTCTGCGGCTGGATCGGGCTGCTCTTCGGGCCCATCGGAATCCTGCGGTTCCGGCTCCTCGAACGGTGCCCCGGAGTCGATCACCAGCTCCATCGCCTTGGAACGGCGTCCGCGAGTGTACATCGAGGCCAGAATGCCCGACTCCTCCATCTTCTGCCTAGCGCGTTCCGGAGTCAGCTGCTCCGATTCCGCAAATCGGTTCACAAACTCTTGAATCTCTTGCTGGCTGAGGTCGATATCTTCAACGTCCGCGATGCGGTCGAGCACTTGCTCGGCGCACACGGCCATCGCCTCTTGCGCGACCGTGAGCGGCGTCAGGCTCGGCTGCTCGGGGTTGCCCTCGCGGGCCTCCATCCTTTCGGCAATGCGTTGGAGCCGCTCTCGCAAGTGCTGCCTCGGCACGTCGATCTGATGCGAAGTGGCGAGCTTGTTCATCACCTCGTATTCGGTGGCCGCGCGCGCTTCGAGCTCGGCGCGCGACTCAAGCTCCTTGCGGACCGCTCCCTTGAGGTCATCCAGAGTTTCGTGGTTCCCGTTGACATCCTTAGCGAACTCGTCGTCAAGCTCCGGAAGGTCCACTTCGAGGATCGAATGCACGGTGGCCTTGCACTCGACGGTCTTGCCGGCGATGGCGGGGTCCGGGTAGTCGTCAGGGCACTTGCAGGAAATCTCGGTCTCCGCACCAGGCTCGAGTCCCGGGAGCTCGCGGGTGAACGGCAGGCCGCCGGGGCTTTGCTCGCGGGCGAGATCGCATGTCAGCTCTTGGCCGAAGAACGGCAGCTCTGGCCCATGCTCGCCCGCGTTGAACGTGACGCGCACGACGTCTTTGTCCTCGACCGGTCGCGGGTCCAGCGTCCGAACAGATGCGTGATGCTGGCGAAGGCGCTCAAGTTCTTCGCCGACGCGCTCATCTGTGACGGGTGCCGCTGCATGGACGACCTTCAGGTCCCTGTACTCCCCAAGCTCGAAGCGGGGAAAGACCTCGTATTCGGCGTCAACCTCGAAGGGACTGCCCTCGACGAACCGAAAGTCGGTGATGAACGGACCGGCGGCGAGCTTTTGGTCCATGCCGCCGAGCTTCTTGCTCAGAAATTCAGGCGCCAATCGCTCTGTGAGGACGACTGAGATCTCCTTCTCGAAGTACCGGTACAGCACGCGCTCCGGCGCCCGGCCCTTGCGAAAACCCGGCACGGTCACTGACCGCTGGGCTCCCTTCACGTAGTCTCTGCGCTCCTTTTCGACCACGTCCCAAGGGATCTCGACAGTCACACTGCGCGCGCAAGGATCCTTCTGGTCAGCTTCGCTTTCCAAGACCTACTTCACCTATCGGCGGCGGCACATAGCAGGCCCCGCGTTTACCCCAGTCTACAGCAGAGCCCGTTGGCGGCTCGGAGAGTCACCGGCGTCTCGGTACACTCGAACCGATGCAAGGAGGGGCCAAGCTCGGCCAGCACTTCCTCCAAGACGAGGGCGTGCTCGCTCGCATCGCCTCTGCCGGGGTCTCGCTCGGCGACACGGTGGTCGAGATCGGGCCGGGCAGGGGAGCCCTCACCAAGCACCTGCTTGGAATCGCCCGTCACGTGGTGGCAATAGAACTGGACGCGGGACTCGCCGAAGCGCTGCCGCAACGATGCGGCGCATCCCAAAGCCTCACCGTCATCACTGCGGACATCCTTCAAGTGAGCTTGCCGGACATCCTGCCGCAGTCATCCCCTGGTCGGTCTGTGGTCGTCGGGAACCTGCCGTACTACATCACCTCTCCGATCCTCCGCAAGGTGTTGGCAGCGCGGCACGAGTTTCGCTGCGCGACATTCCTGATGCAGGAAGAAGTGGCGGACCGAGTGGTGGCAAGCGGCGGCAGCCGTGCATTCGGCTTCCTGAGTTGCCTTTGTCAGTTGCAGAGCAGCCCCGAGAAGCTCTTCCGGGTTCCGCCGGATGCGTTCGAACCGCGACCCGCCGTCCACTCTGCCGTCGTGCGCTTCGACGTTGCCGGCGAGCCGCCGCCGGCGGGCCTGCTGGCGTTCTTGAGCGCTTGCTTCCGGCAGCCCCGCAAGACGCTGAAGAACAATCTGGCCGTGCGCTATCCGCCCGAGCGCCTGAATGCCGATCCGTGCGCCCGAATGCGGGCGCAACAGCTCTCGCTCGGCAAGCTGCGCGAGATGTGGGAGCGACTCGAAGGCCCCTGAAGGGGTGGTCGGCGCAATTCCCCCCCCGGTTTTGCCTTGCAATCCTGCGCTGATGTGCTTCAATAAAGTTTCGGTAAAGCGATGTCGGGAATGGTGCGGTCGCGGGCGCTGGCTCTAGGCGTCGTCTTGCTTGCCGCTTCCGGGCAGGCGCAATTGATCGACCGCACAAAGGAACGCCACGAGATCAACCCAGCGGCCACGGAACTCAGCCCAGAGCGGCGCGGCGACATCTACATGGCCCGCAAGATGTATCGAGAGGCCGGCGATACCTACAAAGAGGCGCTGCAGTTCGAACCGGACTCGGCCAAGCTGATCAACAAGCTCGGCATTTCCTACCATCAGCTCCTGATGCTCGGCAGCGCGCGGCGGCAATACGAGCGTGCTTGGCGCGTGGACAAGACCTACAGCCAAGCGCTCAACAACCTAGGCACGGTACATCACGCGCAGGGGAACTACGGCAAGGCCATCCGCGCGTACAAGCGAGCGCTGAAGGTCTCGCCCTATTCGGCCTCGATCCATAGCAACCTCGGCACGTCGTACTTCGCCAAGCGGAAGTTCAAGCTCGCTTCGGAGTCGTACTTGAAGGCCCTGGGCTTGGACCCGAACGTATTCGACACGAAGGGGACGTTCGGAACGATGCTGCAGGAGCGCTCGGTGGGCAACACAGGCAAGTACTACTACTTCATGGCCAAAGCCTACGCTGGCGCGCAGATCTGGGACAGGTCGATCCTGTACATCCGTAAGGCACTCGAGGAAGGTTTCGGCGGGCCTCGCAAGGTGGCGTCCGACCCCGCCTTCAAGGAGATGCATGAGATCCCGGAGTTCCAGAGGATCGCGTTTCCCGAAACCATAGCTTCGGCTGGCAATCCGAGCACCCCTTAGCCACCAGGGGAACAAGTAGCGCTCCGCCCCAACCCGAGGCCTCGCGCTAGGAACGAGGCACATCGCAGCTGTCCAGCCCGCCACGCCGCGCAGGTGCGGGCGGTGCCGCTCCGGAGGATTGGGGCTCTGGACCTGACGACCGGTTCGCGCGATATCCGGATCACGCTACGGGTAAGATAGGACGCTTGCAAGATACCTCGCACCCCCGCGAGTCTGAGGCTGCGAGCGCGCCGGCAGACGCTCGCAACTGGAACCGGATCTACGTTCTCGTGCTGGCCCACCTAGCGTTCTGGATCATGGGCCTGTGGGCCGTCACCCGATTGCTAGGTCTAGCCTCATGAGCGCGCTCGACTGGTCGGTCCTAATCGCCTCCCTGGCGGCGATCCTGATCTTCAGCCTGAGACGCTCGCGCGGCGATCAGTCTGTCCACGCCTACGTCTCCGCCGGCAAACAGATGCGCTGGTGGGTGATCGGGCTGTCGATCATGGCGACCCAGGCCAGCGCGATCACCTTCATCGGCACGACCAGCCAAGGATACGCCGACGGCATGCGCTTCGTGCAGTTCTACTTCGGACTGCCGATTGCGATGGTGCTGATCGCGGCGTTCGCCGCGCCGGCGTTCCATCGCAGCGGGGTGCAGACCGCTTACGAATACCTCGAGCGTCGCTTCGACGCCAAGACCCGCAGGTTAGCCAGCGGGGTGTTCCTGGTCCAGCGCGGCCTAGGAGTTGGTCTGGCAGTGTACGCCCCGGCGGTTGCGCTGTCGGTCATCCTGGGCATCCCGGAAGCGCCGACCATCCTGATCACGGTGGTACTGGTCGCGACCTACACCGTGGTAGGCGGCATCCGGGCCGTGATGTGGGCGGACGCCGTGCAGATGGGAGTGATGTTCGCCGGCATCGCCGTCGCCTTCTGCTTTGCGTGGACCGGCCTGCCGGAGTCCGTGTCGTTTCGCGACGCGCTGGCACTCGCTGGCAGCGTGGGCAAGCTCGAGGCCGTCGACACTTCGTTCGATTGGAACAGCCGCTACACGCTGTGGTCCGGGCTGATAGGAGCCACGTTCTTGTCCCTGGCCTATTTCGGCACAGATCAGTCTCAGGTCCAGCGCTACCTTACTGCGAAGTCCTTGTATCACAGCCGGATCAGCTTGCTATTCAATGCAATGCTCAAAGTCCCTCTGCAAGCGTTCATCTTGCTGACCGGCGTCTTGGTTTTCGCCTTCTTCCTGTACGAACCGCCGCCGCTGCTGTTTCACCCGGCTGAGCGAGCGCGACTCGAACAGACGCACCCGCAGGAACTGCGTCAAGTGGACGCCCGCTTCGAGCAAGCGTTCCAGGAGCGCCGCGGCAGCGCGGACCGTTTCGTCGCGAGCGGAGGCGCTCCGATTGAGCGCGATGCGTTCGCCGCAGCCAACCAACGCCTTCAGGGCGTCCGCGGCGAGGCGATCACGCTCGCTGAGCAGGAGACCGGCCCCGGCACCTACAACGACACCAACTATGTCTTCCTCACCTTTGTTCTCGGCTATCTGCCGAAAGGCCTGATCGGCCTGATCATGGCCGGGGTCTTCGCGGCGGCCATGTCGACCATCTCGTCGGAACTGAACTCCCTCGCGACGTCCACGATCGTGGACCACTACGCCCGCTACGTTCGGCCGCAAGCGGGCGAGCGTGGTACCCGCCGGGCCCTGCGCTGGGCAACCTTGGGGTGGGCCGCCTACGCAGCGGCTTTCGCCAGTTTCGGGGGCAGGCTGGGCTCGCTGATCGAAGCCGTCAACTTCGTGGGGTCGCTGTTCTACGGGCCGATGCTGGGTGTCTTCGCCGTTGCCTTCCTGTTCAGGCGCGTCACAGCGAACGGCGCGTTTTGGGGCACGGCGTTCGGGCTGATCGCGGTCTGGCTGACCAAGCTCGCGTTTCCGGGCCTGGCATTTCTCTGGCTGAACCCCCTGGGCTGCTTGGCTACCATACTGGCAGCCTTGTTCATCTCCGCTCCCAGCGGCGGTGCGGGCGTCGCGCGTAGCGACGCGACGCCAGGAGGGAGGATCTAATGCGACAACTCACCCTACTCATTGCGCTCGTCACGGCTGCCGTCGCGGCCAAGGCAGACGCTCCCAATGTCCTGTTCATCGCGGTCGATGACCTCAATGATTGGATCGAGCCCATGGGCGGCCACCCGCAGGCCAAGACGCCCAATCTCGCACGCTTGGCGCGGCGCGCAACGCTGTTCAGTCGCGCCTACACGGCGGCGCCAGCCTGCAACCCTTCCCGTGCAGCGCTGATGACAGGAGTCGCCCCGTACCGCTCGGGCGTCTATCAGAACGACCAAGCTTGGCGTCCGGCCATGCCGGACGTGGAGACGCTTCCGCAGGCCTTCATGCGGAACGGCTACTGGGCCGGAGGGGCTGGCAAGATCTACCACGGCGTCTATCCTGATCCAGCCTCGTGGCACGAATACTGGCCTTCAAAGAATGTCCAGAGGGGCCCCGACCCGACGCCTGTGACGCGCCCCGCGAACGGCATCGCCGAAACCGGCAATTTTGACTGGGGCCCACTCGATGTGGCGACCGCTGAGATGTCTGATGCCAAAGTCGCGGAATGGGTGTCCGGCAAACTCGGCGAAGCGCACTCCAAGCCGTTCTTCCTCGCCTGTGGCATCTTTCGCCCGCATCTGCCGTGGTTTGTCCCTCGCAACTATTTCCGGCGCTTTGCGCTGGAAAATATTGAACTGCCAAGGGTTTTCAACTCGGACTTGGCTGACGTGCCGCAGTCGGGCGTGCGCATGGCCCGGCCCGAGCGCGATCACGCCAGCGTGGTCGAGCACGGGCAGTGGAAGCACGCCGTCCAGGCGTATCTGGCCTCGATCAGCTTCGCAGATGAGATGCTCGGACGGGTGCTGGACGCGCTCGACGAGAGCGGCTATGCGGACAACACCATCATCGTGCTGTGGGGAGACCACGGGTGGCACCTAGGCGAGAAGCACCACTGGCGCAAGTTCGCCTTGTGGGAAGAGGCCACTCGCGTGCCGCTGATGATCTCGGTGCCGCCGGGAGCTCCAGGCCTGCCCGAAGGCACCCGTGACGGGGCAGTCTCGCCGAGACCGGTGAGTCTTCTGGATCTCTATCCGACCCTGCTGGAACTGGCCGGCTTGGCCCCCGCCGGAGAACTGGATGGAAAGAGCCTAGTCCCGCTGTTGCGCAACCCCGAGTTGCCATGGAGACCGGCTGTCATGACCCATGGCCGCTTGAACCATGCTGTGCGAACAGAAGAGTTCCGCTACATCCGCTATGCCGATGGCAGCGAGGAACTTTATGATCACCGCGTTGATCCGATGGAGTGGACCAACTTGTCTGCCGACGAACTGTATGCCGAGGTCAAGCGGGATCTGGTCGGGTGGCTGCCGGTGACCAACGCGCCGGAGCGACCTGAGCAACCTAGTGACCGTCGGACAAACGAAGTGGCCGTGCCGCGCTGACCAAAGCAATCCCAGACTCGAACATGCGCGCCGACCGGCCGAGAATCGGCTACGCTATAAGGCATGCGCATCTGGATCACTCTCTGCATTTCTGCCGTATTGCTGGCGGCACTCGCCGCTGCGGAGCCGAACAAGCCGGTCAACTGGAAGGGCCTGCCGGAGCCGTTCCACACCGAGTCGGCGACCAACCGCCCGAACGTGGTCGACCGCCCTTCCGACGCAAGTCTGGCGGTCCCCGAGGGCTTCAAGGTCGAGGAGTACATCACCGGCGACTTCAAGCGCCCGCGCTTCATGCTGCTGGGTCCGAATGACGAACTGGTGTTCAGCGACTCGGGCTCGCGCAATGTTACCGACGGCACTGTCTACGTGCATCACGACGGCGCGACGCGCAAGCTGATCGAGAACCTAGATCGACCCTACGGCCTGGCTTTCCATGAGAAATGGCTGTACGTAGCCGAGCCAACGTCGGTCAAGCGCTTCGTCTATGACGCCGATGCCATGACAGCGGCGGATGGCGAAGAGATCATTTCCTACGAGGGACATGGCAAGGGCCACTGGACGCGCACGCTGCTCTTCAACGAGGACCACTCCAAGCTCTATGTGACGGTCGGTTCGGGGTCGAATATTTCCCTCGGCGAGGATCCGGTCCGCGCGGCCCTGCACCGCTACAACCCTGACGGCAGCGGCCACGAGACGTTCGCGGAGGGCCTGCGCAACATCATCGGACTGCGGTGGCATCCCGGCTCGTCGGAGATCTGGGCCGCGGTGCAGGAACGTGACGGCCTCGGCGACGATCTTGCCGACGACTACTTGGTCAATGTCAAGCAGGGCGAATTCTACGGGTGGCCCTACGCATACAACGGCCCGCACGCCGAGCCGCGCCACGAGGGCGCGGGTGCCGACATGGTGGCCAAGACGCTCTATCCCGACGTACTGCTGGGCTCGCATGTCGCGGTACTCGATATCCACTTCTACACCGGCACCCAGTTTCCGGAGAAGTACCGGGGCGGGCTGTTCTTGGCGTTCCACGGATCTTGGAACCGCTCGGTTCGCACGGGCTATAGCGTGACCTTCATCCCGTTCAAGGACGGGCGGCCTCAGTCAGGTCCGCAAGACTTCCTCGTCGGGTGGATGCTCGGCGAGGACCAAAGGGAGGTTTGGGGGCGCCCCGTCGGCCTCCTGCAGCTCAAGGACGGCTCGATGTTGGTCAGCGACGACGGCGGCCGCAAGATTTGGCGCATCAGCTACGGCGAATAGCCGCGCCGTTGACCTGCTTGGACCGCCAGCATGGGATTGCTGAACCTGTTCCGCCCGAAGTGGAAGCATTCCGACGCCGACGTGCGGATCGAGGCCATCGGGGGCATTTCGGACCCCGAAACGCTAGCGGACATCGTGGTGGCCGACAGCGAGTGGTTCGTGCGACACGAGGCGTTCGCGAAGCTGCGCTCGCTCGAGCCGGATCAAGGCCATTATGCCCGCCTGATGCGCGAATCGAATGACGAGGAGATTCGCCGCAAGACGGTAAAGATCATGAGCGACGTGGCGGAACTCGAGCGCGTCGCCAAGGAGGACCAGTACCTTTACGTGCGCGATGCGGCAGAGCACCGCTTGGAAGAGCTTCGCACGGGGATCTGGGACAAGCTCGCCCAGTAGAGCGCCTTGCGCGGCACCCATCCAGCCTTCTGCGGAAGGCTGCCGCGTTGGCCGGACTTTCGGCAGGCCCGCCGTTACCGCACTTGCGGCGTCCGCAGGCCTGTGAGCGCAAGCTGTGATCAAGCACAACCCAGTTGCGACTGAACTTGGCGGCACGTACTCCGGTGAGGCCGCCCCAGTCGCAGCCTTGCCAGCGAGATCTGCGGAGCGGACGCGCGAAGCGTTCGTACTCCTGCTGCTCACCCACTTCACAGTCGACTGCTTTTCCTCGACGCTGCCGACAATCCAGCCGATCCTTGCCTCGCGCTTCGAGCTGACGCTCGCGCATGCCGGGCTTTTGGGCGGATTTTGGATGTTCGCGTCGTCGGTCATGCAGTTGCCGTTCGGCCTGCTCAGCGACCGCTTGCACAGCCGCCTGTTCACGGTCCTCAGCCCGCTGGCCGCGGCGGGTTTCCTGACGGCCACTTCGCTGGCCACGGGATTTTCAGGAGTGGTCGTGCTCTTGCTGCTCGGCGGCATGGGAGTCGCCGCATTCCATCCGCACAGCACCAGCCAAGCCGGTCACCTCGGCGGCCAGCGGCGAGGCATCGCCACCGCCGTCTTCATCACGGCCGGCACTGCCGGTCTGGGTGCAGGGCCGCTCTACTTGGCCGAGGTGATCGGCCGCTTCGGCTACGAGAACCTCTGGCTGTCCGCGCTTCCCGTAGTAGCGGCCAGCCCTCTACTGCTGTGGCGGGTGCCCCAGCCCTCAGTGGATCCTCACATGAGACGGCGCGGAGTGGACTGGGCAGTGCTTCGGCAGCAGCGGCGGCCACTGCTCGCGCACTACGCATTTGTGGTCTTGCGCTCGATCGTACAGGTCGGAATGGCGCAATACCTGGCCCTCTACATGGTGCAAGTCCGCGGCACGGACTTTAGGTCGGCGAGCGTCGCGCTGGCGGTGTTCTTCGCGAGCACTTCAGCCGGCTCCTTCCTTGGCGGGTGGTTGGCGGACCGCATTGGGGGCCGCAGGGTCATAGTCGGCTCCTGCCTGGCATCCGGACCCCTGTTGGCGTGCTTCCTGGCATCGGACGGATGGTTGTCCTTACTGGCGCTGTTTGTCGGGGGCACGGTGCTGCTGTCCACGATTCCCGTCAACATCGTCATGGCGCGGGAATTGGTGCCCTCACAGGCCGGCACTGCAGCTGCCCTCATGATGGGCTTCGGCTGGGGTCTCGCCGGGATCGCGTTCGTTCCGTTTGCCGGCCTGATCGCTGACTTCGTCGGCCTCGACCTAGTGCTGTGGGGCTTTACCGCGCTCCCAATCCTCGGGCTTCCAGTCCTCTTTGCTCTTCCGCGCCCAGGCCAGCCCCATCCGGGCTCTGCGTCAGAATCATAAGGGAACGTCGTGCGGTCCACGCCAACTGTCACATCAGCAAGAGAATTCGTGCACCGGATCTTTTGCCGAATACAACAGGCTGTACGCGATGGCATAGTAGCCACCGGCATCGGGGCGAATAAGCAGGACCTCCACGCTCTCGCTGGATGCGACAAGGCCCGGCCCCATGTCGTGTCGCCACCACATGATTGGACGTGTGCCATCCTGCGTTGCACGCTCGGGGCCCTCGCGGGAGTCCTCTTTGTCTGCCCGGCCTTATTCGGGCAGTCCTCGGAGGAGGAATGGAACAGATCACGTATCCTGTCCGCATTGAGCGGGCTGCAAGTATCTGCGGAATCCAGCTGCTCCGTCGATGCTATAGATCCCTCCGCATGGGCGGGAGCGCAGGACTCTATCGCCGAGCTTCATGGTGGGAGGCTCTCACCGTATGACGGAATCGTGTTCCCGAACTACCACTACGTGCAGATAGAGCACATCGTTTCCCGCAAGGAGGCGGACGAGTCGGGCCTCTGCGCCATGGGCGAGACTGCAAGAACCAATTTCGCTGCGGACATCTTGAACCTCACGCTCGCGCCCGGATCGCTGAACGCGTCGAAGGGCGACAGCGATGTCCACGAGGTGCAATCTGCCGAGACTTCTCTGTTCCGAGACAGCCTGACGGACCACGCGCTTTGCTGGTGGGCGGCTCAGACCGTCCGCGTCAAGTCCAAGCACGGGCTGAGCGTGGACACTGACGAAAAGGAGGCGCTGAGCTCCGTCCTGAATGCTTGCGCGGACGAGTACGTATTCCGACCAAAGCTGGCCGAGGGCGCGGATTGGACGTTCCGTTCGGAGTTTATTGGCGCTCTGACCGGAGAGCGCGAAATCGCCGCGTGCCACGAAACGATCGAGGACCCGGCGGTTCTCCGATCCTCCGCGAGCGCCGTGTCAGCCCACCTGCCTACCGTCGCCTGTATCCCCGGTGATCCGAGAGCCGAGCAAAAGGCCGCTCAGACGGCCTGCATCGCTACTCTCGAGGCTGGTGGCTATCGCACGAACTGCGAGAACGTCAAGCGCTACTGCCCGGATGTGGACCCGATCCTGCTGGGCGAGCCGCTGTACGGTTCATTGCGGGACGCTGACAGTGACGGGATCGTTTGCGAGGGTTTGTGAACGCATACACAACTACAGCGGCGTTTCGCCTGTGCTATGCTCGGTTTAAGGCAGCCCATTCATCGCTTCTACCGCCTCGGGCCACTAGGCTGCCCAGCCCGGCAAAGGCGAACATTGGGGCCGTTCCCGCTAGGACCAAACGATGTCACGAATCTGCGTAGTTACGGGTAAGCGCCCGAGGTCGGGCAATAGGGTTTCGCACGCCCACAACAAGACAAAACGATGGTTCGTGCCCAACATCCAAGACAAGCGATTCTGGTCCCCGCGCCGCAAGCGCTGGGTCAAGCTGCGCATCAGCGCTAAGGGCATCAAGATTATCAACCGCCGCGGCGTCGACCGAGTCCTCGACGAGTTGAAGAAGCGCGGCGTCAAGTTCTAGCTCCTGTTGTTGAACTCCTGTTGTCGAGATGGTTGCGAGCGCGACCGCCGTAACTTTTCTAGACAAACTAGTGTTCTGTCCATGGATGATTCTAGGATCGGATTGACAGACTTGAGCTTGCTACGGGTGCCATAGATCGTGATGCGCCCGCGCGGGCGCATTTGCAGTTGACATCGGTTTGTCGAGCTGCAAGCAGCTCTTGCAACTTGCCTATGCTTGAGTCGAGGCAGCCAGTCAGACGCTTGTGCCCACTGCACTCAGACCGCGTTCCGCGACGTTCAGGCGGCTGTCGCTCCGCGGCGTGTAGCAGTGCTCGATGCGAACCAGCAGCTCTCTCGTCCGGTTCCGCTCCAACGCGGTAGAACGCGCAAGTCCGCTAGCCGCGAGTGGTGCGGATGGATGCGGCAAGAACGGAGCGATATGCCGCGCGGAGGTTGCAATTCCACAGTCCACCCATGCTGTCCGACCGTCGAAACGTCGAAGCTCCTTCACGGCCCATCAGCCGCTGGAAACCAACCTTGCAAGGTACCTTTCAGTTCGGCGAACGCAGCATCCTGGCAATGGCTTGTCGTGGCGGATCTCGCTAGTTGGCCAAACAATGCCGCTGAGATGCTTCGATTTCCCTTGCGCATTGCCGCTCGCATGGCGTTCTTGGGATTCGGGGGCTTGTCGTAGCCCGATGGCCATAGCTCTTTATCGACAAGCCAGGCCTTGAGCTGCTGGTATCCACCCTGCCATCCAAGTATCTTGGGTACGTGAACCGACCCATTCCAAACCCAAGTCTCGAGTTCTGGATCGATAACCACGACCTTTGACCGGTTCCGCCATCCGTTGGCTGCCAATTCGAGCTCAACTGAGTCTTGGATCTCCTCGCGCGACGAGCAATCACCACAACCTCTTCTGTCGAACAATACCAATGCGTACTTGTAGTCATTGATCTGGCCTCGCAGAAAATGAGAAGAGCCGGTTCGGCAACCAGGGTCCCGGTGGATGTGCTTGGCAATGGCGTACGTGATCGGACGGATCCCTAGACTGGCACTACGGTTCAACAATCCGTCGACGGTTTGAAGCATGTCCTGATCCGCAACGAGTACATATAGATCCTTTCGTTCCTGCTGCCCCATCAGCCCAAGACCTCTGAAGCGAACAATAGGTTAGTGTCTGCGGAACTCTGCCAGTCCGCCAGTCGCGGATGCTGGCTTCCTAAGACTATGTCCGTGGCACCCTCTTCGTTCTTGGCGAAGCACAAAATCTCGCTCGGCTTGGCGCAACTCAGAAAGACCGGGGAGTGAGTCGCGACCAAGATCTGTGAGTCGTAGGCAGAGGCAAGTGATTGGTACACAGTCTCGATCGCCATAGGATGAATTCCGTTTTCCGGTTCCTCAATCAAGTAGATCCTGTCACCGTGCGGCAAGTAGGCGGTAAGCGTGAGTGCCAGGAGTCGTAGCGTGCCGTCGGAGGCCGTCCAAGAGGGTACCTCTATCCCTGTAGCATGGCGAAGCATCAGATAGGCGTGGCGGTCATCTTCCCGTTCCACTACGCGAATGTCTTCGATCTCTCGAAGTGCAGTTCGAACATGGTCTAGCCAATCTCGAAATTTTCCGGGATTGAGCTCGCGGAGTTGCTGAATCGCCCAAGGTAGATTCGAGCCATCTGGAACGAATGTCATGCGACGACTGTTGGGCGAACTCGCTTGTCGTAACCGTCGGCCATCAAGGAATAGTTTCTGCACGCCTGTTTCGAGGATACGTTTGGCATAGGTGGTGACTGGAAACTGCTCCGGGCTGTCCGGCAAGTTCTTTAGCGTCGAGCGTCGCGGGCCAAATGTGATGTTCAACTCCGAACCGAGGAAATAGTCGCGCCACGGTTCGGTTTCCACCCTGAACGTGTCCGTACCGTCTGCCAGCTTTTGGAGAGAGGGTCGACAGTTGAAGGTATCGGGCTCCGAGAGAATCGAATCTGGTATCGGCTTGGTCGATTGGAAGCTCGCTGTCGGCCTCGACGCAAGCGCCTCACCGTAAAGGGAGGTGGCTCGATCAAGCGCCGCCTTCAGATCGGTCTTTAGGAAACCTCCTTCTGAAGCAATGCAGATCCCGTCATCTCCAAGCCGGATAGCGACTTCGTATCGGAAGAATCGGAACGTTCGGTGTTCTTCGATGTTATCGGGCATCTTGAGCCGAAGTGCCTCAGGGACCTCGAACTCCACCGCTAGCTCAAACCTAGGATTCTCCCTCCGCCGATTCCACACTAGATCTTGGAAGTTCTTGGTACGGTGCTCGACGGCTGCTTCAAGGCCATCAGAAACAAGATCGGCCATGAAGCCGATCACATCTAGCAAGGTACTCTTGCCACTCGCGTTGGGCCCCACGAGGATATGGAATGAGCCGTCCAGATGAACATCCACATACCGGAGGCTGCGATAGTTCAATGCTTGGATGCGACGGATCACATGAACAGTCTACAAGAGGGCCTCCAGCCTCTCCTCCGATCATTGAGGTGTGACTTGAACACGCAAACGGTGTGAGCGTTCTACACGGTGTTGGTGGCCGAGGGGGGCGAGAGATCTCTTGCGCCGCTGCGAGTGGTGCTATAGCCCGCAGCACGGTAGCTGATTGAACATCGCCGAAAGCGACTTGAGCCACCCCTCCCCAGTGGGTGCTGCATAGGGGACGTGAGTGCACTGCAGAGGCAGATCGCGGCATGGCCAGCCAACCTCAACACGCGCTAGCGCAGGATGGAATCAGGTCGACCAGCAACAACATTCGCTGCAAGTTCAAGACTGTGTGGGTCAGTATACTGTCCGCTATGGCCCTGCCGTTCACTGTCAAGGTATTCGTTGCTACCGGCGATCCAGACGGGCTACGCGTGATCGAGATGGGTGGCTGGAACGGCCGCGGACTGATCTTCCCCCGCAATCGATTCTCTGACGTGAAGGATTACGAGCCGTTACAAAATGCGGGCGTTTATATCCTGTGGGGCTCTGGATTGAGTCGCCTGCCGGAGGTCTACATCGGAGAGGGATCGAAACTGGTCTCGCGCTTGGAGAGCCACGTGAAAGGTATGGCCTTCTGGTCTCACTGCGTGGCGTTCACGAGTACTGACAAGATGCTGACCAAGGCTCATGTCCAGTACTTGGAGTGGGCCTTGTTGAGTCGGGCGGACGAGATAAATCGGTGCCAGTTGGAGAACTCGGTCTCCCCCAAGGAGCCGTTCTTGCCAGCGATGGACAAGGCGGATACGAATATCTTCCTCAACAACATGCTGCTCTGCTTGCCGATCATAGGGGTGAGCTTCTTCGATGAGGCGAAGTCGGGTCCGACGCACCCGCTTCCGGTACGGGGCCTGGAGGTCTTCTTGAAGGCTTCCAAGATTGGAATTTCGGCGCGCGGTGTGTGTAGGACTGGAAAGCGAATTAAGGTTTTCGCTGGTTCCGAAGCCCGCAAGGACGAAGTGCAGTCGATCGATCCGTCCGTCTCAAAGATGAGAAAGACGCTCGTGGATACTGGAGCGCTTGAGGATGCCGGAAGCATGTTCCTGTTCGCGCAGGACCATGAATTCTTGTCTCCCTCCATGGCTGGTGGGGTTGTGCTGGGGAGGAGTTGCAACGGCTGGAAGAAATGGAAGGATTCTCGGGGGCGAGAGCTAGGAGAGATCCTAAAAGCAAACTAGCAGTAATGAAACCTCCTCCTGCGTGACGGGCGCAACCTTAACGTGGCTTTAGCTGGAGGGTGATGATCGCGTGATGGAACAGTAGTTGCGAGACCGGTCTACAGCTCGATCGCCTTGGCGAAGGTGACTGCGTTCACCCGGTAGAGACCTTCGAGCACGGCCGCCGTTAGCGACTGGTCGGTGCGCACCAACGCCACGGCTTCCGCGGGTTCGTCGTTCGAGCCCTGTTCGCCACGCCCGAGCGCGAAGTCGGAAATATTGATGCCCTGTTCGCCAAGCGCGGTGCCGATGCGTCCGATCACCCCGGGCACATCCTTGTTGCGCACGTACAGGAGCGACCCGCTGAGAGGCGCTTCGACATAGATCCCGTCGATGCTCAGCAGGCGAGGGGAGCCATCCGGAAAGACAGCCCCTTCCACGGCGCGGTGGATGTCCTCTGTCTTGAGATCAAGCTTCAGCGAGTCACTGAAGTGCGCCTTCCCGCGACGGACTTCGGAAACACCGAGCGCGCGGTCGCGCGCGATCTGGGAGGCATTGATCAGATTGGCCTTGCGCGACAGGAAGCAGTTCAGGATGCCGCTTAGGGCGGCATTGCGGATCATGGCCGTGTCGGTCTCGCCGAATTCGCCCAAGTAGGTCAGCTTGACACGCACGGGGCGGCCTCTGGAAGTCTGCGCCACCAGCGAGCCCAATCGCTCCGCAAGCTTCAGGTAGGGTGCCAGCCGGCCGTACTGTTCGGCACTGACCGAGGGCATGTTCACGGCATTCACGACCACGCCGGACCTGAGGAAATCGCGCACCTGGAGCGCTATGTTGAGCCCGACCTTGGCTTGCGCTTCGGCCGTCGACCCACCGATGTGAGGCGTGGCTACGACCTGCTCGTGGGAAAGCAGGGAAGTGTCCTCGGGCGGCTCGGAGTCGTAGACGTCCAATGCCGCGCCGCCAACCTTGCCGGATTCGATGGCCGCGTCCAAGGCCGCCGAATCGACCAGCTCGCCACGGGCGCAGTTGATGATCCGCACGCCGTCCTTCATCTTTCCGATCAGGTCAGCATTCACGAACCCCGCAGTCTCCGGCGTGAGCGAGAGGTGCAGGCTCAGGTAGTCGGCACGGGCCAGCAGCGGATCGAGCTCGAGCAATTCCACCCCGGAACCCTTGGCAGCGTCACTCGACACGAACGGGTCGTATGCGATCACCTCCATGCCGAAGGGGCGCGCTCGCTCCGCAACCTGCCTGCCGATGCCGCCGAATCCGATGATCCCGAGGGTCTTGCCAAAGACCTCGTTTCCCTGAAACTTCTTGCGCTCCCAGCGACCGGCCTTGGTCGATTCGTTGGCAGCCGGCACAGACCGGGCTAGCGAAAGCATTAGTGCCAACGTATGCTCTGCGACCGCGGTCGCGTTGCCGCCCGGAGTATTCATCACTACGATGCCGCGCTTGGTAGCCGCGTCGCAGTCGATGTTGTCAACGCCGACACCGGCGCGGCCGATCACCCGCAGGTGGGGCGCGCGGTCCATGACAGCTGCTGTGACCTTGACAGCGCTGCGCACGATCAACGCCTCCGCACCTTCCAAGTGCGACTCATACTCGGCCGAATTCGAGACAACGACATCGAACGCCTCTTCCGCTCGCAGTGTCTCGATCGCTGCCGTGTCCACTGCATCGGCGACTAAGACCTTCATCGCTGGCCTCCGTCCGCCGCTCCCAGCGCGTCAAGGTACACCGCTTGAGCCGCTTGCACGCCGCAGCCGAAGTCGACTTTGCGGCCCAGTTCGTGCAGGATGATCTCGAGTTCGGCGATGGTCGCGAACAAGTCGTGGAAATCGAAATAGCCCAAGTGGGCGAAGCGGAAGATCTGCCCCCTCATCGATCCCTGTCCGTTGGCGATCACGGCCTCGAAGCGGTCCTTGTAGGCTCGCACGATCTGGCCCGAATCCAAGCCGTCGGGGGCGCGGATGGCCGTGACCGCTCCGGCCGGGATCGCGTTCCGGGCGAACAGCTCCAACCCGAGGGCCTGGGCGGACTCGCGAGTGGCGCGCGCGAGCAACTGGGCGTTCCGGATCAGCTGATCGCGACCGAGCTCGCGGATGTAACGCAGGACCTCTGCCATGCCCAGCAGGAGCGAAGATGCTGGCGTCCACGGGGAGTCACCCTTGGGGCCCGCTTCAACGTGCTTGCGCAAATTAAAGTAAAAGTTAGGGTTGGTCGCGGTTTCCGCGCGACGGAACGCCTTCTCGCTGACAGAGCAGTACGCCAGGCCGGGCGGAATCATCAGGGATTTCTGGGACCCTCCGATCACCACGTCCAGCGCCCACTCGTCAATCTCAAGGATGCTGCTGCCGAGCCCGGTGATCGCGTCTACCACCAATATCGCGTCCGTCGCAGCAACGATCCGGCCCATGGCCTGCACATCGTGCGAAATGCCTGTGGAGGACTCTGTCGCCTGGACGAGCACGCCTTGGACATCGGGATGCCGGCGCAACATCGCTTCCAGCTCCTCCGGCAGCACGGACTCCCCGTACGGCTTGGACAGCACGACCGTTTCCAGATTGAACGCCTGCGCCAGCTGCGCCCAGCGCTCTCCGAACTTGCCCGCTGCGCATGCGATGACCTTGTCGCCCGGCGAGAACAGGTTCGAAACCGCCGCCTCCATAGCCCCGCTCCCGGAAGAGGCGAACAGCGCGATGCCGTTGTCCGTGCCCATGAAGTAGTGCAGGTCGGCGATGACCCCGCTATAGGCTGCGCGGAACTCCGCTGTGCGGTGATGCAAGTCTGCGGCCCCCATGGCGCGCACGGCCGAGGGAAGCAGGGGCGTGGGCCCGGGGGTGAGCAAGCGACTCTTGCGGACGTACATGGGCGGGTCGATGGATGGGCGGGCGAGGATCCTGGGCCGAATGTGGGAGGATCGCGTCGGGACTCGACGGCGCTGACCCCGCAACGCCAGGCTCGCTCTTGATCGATATTCCTAGGAAGATCCGGCCGGCGGCAGCGAAGCCTGCAGAGACTGCCCGACGGCCCGCTCCACCTCGTAGTCTAGCGTAGGGGCTGCTCCGCGACTCACGATTTTCGACGGCCGCTGATGGCGGCAGGGCTCAGAGGCCGGCGGCTAGGACTTCCATCCCGTCCTCGATAGCATCGCCGGGATAGGCGATCACCCGATCGCCCTGCTCTAAACCCCCCAGCACCTCGGCCTCGAGTGCGTTGCGCCTGCCAATCTGAAGTTCGCGCAGCCGGGCCAGCGAGAGTTCGTCGATCACGTAGACGGCCCAAGCGTCCGCATTGCGGAAAAGGCTGCTCGACGGCACCTTGAGGGTGTTTTCCTTCTCCCAGACGACGACGCGAATCTCCACGCGGTAGCCATCCCCGAGCGCTTCCCAAGCGGCCTGGGGATCCTCGAAATCGACGATGACGTTCACCCGCTGCTCCTCGACGCCAAGAGCCGAGATCTTCGTGAATCCGAACGGCTCCACCTGGCGCACGACGCCTCGCAGGGTTGCCTCGCCCCCCCACTGCTCGATCAGCACCGGATCCCCGGAGTCGATCTGCACGGCGTCCATCGACAGCATGTCGGACACGATCTCGAGATCCTCGGGATTGCCGATCTCGATGAGCGGCTCGCCGGAGGGGACGACGGACTCGCTCTCGCGCAAGCGCTGCAAGACCACGCCCGTGATCGGCGACCGCAGAATGATCACGTCTTCTTGGTCGACGCCGGCCGAACCGGCCTCGATCAGACTCGTGCGGGCGCGCTCGAGCTCCAGCTCAGCAACTACGATGGCAGTTTCGGCACCCCGTACCGCCTCGGTCGCCGTCACGGCGCGCAAGCGCGCCGATTCGAGCCGATTGTCGGCCGTGAGGCCCTCGGCATGCAGCTGCTCGTGCCTCGCTAGTTCCGCCTGTTCGTGGTCTCGCTCGGCTCTGGCGCGGTCCAGCTCAACCCGGGCGCGCTCGACCTGCGCCTCACTCCTAGCGACCCTGGCCTGTGCCTCGGCCCGTGTCCTGGAGTTCAGAAACTCGGGCCGCGATGGCCGAAACCGAGCGAGGATCGTCGAGTTGGCCTGAACAGTGTCACCGGGCTCGTGCTCGATCCGCAGCACCTTGCCGTCCAGCGGGGCCGACACCACGTAACGATCCCGCACGCGAGTCTGGCCTTCCTCGTCCAGCGTGACCTGCAGAGAACCCCGCTCGACCGCGACTGCGGCCACCTCCACAGGCTTGGGGAGGAAGGCCCATACAAAGGCGGCAGCGACGCCGGCAAGCACCAACCAGACAAGAATTCGCGTCGGGCTCAACCTCATCTGCTACTCCTTCGCCTTCAGGACTTCCAACAGGTCCAGGTGGTCAAGCTTCCGGCGCACTATCAGGCCCGAGACCAGCGTGGCCCCCAGGATGGTGAGTGCGCATATCGCGTACGTCGACGGTACGGCCGAGAGGGGAAATGCGTAGAGCTCGGTTTCCATGGCCTTCACGAGTTGGGACGTCAGCCCGTAGCCCAGAAGCAACCCCAAAGGTAGCGCAAGCAACGCCAAAATCCCAAGCTCTCCCAGCAAAATCGCGGAGATCTCTTGGCGCGTGAAGCCCATCACGCGCAGGCTGGCCAATTCCCGGCTCCGTTCGGCCAACGAGACCCGGGCCGCGTTGTAGACCACGCCGAACGCGATGATCGAGGCGAACAGGACGTTGAAGAAGATCATGATGCCGAGATTGGCTGCGAAGGTTTCCTGGAAGGACTTCAGCGCCGCCGCCTTCAGCCCGCTGCCGGCAATCGCGGGAGTCTCCTTGATGGCGCGGAACATGGCCGGTAGCGCTTGGGAGTCGACCGTCAAGTAGCCGCCGGACAGCGTTCTGTCCTGATGTAGCAGGCGCCGGACCGCGTCAATGTTCATATACGCGGCCAGCCCCATGTGCTGGCGGACCGTGCTCGCGATGGCGAGCTCGCGCACGGGCCTGCTGCCGATCAGCACCTCGGCCGTGAGCGAGTCGCCAGGCCGGACGTCCAGTACATGGGCGAGACGCTCCGCCAGCACGACACCGTCGTGGGAGAGGTCGGCCGGGCTCAGCGTCTCGGCGTCGACTACCCGGAAGAGCTGCGGGGACTCCGGCAAGCCCGTGATCGCAAGTTGACGGGAGCGCTGCCCGGACCTTAGCCGGACCGGGACCGATAGCACCGGCTCGGCCATCATCACCCCGGGCAGTCGCTGCAGGGAATAGATCCCGTCCGGGGAGATCGGTTCGGTAAAGGTGAGCTGCAGGTCATGCCTCTGGGCGACGCGGAACTGCATGTCCATCATGAGATCGAGCGAATCGACCGCGAACATTCCCACGATCAGAACGGCCAAGGACAGCGCGATGCCGCCGATCGTGATTGCCGAGCGCAGCGGCTGGCGTTCGATGTTGCGCAGGATGATGCGCGCTGGCTGTGACAGCAAGCGCCGCAGGCCCAGCCGCTCCACCAGGCTGGCCGAGTACTTCGCCGGAGGCTCCGGCCGCATGGCCTCGGCGGGCTGCAGGCGGACAGCTCGACGGACAGAAGTGTGGGCGCCAAACACCGCAGCGAAGATGCCGACCACCACAGCTCCGGCCACCACAGCGGGATCCAAGCGGTATTCGAGAACCGGAAAGCGGAAGAAGTCGTTGTACATCGACAGCATCCCGCGACCCAGCAGGCCGCCGCAGACCGTGCCGATCAGAGTTCCCGTCAGGCTGATCGCCAATGCCCAGTACGTGTAGTGCCGGGCGATCGAGAGTCGCGGATAGCCGAGGGCCTTTAACGTCGCGATCTGCTCCCGCTGCACTGCGACGATGCGATGCAGCACGACATGCAGCAGGAAGGCCGCGACTGCCAGGAACACCATCGGAATGATGACGCCGGCCACCCGGATCCCATTGAGTTCGTTTTGGACTGACCAGTGGGACAGCTGCAGGTCGCGAGGGATCGCGCCCCACCCCCCGTACGGCCTGATCAGCTCGTCCAGTTCTTGGATCACCCTTTCGACCTGCGCTCCTGGCCGTAGCAGCAAGGAGACATCGTTGAAGCCGCCTTCCATGTCGAACGCCGCGGCAAGCGCGCGGCGTCCCATCCAGAACACCCCGAAACGGGAATTGTCGGGGATCATCTCGCCCTGTCGAATGGTGTAGACATATTCCGGCGACAATCCCACGCCGACAATCTCGAGATCTCGGCGACGGCCGTTGAGAATGGCGCCCACCGTGTCCCCGGGCCCGAGCAGGTTGGCTTCCACGAACCCTTGGGAGACGATCACCTCGTCGGGCCGCCCGGGTTCGATATAGCGGCCCTGCACCAGCACGACATCGTTCACGATCTCTCGCTTGTGCTCGGGAATGGACACGAGACGGCCCGTCGCCGGCTCGGCGAGGCCGTCAACGTCCAAGGCCACGTCGAATACGACTCGTGTCTCGGCCTGCGCCACTCCGGGAATCGCAGAGATGCGGCTTCCAAGTGCCAGCGGAGCGCGCTTCAAGGTTGCGAAGACATGCCCGAAGCGCTGCCGCTCGTAGTAGGAATCCCGCGTGGATTGCAGCGAGTTGAAGTTGCTGAGGTAGGCAATCAGCATCAGCACGCCGACGGCTATGACCATGCTGATCGCGAGCGCTTGGCCCTTGATCCGCCACAAGTCGCGGAACAGCTTGCGGTTAAGTGCCTGCATCGCTTACCACGTGAGGTCTCGTGCTGCGGTCTTTACTGGATTGCCGCGATCCGCCACGATCAGGCCATCCGAGAGTTGCACGACGCGGTCCGCGATCGACGACACGGCGGCGTTGTGGGTGATGACCGCGGTGGCGGTGCCGAGTTCTTGGTTGATGCGCTCGATGGCCTCCAGCACCACCACTCCGGTGGAGATGTCCAGAGCTCCGGTAGGTTCGTCGCACAGCAACACTTCGGGTCGCTTCGAAATCGCCCGCGCGATCGCCACGCGCTGCTGTTCGCCGCCAGAGAGCTGCGCGGGAAAGTGGTTCATGCGGTCGCCCAGCCCTACGATGCGGAGCGCTTCCTGCGGCGGCATGGGATCGCGCACGATCTCGGTCACGAGCGCTACGTTCTCTCGAGCTGTCAGGCTCGGGATCAGGTTGTAGAACTGGAACACAAAGCCCACATGGTTCCGGCGGTATGCCGTCCGAGTGGCGTCGTCCGCGCCGCTCAGGTCGCGTCCGCGATAGGTGACCGCCCCTGACGTGGGCACGTCGAGGCCGCCGAGTATGTTGAGCAACGTCGACTTGCCGCTGCCAGAAGGTCCGAGCAGAACGATGAACTCCGACGCGCGCAGGCTCAGGTTCACCCCCCGCAGCGCGTCGACGGTGACTTCACCCATGTCGTAGCGCTTGGTGACGTTCTTGGCCTCGAAAACGATTTCCGCGCCGTGAAACGCACCGCCGGTAGTGGCTTGCCGGACCGGATCGGGCATCGACGCTGTCACCCTCGAACCTCCTGACTCCCCCGCGTCAGGCACGACACGAGTGAATTGTAGTGTAGGCAACCGATCGTTGGGCGTGTCAGCCGGATTTGTTTCGCCTAGGTCCCGGGTGTTGGAAGGCCCGGCCCGACCTCACGCGTCGCAACGGAACCAAGAGTTCGGGCGGGGATAGAGATACTGACCACGCTGCAAGTCGTATGCGCATGAAACACATGCACCAAATCTAAGAGCCGACGCTGCCAGCAAGACTCAGCCGTTGCGGAGGTCCGGCGAGAGCGCTTCTCGAAGCGGGTGAAGCTGCCACGCGCAGGTCGGCATTCTACTCTTGTCTTGCTGGCGTTCCAGACGTCATGACATACTATGACTACAGTGGTCTCTTCGAGGGTTGTCCCGATGCAAAGGATTCAGTTGCGTGACGCAAAGGCCAAGTTGTCAAGCCTGGTAGACGGGGCGGCGAATGGAGAGACGACCGTCATCACTCGCCATGGCAGGCCTCAGGCTGTAATCCTCGGGGTGGAGGAATGGAACCGGCTCCGTCAGGTGCCATCCTTCGGCCGGTTGCTGCTGTCGGCTCCGCTGGAAGACGAAGACCTGCCGCCGCGAGACCCGAGCCCATCAAGAGAGATCATGCCCTAGGAGGCGTTCTTGTACTTGGTAGACACCGACGTGCTTTCGGCCGGGACGCCCGACCGCCCCAAGCGATCCGTAAACCTGATCAACTGGATGGACAAACATTCAGCAGATCTATTCTTATCGACGGTCACGGTCGCTGAAGTCTGCAATGGCATCGCAAGGCTGAAACGGACCGGAGCTGCATCAAGGGCCACCACGATTGGAAGCTGGCTCGAGCTCATGCTTCATCTCTACGGTGATAGGGTCCTCTCGTTCGACACAGCAGCGGCGCGCTTGGCAGGGAGACTGATGGACAAAGCACGCGGGGCGGGCTATTCGCCCGGTTTCGCCGATATAGCGATCGCGGCAACCGCTGAGAGCCAGGGCCTGACGATCCTGACTCGTAATTTTCGACATTTTGCGCCGCTAGGAATCGCCGCGATCGATCCCTTCCAGACTCTGCCCTAGATGCGATCGTTGCCCCGCCAATTCCCAAATCTCCGCGCCGCATCGGAGATTGCAGCAAAGCATTCAGGCTCAGCCGGAGCCGTCGCCACTTCGCGCTTGCAATCACCGATCGTCCGCCGGACGCCCGCGAAGCTCTCGGTGCACTCTGGCAACCTGCCACATGTAGTTTCCGGATTGCTCTAGCTGCACAGCCTTCTCAATATGCGCTCGTGAGTCGCCCGTCTCTTTCATGGCCTCGTAGTACAGGCCCAGATACAGGTGAGCATAGAACTCCGGGCCTGTCCCGCCGCCGGAACCGGCCGCTCGGTCAGCCGCGTCCAACACGTCTTGCACGCCGCCGCTGCCACGGAAGAGAGCGAACACCTCCATCATGGGCACCCTGCCGTCCCTGTCGATCGGGATCAGTCCCGCACGCGCGGCTTCGAAGCCTTTGGTCGCCGCAACGCACAAGAAGTGCCAGACAGAATTCTCCACGTCCTGTGGGTTGACCGTGCGGTGAAGTTCGAACAGGGCCGCGCAGCCTGCGAAGTCCCCGGCGTAGTACTGCGAGATTCCGAGTTGCCAAAGCTGCGCCCTCGCGTGCGCTTCAAGCTCGGCTACGCGCTCGAAGGCGGCAACCGATCCCGCCATGTCGCCGTTGCGGAACCTCGCCGCGCCCAGATCTAGATTGATCCGGGCGTTGTCAGGCTCGAGCTCTGCCAGCCGCTCAAGGTCCGCGGCGGCTCCGGCGTAGTCCTCAAGATGCGTCCGGGCCTGCGCCCGAATCCAGAACGCCGTGGGATTCGGTTCCGCAGCGGCTTCAATCTGGCCGCTGGCCAGTTCAGCGGCGCGGGCCGCATCGCCAGAGCGTAACGACGCAATAGCGTCCTGAAGCAGACGCCCGTCTTCCTGTGCCCCCGCGCGGCATCCGCACGCGAGCAGTAGTGGCGCGATGGCAAAGGCGAGGAAGAATCTGGACAACTTACGGAAACCCCGACAACCAGCAGTCTAGCGCCCGACGCGACGGAGAACGCGTACTCTCTCCTATAATCGTGTTCTGCTCCGGCCATCTGGCCTATGCCAGCATCCAATTCGAACCTAGGTCTCGTTGAGGGGCTAGTCGAGACCTGCCGTAAGCGCATTGCAGGGCAGCTCCGCACGCGGGAGGGCTGCTTGGCGCTCGCGGTCTGCTTGGTCGGCTTCTGCAGCCTGCTCGTGCTCGGCACGCGCTATGTTCCGTTCGTCACACTCCCTTTGGCTGCCGGGCTTGGGATATGGATCGCCGTGCAGCGACTCGGGGCTCACTTGCCTACCAAGTATGCAGTGGCACAGCTAGTGGACGCGCGTTCGGGCCTCCAAGACGCCCTGTCCACGGCGTATCACTTCAAGACATCAAGGATCCACAGGCAGCACAGCGGCGTAGCGGCCGCTCAATATGAGTCCGCTTCCAAGCTCGCTGCGCACGTAGATCCCCAGCAGGCGTTCCCGCGCGTCGTATCTTCGGCCCAGCGCACGAGCGTCTGGTTGCTGGCGTCCGCTCTCGTTCTCTTCGGGCTGCGCGTCGGGCTCCAAGCGACTATCTCGTTCGAGCCCCCCCTGGCATCGCTGATCCTGACGGCCATCTTCGGCGAGCAGCCCGCCCTGGGTGCCGACGACCGCCCGCGAGCGGCTGCGATCGACCAGCCGAATACGGATCAGCTGCTTCCGGGGGACGAAGAATTCTTCGACCGCCCAGCATCCGAACAGGACTCTCCCAAGTCTGAACTGCCTCTCGAAGCCCATGAGGAGCCTCCCCAAGAGGCGGTCGAGATGCCTGACGTGGAGGGACTGATCACGGTGCCATTGGAAGAGCAAGGTCCGGAGGGCTCGCTCGAGGATTCGATGCTGCGAGCCGAAGATTCGGACTTGTCGCCGGATGGTCAGGATGGAGACCTGCCGTCTGACGCCGGCAGCGATGCATGGGACGAAGAGGCCCAGAGCTTGTTCGACAAGCTCAAGCAGGCGTTCGACAACATGCTGCAGACGCTGGACATGGCCTCCAACGAGTCTTCAAGTTCGGAGTCGGGGCAGGAACAGGAAAACGGCAGCACAGAAGAAACCGCATCGTCGGGAAATCCCGCCGACTCGGGAGAGGCAGAGCAGGATCCGTCGGCCCTGGCCGCCGACGCGTCCATGGAGGGTGGCGAGGCCGGGCCCGAGGCTGGCGAGTCGGCGTCGGCCGGAACCACTAGCGGCGAGGACAGCACCGGCGACCAGAGCGGCGGGGAGAACGCCTCGGCCGCCGGCACAAGCGACGGTGACAAGGAACTGGCCGAGGCGGAGCAGTTGGAAGTGCTCGGTGCCCTCGAGGAACTCTACATGGAACGCGCCGAGAAGATGAGGGGCGAGGTGACGATCGAGACCCGCCTAGCCGAGCAGTCAGCATCGGTGCCTTACAATCAGCGTTCGACTTCCCACGGCGACGGCGAAGGGTCCGTAAGCCGGGACGAGATCCCCGCGCCCTACCGCACCTACATTCAGAACTATTTCGACACGTTGAGAAGGAACGCGGAGTAAATGCTGGCCGAAGACACGATGTTGCATGGCGCAACGGAACAGATCGACGCCGTTCGCGCGCAGATCCAGCGTGTGATTGTCGGCCACGAGCGCGTGGTCGACGGCGTGCTGAACGCTCTGCTGTCTGGCGGCCACGTGTTGCTCGAGGGCGTGCCGGGCCTCGGCAAGACAACCTTGCTGAGGACGCTCGGCCACGCGCTGCACCTGGACTACTCGCGGATCCAGTTCACCCCCGACCTGATGCCCGCGGACATCCTGGGCAGTGTCGTGATGGACACCAACGAGCTCGGCGCCAAGGCGCTCCGGTTCGAGAAGGGCCCTGTCTTCGCGCATCTCGTGCTCGCCGACGAAATCAACCGCGCAACGCCGCGCACGCAGTCGGCGCTGCTGGAGGCCATGCAGGAGAAGACTGTCACCAGCGGAACGACAACGCACGAGCTCGACGAGCCGTTCTTGGTGATGGCCACGCAAAACCCGCTCGAGATGGAAGGGACCTACCCGTTGCCCGAGGCCCAGTTGGATCGCTTCTTGCTCAAACTTCTGGTGGAGTATCCCGAGCGCGAAGACCTCACCGCCATCGTGGATCGCACGGCGGACACCACTCCCCTGGAGGTCGATGCGATCTTGGACCGCGATCAGATCCTCGAGCTGCGACGCGCCGCGTCACAGACCCTGGTGGCTCCCCATGTTCGCGACTACGCCATCAGCCTAGTCCTCGCCACGCAGCCTCGCCCGGGCAGGGAGTACGCCTTGGCGCGCAAGTACGTCCGCTACGGCAGCTCGCCTCGCGGAGCGCAAGCGCTCGTGCTATGCGGGCGCGTCAGGGCGCTGATGCAGGGGCGACTGCACGTCAGCACGGACGATGTTCGGGAGCTGGCTCTTCCAGCCCTGCGTCATCGGCTCATCCTGAACTTCGACGCTCACGCTGACGGGCGGACCGAAGACGACCTGCTGCTCGAAATGCTCGAGTCCTTGCCCGAGCCCACGATGCCCTAGGCCGGGCGGGCCGGCAGATCCGCAAATTCCAGCTGCGGCATTCCAAGCCGCCCCAACACGGCCCTCAGTGCCGTAGAATATTGCGCGGCTGCCGACGATTCGCGGTCCTGCGCAGTTGAGGGCCGATCCACTGGCAGCCGAGGTTAAGGCGGCAAGGATGCGGCGACGCAGTTTTCTCCAAGGCTCTGGCGCACTAGCGGCAGGCCTTGGCACAACGCGCATGGCCGCGCTCCCAGCGGCAGCCGACCTCGCAGCTAGCTCGAAGGCGGGAACCATGAAAGTCACGGGTGTGAAAACGATCCTTCTGGACAACGTCCAGCCTTACATCGGCCATCGGAAGTGGCTGTTCGTCCAGCTGACCACGGACGAGGGCCTCGTCGGCTTGGGCGAGCGGCCGACCGGCGGCGTGACCAACCTGAAGTCGCAGATCGACCTGCTGCACGATCTGTGCGAGCGGTTTGTCATCGGCCAGAGCCCCTTCAACGTGGAGCGGATCTGGCAGGACATGTACACCAGCTCGCACGACTACCGCCACCCAAGCCTCTACTCCGTCCCGGCGCTGTCCGCCATCGAAATGGCCTGCTGGGACTTGGTCGGGAAAGCTACCGACCAACCCGTGTACAACTTGCTGGGCGGCCAGTATCATGACCGGCTGCGCGCCTACGCCTACATGAACACCCAGGGAGTCTGGGAAGACCCCGAGCTCGCCGGGAGGCGGGCCGAGGAACTCGTCAGGGCGGGGAATACTGCCTGCAAGCTGGATCCGTTTCGGCCCATCACCGGGCCGCCGCGCGACTATTCCCTCAAGACGATCCGGCATGTGGCCAAGATCTTCCGGGCAATCCGCAATGCGGTCGGCGCCGATCTCGAGATCGGCATCGGCACCCACGGCCAGTTCAGCACGTCAGGAGCCATCCGGGTGGCCAGCATCCTCGAAGAGTTCGACCCGTTCTGGTTCGAGGAGCCCGTTCCGCCCGAGAACGTTGACGAGATGGCCCGCGTGGCGGCCCACACAAGCATCCCGATCGCCACCGGCGAGCGGCTGGTCACGAAGTTCGAGTTCTCGCAGGTGCTCGAGAAACAAGCGGCACAGATTATCCAGCTGGACGTCGGCCAGTGCGGGGGAATTCTCGAGTCCAAGAAGATCGCGGGCATGGCCGAAGCGCACTACGCGATGATCGCGCCGCACATGTACTGCGGTCCCGTTTCTGCCGCGGCGGCGGTGCAGCTCGACACATGCTCGCCGAACTTGCTGATCCAGGAGTTCAACTCCAATTCCCTCCACAGCGACATCTTGCAGGAGCCGATCGACTTCAGCAATGGCTTCATCACTCCGCCGACCGGCCCCGGCCTGGGGATCGAGCTCAACGATGAAGTCGTGAAGCGGCAGCTCTCCGCCTGATTCCGAGCGGACTGCCGGCTACGGCTTGGCCGGCAACAGCACCTCGCCGCCGAGACGGCCGGGGTCGCACGCGAGCGGCCTCGGGTCAGGACATCTCGCTGCAAGTTTGTGGTTCTGTGGCACCATTAGACTGTGATGCCGGTAACGGAAACAGAGGAGCAACTGCTTCCAATGATTGAGCCTCCTTGGAAAGAGAACGAGTATGGCGTCAAATTCTGCCCGGTTCGTGTTCCTGTTACCTCACCGACTCGGTATGTGTCGTACCAAGCGGCTCTCAATTTGCGCCTGCCCGGCGAGCACACCGGAGACTGGCACAAAGAAACGTCATTCTTTACTATGGCGGGCAATCCGCACACCTTGATCTTCGCTGGACCGGGAGGCTGGGGCGACTCCACGCCGAGTCTCGGAAGTAAAGGCGTGCGCGACATGGCTCACATCCTTGCTGGCTGGGTGATCCCTCCAGATTGTGGTCCGGTTTGGGTGGCCAACCACTACCGCGCAATCGCCGACTACGTGGTATTGGACACTGTGGACGGGCGCTGTCTCAGGTCCCCAAGGTATTGCCCGGTGTTCAGCATCAATCAGTGGTTGGACACCGAAGAGCAAATCGAGCACTTGGTCGAGGAGTATCTCAAACCGCTAGGCGAGCAGTTCACTCCCGCAGCGCGGGCGATCCACGACGAATGGCTTCCGACCGTAATATTTTCCTGAATCCGAGTGAGCGATTGCACGAGAGTGTAATGCTCGCAGTGCTTGGGCGGCTACAAGCCACACCCTATGTCTTTAAGGGCGGAAGCGCCTTAGCATTGGTTTACGGGCTGGACAGACACTCGACGGATCTTGATTTCGACGCTGATGGGCCAGTTGCCATAAAGGATCTTGTCGGGGTGGGGCTAAACGACGCGGGCGTGCTGCTAACCGACTTCATAGTCGCGAAGGACTCGAACATTGGCCAGCGGTTCAAGGTTCACTACGCACAGCCAGCAGCGCGGGATGACAGCCTCCTGAATATTGATCTGAGTTTTCGCGAATCGCCTAATGAAGACGACGTCGTGGTGATTGATGGGATCCGCACGTACAGCGTGACTGCGATCTTTGACCAGAAGATGAGAGCGTCGGTTGGCCGCACGCGAGCACGGGATCTATTCGACTTGGGATTTATCGCAGATAACTACGGAGATGTGCTCTCAGTGGAGCAAATCAGGTCGGCGGAGACTTACACCCATGACTATGAATCGCTCGCGGATGAGTATCGTCAGGCGTTTCCAGATGACCGAGTTCTTTCTCGAATCACGACAGCCGACGAGCGGGCCCTCAAATTCCGCATCGCCATCGAAGAGCAGCTCCTACGGAGGGGGTTGCACGTGATCGAACAGGCGGCGCCAGCAGACCGGTCGTTGGCTGGAGTGCTTGCCTTACACCGAATATGGCTGGGCTCGAATGGCCAGCGAGGCGAGCGCGCGGATCTGAGCGGCGCGAACTTCCGCGGCAAGGTTCTAGTAGGCGTGAACTTCCGGCAGGCTCTTCTCGACCGAGCGGATTTCACCGATGCCGACTTACGCAACTCCGATTTGAGGCAAGCCAGCCTGAGGGACGCGAATCTTGAGGGGGCGAACCTACTTGGGGTTGACGCGACTGGGGTGAATCTACAAGGCGCCAGGATCAAAAGGACTATGCTGGGGGGCTCAACGAAGGGAGTGGGAGAGGCTGTCGCGAGAGCACACAGAGAACGCGCAGCATCGCTTCCAGGCAGAGTATCCGTTCAAACGCCCCGGCCCAGAAGAGACGACCCGGATCTTTCTTGGTCGCGATAGCACCGCAAGCGAATCATCTTGAGTTTCCGCAACGGCCCGGCGAGCAAGGGGGTCGAGTCGCCCGAGGGAATCTCACCCTCGGGCGCTCTCAGAACCGTGCGTGAAGGTCTCCCCTCACACGGCTCTTCTTAACCAGCCCGCCCATACATCGAGCGCCAGTGCGCAAAGAGCTCCGGTTCACGACGCGCTA
>JAJDTX010000072.1 GCA_022826925.1 Bryobacterales bacterium
CCACCGGAACCGGCTCCGCAGACTCTGCCGACGTTTGCACCGCCATACTCCCTGCATACACGATTCCGGCCAAAAAAGCCACCCCCCGCGCTAACTTCTTGCCCCAAAGGGTACAACCTCAGAAAACGAATCAGCCGTGCGCTTCGCGTAGCGCGTTTCGCGTCGGAAAGGAACCGGCCATGCGGCTAGAGTCTTCGCTGCAGGGTCGGCCCGTGTTAGGCGTGTGGGGCTGCGGGCCCGCGACTAGGCTATTGCAAGCCCAGAGCGCGTTTTTGGGCGTCCAGCCACTCCTGGTATTCCTTCTTTAGCGCTTCGTCCCTTGGGCTCGGGTATAGTTCACTCGCCGTGTAGCGCCCGGTAGCCAGCTTGCCCTTGGTCCAGATGTCGTGCAGCTCCGTCAACTTCGCCTCCCTGACAGCGCTCTCGACAAGGTGCGGCGGGACGAATGTCAGCCCCTCGCGGTCGCCTATCACCAAGTCACCTGGCATGACGGTTGTCGTGCCGATCCGCACTGGCACGTTGACGCCCATGAGCATCACGTCTTGGAGCGCCGAGACGTGGAAGCCCCGGACATAGACCGGAATGTTCAATGCATGGACCCCGTCCAGGTCGCGGATCGCTCCGTCAATAACGAAGCCCTGTCCGGTTGCGGCATGTATGGCCGTCGCGAGATTGTCGCCGGCGAATGTCCCACCTTCAATCTTGCCGAACAGATCGACGACGAGCACGTCCCCGGGCCTGAGCGCATCAATCACTCGTTGGTTGCCGTTGGGACCCAGCCCGCGCTCTGCTGCGTCTTCCTCGATAATCTCGTCCAAGTCGGGCCGGATCGGCATGAACACGGCGGTAACCGCCCGCCCGAGCAGTTTCTTCTCGGGATGGACAATCTGCCAGCCCCCTGACCACTGGTAGTAATAGCCGGCCCGCCGCAGCGGCCCCCAAAACATCTCGGAACTTGCGGTGGCCAGCGAATCGATCAGGGCCTGCGGCACCTTCGGACGACCGTCATCGAAGCGCTCGAACGGATTCAGTCGTGTGTACTTGGCGAGCTGGGCCTTGTCGAATCCGCCGATCTGGGCGGCAACGGGACCTGCTAGCGCGAAAGCGAGGACAATTCGGAGGAGTCGCATCGCCGTGACTCTACCACGTTGTTTCGCCTCATGGGGTACGAGAGCCAGCGGAGCAGGGATTTGCTGGCGAAGCTCGTCCGACAGCGGGGCGGGATTCCCGAGGAGTACAATTGGCAGTTCCTCAAATGAGTAATCGGTTTCGTGTTGGCATCGACCCCGGCTGGAAGGCTACCTTCGAGTCCGTAATGGGATCGCACGTGCGAGAGGTCTTCGACTCCCGGCCTGACATCGAGTGGGAGATCATGGCGCCTCCGGCCGACGGTGCTGCAAGCGCCGAGGTCATCGATCAATACGACGGCTTGGTGACCTTGGGCACTCCCTTTCGTGCCCGCAGCTTTGAAGGCGTCGAGCGGCTGGCGTGCATCTCGCGCTGGGGAGTGGGCTTTGACATGATCGACATCGCGGCCGCGGGGGCCGCCGATGTGATGGTCGCGCTGACGCCGGACGCGATCAAGCGGTCTGTCGCTGAGGCGGAGATTGCACTGATCTTTGCGTTGGCGAAGTGCCTGCCTGACATGGACAGGCGCACGCGGTCGGGCATCTGGCGCACTGACCTGCCGATCGACGGCATTGACGTCAAGGGGCGTACCTTGTCGTCGGTCGGCCTAGGTCGCATCGGCACGGAAATGTTCAAGATGGCGCGGGGGATCGGGTTTGGTCGGCTCTTGGCCTACGATCCCTATTGCTCGGAAGCCTTGGCGCGCGACATTGGTGTAGATCTGGTCAGTCTCGAGACCGTCATGTCCGAAGGTGACTTCGTGACCGTGAATGCATTTCTGAACTCCGAAACACGCGGCATGATCGGCGCTGCCGAACTTGCGCTGATGAAGCCGACCGCGTACTTCGTCAACACCGCCCGCGGGCCGATCGTCGACGAGTCCGCGCTGGTGCAAGTCCTGCGGGGCCAGCGCATTGCAGGCGCAGGTCTCGACGTGTTCGAGAAGGAGCCTCCAGCCGAGGACAACCCGCTGCTTGAGATGGACAACGTCATCTTGTCCCCGCACAGCATGGCTTGGACTCAGGAGGGCATGGCGGGGAACAGCCGCGACGCCTGTCGAAACATCGCCAGCGTGGCCTCGGGCAACGTGCCAGCGTGCCTGGCAGACCCGGCAGTCGTCAACCAAGAGGGCGTGCAAGCCAAGCTGGCGCGCTGGAGGAAGTCATGAAGCCCAACCGAGCCCGCCAGGCGGCCTCCCAGCCCGGAAACTACGCCGTCGGGCACATGGTGATGGAGTTCGCCACTCCAGGCATCGCAAAGATCTGCGAAGCAGCGGGTTTGGACTTCGTGCTCATCGACATGGAGCACGGTCCGCTCGATATTCCGGAGGTCGCTCGCATGGTCGCGTGGTTCAAGGCCACCGGGATCAGCCCGTTCGTGCGAGTCCCGGCATCTGAGTATCACTTCGTGGCACGCGTCATGGATGCTGGGGCGCAGGGCATCATGGCACCCAACGTGCGGACAGTCGAACAGGCGCGCCTGCTCAATGATGCGATGCGCTATGCCCCGGAAGGCAACCGCGGGCTCGGGCTAGGGACTTCGCATAACGACTTCGTGCGGCCGGACTCCCTCGCGTACATGGCCGAGGCGAACCGCGAGAACCTTCTGATCTGCCAGATCGAGAGCGCGCAGGCGCTGGAAAACCTCGACCAGATCGCGGACGTGGACGGCGTTGACTGCCTCTGGGTGGGCCACATGGACCTCACGCAATCGATGGGAATCGTCGGCCAGTTTGACCATCCGGACTTTCTTTCCGCGCTGGCGAGCGTGGCGCAGGCCGCCCGCTCGCGCGGAAAGTTCGCGGGGATTCAGCCCGGCTCTCTGCGACAGGCCGTGGACTGGCTGGCGCTGGGCTACAACCTGATCTCCTACAGCACGGACATCGGCGTGTACGGGGCCGCTCTTGCCTCGGAAACCGCAGAGGTGCGCAGGCACGGGCGCCTGTCGTGACCAGCTGGACACGGGCTGGGGACTGATCAAAGAGCCGCACGGGCCCCCGGCAGGCCCAGCTTGGGGAGAAACGGCGGCGGCTCTCGGCTCTTCCGGCGGAGCGATTCCCCATCCTCAGGCCTGGAGCGGCGTTGGCCGGAACGGATCGGCCAGCGTCCGCACTGTGCCATGATGAACCCGTGGGCGACCTAGCGCGGCTGTTCGGCTACGTCCGCCCCTATTCCGCGCACATTGCTATCGCCGTTGTGCTGATGGCGGTAGTCGGGGCCAGCTACGGCCTGTTCGCGCTACTGCTGGAGCCGCTGCTGGATCGGTTCCTGAGCCCCGATCCGGTGACGACGCCGGTCGAACTGTTCAGGTTGCCGTTCTTCGAAACGGCGATCATGTTCGACGACCTCTTGCCGGTGAGCGTTTCCGGCGCCTTCGGGGTGTTCTGCTGGGTGTTCCTGGCGGTCTCGGTGGCCAAGGGGCTGTGCGACTACACGGCTAGCTGCCTGGTGAACCATGCGGGCTACTCTGCGGTGCGCGACATCCGAAACGAGATGTACGGCGTTGTGCTGGGCCAGTCGCCGGCCTTCTTCCAGACCAAGCATACCGGGGAGTTGATCTCTTCTCTGGTCAGCGACATCGAAAGGATCCAATCTGCCTGCTCGCACTTCTTGGCAGACTTGATGCGGCAGCTCTTCACGACGCTGGCGTTGCTGTTCGTCTTGCTGCAGCACGATCCGATCCTGACGATTGGCTGCCTCGTCGTGCTGCCGCTGGTGTTGCTGCCGGCCTCGCAGATTGGCCGCCGGCTGCGAAAGACCTCCACCAAGGCCCAAGGGCACTTGGCGGAATTGGTCAAGATCATGCAGGAGACGATCTCGGGCAATCGCATCGTCAAGGCGTTCGCCATGGAGAACTCCGAAGTCCGGCGTTTTCGCGAACGTGCCGACCAATGGTTCGCAGCCAGCATGCGGATGGTCAAACAGCAGGCCGTCGTGTCCCCGCTGATCGAGGTGCTCGGGGCGGGCATGATCCTTTGCCTATTGATTTACGTGCGCGGCCGGGTCCTGGCAGGCGGGCTGACCGCCGGCCAGGTGGTGAGCTTCATCGTCGCTCTCGTCATGCTCCTACAGCCTGTCAAGCGCCTGATCGGAATCCACAACATCTTCCAGCAGGCCCTGGGGGCGGTGCAGCGGGCCTTTGCCTACATGGATCATCCGCACGACATACGAGATGCTCCCGGGGCCAAGCCCTTGCCCCCCATTCGGGAAACGATCGAGTTCGACGGAGTGCATTTCTCTTATCCCGGCCACCCGCACGAGCCCGCGCTGGATGACATCAGCCTGACCGTCCGCGCCAGAGACGTCGTGGCCTTGGTCGGACTCAGCGGGGCAGGGAAGACCACCCTAATGAGCCTGCTGCCGAGATTCTTCGATCCGACCGCCGGGGCGGTCCGGATCGACGGCCGGGACCTGCGCGCGGTCACGGTGGAGTCTATCCGCAAACAGGTGGCCATCGTCACCCAAGAAACGTTCCTCTTCGACGACACGATCTTCAACAACATCGCCTACGGGCAAGCCGACATCGACCCGGAGCGGGTCCGCGCTGCAGCCACGGCCGCCTATGCCTCGGAGTTCATCGAGCAAATGCCGGATGGCTACGAGACCAAGCTCGGCGAGCGCGGGCACCGACTCAGCGGCGGGCAGCGCCAGAGGATCGCAATCGCGCGCGCGTTGCTCAAGGACGCTCCGATCCTATTGCTTGATGAGGCCACTTCGCACCTGGACAGCGAGGCCGAGACCCTTGTCCAGCGTGCGCTCTCGAACCTGATTCACGGACGGACTGTCATCGTGAGCGCGCACCGCTTGTCGACCATCCGCTCCGCCGACGAGATTCTCGTGATCGACAGCGGTCGCATCGTGGACCGAGGCACGCACGGGTCGCTGCTGGAGACATGCGGGCTGTACCGCCGACTCGTTGAATTGCAGGCCGTAGGAGCGTAGGCCGCAAGCCGGGTTCGACGACCGGCTTCGCCCGAGCATCGCCTTGAAGAGCACACCGGCGGCCCCTGTCGCCATTTAATGCCGCTTGCGGGGGTGCCTCGGGAACGCTGGAGCGCGCTAGACTAATTGTCTGGCTCGGTTTCGCTCGGCGGCCTGCGGATGCCGCCAGAATATGGGCCGCGCGCGCGGCCACTCCGCTGCCCATGCCAATCGTACTGGCGATCTCAGCCCCGTCCGGGACAGGCAAGAGCACCTTGGTGAAGCGGCTGGTAGCTAGCGAGCCCGATCTGGAGTTTGCCGTCTCGGTCACCTCGCGCCCGCCGCGCGACCAAGAAGTTGCCGGCCGCGCCTACCGTTTCGTGTCCGAAGAGCGCTTTCGCAGCATGGTTGAGGACGGAAGGTTTCTCGAATGGGCGAGGGTGTTTGGAAACCTCTACGGCACGCCCAAAGCAGCTCTGGAAGAGGCGGCTACGCGCGGGCGTGACATTTTGCTGGACATTGACGTGCAGGGTGCGGCACAATTAATAGAGAAGCTACCGGAAGCCGCCACGGTCTTCGTCCTTCCGCCTTCGCGCCGCGCCTTGGAGGATCGGTTGCGGAAGCGATCCTCGGAGAAGAAGCAGGAGATCGAACGGCGCTTGGGTGAAGCAACACGGGAAGTGGGTCGATATCCGGCCTACAAGTACGTCATCGTCAACGACGATGTCGAATCAACAGTCGAGGCCTTGCGCACGATTCTCGCTGCCGAGCGCAGCAAGCGTGAACACATGGCTGGCCGAATCCAGCCGATCTTGAAGGAATTCGGCATCGATCCGGAGGAACCCGAATGAGCGACTCGCATCAAAAACTCTTCGAGGGCTACGAGAAGGGACCCGACCAAAAGTGGACGATCCCGAATGACGATCAGAGCGGCGTCTACCGCTTTATCTTGGCCGCCGCCCGCCGCGCGCGCCAGCTCCAGAGCGGCCAGCGGCCACTGATCAACACCACCTTGCGCAAGCCCACGAAGATTGCGATGGAAGAGATCCGTACCGGTGCCGTGGCAGTGGAGATCGTCCCCGAGGGCCAGCCGTGGCCGCCCCAGCCCGCGACCGATAGCGGCGAAGGCGCTGTCGCCGATGCCCTCGGCCCCTTGCCGGACGGCTTGGACGCAGCCCCTGCCGAACAGGACGCGGCCGCGGATGCATGGTCGGACCCGTTGGAATCGAAAGAAGGCACCGAGATGCCGGTCGCGTTCAGACCCGAGTAGTCCGGGCAGCGACGAATGCCGCCTTGCTTGCAGCTTTGCTCCGACGGTCCTTGACAGCCCCTTGGCGCGCGGGATTGCAACGGCCCTTGCGCTTTCGAAGAGCGGGATGCGTTGGACCGGTCGCCCGTCGGCGTCTGGATCATCGAGGGTGCCAGTGACGAGAGTTCTCGCCGTTGTCGGCAGCCTGCTCTGTACCGGGGCCGTCGCCCAAGAACTGCGTGTCGAGGACTGGGAGCCACGCTCGACACTCGTCGTCGAAGAGCATCCGGTCCCGCGCGCAAAGTTCCCCGCCATCGACGTACACAGCCATCACGGCAGCTCCACCTCGCCGGAGCGACTCGATCAGATCGTCGCCGACATGGATTCGCTCAACCTGGCGGTCTTAGTGAACCTCAGCGGCGGGCATGGCGAGCGGCTCCGAGAAACCGTCCGGGCGTTTCGTTCGAAGCATGCCAGGCGCTTCGCCGTGTTCGCCAGCCCAAACTTCAGCGGCATCGGCAGCCCCGGCTGGCCCCAACGCGCGGCACGGCAACTCGAGGCGGATGTCAGGGCTGGCGCGCAAGGGCTGAAGATCTTCAAGAACTTCGGCATGAGCGTTCGCGACCAAGCCGGCAAGCGGGTGTCGGTTGACGATCCGGCCATGGTCCCGTTGTTCCAGACGTGCGCCCGGCTGAACATCCCAGTACTGATTCATGTTGCCGACCCGGCGGAGTTCTGGGCCGAGCACGACCGCCACAATGAGCGGTGGCTGGAACTGAAGCTGCGCCCGCGGCGCAAGCGCACAGCGTCGCCCAGCTTTCAAGACTTGATCGAAGAACGCAACCGCATGCTGGCGCGCCATCCTGACGTCAACTTCATCCTGGCCCATCTGGGATGGCATGGCCACGACCTCAAGCGCTTGGGAGAACTCCTCGACACTCACCCGAACGTGTATGTTGACCTTGCGGCTGTGCTGTACGAGTTGGGCCGCATCCCGTTCAGTGGGCCGGAGTTCCTGAATCGCTACAAGGATCGGGTACTGTTTGGCAAGGATTCGTACGCTCCCTCCGAATTCCCGTACTATTGGCGCGTGCTGGAAACGCGGGACGAGTACTTCGAGTACTACCGCCGCTACCACGCCCACTGGCGCATGTACGGCCTCGGCCTGCCCGACGAGACGCTGCGACACATCTACTGGAAGAACGCCTTGCGCCTGATCCCGGGCATCGACGCCAGCCTGTTCGAATAGCGGCACTGCCTCAGCGCGTTCCCAGCGCTTCGAGAGCGAGCACCTCGACTAGGTCGATCACGGATTCGGCGTCGCGCAAGTCGGCGGTCTCGACTGCCGAGTGCGCATAGCGGAGGGGAAAGCCGATCGGCACATTCACGGTCTCCAGCGAGCGGAAGACCGAACCGTCGTTCCCGCCGGCGGTGACACCCAGCTGGAGCGGGATCTTATGCCGGCGAGCCAAGGCGGCAACGCGGGCAATCTCAGCGGTAGGTGTGAGTCCACTCTCATCGAAGGCCCGCAGCACCGCACCGGCGCCCAGGCGCGCATAGGCCAGTCGCTTCGATTCGAACGGACTGTCGGAGGTCACAAATGTGTCAATCGGGAAGACGCGAGCCGGAGACGCACTCTTGGAATAGTGCTGAGCTCCCAGGCGCCCGATCTCCTCGCCGACGCTGAAGACGAAATCCACGGTTCCCCGAGCACGCCGAGCCGGCCCCTCAAGCCGCTTGAGGGCTTCGACTAGCGCGGCGCAACCAAGCCGGTCGTCCAACGACCGGGCGCTGACACGGTCGCCGAGAAGCCTTCGGAACCGCTTGAACACGGTCGCCGTATCTCCTTCGCTGACGCCTGCTTTCGCCACGGCCTCGCGAGAGGAGAAGCCGAGATCCAAGCTGCGCCGGCCGGTCATCACGCCTGTGATGCTGCCGCGGCCTGCGTGGACCATGACGGGCTGCCAGGAAAACAGACGCAGATCACCTCCTCCCTTTAGAGACAGCGCCACGCTGCCGTCGGATGAGATCGTGCCTAGGCCGAATCCAATCTCATCGAGGTGAGCGATGAATGCGGCGTCCGGCTGTTCGCCGCTGCCGAGCCTGACGATCAGGTTGCCCCCCTCGTCGATTCGCATCGCTTGCCTTGCGTAAGGCGGCAAGAGGCTTTGGAGCAGGGTCCTCACGGGCTCTTCCTTCCCGCTCACGCCCGGCACGTCCACGAGCCGTTCGATCATGTGTGCCAACGACCCGCTCCGGTGCGCGGTTGCTGCGGCACGGGCCGGGGTGGCAGGGCGTTGGTCTGCGTTCGTTTCCGAACGCACGCCAACCAAGCGGCAGAGCAGGCTCACGATCTCAGACAGGTCGCTCTCGCGAACCGCTGCCGAAGGCGTGGCGCTGTTCTCCGCCGGTGGCCACACGACGGCGTAAGCTTGCTCCTCCCGCCACGGGATCGGATCGCCGAACGGCCCGAAGGCGAAGCCGTGCGGCGGCCTGCGCTCGATCTCGATCCCGTCAAGGTCGGCAAGCTCGGCGATTTCTCGCACCAGCGTGTCCGACTGGCCGCGTACCACGGCGATGCCGGCGCTTGCGCCGCCATTCGGACGCAGGACCACAACCCGCTCGAAGTCCAGCGACTGCAGCAGCCTGACTAGGCCCGCGTTGTGCGGGTAGCTCTGCGTGACGAATGCCACCGCGACCGTGCCTTCCGACTCCGCTCCTTTCAGACGGCGGGCGACCTCCAGCAGGACGGCGGCGCCGCTCCGGCTCGAGATCCACGGCGCGGCGATCCATCCGCTCCCAATCGGCGCGACACGCTTTTCGAGCGTGACGCGGTCGAGAACGTTCAGGCCAGCAGCGCGGGCCTGGCGCGCGCTAGACGCGCCCACGTCGATATACAAGTCGCCCGTCTCGGTGCGCCGGTAGGCCCCCCGGGACCCGAAATGAACCGAAGGGGCCGCCACCACCCCCGGCAGGACGCTTCCCGTCACGGTCGACACCCGCACATGCTGGCCGAGGAAGTACTCTCCAAGTCCGACCCCGAATGGAGCGTCCGCAAGGGGCTGCAGTCGCAGGTACCCGTCTGATTGGATCGCCGATACCGCGTAGCCGGGCTCGTCAACCCCCGTGGCCAAAAGCGTGCGCGGCGCACCTTGGCCGAAATAGGCCACGAGCGTTCCGTTGCTGCCTATCCGATGGGTTCCGGCGAGCCGGCTCTCGATGAATTCGATGACCCTGCTCTCGTCGCCCGATGCCGCGTCAAGGCCCGCCAACTCGAGCAGGTCCGATGCGGGAGCCTGGGCCGCGGCAAGCGCGCTGGCAAGGATAGAGCGCCGGACCAGATTCCGAGGCCGCAAGAAGCGTCCGAATCTTGCCCAGCGACAGTTCGGCCGGAGCAGCGCTACAGGGCAGGGTAGCTCGCGCCCCCGTCCAGCCAATGCTCGGAGGCGTTCCGCCACGGCCCTGCGCCTCAGTCGCCGAGACGAGCGAGGGCCTCCTCGAGTTCGGAGCGCGCATGCGCGTCGCCGGTGCGATGCGACGCCGCAATGCCGCGCGTGTAGATATCGCGGGCCTTGTCAGCAGACTGCAGGCGCTCTAAAGCCTTGCCAGCGTGATAGTAAGCAGCCTGATAGTCAGGGTCTTCTTCAAGTAGGCGCCCGAATTCCTCGAGGGCCTTGCTGTCTTCCCCGCGCTTGACGAACTCGTGCGCCAAGCCATAGCGCGCGAACTGGTTCGATGGGTCCACCTCGAGCATGGCTCGGAGAGCGTCGATGCGATCCATGGCTGATGCCATCCAGCATAGCAACGCGGCTGGTGTCCGTCGACGTACACTGGGATGGCTTGGCGTGCCCGTGCTTCGAACCAACCGCTAGGTTGCCGTGGTCCGTCTGGCCGGGGAAGTTCCGCCCGCCATTGGGTGCCCCCTACGAGGGTATCTGCCGCGCGGATGCCGCGCTCCCGTACCGCCCGGCCGGGCAACTGCTGGTGACTGGCTGCAACATGGGATACGCCCGCGATCGGTGCGAGCGCGTGCCCGCTGACTCACCGGATGGGGCGCGCTTCGTTTATGCCGGACGGGGAACCGTTCGCTGGGTGCTCGAAGCGGATCACCGTCCGGTCGCGCGCGGCGTTTCCGAGCAGGGCTCGTCGGCGGGGCGGGGGGCAGTGCTCGACAGTCAATTGACCGCCTACCGGAGCGCGATCGAGGAGCTAGGCGCCCGCTAGCGAGCCGCCCTCCCGACACGCCGGGCCAGGGCCAACGCGGCCGGGTGGAGACAGTTGCGGTCCGTGTCCATTCCCGATACACTCGGCTTAGGAGCAAGCCTCCGGGAGAGACGCATGGCAGAAAGCGAAACCAAGCAGGCACAGATGGATCGGCGCGATTTTACGAAGGGCGCGGCCGCATTGGGCATGGCCGCGGCCGCCGCGAGCGGCGGACCAATGGTGCGCAAGGCGAAGGGGGCCGATCAGGTCATCAAGTACGCCATGATCGGACCCGGCAGCCGGGGGCGGCGGCTGCTCGAGCGCCACTTGGTGCACATGGAGCACGGCGAGTGTGTCGCGCTGTGTGACATTTACCAGAAGAACCTAGACCGGGCACTGAAGGTCTTCGACGGCAAGCCGGCAGCTTATACGGACTACAACGAGTTGCTCCAGGACGACTCCATCGAGGCCGTCTTCATCACGGTTCCGCTATTCCTGCACTACCCGGTCATGAAGGCCGCGCTCGAAGCCGGCAAGCACGTTTTCTGCGAGAAATCGCTGGTCTTCACGCCCGAGGAAGTCCACGGCCTGAAGGCTCTGCACGAGGCGCACCCGGATCAGATCATTCAGGTCGGCCTGCAGCGGCGCTACAGCAAGCTGTATCAGCGGGCCAAGGATCTCATCGACAGCGGGGCGATCGGAGAGGTGACGCACATCCAGGCCCAGTGGCACCGCAACACGAACTGGCGCCGCAAGGCCGCCGCCGAATTCGAGGACCAGTTCAACTGGCGCCTGTACCGCAAGTACTCCGGCGGGCTGTGCGCGGAGCTAATGTCCCACCAGGTCGACGTGGCCGACTGGATTCTGGACCAGCATCCCAAGTCGGTGATGGGCGTGGGCGGTCTCGACTACTGGAAGGACGGGCGCGACATCTACGACAACATCCAGCTCGTTTTCGAATACCCGGGCGGCCAGAAGCTGCAATACAGCTCGATCATGACCAACCGCCACATCGCCGGCCGGCGCGTTCCGGGCGATGGCTGCCGCGAGACGATCCTAGGAACCGACGGCGCGATCGAGCTCACGCTGATCCCCTACGGCGACGGCATGCTGTATCCGGACGTGATGAAGGTCAAGATGGAAGACCAGGCCAAGCAGAAGGATGATGGCGAGAACTGGGTGGCCGGCGCCACTGTGGGCATGGACACCGCGGAGCAGGGCGACGGATTCCCGATCGACCCCGAAGCCGTAGACCCGACCCAGGTCAGCTTCATCGAGAAAGAGATCTTCTTCGCCAGGACGTGGGCCTACAACAAGGGGATTCTGCGCCCCGAGGAGGATGTCGATCCTGAGTACGCCGAACTCTCCAGCTTCCTCAAGGATGTTGCGACGGGCTCGCGGCCGAGGGCCGACATCGATGTCGGCCTGCAAGACTCGGTGGCCGTCATGCTGGCAAACCTGGCGATGGACGAGCAGCGCAAGGTCCATTTCGCGGAGATCGATCAGATGGGGCAGGCGGGTGTCGAATTGACATCGGCCGGCGCCCCGAGCCGGGGCGACTAGCTCGCCGCCGGAACTAGGCCGCTAGCCCGCGCTCGACTGCTTCGGCTTCGATCCCGGCGGCGGCGCCATGATCGTCAGCACGACAAGGTTTGCAGGGCCGGGGTTCGCGAGCGAGTGCGGCTCGCCCTCGCGAGCCAGCACGAGGTCTCCGCTTTCTATGCGCTCGGTCCGCTCGCCGACGGTCACGTCGCCGCAGCCCTCAAGCACGAAGTAGAGCTTGTCCTGACCGGCATGGGAGTGCAGCTGGTGGACCTGCCCGGGCGCGAAGCAGTTCAGCCCGGAGAACACCTGCTCGCCGGAGAGCAGGTCTGCCTTGGCCATCTTGAGGCCGGAGAAGACCGCCCGCTCGGCGATCCGGCGGACGATCATCGGCCTTCGTTCGCTACCTGGATGAGCTGGTTGAAGAGCTGGTTCTGCTCGGGCGTGAGGTATTGGACGATGCGCTGGTGCGCCTCGAGCTGATTCCACTTCAGTTCGCCCAGCAGTTCGGCCTCTTGCATGATCACGTCGTCGAGGATGGCCCGGATCTGTTCCATCTGGCTCGGGTTGAGCGAGAGTTCCTCGGCCAAGTCCTGCAGCGTCGCTTCGATGCGGAACTCAGTGCTCCGCTCCTCCTCGAACGCCTCCATCAGGTTCGAGCTGAGCAGGCCGGTCGCGAAGCCGCTGAAGAAAATCACGGCAAGCACGCCAGCTGCCTTGCCGACCGAGCCTGCCGAGAAGCCTTGCACTACCGTCCCGCGCCCCCGGAGTGCATCACGACCGCCAGCATCGTGCTGCGGTTCAGGTCAATATCGCAACCGAGCCGGACATTGCAGTAGTCCGCGCTCTCCGGAGGCTCGGCCAGGACGCTCTGGGCGATGTTCTCCACCTGGGGTTCGGCCGCAGCTTGGTAAGCGGTGGTCCCGAAGAGCACAAACAGCCAAGCGCAGGAAGCGAGAACGAGGCGGCGGGCGACGAGCGGCTGGAAGAAGATGTCCCAGAACGGGGGCTGGCGCCGGGATTCAATGTCCCGCAGGATCTTGCGGTGGAAGCCAGGCGCCGGCCCGAGGCTGCTGTCGGGCGGCATGTCGAAGCTGCCAAACAGCCCTGAAATTCCCGCCATCTCCTCGACCACTTTGCGATCGATTGGGCTTCGGGCCAGGCGTTCCTCGTACTCGCGGCGGCCCTGTTCCCCGAGCTGGCCGGCTAGGTACGCCTCTAGGTTCTCCTCTAGATACTTGTCCATCCCCGTGTCCCCCTCGGCTCGTTCCTGCCGCGCATTTTACAAAACCTCGCCGGGCCCGTCCGCGCGGAGTTGCTGGGCCGCCTTGACAAGTTTCTTGCGGGCTCGGAACAGCTTCACCTTGATGGTGTTCTCGTTGATCCCCGTCTTCGCCGCCAGCTCGTCCACCGTCAGTCCTTCGACTTCCTTCTGGAACAGCAACATGCGCTCCTCTTCCGAGACGTGCTCCAACAGCTTGAGCAGGTAGTCGCGCCGCGAAGTCTGCTCCTCGGCGTTCGGAGAGGTGTCGGCCGCGCGAGCCGAGCTCTCGACGATCTCGTCCACGTCTTCGCCCAAGTCGCCCTCGAAGACCACGCGGCGACTCTTGAGCCTGCGCAGGTAGTCGTAGGTCTCGTTCATCGCGATCTTGTAGATCCACGTGGACAGGGACGATCGCATGTCGAACTTCTTCAGCGCGAAGAAGACCTTCGTGAACACCTGTTGGGCTACGTCCTCGGCGTCGATGCTCCGTCGCACCATTCTCAGGGCGAGGCTGTATACCATGTTCTGGTGTTGCTGGACGATGAGAGCGAACGCTTCCTCGTCACCACCCTTGGCGCGGCGCACGACTTCGGCTTCTGAAGCGGTCTCGTACGGCACGAAGCGATCTGAGCGCACACCGTCGAGGCAAGTCACCGGACTGCGCTGTCCTGCAAGCAACCCTGTCATTCCCGCCATGTGAGTTGGTTGGACGCACGACCGGCGCGACAGGTTGCAGATTGGATGCAAGAAATTGAGTTTATCTCTATAGGGCTCATCTGCAAAACCGCCCCGCTGCAGCAGGCAGCTTCGCAGCCGTGCCCTGCAGCGGCTGTCCGACGGTGCCAGGGTGGCCCGCAAGACCGCAAGCCGAGGTCTACGCAGCGCTCTCCACGCTTTGGAACAGGATCACCCTGCTGCTGGGAATCGGCTGGCCGAACAGAGTCGCGGGCCGGAACCTGCTGGTCAGCAGCGTGTTGGCCAATTGTCGGCGGGCGCGACGCTCTAGCGGCCCCTGCGTGACGATCATGTAGTCATAGACTCCGCCGTGGGCGTCGATGTAGGCCACCACCGCGATCTCGTCGGCCACCGGATACGGCGAAGGCAGCGTCATCATAGGGGCACTGACGACCGGGCTGGCCAGCAAACGCAACGGTACGTCGTCGGCATGGGCCACCGGCTCCATCCAGACCGCCGATAGCAGCATCGGCACCAGGATCAGAGCCAGCAGCAGGCCGCCCAGCACTGGCACGGTGATCGGCCGCAGCCAGTTGCCGAGCCGGACCTGTCGCCGCTTCCAAGACATCAGCGGACGATCGCGCAGGAGCGCCTCGACCGACAGGGCGCTCAGGATGCGCAGTTCCAAGCTGCTGGGCGGTGCCGCGACTGGAAGCTCGGCCAGCAGGCCGCCAATCGATTCCTCGCGCTCGTTCTGCGCGTGGCATTTCGGGCAGCTAGCCAAATGCCAGCGGACCAACAGCGTCTCGGTCAACCCGAGAGTGCATTCCCGATATCGATCAAGTCGGCGTGAAATCCAACCACATGTCATTGCTCTACTCCAACTGCCATCTTGCGTTCCGCGGCGCGATCGACGGGGCATAGCGCAGCAAGTGGCGCTTCAATGCCTCGCGGCCGCGCAGGATCCTTGACTTCACCGTGCCTAGCGGCACCCCCAGCGTGTCTGCGATTTCGCCGTAACTGAAGCCCTCGACATCGCGCAGCACGACGGCCTCGCGGAAGCGCGGATCGAGGGCCCGCAGGGCACCGTTGAGAATGTCGCGGCGCTCCCGGTCGGTTGTGTGCTCGAACGGAGTCGCGGTGTCGGACCGGAACGAGTCCGAGAACTCGTGCGCCTTGCCGTGGACCGAGGACTCGCTGACCTCCCAGACTCGATGCCGCGAGAACCAGCGCCGCTTGTTGGATGCTTCGTTGGTCGCGATGCGGTATAGCCAAGTCTTGAAGGTGGACGAGCCGCGAAAGCTGTCGACCCTGCGGAAGACCTTGACGAAGACCTCTTGGGTCACGTCCTCGGCGTCGGCCTGGTTGTCGATCAGCCTGCAGACGTAGCTGTAAACCGGGCGCTGGTAGCGGCGCAACAGAAGCTCGTAGCTCTGGGGCTTTCGTGCCTTGAGGCCGTCGACCAAGTCCGCGTCGGGATCGGACTCGGCGAAGGCGCACGGAAGCATCGTCTTGTGGGACACGGTCGTGGGCGCGCCGGTTTAGGCTAGCAGGTCATCTCCCGTCGAGCCATCTCGCGGCAGCCCTCGTCTGGTCAGACACCGAGGGGCGGGGAATTGTTCCTCGTGCGTTCGTTGCGGTTCCACGCCCCGCAGCGGACGGGGTCATCCCGGCCCGCCGATCTGGAGCCCTAGCAGGGCTTTTCAATGTCAGATAGCGAGGGGCGGATTGCATAAGGAGTTAGGAGAGGGGCTGGACAAACGCGCGGTGGTTGTGCGATAACTCGCAGAGTGGGACCGCAGCACATCCCGTTAGGCGAGGTCCGGGTCCGTC
>JAJDTX010000042.1 GCA_022826925.1 Bryobacterales bacterium
TCTTACCCCCGCCACCCCGACCTGGGGGCTCTCGGGATCGGCAAATGGGCGCAACGGGCTACTCTTGCCCCTTGCCCGACAGGCAATTCACGGCAAAACAGCCGCCAGACCAACTAAGTTATTGTTGCGCCGCCCCTAAGCCCGCCGGCATCCAGAATCCGAGCAGCAAGGCCTAGAGTCCGCAGGAGATATTTGGAGTTGGTACCTTGATGGAAGTAGCTTGGGAGATCCAAGCGTCTATAGGAGAGATTGGAGCACCGCGAAATGAGCCAGGGTTGGCTAGATGCACTGAAGAAGGCCGTCGAGGAAAAGCCACTGGTGGTTTTCCAATTGCAGAGTGACGAATGGTCAGACCTACGCGAGTCACGACACGGCGGAAGTGAATTCTCAATTGTCAGGCCTCACAACACGTTCGAAGGCATTCGAGTGCCGACAGCCTGCATCTTGCTCGCACAACATGATTCAGAACCTGAGGTCCGGCTTGGAATTGTTAGTTCTCTCACACCCGTCGCTACGCTACAGTCACGTGTAAAGGTAAGACGAGCTCGGAACATTCAACCAACATCTAAAGACGGCCTTTTGAGCTTGGTCTCAAGGCAACCGTATAAATCCATGTTAAGAACTAAGATGAGTTCAAAAGGTTCAGTGGTCAGGTTGTCACAAAAACTGAGTTCGCACTTAATTGGACTTCTTTCACAAATCGAATCAAATCAATATTCGCTACGAGCCGTGAATTCTTCTCTGTCAGATCGAAAGTTGTTCGTAGGGATGGCAAGTCTACAAGAAGATGCGGTCTATACCGCACTCAGTGCTTTTGGATTGTCGAAACATGAGAAAGCCAGAGATCTGGCCATTATTGAAAGGAATGAGAACGCATTTCACAAATTTGACGTTGTCGAAGATGGTGTCATAGAGCACGATGCTCGATCTATCCGAGGTTACCAGTTAGTCCACAGTGGTGTTACTGGGTGTGCAACGTTTGAGAGGGGTCCAGAAAAACTTGAAGTCTATACAGCAAATCGCCGTCCACTTGAGAAAGTCTTCGGCGTTGACCTCATATACCTAAATTTGACTCGGGGAAACATTGTAATGGTCCAATACAAGATGCTGGAGAGAACGAAGAGTAGTACGAAAAGTATTGATTGGATATATAGGCCTGATGAGAAAATTGAGTCTCAGATTCGTCGTATGGAGAAATTTTGCACAGAACATCCCTTGACACCGAATGAGTACAGATTGAATCCGCAAATTTTCTATTTGAAGTTTGTAAAGCGTAATTCGCGGATTGGATCGCCCGCGATTACGATTCCACTTGATCATTACAAACGCCTCTCCTCTGATCCAGAATTTCGTGGGCCGAATGGAGGCTTTCGAATAGGTTTCGAGAGCTTTGGGGGCCGATACCTTCGGCAGACAGCGTTCATCGACCTCATTCGCTCGGGCTACATCGGTTCGTCTTCCACTACGACAAGGCATCTTGTTGCTCTGATGGAGCGTGCGTTGGCGGGTGACCGGGCGGTCGTCGCAGCAATCCAATCGTCGGTACGTGAAGAACCGCCAACAGAGTGAACCCTTAGGCAGGACGTCCGTGTCTCATCTTGTTCATCCCACTGCTGTCACATGAAATCAGAATCGATGGGCTGACCTGATCTCAAGGACCGGCGCTAGCCACCTCGTCGGTACGCAATAGTAGAGAGGGACGCGATGCAGGTCTCCCAGATCCAGATCGAGAACTTCAGGGGGATCAAATCAGGCACCGTTCGATTCCGTCAGCACACCGTCCTGATTGGTGCCAACAACTGCGGTAAGACCACCATCCTCGATGCGCTTAATTTGGTGGTGGGACAGGAGCGTCTCGCACGCAGGCTCACAGAACACGACTTCTACGGTTCCGACCCGCAAAGCGCTGATCGCATCCGCATCACTGCTACGGTCACTGGGTTCAATCCGGATGATCCTCGCTCCCACCCCAACTGGTTCCGGGAGGGCCGATCCGTTCCGAAGTGGTTTGACCCGGTGAGCGGCGATGTCCTCCCCGAATGCACTGCCCACAGCCAGTTGCTGGCCTGTCAAATCGGGTTTGCCGCTCGCTTCGACCGAGAGAGTCTAGATGTCGAGACGGTTCGCTACTTCGCTGATGATCAGCCCTTCGATGCATTCGACGAAGAGACGGTCGTGCCCGTACCGACCAAGCTGATCCGTGAGATCGGGTTCTTTCTGATCCCTGCTCACCGCACTTGGGACCGTTTGCTCTCGTTCGGGTCCGAACTCTTCCGACGCGTGGTCCGTTCTACTGACGCGATGCCAGCGGACACAGTCGTGGCCGAGCGAGACCGGCTACGGGATCCAGCCAGTCGTCTTGAGGATGATCAACAGATTGAGCCAGTGATCAAGGGAGTCAATTCTGCAGTGGAGAAATTATTGGGAATCGACAGCTCACTGCGTTTGCGGCTGACTGCCACCGACAGCAGTAGTGTGCTCGATGCGATTGTTCCCCACTTCAAGGCCACGGACAACAACTCCGTCCCGTCAAAGCGCGTAGGCAGCGGCATGATGTCGCTACAGAGCCTCTTCCTGCTCTTGCACCTTTGCCAGGAACGCATTGATCAGGGCAGCAGCGTGTGCATGGCATTAGAAGAGCCCGAGCTCCATCTTCCGCCCGCAGCGCAGCGTCGCGTCTTATCGCAACTGCAGTCACTGTCGACCCAAACGATCATTACGACGCATTCTCCCCTGGTCGCAGGCTACTGCGACCCAACCGACCTGCTCGTTGTTCGGAATGGCAAGCAAGAACTAACCGCCTCGCCCGTGCTCGAAACGCCCTTGACGCAGACTTCGCCGAACGCCGTGCGAAAGCTATTCCAGATCAACCGCACAGAAGTGGTCGCCGCGCTCATGTGTGAGACCGTACTCGTTCCAGAAGGCAGATTCGATTTCGAATGGCTCGCCTTGATCTTGCGTGCCATCGAAATGACTGATGGCGGAGATGGTCCGAGTAAGTTCGGTGTGCGGGTAGGCGTGGTACCGACCAGCGAAGCGAAGGTGGTGGTTACCTGCGAGACTCTCTCTGGGGCACATCCCAGGGTCTGCGCTTTGGTCGACGGTGATGATGCAGGCAAGGGGTATGCCAAGTGTCTAGCCCATTCCGCGTCTGGAGCCCTGAGGATCCTATCGTGGCCGGATCAGTGGACCATCGAAGATGTCGTGGGCTGGATCGTAGAAGCGGACGAAGAGCTGCTGATGCAGACACTTGCTAGCGATCTCGCTTGCGCTCCTAACAGTCGTAGCGAACTTGTTGACCGCTTGAAGTCTGAGGACCGAACGCAAGGAGGCATGAAGGGGGACGTTGTTGCCTACGAAATCATCGCCAATGCCCTAGCCGACCGTTGTCCATGCGTTCACCGAGCGCGAGATCTCTTAGACGCAATTGCGAGCACCTGTGTCGGCGAACCAGATGAGTCGTTTCAGCAATCCGCGGACGACGGGATTCCGAAGCTGGTATTCAAGCCGTGACGGTTACCGCATACAGTGGGCCCGCCGGTACGGGTAAGACGCACTGCTTGATGGAGCAGGTCAAGAGCGAGGCTACGATACGTCCTTTGGAAGCCCATGAACGGGTGCTTGCATTGACGTTCATGCATGGATCCAGGCGGAGGCTTGATTCCAGACTTCGTGGGATCGGGGAGATCAATGGGCGTCATCGAGCTATGACTTTGGATAGCCTCGCTTGGCGTCTGTGCAAGAGGTGGCGAGCGCTCGCCACGAGTCTGAACATTCAGATTCCCAGCGAAGCAGACTTTGATGCCACGTGTGCGCTCGCTGCGGCCTTGTTGGCCCGACCAGCCGTCGCGGCGTGGGTAAGCGTGGCCTATCCGTTTGTGGTCGTAGACGAAGCACAGGATCTCACCGAACCGAGATCCGAAATGATCCGCCATTTGGCAGCGTCCTGCCACGTTCTATTGGCATTCGACGAGTTCCAATGTCTCAATCCGACGATGTCTTCGATGCCAGTCGAGAGGTGGCTTCCTGCCTACTGCGAGCCAAAGCTGCTGGAACAATGCCATCGAACTAACAATGCGGAGTTGCTCTCTGCAGCACGAGCGCTCCGGAGCGGATGTGCGCCGAAGAGGGGCGGGCTCCGATTCAAGGTGGTCGAGACGGCTAGCAAACCTCTTGCTGCCACATTCCTGGCGAATTTCATCACTTGGAGAAAAGGCGGCAACGTGGCAGTCTTGACCCCGTCCCGTAAGGGTGGATTCGTTGACGGTGTAGTCGAGCTTGTTCGCACTCGAAAGCTCGGCAAACAAAAGAATGGTCCGTATCTGGTCGAATGGGAGGTGGCCACCCATGCAGAAGCCGATCGGGTAGCGACTCTTACGGCATTGCCAGAGCAGTGCAGCCCGGCTAGAGCTGTTGAACTCCTCGAGCCTCACAGCCAAGAACCAGCTATTCGTACAGTCGTGGATTGGGTTCGTAGGCGAGCCGCATTGGGGATCGATGCACTCAAAGGTGATCAAATCCAGAGTCGGATCAAGCGGACCATAACCGAGAGCCGCCATTTTGGTGGCCTAGCGGCAAGAAAGTACAGTGCGATGACAATCCAGCAGGCCAAGAACCGGGAGTTCGACCATGTGGCCGTCGTCTGGCCATACACGGTCCCAAGGAACGATGACCAAAGGCGCCGGCTACTCTACAACGCCATCACTCGGGCCCGCCGGAGTTGCCTCGTGATGGTGCAGAGCTCAAAATTGCTGGGAGAAGCTCCATTTCGCGGTCGACTGGTATGATGGGAGTCAGCTCTAGTGAATGGACGTTCCAAGTTCGCTCTACGAAGCTGTCATCTTCTTCAGTTCACCCTTGATCTGATTGACAAATATGTCCTCATTCGATCGATCCAATGGAGTTAGTCGAAAGTGAGGATATGGACGCCCCCGTGGTCTGAAATACTCCCGGAGCTGCTGGTGCCCGGAGTTCGAGCAGAATCCACTCATCCGCACGTTAGAACCCATATCGTCCATCAACCCAACGAAGGCCCTTCCGGAATCTTTTTCCAAGGGACCTGCGTAGAATTTACATTCCCAACCCCCAACCAAGCTCGCGGACCGAGGGTCATCGGGTTGAGTCCTACATTTATGGGCGTCATCGCCCCGCATGATGCACACGTCTAGTTCGTGCGTCATTCCGCTGGTGCCCCTGAATTCCACTCCGGCGTGTATCTCAAAAGGATGGCCCTTCAGGTCAAAGACCGCATATCCGTAATTCCGGGAGGTTGAATGAATCTGTCCAGGCCCACCTCGGAATATGAATGGATTGGGTGCGCCCTGCGCCCCTCTCAGCACGGGTGTTACCCCTAACTCGCGGACTGCCCGGAGACAAAGGGTGAACAAGTACGCTTCGTACACTTTCCCTTGAACGGTCCGTGCCAGTCGGTACTGCTGGATCCCGAGAGGATGGTCCAACATCGTGTCGATCGCGCGCTTTAGTTCCGCCACTGTTGCCATGACTCCCCCTCTTCGAATCTAAGCAGTGCAGTAAGACGGTCGACATTTGCTTGCTGCTCGTCGAGAAACTCTTTCTCGGGTGGCGATAGCGGAACGGTTTGATCAACAGCTTCGTCGCCCTTGGGTGCGACCTGCGTCTCGGTCTGGAGTTCAAATTCAACCCTTATAGCGTGCGGCTCGTATTCTGATGGGGATTGGCTAAAGGACTCCTCATCCCTCCGATTGCCTTCGGTTTCCGGTACGGCCTTTCCGAATTCACTCATCGCCGAAGTGGCGAGTCGCGGCTGTTCGACAAAATGCGCCCTAAGGGCCTGCAGGGCAATGTCGAGAGCCTGTTCGTCAGTGAATTGCACCGTCTTGCGGTATTTCCGTCGCTCCTTCGCTGTGGGAAGAAAAACGTCCTTGCCAGCATCAATTACGGCTTCAAGGCCGATTGCTAGATCGGGATCGCGTTCTCTGACCTTCCTGAGCAGCAACGCTAAAGCTTGTCTTGGACTATATTCGTGTGAAGCCATTTAGAATCACCGCTCGTCGGACGGGCAGACGTACCCGCTTCCTTCACGATAGTAGCCTACGTCCTCGGTGAGTCTGGGTGCCCGGCAGTCCGGCGGCCCGAACAAGCCAGATTCGTGGAATCGCCCGAGCAGTCTTACCGGTCGAGCAAGGCCGGGCAACGCCGAGCATATCCGTATGGCCGAAGACTTTCACCACGCAATCCGGGCCTTGCTCAAGCCCGTCCGTGTCCGCCGGGTCAGGCCGCGCAAGTCCAGTCCCGATGATCACTACGGTTACGCTGGCAAGCATTCCGGGTTTCGTTACTTTCGTAAATGATCCGCTCAAGTAGGATAGTAAGTTGCCCGAGGTCGGGGCGGACGTGTGGGGATCCGTAAATCCGCCGACTTCGGCGGTGCTCCCGCTAGGCTCGTCACATAACTGTTGTAGATGGAGAAGAAGTTCAGCAGCGATGAGTTGCCGCTAGCGGACCTGCTTGGCCGGGCCGGGAAGGGAGAGCTACAGCTGCCGGACTTCCAGCGCGGCTGGGTGTGGGACGACGACCACATCCGAAGCCTGCTGGTGTCGATTTCGTACTCGTATCCTATCGGTGCGGTAATGACGCTGGTTGCCGGAAATCCAGACGTCAATTTCAAAGCTCGACTTCTCGAAGGCGCGACGCTTGCGAACACGCCTCCACCCGACATGCTCCTACTTGACGGCCAGCAACGCCTGACGTCTCTGTTCCAGGCCCTGAAGATCCAGACCCCGGTCCGCACGAGGGACCGCCGCGGCAACGAGCTTCACCGTCACTATTACGCCAAGATCGAGGCTTGCATCGACCCGTCAGTGGACAGGGAGGAGGAGGGGATCTTCGGTGTCCCTGCGGATCGCATCTTGCGGAGCGACTTCGGTCGCACGATAGACCTGGACCTGAGCACTCGCGACCGGGAAATCGCGGAAGAGGCGTTTCCTCTGGACATCGTTCTTGACAGCAGCGAAACGATGGATTGGCAGATGGTTTACCTACAGTCGGGGCCGGGCGAGATAACAGATCGAATCGCGAAATGGAAGCTGTTTCAGGACGCCATCGTCAACTCGTTCGTCCAGTACCAGGTGCCGACGATCGATCTTGCCAAGTCGACGCCCAAGGAAGCGGTCTGCCAAGTATTCGAGAAGGTAAACACCGGCGGCGTCACGCTAACGGTCTTCGAGTTGCTGACCGCAACGTATGCCGCCGACGACTTCGAGTTGCGCAAGGACTGGAGCGACCGGCACGAGCGACTCGCTCGGCATGAATTGTTATCGGGCGTCGACGCCACGCCCTTTCTACAGATTGTCACGCTGCTGGCCACATACAGCAGGCGTCAATCGTACCTACAGGCGAATCCGGGCGACGAAAAGGTGCCAGCAGTTTCCTGCAAGCGTCGTGCAGTGCTGCGCCTGCCGCTCGAGGACTACCGGCAATGGGCGGACCGCGCCGAGCGCGGGCTTCTGCGTGCGGTACCGTTCCTGCACAGCCAGCGCATCTTCCAGTACTGGGACTTGCCATACGCGACGCAGCTAGTGCCGCTTGGGGCCATCTTCGGATGGCTGGAAGATCGGGCCGACTCGTATGCGTCGCTACAGCGGCTTGAGCAGTGGTATTGGTGCGGCGTGCTCGGAGAGATGTACGGCGGCGCAGTGGAAACGCGGTTCGCGATCGACCTTGAAGACTGCATCGCGTGGGTCGGTGATCATGACAGCGATGCCCCGCCGCGTACAGTGCAGGCGGCACAGCTCCAGGCCGAGCGCCTGCTCTCGCTGCGCACCCGAAGGAGCGCCGCCTACAAGGGACTTTATGCGCTCCAGATGAAGCAGGGGGCACGAAACTTCAAGACCGGGCAGCCAATCCATGTCCACGCGCATAAGGAAGATGCCATCGACATCTATCAAGTGTTCCCTCGACACTGGTGCGACAGTAACGGCATTGAGCGGGGAATCGCTGACTGCATTGTCAACAAAACGGCACTTGACGCCCACTCGGGCTACCGCATCGGCAGCAGCGCGCCGAGCGCCTATCTCCCACGGATCGAGTCGGACGACGGTATTGAGCCGCACGTGCTCGATGGCTTCCTGCGCTCTCACAACATCGATCCGGTGGCGATTCGCCGGAATGACTTTGCGCAATTCTTCAACCAGCGCTTCGAGAGCATGCTCCGCCACGCCGAGAGCGCGATGGGCAAGCCTGTAAACCGTCGGGCGGAGCGGGACGAAAGTCCGTTCGCCGAGCAGGACGTGGCCATCGAAGCGGAGGTAGAGTCGCTGATCAATGGCGGCGAATCGCTAGCCGTCGAGTTCAAGTCAACGGCTCGGAGAAACCTGTATACCAAGCAGTCGGACCCTGCAATCATCTGGGCGGTCGTCAAGACAATTGCTGCTTTCATGAACACGCACGGCGGTACGCTGCTGGTCGGTGTCGACGATCACGGCCAGCCGGTCGGAATCGAGTCGGACTACCCCTTCGTCAAGGGACAAAACCGCGACGGATGGGGCCTCTGGCTGACTGCGACCGTTAAGAACGCGCTAGGAACAATAGCCGTCACGGATATGCTCGTAAGATTCTGTGTGTTCGACAGCCGTACTGTTGCTCGCATCGATGTCCGTCCCGGCACGGAAGCGGTATTCGCATCGAAAAAGGGCGAGGCCAAGGAGGTTTTCTATGCCCGTCTCGGTGCCGCGACGGAGGAACTCTCGGGACCGGCACTACTCGACTACCAGAAGAAGCATTGGCGGGGATAGTCCCGGAGCTGTTCGTGAGAGGGCTCAGCAGGGCATATGCGCTAGCCTGTCTGGATTCGGTCGAACTGGCCTGACTGCCAAGCCTTCAACTCCGGCCAATGTGTCATCTGTCACTCAATGGAGCTCGTGCATGCCGTCGACGTTCCCGCCGAGCAGTGTCGCGTCACCAAGAGTGAGGTGCAGTCGACCCTCCAGCTTGCTTCGGTGCCGACCTAGTCACCGCCGCGCCAGCCAGAGCCTGAGCGGAGATTGAACCGTATCGGATGGTGATGGAAGCGCCGCGCGGCAATGACGATATTCGTCCGCCATCCCAATCCGAACTGGCGTTTGTCGATGTCGGCCGACCACTCGGCCCCTCGGAATGTCAGTCGCGGCATACGCCGTGCTCTGCTAATTCTTGGAGCACTTTCCCAACTGCCATCGAGAGGGCGTAGAGGTAGTAGAATGGGACTCTAACGGAACATATGAAACGACTGACGCTCTTCAGCTCTATTTGGATTTGGATCGTGTCTACGGAAGTTACATTTGCCGAGCAACCTAAGTCTCAGAATGCTACGCATCCTGCCCACTACACAAACATTTTCGAACTCCAACGCCGTGGCAATGAAAACATCATCAGGCGACCCTACAGCGAAATTGACGACCGGAGCATGATCGCGATACGGTTTGACGAAACAAAGATGGCACTACCTCTAGAGAACAATTGTCGAGTCAAGATCCGGGTTGAGGCGTTTCAAACCAAAGGTGGCGACCGAGACCGCATTTCACACATCGACAACTACTTCTCTCAGAAGGATAGTGACCCAGACGATGGAGGTACCGTTACGATCGCTTTCGAATTCACCGACAGGCCCTACGACGGACAGAACGGCCGCTTCCCAAGTGTTCCCGATACGATTCTCGACCCCAACAGATTTGAAGAGAAAGATGTAGATCAGATCGAGATCCACGTAACCAATCTGGCAACGGAAGAACGAATGGTATGGCTGTTCAAGCCCCGTAATCTTGGCTTTCGAGCCAAGACGACCGATTCGTTCCTGTTCGTGAAGCGGCTGAACACTTCCAACGGAGAAGGTGTCGCTGCGGTCAACTTCGCTCCATCCCCTGGCGTCACCTTTGGCGGAACCTATCCGGCGCGCAGGAACACATTCGTGCGGGCATTAAGTCCCGGGATTGGGCTAAATGCTACTTTCTTAAATTGGAAAGATCCCACTTACGACTCCGACGCGAAGAAATACTTGGCTAACACAAAAGGATCAGAGGTGAATATCGGGATGGGCATTCAAGTCTCTCTATTCAACAACGTCTTGGTCTTCAGCTATGGAGCCAATCTACAGGCTGAACGGAGTCGGTGGTACTACGGAATTGGTCTTAGCTTCGTTCAACTGGGAGGTAAGATCGCCGAGGAAATACGCTAGATCCGCTTAGATCTGCGGGTATTCCAACTACGCAATATCCGAACTTTCGGATACTCACGTCGCCCGCACCATCTCTGCTATGCTCCACACATGGTCCGTCAGTGTGGCTTTCACAGCAGGAGTTACGAGCCTCCTCAGCACTATCGCGTTCCAGAGTTGGTGAACGAAATGATCAATGACTTGAATCGCTATTGGGATTCTATCGATGTCGTGACGCTCGGAGCCTACACGCTATGGCGACTGAGATGGATTCACCCGTTCATTAGCGGGAATGGAAGGACGGCTAGGGTGCTGTGCTATTACATTATTTGTCTGAAGCTCGAATGCTTCCCGCCGAAGGGACGAAAACCGGCCCCTATTTTGATACGAGAAAACTGACCAGCCTATCTTGGAGCCTTGGAAGAATCTACGATGCGCTACGGTTCTTCAGATCAAAAGGGATATTTGATTCCGGTCATTCCGTTTTCGAGGACGCTCCTTAAGCCTCAAGCCCGATTGGATTGGGATATGCGCCACACCTAGAATGCCGCGCCCAGAACGTGCGAGACGGTCCCGAAGAGCGCGACGTGGGTTGCTTAACCAATATCCAAACTACTCCCCCGTATCGCGCTCCTAGCTATCAGATGTCGCCTACCGATTCAACGGACTCGTCGAACAGTATTCCGACCATTCTAAGCAGATCCTCTCGAGAAATCTCCACTGTATAGGTCGAATTCGTGCCCTTGGATACGCTGTGGGATTCGACGATGGGCCAGAACTGAATATTCAAACCTGAGTCCAGCACAGACATCGTCGGATTAAGATCTTCTGTGATCGTTATCCCTCTTCTTCTCAAGGCTGCTTGGCGTGTGATTTTCATGATCGTCTCCTTTGGTCCGGTCTGATCTATACATGAGCAAGAAATCATTCTTCCAGATAGTACTAAAGTTGATCAAACACGCTTCTGTACCCCATCCTGACGAAATCGACCTTCTCCGTACCACGGAACGGCTCCTCGTCTAGGGCATCGGGAATAATCACGAAGCACTGGAAACCTCTCCCGGAGCCGCACCCACTCCGGGTTGTCTGTTTCCCGGCTTGCAATAAAATTCAGGGTGGCTGTCCTAGATGCAATCCCCCTCTGGAGATGCCATGCAACTACGGCTGTGACAAGGAGGACAGATGGTGTGATGAGTGACGACCAGTCCAATTTCAGATTCCTGTGTCTCCTTCCTGTGGAAGCGCTGGACTCATGCTGATTCTATTCATTGGATACTCCGTGTTGAAATTCACTCTCAGCCTATCTCCGGCTGGTTGGTTTCAGTGTATAGACCATGGCAGCTTGTGTCAATGTGTGTCAATACTTGCCAACTCTTGAACAGGAGCACAGTGGGCCTTGGCCTGACTTCCTTCGAGAATCGGCAACATGTTGCTCTTAGAAACGAATCTGAACCGGCATATCGGCAACTCGCCCTAAAGCATCAAGCGCCCCGAGTATGCGGAATGCGCTCTCCGTTCTCCACGGGATCTTGCAGGGAACTATGAAGACTGGACGCCGGGCAGAATCAACGCCCGCCAACGGGAGCTGGGGAGGACAGCCACATCGATCTGGCGGGTTTCGCAGCCAAGTTAGGCCAACCTTACGGCTTGGTACTCGGACTTGATAGTCAGCGTGTCCACGGTCCAAGGCTTGGCCCAGCTGACTCTGACTGCGACCAACAAGCGTCCGGCTGGACAGCAGGACGGCTGCGTCAGCGCACCTGCCGACGCAACACAGTCCTCAGCTTCTCCGGTGCGGTGCGCCTGGGGTCCGACAGATACACATCATGGTGCTTGCCGGCTAGCTCGAGTCCATTCGATTCCGCGAATGCCTGCATGGCGGAGATCGCCCCTCCCATGGAGTCGTACGGGCCGATGTACAGGTACTGAACGGCTCCGCCCTCTTCCAGTTGTTCTATTCTCATCTTCCGATGGGCAGCGGTGATCCTCTCCTTCTTGTCCAGCTCGCCCGAGGCATCCGCGATGTCTTCCTCGGAGACATGATCAGGCTGGATGAGCATCAGCGTCCATTGCCACTCATCTCGGCGGTTCTCGTCAAACGCAGACTCGTCATCCGCCCACCAGAGCGCTTCGAGCGGCGGGACGACGAAGTCTGCCCGTCCGGCGGCCTTCAAACGAAACTTGGTCGTGTACGCCGTCGAGTACAGCGCACCGATCGCGTCTTGAAACGCCGCCCCCTGCGGCGACCCCTCGCCATCGATCATCAAGTACTGAAACCTCGGCACCTCGACTAGGTGCGGCTCGCGCTTCGGAGCGAAAAGGTGCTTGTACTGTTTCTTGATGTCGATCTTGCCCGCCATCGTTTCCTCGTATCTCCCAGCCTACCCGCACCCGGGTCATGAGTCGTGCAACGCGCCCCTCGGGCCGGACACAAGCAGCGGGCGTGGGCGGCCGTTGCATCCAGCCCAGCGGAGCGAGCGTGCTAGTCGGCAGTCGTGTTTATGCGACACCTGGTGCCGGTTCTAGGCGTGAGGCTGCCCTGCTCACAACTGCCGCAGTGATCATTCCGATCGTTGAGATTCCGCAAAGCAGCAAGAAGAAGTACTGGTAGCCCGCGACGCCCGGAAAGTTGTCCAGCAACCGGCCCGCGATCGGACCAATGAAGATGTCCGGCGTATACCCGAACAGCGAGATCAAGCCGACGGCAACCCCGGTCACCGTGTGTGGCACGCGGGTTTGCTCGAGCAGCGCGAAGTAGAGGCCCCTTAACGCGTAGACGCCGAAATACGTGATCACGAGGTTGGTGTACACGATTGCCAGGACTTCCGGGCTCGCGTCGAGGAGATCCAAGATAGCCCAGCAGCCCGCCAAGGCTCCGAACGAGATCCAGACCATGCGCGCGATCCCGAACCTATCCCCCAGCAGGCCTGCCCCCAGTGCAGCAACGAGGCGGAGGTAGCCGGCATTGGCAGTGAAGCCCGCCGCATCAGCCTCGTTCATACCCAGGACGTCATAGGCGTACCCGGAATAGTAGTCGATCCCTTTGTAGCCTGCATACGCGCAAGTCACGATGACCGCTGTGAGCCAGACCGGGCGCATTCCGAACACAGTTCGAATCGCCGGCCAACTGTTCCGGCCACGCTCGAGTTCTTCAGCCGAGGAATCAGGGATGCACACCCAAGCAACAATTCCCGCTGCCAGGGTGGCGACCGTGTATTGGAGGATGACTGTCTGCAGTGCGCCCGCTCGAGTCGCTGCGTCGGCCAGCGCCGGGTCACCGCCGAGGCCGGCCCGCAGCAGCATCACGCCGAGGCTTGCGAAACACGCTGCCACAAGGCCTCTCCCCCCGTCCAGCCAGCCGAAACCTCGGCCCTGCGAGGCCGTTCCACCCCACGATCTGGTCGCCCTGATCAAGGCCCCCCAGTACAGGAAGACGGAGGTAACTCCCCAGAAGGCATACAGAAACGAGAGGCCTGCGAACCCGGGGAAGGACATCAAGTACACGCCGCCCGCAGCGGTTGTGGCCAGCGACAGGGTCATGAGCTTGCGCGCCGAGAAATGGTCGGCTAGCACACCGCCGGGAAAATACCCAATCATGGCTAGGACGCCGTAAAAGACGAAGGCGTCCCCAAGGTCGGCGTTGGAAAGCCCGAACACTTCAAGGACCGTCGGCCGGTAGTACCGCGGCAGGTGATAGGGCAGGCTGAAGATCATCTCACCGCCGAACACAAGCGCGAACATGGCGAGAAAGCGCGAGCGGAATCCGGACGTAGGCGGTGTCGGCATTAGAAGGGGTGGATTGCTGTGGACACGTGCTGCTTGGTCACGACACACCAGCAGCGAGACTAGAAGCCCTCAGATCCGTTGTGACCCGACGCCTTACCATTGTCCACTAGCGATGGTGTTTTGCCAGATGTGGGCGACCGGTCCGACCGCTTGCGAGGCGGTCTCCCGCCAGAAGGTACTGGAATGGATCAAGCGCAATGAGCTGAATCCCCGCCGCGGTCGGCGCGCCGACGAATGGAGCGTTCGCGTCTCGCAGGGTTGGCGCGTCACGTTCCGCATGGACAGCCCGGATGTCCGCGCCGTCCGGTACGAAAACTACCACCACTAGGGGGTGCACATGACAGAGATACCTGCGAGACAGGACGCGGCCATGCGCCGCGACCCGCCGCATCCCGGATGGGCTGTCGCGGATGGCTGCATCGGGCCGGAGGCGGCTCGGCATGGCGGCGAGCGGACGATAGCTGCCGCCGCAGCTCGACTGGGAGTGACGCCCGTCCAGCTATCGCGGGTGATCCACGGGCATTGCGCGATCAGTCCGGCGATGGCCGTGCGGCTGGAGATGGCCGGATGGGGCAGCGCCGAAGGGTGGCTGTGGGAGCAGGCGCGATGGGATATCGCCCGAGAGCGCAAGCGGATGGCTGCCTGATGTACCCGGCCAGAGTGGATCGCGGCGTGGCGAGGGCGGGCCGTCGGAGCTGACTGGTGCCAGTTGCGGCGCCGACGTGGCCACCGGATCGCAACCTGCACGTCTGCGGGATCGCCGCGTGACCCCTTCCCTCACCAACGAGATGCGAGATCGCCTCGAGCGAGCGGCACGTGTAACGTGATCGGCACAAGCCAACCAGCTCTGGCGCGACGACCGGGTGTTGAGCTGCGGAGGCTAGTCGACGAAGTAGCCTGCACCGACGAGAATCGGAATGCCGTAGGCTGTGACCCTCTGGACGATCGAGACCTTGCGCCCGACTCTGCCCGTCGCCGGGTTGATGGTGCTGTAGTACAGAAAGACCTCGCCGAACGCATCCCCGATGGCAGCCACGTCGCGACCCGCGAGCGGATCCTCGGCCGAACCGTCTCGCTTCCATTCCGCGAGGCTCACTCGGTTCACGGCCAGCCCGCGGCCGGTGAACACGTGGTTGCCGGCCAGATCCACTCCGAACACGTAGACCGAGCCTGACTTCCAGCGCTCGTCGGTTCGAAACATCTGTGTCGCGAAATACCCCTTGGCCTCGACTTGCAGTGCTGCGCAGCGCACGAATTCCCTCAGCTTGGCCTCGGAAGGCTCGGCGGACAGCCCCGCGGCGTTGACCTCCTCCCTCTCGCAAGCCCCGGGGAAGTCGCGCCGGTACACGCCGGAGCCGATGTAGGCCGGAGTTCCCTTCCAATCGACCGGCAGGATGTACGATGCCTTTGGGGCGGGGGTCCCGGTGACGGGATTCCTGAATGTGTAGTACCACCAGCCGCCGCCATACTCCTCGATCACGCGCACTGCCGCTGGCTGGCGATCAGCCCCGAAGCTGTCCGTGCGGTCGAAGGTCGTCCAGTGTTCCCGGGATGGGCTGGGAGGGAACAGGAGTGACCTGGCCTTGGTTCCGTCAGGAATCAGCTCCACGCCAAAAACGTAAGTTGGGCCGCTCTTCCAGCGCGGATCGTTGTGGAAAGCCTCGTAGGCCGCATCGATGCCCACCTCTTGGATCAATTCGTGGGCACAGTGCACGAACGCCTTCACGTCTGCTTTTGTCTTCACCGCGCTAGCGGCGATGCTGCGCTCCGCGCACGCAGCTTCGGATTGCGCCGGAGCGATTAGCAGGGCGGTACAGAAGATAACAGTCTTAATGACCAAGGAAGTATTACGGAAAGCCGTCATTTCTCGAACATACCAGAATGTGAACCGACTCTGAACCCGGGACGGCAGTGCCGCGCTCATCGAGAGTGTGTCCCCGGGCGGACGAATCTCCCCCAGCAACCCGATGGACATCCGATGGCGCTACCTGTAGCCCGACCGGCACGGCGAGAGCGGCTCCGGATCATGCCGGAAATCAGGCGGGCGGCGGTATAGAATAGTGACTGTATGGGCACAGACGAGGGCGGCCCGCGGCTGAACGGCTGCGAGCGCTTGCCGTTCGTCTGGCATGAGCGGCTCTGAACGGGAGGATCTTGTGCAAAGTTCAGCCGAAGTGACACCGGGCGGCCCACACCGCATCCTCGTGGTCGACGACGAGCCCGATCTGGAGCAATTGGTTAGGCAGCGGATGCGGCGCGAGATCCGCTCCGGGCAATACGTGCTGGAGTTTGCCCACAACGGCTTGGAAGCGCTGGACAAGCTGGACCGGCAGGATCGTTTCGACATCGTGCTGTCGGACATCAACATGCCCCAGATGGACGGACTGGAGCTGTTGCAGCGGATTCCGAGCGTCGATCCGGACGTGCGCGCCGTGGTCGTCTCGGCCTACGGGGACATGAAGAACATCCGCACGGCGATGAATCGCGGGGCGTTTGACTTTGTCACCAAGCCGATCGATTTCGGCGACCTGCGCGTGACGATCGACCGCACCCTGGAAAACTCGGTGGTCTGGAAGCAGGCGATGGAGTCTCGCGACCAGCTGGCCGTACTGGAGAGCGAACTCGACGTGGCCCGCCGGATGCAGGCCTCGATCCTGCCGACCGAGTTTCCGAAGGAGGACAGCTTCGAGGTCCACGCCAACATGCAACCGGCCCAAGCGGTGGGCGGGGACTTTTATGACGTGCAGATGCTGCCCGGCGGACTCGTGGGCATGGCCATCGCCGACGTGTCGGGCAAGGGTGTGCCGGCAGCATTGTTCATGATGTCGAGTCGGACGCTACTCAAGGGGGCGGCGATCGGGTCCAACGATCCGGCGGCGGTGCTGACGACGGTCAACGGCGTGCTCAGCGATGACAACGCCGAGATGATGTTCGTGACGGTGCTGTACGCCGTGTTCGACCCTGAGACGCGCACCTACACCTATGCCAGCGGGGGCCACGACAGCCCGTTGGTAGTGCATGCCGATGGCTCCGCAGAACTGCTGCCGAACACCGGGGGGGTCGCGCTGGGCGTGATGCCGGGAATCGAGTATCGGACGCACTCGGTGACGCTCGAGGAAGGCGATACGGTGCTGCTGTATACGGACGGGGTGACCGAAGCGCAGAAGATCGATGGGGAGCAGTTCGGCCTGCAGCGGTTACACGATACCTTCCGCGATCAGGCGCCGCAAGGGGCGGAGGCGGCCACCGCCGGCGTATTCCGAGCGGTACACGGGTTTGCAGGAGAGGCCCCGCAGTTCGACGACATCACATGCCTAGCACTCAACCAGCGGGGTTAGGCAGCGATGGGGGACCGGCTCAGCCTAAACTTAGAGTCCAGCCTCGAAGCGCTCGGTCAGATTGAGCGGGCGGTCGCAGAGTTCGGGGCCGAGCATGAATGGCCCGACGACCTGTTATTCCATGTGCAGCTGACGCTGGACGAATTGGCGACCAACGTGATCAATCACGGGTATGGAGCAAGCGGGCACAGCTTTCAAATCACGCTCAAGTCCAAGCCAGAGGCAGTGCAGATCGAGCTAGTCGATGAAGCGCGCCCGTTCGATCCACTGCAGAGTGCCCCGCAACCTGCCATCGATGCCGGCGTGCACGAGCGGAAGGTGGGTGGGCTGGGGGTGTATATCGTGAAGGAGCTGATGGACGAGCTGGAGTACAGGCGCGAGAATGGCAAGAACTGCCTGACGCTCGTGAAGAAGCGCTGATCGTCCCGACGACAGATCGCTGCTTGTTACCGTCGAGCAGCTCTTCCTTGAGGTGGGCACGGCCGGATATCGTGCGGCCCCGCTGAACCGCCGCGACGAGCCCGGCTGTAACGCCTGAGCCGCTTCCGCAGTGCGGAGCGGCGGAGTCACATCGATTGCTCAGAACCTAGGCTCGATTGTGCCCAGTGCCGGCTTCTCAACCCAGGCATCGGCAAGTCGATCGGGCCAGGAGCACTTCAGCCGCTGAACGATGCGACAGCCTCTTTCTGGGTCTTATGGATCGAGACGACTTCGTCAACACCGATCGCGAATAACTTGCGGACATGCGGTTCAATCTCACACAAGCCGAACCCTACTGCCCGTTCGTTAAGATTCTTGGCGGTTAGGAGGATCGCGCGCAGCCCGGCGCTGCCGATGTACTTGAGCGGTTCAAAGTCAACCACCAATGCACGGTCACCCTCCTGAACGATCTCGCAGAGCGCACGCTCGAATGCTGCGGCATTGTTTCCGTCGATTCGGGCGCAGCTGGTAACGATCACTACGCCGTGCATTCGCTCGAAATGCAACTTCATGCTAAGTGTCCCAATAGCCTCTTTCCTTATGCACTTGACAGACCCATACTGACTTTCGCATCAACAGCGTGCCGTAAGCATACCACTCAAGTGGACACTTCGGTGGCTGAGTCCGCGGCCCTCAGCCCAGGCCGCGCCAACTGCCGCGCCACCGCCAAGGCAACCCCGCACGGCGTTGTGCTGATATCTCCTAGCATTCGAGCCGGCATATGGGCAATCGTGTTAAATTAGGATGAATGCAGTAGGAATGACCATATTGGTTTCATTAATATCGACCTGCGAAAGTGTGAATGAGCACCGGAGGCGGCGTGATCTGCCGCGCGCCGCTGCCGCGAGGGAGGAGCATTGACCGGATCCGACGACCTCCGCCGGGAGAACCGGGCCCTGCGCGAGCGCATCTCCGCGCTCAACGCGGCCATCCTGCAGATCAACGCCAGCCTCGAGTTCGACACCGTGCTGCGCGCGACGGTGGCGAGCGCCCGTGCGCTGACCGGCGCCCGCTACGGCGTCATCGCCACCGTCGACGAAGCGGGTGCGCCCCGGGACTTCGTCTTCTCCGGTTTTAGCGCCGAGGAGGAGCGGGAGCTGATGGGCTGGCCCGGCAGCCCCCGCCTGTTCGAGCACCTGCGCGAGCTGCCGGGCCCGCTCCGGCTGGCGGACCTGGCGGGCTACGTGCGCGCGCTCGGCATCGCGCCCGCCCCGTTCTTCTCGAGGACCTTCCAGGGCACTCCGATGCGCCACCGGGGCGAGGACATCGGCAACTTCTTCTTGGGCGAGAAGGCGGACGGCGGGGAGTTCTCCGCCGCCGACGAAGAGCTGCTGGTGCTGTTCGCCTCACAGGCCGCGGCCGCGATCACCAACGCCCGTGCGCACCGCAGCGAGCGGCGCGCGCGGGCCGACCTCGAGACCCTGGTCGAGACCTCGCCGGTCGGAGTCGTGGTGTTCGATGCGGCCAGCGGCCGGCCGGTGTCGTTCAACCGCGAGGCGCGGCGCATCGTGGAGGGCCTGCGCGAGCCCGGAAGCGCTCCCGAGCAACTGCTGGAGTTGATCTCCTGCCGGCGCGCCGACGGCCGCGAGGTGTCCCTGGCCGAGATCCCCATCGCACGGCAGCTCCGCAACGGCGAGAAGGTGCGCTCCGAGGAGATGGTGCTGTCGGTGCCCGACGGGCGCAGCGTCCGGACCCTGGTCAACGTCACGCCGATCCTGGCCGAGGGGGACGGGGTCCGCTCGACGGTGGTGACCATGCAGGACCTGGCGCCGCTGGACGAGATCGAGCGCATGCGGGCCGACTTCCTGGGCTTGGTGAGCCACGAGCTGCGCGCGCCGCTGACTTCCATCCGGGGCTCGGCGCACACGCTGCTGAAGGACGGGGAGGAGCTGGAGGCGGCCGAGATGCGCGAGTTCTTCCGCATCATCGAGGAGCAGGCCGGCCACATGCGCGGCCTGATCGGCGACCTGCTGGATGCGGGGCGGATCGACTCGGGCACGCTCTCGGTCGCACCCGAGCCTTCGGAGCTGGCCGGGCTGGTGGAGCGGGCGCGGAACACCTTCGTGGGCGGCGGCGGCCGGCACGCCGTGCTCGTGGACCTCCCGGCCGACCTGCCCGCCGTGATGGCCGACCGGCGGCGCGTCGTGCAGGTGCTGAACAACCTCTTCGCCAACGCCGCCAGGCACGCCCCGGAGTCGTCGCCGGTCCGGGTCGCGGCGGTGCACGAGGACGCGAGCGTCGCGGTTTCGGTCTCCGACGAGGGGCAGGGGGTGGTGCCGGAGCTGCTGCCGCATCTGTTCCGCAAGCACGCCGACGCCGGTTCAGGAACCCCGGCCGGTCACGGCCTGGGCCTGGCGATCTGCAAGGGTCTGGTGGAGGCCCACGGCGGCCGCATCCGGGCGGAGAGCGCGGGTCCCGGCCGCGGCACGACGATCACCTTCACGCTGCCCATGGCCGGCGGGCCGGCAGACGCCTCCGCCGAAGGCCCCCGGGCGGCTTCGCAGCGGGGCGAGCCGGCGCGCATCGTTGTGGTGGACGACGACCCGCAGACGCTGCGCTTCGTGCGCGACGCGCTTTCGGAAGCGGGCTACGCCCCGCTCGTGACGGGCGAGCCCAAGGACCTGCCGCAGATCCTCCGCACCGAGCGGCCGCAGCTGGTGCTGCTCGACCTGATGCTGCCCGACGCCGACGGCATCGAGCTGATGCGGCGGATCCCCGAGCTCTCCGACCAGCCGGTCATCTTCATCTCCGTCTACGGCCGCGACGAGACGGTCGCCAAGGCCCTCGAAGCGGGCGCGGCCGACTACATCGTCAAGCCGTTCTCGCCCACTGAGCTGGTGGCGCGGATCCGGGCAGCGCTGCGCCGGCACGAGCAGCCCGACGCGTTCGTGCTTGGCGAACTCGCCATCGACTACGAGCGGTGCCGGGTGACGGTCGGCGGGGACGCCGTCGAGCTCACCGCCACCGAGTACGAGCTCCTGCGCGTGCTCTCGCTCCGCGCGGGACGGGTCGTGCCCTTCGACACGCTGCTGAGCCGGGTCTGGGCCAGGAGCGACGACGTCCAGCCGAACACGGTGCGCGTTTTCGTCAGAAGCCTGCGCCACAAGCTCGGCGACGACGCGACCAGCCCTGCCTACATCTTCAACGAGCGCGGGGTCGGCTACCGCATGCCCGGGCCGGGCGACCCGTAGTTCCGCCCCCACGGCCGATCCGGTTCCGAGGCTGTGAAACGACGCTGCATCCGATCCGCTGCTACTTCAATTGGCACCGCGCTCGGGCTTCGTGCAGGACCTCTCGGAGTCCGACGCGGTTCCGTGCCCTGCGGGGCCAAAGCTGCGACACCGCGGCCCGACCGCCTTAAGGGGCACGCTGGCGCCGCGCTCCGCGACCAGGTCCTTGCCGCTGCGGGAGAGCGGCGCGAACCGTCGAAACCGGCGCGCAGGGTCCAAAGTCAGCAAGACTCACCAATCGCGCACAGTGCTCTGCCATAGCGCTCGAGACTGCGCTTGCAAGACACCCGGAAGAGCCACCCGTCCCGGATCGAGGGCAAGGCTCAGGAGGTGTGGTGCGCACGTCTGAGGCTGGCTGCGATGGCATGAATGGGGACCCATAGCAACCACCCTTGCGAATCGTCCACGCTAAACTAACGGATTTCACAAAATGCTCACGAAAGCAGTTTTTAACATGGTTCTTAACATGGTGTGAGTCTTCTGTTAGAAAACGGGCGTGAATGCCCGTTTGAGGTGGTCCGTGTCCGGTTGCGCGTGAAGTAGCCACGCGAGGCTCGCGGGGTAGCGGGCCGTACCGAGATCAGTTCCTTCGCCGGAAGACCTGAGACGAGGACCGTGGAGCTTCGAGAAGCCTCGCCGCTCCGTTCGAAGCCCGCTGACGAGAGCTAGCCTCGCTCGAGCCGCGGTCGGGCGAACAGCGACAAGTCTTCCGTGTTACGGAGCGGAAATTTTGGGCTGTCGAGTGTGCCTTCAATCCCCGAATAGCGGCGTAGCGCCTTGTAGTTGTGTTTGGGGTCGATCAAGGTTTCGCGCCCCTGACCCGCTCTACGTCTCCCTGTTCCGAGACGGCTAATCTCTCTACCACGCGCTCGACTCGATCAGCGTCTCGTCTTGAGAGCTTCCTAAGGTCCGACCGTGCCTGTCTCGACCAAGCGATGCTCCGGGCCATGAGCAGCTCGCTCTAGGCGGAATTCTCGCTTGATCTCCTCATGCGGGATCCCCCGGCCACCGTTTTGCTTGAACCATTCTTCGGCCTCCGCGACCAACCGTGCTTCTTCCTCGGTTTCCGGCTCGTCCGATTCCGGGGCATTGCGGCACGCAGCAGCAAGGGGGCTCGGGTAAGTGGCGAGAAATCTCTTCAAGCCTGTGACTTATCTGTCAGTCATCCGATCGATCTCTTCGTGAACTTCCCAGCGAATTTCAGACATTTTGCCTTCGCCCGCGTCCTTCGTTGCAGGCCCGCGTCTAGTCGCTTTCCCAATCTCGGTCTGAGCTGGGCGCCCACCCATGCGCGCGGAAAATAAGAGAAGACCGCCTCGAACTGCTCCTTGACGCAGGGCTTTTCAATGTCAGATAGCGAGGGGCGGATTGCATAAGGAGTTAGGAGAGGGGCTGGACAAACGCGCGGTGGTTGTGCGATAACTCGCAGAGTGGGACCGCAGCACATCCCGTTAGGCGAGGTCCGGGTCCGTC
>JAJDTX010000033.1 GCA_022826925.1 Bryobacterales bacterium
TCTTACCCCCGCCACCCCGACCTGGGGGCTCTCGGGATCGGCAAATGGGCGCAACGGGCTACTCTTGCCCCTTGCCCGACAGGCAATTCACGGCAAAACAGCCGCCAGACCAACTAAGTTATTGTTGCGCCGCCCCTTAGCTGCCGTTTCGCGAAACCGTGCAGCGTCCCGCGATGGCCTCCGCGCCGTTCCGCTGGAGCACGCTCCGTTCGCCGATGCGGGGTTCGGCAATCGAAGCCGTGTCTGTCCTGCTCGACGGGTCACCGGGTGGCGACTGCCGGGCTTCCCACGCTAGCCGTCATCTTCGCTATGCCATTGAATCTGCTGCATGTCCGTCTTCGGCGGCGGCGGCCAGTGATGCCCGCGCTGGCTTGACAGGCCCCGGTTCGGCCCCGGCCTGAACTCCCGGTTGGGCAGGCCGACCAGCTCGCCGTCTCGCATCCATTCTTCGTCGCCGCCGTAGAGTTGCCCGATCAGCAGCCGCGTCAGCTCCTCCAGCACCGCTTCGTGTTCGGGCCTGCCGGAGAGGTCGGTGATCTCGGCAGGATCGGATTCGACGTCAAACAGCTGTCGCGTATTGCCGGCCGGGTAGTAGATCAGCTTGTGCTGCCCCTTGCGAATCATGCGCGTGGCATGCTCGCGCTCGCCGACCTCGCCGTAGAGCCAGTCACGCTCGCGCTCGCCGACCATCGACAAGCCCTCCACGCTCTCGGGCACGTCGATGCCGGCCAAATCTAGCAGGGTCGGCATCACGTCCTGCCAGCCGACCAGGCGGCCGTCGACGCGGTGGTGGCCTACGCGCCGGTCTCCGTCCGGGCCCGTCAAGATCATCGGGATATTCGCCGACGGCTCGTAGAAGAGCCGCTTGGCCCACATGCCGTGCCGACCCAGCATGTCGCCGTGATCGGACGTAAAGCAGATGGCCGTGTTCTCGAGCAGGTCCTCTTCGCGCAACGTCCCGACAACCACCCTGAGCTGGTGGTCGATGTGCGTGCACAGTGCGTAGAAGGCTTGCAGCGCCTCTTGGATCTGCCGCGGTCCCATGTGGGCCGCCCGTCCGCGAACCGCTTGGAGCAGGTACGGCAGCTCCTCGCGGCACCACATCGCCTGCGTGGGCCAGCGCAGCTCGCTGTTCTGGTACATCTCCAGATACGTCTGTACCGGCACGATCGGCGGATGCGGGTGTCGGTACGAGAGGAACCAGAACGCCGGCCGGCCCGGGTCTCTGCGCTTGATCGTGCGAACCATCTGCTGGGTCGCCCAATTCGTGGCGTGCAGCTCCTCCGGCAGGTGCCACGGTCGCGTGCCGTAGTCGTTGTTGCTCATGCCGTGGTCGAACTGTCGCCCCGCGTAGCCTTGATCGGCTAGGAATGCCTCGTAGTCGTCGACCACACCGTATTGCGTGCGGCCCTCTTCATCGAGGATTACGTCGTCAAAGCCGATCCGGCTCCGTTGCGGGTAGACGTGCAACTTGCCCACCGCATTGGCCTGGTAGCCAGCGTCGCGAAACGTCTGGGCCATGGTCGGCAGGTCCGGCATCGGCTTCGTCTCGCCGAAATCGCGATCGCCGTGCGTCCTCGGGCTGACTCCCGTCATCAGCGTGCGCCGGGCCGGGATGCACACGGGGCACTCTCCGTAGGCGTTGCGGAAGCGAACGCCGCTGCGCGCCAGCTCGTCTAAGGTGGGCGTCAGGATGTCGGGATGGCCCGCTTCGCCGAGCAGTTCGGCGGGCCAGTGGTCGGTTGAGACGAGCAGGACGTTGGGGCGGCTTGCCATGACAGGTTTGATCAGGCGGGCCGTCTGGGCCCGGGCTGGTGGCGGAAGCTAGTGGGAGTCGAACCCACCCTTGACGCGGAGCGCCAAACAGCGGTTTTGAAGACCGGGCCCGACACCGGCCGGGATTAGCTTCCGTGGCCCGATTCTAGCAGTGCCGCCGCGGGATCAAGAGATGTGCGCTCCCTGCGCCTCCACGTACACCGCATAGAGGCTCTGGCTGGCCGTCATGAACAAGCGGTTGCGCTTCACGCCGCCAAAGCACACGTTGGAGCAGATCTCCGGCAGCTTGATCTGGCCGATCCGGTCACCGTCAGGTGCGAACACGTGAACGCCGTCGTAGCCGTCGCCGACCCAGCCGGCCGACGACCAGATGTTGCCGTCCGTGTCACAGCGGATGCCGTCCGCGTTACCCGCCTGCTCGAAGCCTTCCATCATCATGGACACGAAGCGCTTGCCGTTGCGGAGAGTCCGCCCGTTGTCGACGTCCCAGACCTTGATCTCGCGCTCGGCTTCCGGGTAGTGCGATGCGCCCGTGTCGGCGACGTACAGCAGCTTGTAGTCGGGCGAGAAGCACAGTCCGTTCGGCTTGAAGATCTCGTCGGCCACCTTTTCCATCTTTCCGCTCTGACCGTCGATACGGTAGACCGCTTCCTTGATCTCCAGGGGGCCCTTGTTGCCCTCGTAGTGCATCAGGCTCCCGTAGCCCGGATCCGTGAACCAGATGTTGCCGTCAGGATCCACCACGACGTCATTCGGCGCGTTGAGCCGCTTGCCCTCCCAGCTGTCGGCCAGCACTGTCGTGCTTCCGTCGTACTCGTAGCGCACCAGGCGGCGGTTGCCGTGCTCGCACGACAGCTGCCGCCCCTGCCAGTCGAACGTGTTGCCGTTCGAGTTGCCGGACGGATGGCGGAACACGCTCACGTGGCCGTCCTCGTCCAGCCAGCGCAGTTGCACGTTGTTGGGGATGTCAGAGTAGACCAAGTACTTGCCGACCGTGTTCCAAGCCGGTCCTTCGGCCCAAAGCGTCCCGACGTGCAGGCGTTGGATGGGCGTGTTGCCGAGCTTGTACTTGTCGAATCGCTTGTCGAGCGAGACGATATCGGGGTCGGGATACCGCGTCGGCGTGACGTTCGTCCAGTCACGCTGCGCGAGGCTGCGCACCGGGGATGCGAGGGCGCCGGCGGCTGTGGCGGCAAACGCCCTGCGGCTAAATTCTGGAACCTTCATAAGATAGGCAACTGTAGCAAAGCCGAGCTTGCGCTGAGCGTTGGATCTGCCTCTGGCCGGCAATCGCTAGCCTTCGCTGCCCTCGTATTGCTCCTTCGCAGGCTCCGGGGCGGCGGGGAAGGGATCGCCGGTCCTTTGCCCCCAGGCCTTGAGTTCGGCCAGCAGGTCGTCCTGCAAGCTGCGCGTTTCGACGGTGTTTGCTAGGTTGCGCAATTCCAGCGGGTCTTCTTGCAGATCGAACAATCTATCGACGATCGAGTGGTCGGCACGGACGTTCAGCTTGTAGCGTTGGGTCACAAGCGACCGCCACGGGCGGGCATCGGGGCTGTTTGTGCCCGGCCTCATCTCGGGTGAGTTCAAGACCTTGCCCTCGCAGTAGACCGATTCGACGCTCGGAGCCGGTCCGCCCGGCGTCACCGCGCCGGACAGGTCAAAGCCGGCGCAGGTGTCCGGGGCCGGCATGTCGCACAGCGAGAGCAGCGTGGGCATCAGGTCCACGGAATTGATCAGGGTCTCGGGCTCTGACCCGGCTGCGATGCGTCCCGGCAGCCGCATCACGAGCGGAACCTGGAGCGACTCGCTCTCGGGCTCCCCCTTGCGGTACTTGCCGTGCGAACCGGCCAGCTCTCCGTGGTCGGACGTGAAGATCAGCAGCGTGTTGTCGCGCAGACCGCTCTCGTCCAGGAATGCCATGAGCCGTCCCATCTCGTGGTCGAGCGACTCGCACAGGCCGTAGTAGCCGGCTAGATCCTTGCGCGCCTGAGCTTCGTGCTCGGCAGGCACGTTTCCGCGCAGGACGATCTCGCCGGGCTCGTAGAGATCGTGCGCGTCCGGTGGCCGGAACGGCGTGTGTGGCGGCCCCCAGGAGAGAAAGCAAGCGAACGGCTGGTCCTGGTTTCGGCGCATGAAGTCGATCGCCAGGTTCGTCTGCAGCGTCGGTTCGTAGTACGGATCCATGTCAGCGGCGATCTCAGCCAGCGGCGTGCCGCTGTCGTCGAAGCCCCAGTGCCTGTGGTAGATGTGCCCGCGATTGAATCCTTCGAACGTTGCAAAACCCCTGCGCCGCCAGCCGGGCGGCACATAGCCCGGCTTGGGAGGCCCGTCCAGATGCCACTTGCCAACATAGTGGGTGGCGTAACCGGCGCTGTGCAGCAGCTGCGGCCAGCAGACCTCTTGCGGAGGCAGCTGGATGTCGTTGCGCACCATGCCGGTCTGATGGGAATGGCGCCCGGTTAGGATGCACGCTCGATTGGGCGTGCAAACGGGATTGGCGGCGTAAGCCCTTTGCCAGTTCGCGCCTTCAGCGGCGAGGCCGTCGATGTGCGGTGTGCGCACGAGCGCGTCGGAACCGAGGCCCAAGGCGCTGCTGCGCCATTGGTCCGCGAGGACGAACAGGATGTTGGTCGGGGCGCTCGCCGTCTGGGCCCCGGCGCTGATCGTGGCAGCGCCTGATGCCGCTGCCAGAAACTCGCGGCGATCTATCGCAGGCATGGGAGCGAGTCTAGCACCCGCAGTGCTCCTCCGAAAGGCCTGGGGAGCACGCTCTGCGTGCGAGCGCATCGCCGAAGCGGTTGCAGTTGGCGGGCTCGTCGACGCTCCGACCGTCTAGAGCAGCCGGAAGCTGACTTCGATCTGCGCTTGGACGCGCACCGGCTTGCCGTCCTTCTTGCCCGGGCTGAAGCGCCATTGCCGGACCGCCTCGACGGCCTTCTCGTCCAAGCCCAGTCCGAGGCTGCGCACCACGCGGATGTTGTGAGGGAGTCCGTCTTCCCAGATTTCAACCGAGAGCATGACCACGCCCTGGTACTTCGCCTTGCGGGCCTCCTCGGAATACTCCGGCTCGATCTTGGACAGCAGGCGCGGGCTCGACACCCCGCCGCCAATCCGGAAGACTCCGCCTCCGATGCCGCCGCCGGATCCCGGTCCTACTCCAGATCCCCGGCCCGATCCGACGCCGGTGCCGCGGCCCGATCCGATACCCCCGCCCGTGCCCGGACCCGCCGATGGCGGACCGTCCGCTCCGAACGGGTCTCCGAAGACCGAAAGGTCAACGTTCGGGACGCTGATGTCGGGCGGGACGCGGACCGTGGGCTCCACGGACAGCTTCGGGTTGCGGTTGCGGATGATCGGGCTCGGCGGAGCGAGCTGGGGCTCGAGCGAGAATCGCGGCAGCTTGCCCCGGCTCGCCGGCATCGGCGAGTTCGCGCCGCCGCCGCCACCTCCGCCGCTCTCGCCGGGATCAGGCCTGGGGGGTGCCTGCAGCTGGGCCAGGTATGGCGAGACGTCGACTGGAACGACCAGCGTGACGGTCCCCGAGCGGCTCGCGACGTACTCGTTGTCTTGGAAGCCGAACATTACCAGCACGACCAGCGCATGCATGCAGGCCGTGGCGATCATGCCGTCCTTGCGGCGGCTGAAACTCCCCCAAATCTCCTTGACCTGAATCGGCTTCGATGTCACGACCAAGGGAGGTGCGTTGCGCATCTCCTGCTCGAGCCGGTAGCTCTCCAGCAATCCGGACCACCAAGGCAGCGCCAGCGTGCGGAGGGTGAGCGGCGGCAGGTCCGGCATCCCCGGCTGGGCGGGCGGGAATTCTGGCGGCGGCGGGAGCTTGGCGTATTCCCGCATCGCGCCCAAGGTGTCGAAGATCGCCAGCCACCACGGGCGGCTGAGCGAATACACGTTCGGGTCGCGGAAGTCGTACTCCCCGGGCTTTGCGGGGGGGTAGTCCGGGATCTGGACGGGCTCGGACGGGTTGGTCATCTCGGCAACCTCGTTGAGCAGGTTGCGCCACCACCCGACGTGGAGGGAGTCGATGACTAACGGGCCGAATTCCGGAGTGCCTGGGCCTGGCTCTGAATGCGGGTCCTGATACTGCAGATTCGGCATTGCCAACTATCAACACTTGACGCACCGACCGGGGTTGCCGTTACATTCGGCGTCGCATTGCCGGTGGCTGCCGGACAAGTGCCGTGCGCCCTTTCGCCGACTCCCATCATAGGCGCTAGCCCGTCTTCCTGCAATGCATGGAGCCCATATCCGGGCCGATTGGCCAAACCTGCAGCGAGTTGTCGCCAGACTCAGTCGCCCACGTACGCTATACAGTCGATTTCGACCTTCAGCCCGGCCGCAGGCAGCACGGCCTGCACGGTCGTCCGGGCTGGCTTGGCCGCATCGAAATACTCCGCGTACACGGCGTTCATGGCAGCGAAGTCGCGGATGTCCGCCAAGAACACGCTGCACTTGACGACATCTTCCAGCGAGGCTCCGGCGGCCTCCAGGATTTCCATGAGGTTTTCGAGCGTGCGGCGGGTCTCTTCCGCCACCGTGCCGTGGATCGGCTTGCTAGTCGCCGGATCCAGCGCCGCCTGCCCGGACACGTAGACGAAGCCCCCCGCCTTGACCGCGTGGGAGTACGGCCCTTGGGGATTGGGCGCGCCCTGGGCGGTTACCCGTTGGATCGATCGCTGTTGGTTATTGCTCACGTTGCCGCTTCCTTCTCAAGTCTTGACTGCGCCGCGCCTCATTGGAGCTTGCCCCGTCCTGCCACCGGCCAGGATTGCTGCACGGTCTCTCCGCGCAAGCCGCGGGCCGTTTCGTGCATGTTCACGGTGACGCACACATGGTTGGGTATGATCCTGAGCCGCTGCCCAATGCGCGGCGGCGGCCCGGCATGCTCTCGCAAGTCCAGCAGGCCGTGCTCTTCGTTCATTTTATGGAACCGGGCCGAGGGCATCTCCACGACCCGGCCGAAGCAGCCGTCCCCGCCCGGGCGCAGCGGGTCCGACGTGAACGTCTTGGAGCCACCGTCGATGACCGCCGCGTCCGGTCGTGGAGTCGACACCACGGTGACCAGGACCGTCACGGCGCAGTCCTGCCACGTGCAGGCACCAGCCGCGACTTGCGTCCGGTCGTTGAACACATAGGTGCCCGGACGGATCTCCGTCATGCCCTCGATCGTGTGCGACTGAAACAGAGTCGGCGTGGATCCGCCGCTGACCACCTCGGTGGGCAGGCCCTTCGCCCGGAAGCTCTCCAGCACCGCCCGGAGTTCCCTGCGCAGGGTTTCGAGTTGCTGCTCGCCCGACTCGGCGGCGAGGTTGATATGGCCCGGGTAGAACATCAGCCCCTCAAGCCGCAGCCCGCCCATGGCGCTGATCGCCTGAGCCAGCCGGACCAGGCCTTCCCCCGGCGGCAGTCCGCAGCGTCGCATGCCCAGATCGGCTTCGACCAAGATCCCGAGGGTGGTTCCCGCCCGCTGCGCGTGGCGCGACAGGCCGCTTGCCGCCTCGGCACTATCCAGCGCCACTGTGACCGGCAGTCTCTTGGCGACCTCGACCAGGCGGTGCCACTTGGTGTCGCCCCAGACCGGGTACGCCAGCAGTAGGTTGGGCACTCCCTCGCGAGCCATCACTTCGGCTTCGCCCACCTTGGCGACGGTCAGGCCGGCCGCGCCCCGGTCCAGCTGCATCCGTGCGATCAGCGGCGACTTGTGCGTCTTGGTGTGCGGGCGCAGGAGCAGGCCGTGACTCCGGGCGTAGCTGGCGGCCCGGTCCAGATTCGCCTCGGTCTTGTCGAGGTCGACCAGCAGGGCGGGGGTGTCGAGGCTCGAGATGTGCATGTCCCAGTCTCGATGTGCTCCGCGGCGAGTTCGCCGCGCTGCAGTTCCGGCGGGCCTGCCGCAGTCTATCATGGGACCTCATGCACGGGTGGGGGCTGTCGCGGCGGGCCGCCCTGTTGCTGGCCGCGCTGTTGGCCGGCGGGGCGGCGGTTGAAGCCCGGAGCCGGTTCGCGCCTTGGGCCGAATCCGGATTCGGCTCGGCTGAGGCGCGCCAACTCACCGAGCGCGAGCTGTACCCCAAGGGGCGCCCCAGCCTGCCTTTCAGCCTCGACGCGACAGTGGCGTTCGACCAGCGAACCCCTTGGACGCAGGTGCGTGCCATCCGCCAGCTGCGCAAGACGGCTGCCATCTTCGCGACCTGCGGCGTGGCGATCCGCGATGTCACCTTGGTCCGGCTGGCCCTGCCGCCCGAGGACCGCCGCATCGATACCGGCCTGACCGACCCGGTGACAGGCGTGCCGCCGACGGTGGCTCGGCTGGCAGCGCAGCTCCCCGCCGCCGCGGCCTATCCCGCGGCATTCCTGATCGGCCGCGTGGCGGGCACTGCTTCGCTGGCCGTCTCGTACCGCCCCCGGCTCGAGCGCGGGACCACCGCTCCGTACTTCAACACGGCGTGGATCGCGTACCAGAGCCACTGGCTGCCGCGGCGCGATGACAGCTACTCCCCGCTGGCCCATGAACTGGCGCACCTGCTCTGCCGTTGCGGACACACCGAGACCGCCCAACTCCACTTGCTGCACAGCGCCCGAAATTTCCTTTCCTCAGCGGTGCTTCCAGACGACTGCAAACGTATTCAAGATAGCCCACTATTGTATGTAAATGATTGATATAAAATCATTTGCACTTTTTTGAGTTCAAGTAAAGATTCTGAATTTAGCCCATAAAAAGAATCTTCTTGCCCATCCTAGGGCCGTTCCCTACAGTGGGGTTTCAAGCAGGTGCACAACCTTCGCTTGGACAAACGATACGAACCGGCCAAGGCATTCCACGCCGCCCTCGGGAGGGGGGAGGCGGGTTCGATCACAGGAGGACACCATGAAAGATTTAATGCTCAAGTTACTGGCATTTGCCTTGCTCGCGGCCCCGCTGGTGGCGGGCCCCGCGTCGGAGACGGCAACTGCCGAGACCGCTGATGTCGAAGCGGAGCTTCGCGAGGAGCTGAGTTCGCTACGGGCACGCCTGCTGAAACTCGAAGCGATGCTCGACTCGCTCAACGAGAGTGACGAGGTTGCCGCGGCGCCGGCAGCCGAGCCCGTCGAGGCGGCAGCCGAGGCCCCGGTGGACTTGGCCGCCCCGATGCTGCCCCAGCCGCCGCTCTTGGCGGCGACCCCGGAACAGCCGGAATGGAACGGGCCGGCGGCCGTTACCGACGCCGAGCCCAGCCAGGAGTCGCCCGTTGGCGTGGCGAGCAGCGGCGGCCAGCCGATCTCGTTCACGGGCTTGCTGGACACGTACTACACGTACAACACCAACGCTCCCGAAGATGGCTACAACACGCTGTACTACACCAACCCGAACTCCCGCGGCTTCGGCCTGAACCAGGCCAAGCTCGAGATCGACGCCAGCGGCGACGGACCCATCGGCTTCCGCTCGGACCTCTGGTTCGGCTCCGGCGCCCGCCTGTTCCGCGACGGGCTCGAGCCCGGTCCGCTGGAAGACGTGATCTACATCCAGCAGGCCTACGGCTACTACCAGTTCGCCAACGGGGCCGAGTTCAATGTCGGCGCATTCGGCACGATCGCCGGACTGGAGGTCGCCGAGTCTCACCTGAACTGGAACTACACGCGCGGCATCCTGTGGGCGTGGAACGAGCCGTTCTCGCACTTCGGTGCCAAGATCAGCACCCCTCTCAACGACACGGTGACTGCGACGTTCATGCTCGTCAACGGATTCGACAACGCCTGGGACCAGAACTCCGGCAAGTCGTACGGCGCTCAGATCTCGGCGGCCCCGAACGACCGCTTCAACACCACCGCCACTTGGATCTCGGGACCGGAAGGCGACCAGGGAGCGACTGGCTTGCTCAAGAACTTCAGCTGGAACATGTACGGCGGCCTGCACGAGCGGTTCGAGGTCATGGTCAACTTGGACTACATCTCGGTTGCCGACCCGATGGGCATCTACGCGACGTCTTGGGGCATGGGCGGCTACGCCCGCGTGCATCTCTCGGACCAGGTCCGGCTGGCCTACCGAATCGAGTTCCTGGACGACTCGGACGCTCGCTCCACCGGCATGGTGCAGAACTTGCGCGAGAACACGCTCACCTTCGAGGTGCAGCCGGTCAAGGAGGACCCGCGCTTCCTGACGCGCATCGAGTACCGGCGTGACTGGTCCGACGTGGCGTTCTTCGGGTGCCCGTCCTGCGATGGCGGTCTTTCGATGGACCAAAACACCTTCACCGTCGGCTTCATGTGGGTCTTCGGGCCGAAGGAATAACCCTACCCCCCGCCGGGGAGCGGCTGGCCCACCGCGCCGCTCCCGCACCGGCCGCGCCAACGGGCGAGCAGCTCTTGGCGCGGCCCCTTTCGTTGGCAAGGGCAGTTGTGCCTGCCAAGCGCCGAACGCTTCCGCTCGGCCGTCCGGAAGCGAGGATCGCTGCCCTTCCGCGCGTCCCGTCTAGTAGTACAATCAATGGCGGTCTTTCCGGAGAATCTGCCTTGGAACGTCGCGATTGGCTCAAGTCCGCCCTTGTCGGCACGGGTGCTGCGGCTGCTGGGCCGCTGGTTACCACGATCGCTCCCGCCCCGGGCGCGGCCGCCCAGGCTGCGGCCGAATCGCCGTGGCAGCCCCTGCTCTTCGATGAGCATCAGAACGAGACTGTCGTGGTGCTCAGCGAGTTGATCATCCCGACGACCGACACGCCCGGAGCGAAGGCGGCGAAAGTCAACGAATACATTGACCTGATGCTGCACGATGTCGACCCGGACCGAGGCCATACGTTCCTCAAGGGCCTGGGATGGCTTGACGGTCACGCGATCAGCCTGCACGGAGCGCCCTTCGTGGCGCTCGAAGAGGCGCAGCAGGTCGCGATCCTCGAATCGCTAGACCGCAGCAAGGTCCCAGAGTTGAAGCCTGGCGCGGACTTCTTTGCCAGGCTCAAGCGCCTGACGGTAGAGGGCTACTACACCTCGCGCATTGGCATCGCCGAGCTGAACAAGCACGGTGTGCCCGCAAGCTTCGGCTGCGACGACGATAGCGCCTAAGCCGACGAGGGCCCGACGCTGCTCGCCTCGGCCTTGGGTTCCTGCCGCGTGATTCCGTAGGCCCGGTGCACGTCGGCCAGAGTCAGGGTGCCCAGCAGAAAGCTGGGGTTGACGCGGCTGGTGACCGGCAGCGCCGGGTAGATCGCCAGCTTGCGCAGGGCTTGGTCCAGCGGCAGGTCCGGATACGTGCGGACCACGGGCCACATCTTCATCGTCCTGTGCAGGCTGCTGCCCTCGTCCCCGTTGTCTTTCGCGCGCCGCAGTTCCCGCTTGCCGACCCAGCGCCATTGGCCGTAACGCACTTCAACCAGCAGAGCATCGGCGTTGGAGCTTTCGATCTTTTCCAGCGCCTCAGACACCGAGATCCGGTCCGAGACGACCAGGTCCCGCGTCCTCTGCATGGCATCCTCGACGGTCAAGGCCGGCGTTTCCCGCCGGTCTTCGATGGAGGGAAGGTCCAGGCCGTCCTGATGGGCGGCCATATGGAAGACGGAATCGTGCTCCATGCGTCGCGAAACCAGAATCGCGATCGTGTTGGCGATCATCACGGGCAGGATCACCACATAGCTGGCGCTGAGTTCGAACACCATGAACACGGAAGTCATCGGTGCCCGGAACACGCCGGCGAAGAAGACCCCGATCCCCACCAGCACGTAGGCTGCGACCGAACTGGTCGAGAGCGGCCAGACCAGCTGGGCGAGGCCGGCCAGCCCTCCTCCCAGCATCGCACCCACGAACAGCGTCGGCGCGAACAACCCGCCGGGCGTGCCGCAGCCGAAGCACAGCGCAGTGGAGAGCAACTTGAGCATTCCCAGCACCAGCAGCAGATTCCATGCGAAGCGGTCGTGCAGGGCGCCATCGATCACTTGGTATCCGGCACCGAGCGTCTCCGGCGCATACATGCCGACGATCCCGACGGTGAGGCCGGCCACCGCCGGGAGCCACAGCCTGCGGCGCTCGCGGAGCTTGAGAATCCGCCCGCGCAGCATGATGGAGTAGCGGCAGAACAGGGCGGAGAGCCACCCCCCGACCGCGCCGATCGCGGCGTAGAGCAGCAATTCGGAGTAGTCGCCGACCTCGATCTCCGGCACTTGGTACAGCACTTCGTCGCCCAGGAACCAGCGGCTGACTACCACGGCGGACACGGACGAGAGCACGATCGAGCCCAGCACGCCGGCGTTCCAGGCCGACATGACCTCTTCCATCACGAACAGGACGGCGGCGATGGGCGTGTTGAAGGCCGCCCCGATCCCTGCCGCGGCGCCAATCGGAGCGATGAGCCTCATGTGCTCGCGAGTGAGGTGAAAGATGCGCCCCAGCAGCGAGGCGATTCCCGCGCCCATCTGCAGGGCCGGGTCCTCCGGGCCCATCGGGTTGCCCGTTCCGATCGAGAGCGTGCAGGTGGCGAACTTTCCCAGCACGCTCCGGAACGGAATGTAGCCGTCCGAGGCGTAGACGGCGGTCTTGGTGTAGTTCACGCCTGTTCCGCGCGCCGTCGGCACGACGAAGAAGACCAATAGGTAGGCCGCCACGCCGCCCAAGGCTGGCCAGAGCGGCGCCAGGTACTTGGCACCCGGTGCAAGCGAGTGGATCGTGATCCAGTTGAGGAGCTCGATCGAGATGTGGAAGCACACCACCACAAGGCCCGAGAAGATGCCGATGATGATCGACAGCAGGAGGAATCGCTGCGGCTCGTCCAGGACGGGGCCGGATTTCCCCATCGTGGAGAGCTTGGCGAAGATCTCTCGGATGGTGTTCATCTCGACAGCTTGGCCATCACGTGCACGAGAGGCGGATCCGGCGGGCTTGACGCGCTGCACAGGGGCTTGGCTTGGTTCCAGAGCTCTTCCGCGATGAGGGTATTTGCTTCGACCGCCTCGTCGGTGGCGCGCCCGGGCCGCCCTGCGAGCGCCTTGTCGGCGTTCTCCAAGGACGAGGCCAAGTCAGGGGGCAGCGCGGCGAGAGGGCCGACGAACGCGTCGCCGGAGGGGTTCTGACACATCAGCGTCGCGGACCGGGCGCGCTCGATCAGCACCCGGCTGCGGCGGAAGCGCTCTCGAAGGCTGATCCCGCGGCGCGTGGGATCGAGTTCGATGATCCGGTTGCAGAGCGCGATGCGCTCATTGATGGCGTCGTCGTCGCGCAGCAGCTTGGCGCGGTTGTACTGGGTCCTGGCGGTCAGGTAGTTGCCCAGTTGGAATTCGGCTTCGCCCCGACCGAGGAGCGCTTCGTGGTCCCGCGGGTTCGCTTCTAGCAGCGAATTGAACAGGGACGATGCACGGTCGTACAGCTCTGTTCGCAACATGAGCGCTCCCAGCTTGTGCTGTATGCCGCGGTCGTCCGGCATGATCTCCCCGAGCGCGATGAGTTCTGCAGCCAGCTGCTCGTCGCGTCCGGAAGCTTCTAGCAAATCGACGAGTTCGAGGCGCAGGTTCAGGCGCCGCTCCTCGGTATCGCCATCCCACCTTCCGTGGATGGCCGTTCCGTAGTACGACACGGCCTCGTCCAGCCGTCCCTCCCTGGCAGCCAGCTGCGCCAGCAGATAGTTCAGGATCCCCGAGGTGGGATCCTGGCTTCGCAAGTCCACGAGGTGATTCTCGGTCTCCGCGTAGCGCTCGTTCTCGAACAGCGCGCGTGCGAGGCCCAGGCGGTAGTCGGGCTCTTCCTTGCCATACGAGAGAGCGTTGCGGTATTCCTTGATGGCGTTGGCGTGGTCGCCCTCGGCCAGCAGCTCCTCCGCCACGCCGAAGTGGTGCTGTCCCCGAGTGCTGCGCTCGGCCTTGAAGGACTTGGCATAGAAGCCTGTCACGGCGAAGACTCCGGCCATCACGCCGAACACCATGCCTAGGATGCGCGGCGAAGCGCCCTCTGCGATGACCGAGCGCGCCTTGCAATAGGGGCATTCCGCATTGGGATGCGCGATCTCGTTGCGGCAGACTAAGCAGGTGTAGCGCTTGGCCATCGTGTGCGACCTACGTGCCTGTATTCAGCATAGGGAACCTAGCCGGCGATGCTTGGGAGCAGTGCCCCGAACGGCCAGCGCCCGCAAGATCAGTCTGGCAATCCCGGCGATCGATTGGCTGTAACCGTTGGGTCGCGGTCAGCTCCCGATCGGCAATACGCGGACCGGGAAGTCCAGCGAGTCCTGCGCAAGTTTGGCCAGATGGTCGTGATGCGTGAAGAAGATGACTTGGCAGCGCTGCGCGAGGCCTGCCAGCACCCGGAAGCCGGCCGCGGCCCGCGCGTCGTCGAAATTGATGAACAGATCATCCGCCACGAACGGCATCTGCGGCGACTGCTGGAGGTAGTCCTCCAAGGCTGCCACGCGGAGCGCAAGGTAGAGCTGGTCGGAGGAACCGTCGCTCATACCGCTGGTGGGGACTCGTTCGCCGGATTCGCGGCAGCCGACGATCTGGGCCTGGTCCTGCTCGTTGTAGTCGACCTCCAGATGTTGGAACGAGCCCAGCGTGAGCGCTGAGAACAACTCCCCTGCGCGTCGCAGCATGGGGCCCTGCCTTTCGCTGCGATAGCGTTCGATCGCCCACCGCAGCAGGCAGGCGGCAGACCGCATCTGGATGAACTGCTCGGCAATCTCTTGGATCTCCGCCAGCGCACTCTGCCGCGCGCTCTCCGCGATGGCGGCGGCGTCGCTGCCTCCTACGCTATCGAATGCCTCCCTCGCATCCCGCAGGCTGTCGCGCGCCGCTAGGAAGCTGCTGCGTGAGTCCTCGATGGCGGAGGCCAGGGATCGTTCGCGCTGCGCGATTTCGTCCATGTCTGCGTCAGAGCATTCCTCTACCAAGCGCTCCATGGACAGCCCGTCGCCGTCCTGCAGGATGGTGTCGGTCACTTTCGCCAAGGACTCGCGCAGGGACCTTTTCTGATCGGCTTTCTTGATTTCGGCCCAGAGTCCATCGATGTCGCTTGCCCCGGCTTGCGCCCTCAGGTCATCGATGGCTGCTTCCGAGACCTGCCGCTCGGTGTCGCGCTGCTGAATTTGCTGCTCGAGTTCTTGGATCTCCCGGTCCTTGACTTGGGCGGCGAACTGCTCCCGTTCCGCGCTCTCGAGTCGGCTCTTGAGTTCGTCCAAAGCCTTGCCCGGATCTTGTTCGCCAAGTTCCGGCGCGACGGCTCGGGCAAGCGCCTGGGCCTCGGCGCTGAGGCGGTGAATGTCCCGTTCGATCTTCTCGATGCGGTCCGAACGCAGATCGCGTATGCGGCTGGCGACTTCCCGCATCGCGTCGAGCGCGCCGAGCAGCCTGGTTGCCTCTCGAGGCGATACCTCCGGATCGATCGCGAGCTTGGCTGCCAAAGCGGCCCAGTCACGTTGTAGTTGCAGTAGCTGTGACCGCTCGCTCTGCAGCAGCGACTTCTTTGCTTCCTCCTCCTCGCTGGCAGTTCGGAGGTCGGATTCGAGCTTCCTTCTGGACTCAGCTACGTTGTCGTTCGCGGCCCGGACAGCGTTGGCCCGTTCCAACACCATTGCAAGCCGTTGATCGATCAGCCCATCACAGTCCTCGCCGAGTCTTCTCAGTTCGTCGGCCAGGGCCTGCACCGCCCGAGCCTCTTGGTCGCGCAAGGCCGCCAGCTTCCGCTCGGCTTTGGCCGAGCGCGTAACTGCGTCGCTCAGCTTGTCTCGCAAAGCTTGCCACGCGAGCATCCGGTCCGGCCCTGCCGGTTCGAACGGAACCCCCTTCCAGAGTTCCTTCCACTCCGCAGCCATCTGCTGCTCTTGCTGCTCGAGTCTGTCAACCTCCGTCTGGATTCCAGCCAGCTCCGACTCGACGACTGCGACCCGGCGTCTCGCCTCGGCTAGCTTGGCGGTGGACTCCGCCCTGTCGCTTCTAAGGTCACCGAGACGGTCTGCCTGCGCCACGGCGTCTTGATAGGATTCAGCGAGTTGCTGGGGATCTCCGACAGGGTCGCTTCCATCGGTGGCGAGACGGCCGCCCTCGTCTATGAAGCGCTTTCGCAGCGCGGACCATTGGGTGTCCCGGCTCTTGCGGGCGTTGAGCACCTCTTTGAGCGTGATCGGCTCGCCCTCGGCGGCCAAATGGCTCACGGACGCGGCGATACTAGCACGTTCCTTGAGATGGGAGGCGAGCTGTTCGCGCTCGGCCCTCAGGCGCTGGTCCAGTTCGTGGTGCCTGTCGCGCCAGTCCTGTACTTCTTCCACGCCGGGCGGCACCAGTCTTACCGCGCCTTCGATCGAGTCGGGCAGGGGATCCATCCCGGCGAAGATGCGATCGACCTCGGCCCTCCCTTCGGTGGTCTCCGCGAGGGCACTCGCAACCAATGCGCCGATCCCTCCGTGCTCCTTCGTCGCGGCCGCAACCAAGGCTGCTAGGTCGCGCATGTCCCGCGGTGTGCCGAGTGCCTCCAGTGCTGCGCGGATCTTGTCTGGGTGCGAGGCCGCCTCCCGGGCCGCTGTCTGAGCGGACGCCACTCGTGCGCTCTTGTCACTCCAGTCCGCCAGCATGGTGCGCGTCGGCCCAAGTTGGGAGCGTTGTGGAATCCTCTCCACAATCGAATCGGCGTCCAGGCCCTCCCAGCCGCAATCCGGCGCCATGCCAACCAGCTTCTGTTGCTCCTCCTCGAGTTTTCGTTTCAGCCCGGGCAAGTCCGCGATACCTTTCTTGACCTGAATTCGCTGTTGGTGCAGCGACTCGATCTCGCCCTTGCGGCCGAGCAGCACTTGGTCCCACTGAATGGAAGCCCGCTCGGCCTTCGCTTTGTCAAGCTTCGAGCGCTCCGCCTTCAAGAGCAGGCTGGCCCGGCGGCACTGCTCTTCGGCGTTGCGCAGTCTGTCGGCGGAGCCTTCCGGGAGATCGGCCACGCTGCCGAGACCTTCGATTTCCCGCTCCAAGCTCGACTTCCGGGCGATATTCCGAGCGACTCGCCGGATCCGTGCGAGCTTCGTGAGTTCGCGCTCTGCCTGATCGATCTGGGCTTGGAGCTGGTCGTGCTCGCTCTGCCGGTCGGCGTAGGCTCGCTGCAGTTCACGCCAGCGATCCGCGCTGACCGTGTTCTCGCGCCGCTGGCTGTCTGCCGCTTTGAGCTTGTCTTCTGCTACGTAGAACTTGCGGTCCTTGGAACGCCGGACCGTCCACAGCCCGGCCGCTTCGTCTTCCAGGTTCTTCAACCGGCGCTGCAGGCCTTGAATGCCGGAACCGGCCGCGAAGAGCTTCTGGCTGGCGTCGTCCCCGTCCCCTTGCAAGATGTCCCGGCCCCCGGCTCTCAGCAGCAGGTGGTCCAGGCTGAACATGCGCTCGAAAAAGCTCCGGTCCGCACCGTGAAGGAAGGGACTCAGCGCTTGTTCTCCGGACGGCAGCCGCGAATCGTCCGCTGCGAGGAGAGTGTCTCTGTTGCCCTTGCGACGGCGCACTTCCAGTTCCTCGCCGTCTCGCTCCAGGACCGCGCCGATCCGCATGCTGCCGTACTCGTGCACAAAATTGAGGGTGGATCGTGACGGTATCCCGAATAGCAAGTCCCCCACGGCGCTTCGCACGGTCGACTTGCCAGCCTCGTTCGGCCCGACGATGATGTGGAGGTCGGGCTGGCCCCGCGGCAGTTCTAGCGAGGAGTCTGTGAAGCGCCCGTAGCGAATCAGATCCAAGCGTCGCAGGCGCATCGCTCAGCCTTCATGTCCCGTGAGTCGGGCCATGGCGTAAGGCCGCGCCAGTTCGATCAGTTCGCCGAAATCGTGGTCCATCGCCGCGCGCAGCAGCGGACTCTCGGCCGCGTCGCGCGCCTCGGCTGGCAGCTTGCCCACGAACGGTGCGATCTGCTCCTTCAGGTCGCGGAGCAAAGCCTCGTCTTGCCGTGCCAAGCCGATCTCGCCCAACGTCTCGGCCAACGCAGGGTCGGGAACCGTGTTGGCAGGCAGATCCGTATTGATAATCAGCTTTTCTACCCAAGCGACATCGTCGCCAAGTCCGGCCGCCGATGCCCGGGCCTCGGCCAGCAGGTCTTCATGCGATGCCAGGAGCGCGCTGTGAGCCGGGGTGCGGCCGACGACCTCGATACGGCAAGCGAGCAGTCGACCGTCTGCGTTTTCCTCCACGGCCTGTTCGATCGCAGTGCGGACCCTATCGTTCGCGTCGCTTACGGTCTCGATGCCGTCCGCGCCGACTTCGACAAGCGCCCAGCGGACCACGTCGACGTGCAGCGGCTCTAACGCGTTGACGGCGCCGTCCTCGACAGTCACCAGCATCGCTCCGCGCGGACCTGTTTCGCGGATGTGGCGCCCTTGCACGTTTCCGGAGAACACCACGTAGGGATCTGTGCTGAGAATTTCAGGCTTGTGGATGTGGCCTAGCGCCCAGTAGTCATACCCCTTTTTGCGAAGCTCGTCGAGCGTGCACGGGGCGTAGGGTGCGTGTCCCTCCATGCCACCGAGGCCGGTGTGGAGTATCCCGATGTTGAATGCGCTTGGTATGGGAGAGGGGTACGACCGCGCTAGGTTCTCGTCAATGTCGCGCTCCCGATAGCCCTGCCCGTGCAATGCGACGTCCAACTCCTCAATCCGGTGCGTCTCCGCAGAGCGCGTACGGAAAACAGTCACGTTGTCGGGCAGTGTCAGGCTGCGCGTGATCTTGCTCTGGGCGTCGTGGTTGCCATAGATCACATATGCGGGAATGCCCGCCTCTCGCAGGCGTCCCATCTGCCGCACGAAGAAGAGCCCTGTCTGGTAGTCGCGCCAGTCGCCGTCGTAGAGATCACCCGCGATGACCAAGAATGCCGCACGCTCTTCAACCGTGCGCGTGACCAGTCCCTCAAATGCCTTGCGCGTGGCCGAGCGAATCAACTCGGCCGCGCTCCCGTCTTGGCCGGCAAGCCCTTTTAGCGGGCTGTCCAAGTGGACGTCAGCGGCGTGAACGAAGCGAAATCGGGGCAAGCTCTGTGTCCCGACCGATTCTAACAAGTGTGCGAATCGCCCCTCGGGATTCGTGCGAATCGCCGCCCCATAGCTGCCGGAGGGCCACTTGAACCTAAAGGTCTGGCTCTCTGCGTCCTTGCTATCCGCCGTTGCCGTGGTCCGCAGAGCATCGAGTCAGTGCTGTCACACTTGGCTTCAAGCACTGCCATCGGACACCCGGATCGGTTGCGGAGGACCTGATCGGAGCTTGCTCCGACCGGTGGTGCGCATCAGAAGCGGATTTCGCCCGTTCAAGTGGATCCCCAATCGGAACGGGCCTCACACTCCAATATGCCTAGGAACGGAACGGGGCGAGAATGTCTCGTTACACTTCGGGAAAGGGATTTGGCGGTCCGACGGGCCGCCGAGACCGCGCGATACAATCACCGACCTTGCGAAAGAGTGAGTGAAACCGCTCGATGTGCTCGGGAAAGAGATGCGACTCGGACCCTTCGCTTGGACGAACTTGCTTAGGTTCATTCTTCAAGAGGGTCCAGTCGCCATCCCCATGAAGAAAAATATTGCGCAGCTCCCTTGCCACTTCGAAGCCTCTGATCTCCTCCCGAGAGAACTCGCCCGAAGTCTCGATGATCGCCGATACTAAACTAACCTGAATCCCCAAGCGGTGGATAAGGGCTTCCAGGCACGATACGCATCGAGTAAAGAATGCCCAGCCAAGTTCGACAAGCATCGATTCGGACTGAGAGAATTTCTCGAACTCAAATTCCCCTACCCGTACGGAACGACCAGCAGAGAAAAGAGTCTCGGTCGGAAGCGTCCGTGAGAAGAAGCGATAGGCCGCAATCACGTGCGCAATATCCTTGTCGAACTCACGTTTTGCTTGGACAGCTGTCATCTGAATCGCTGACTCGGTGCAGGGATCACGATTGAGCAAATCGGGCCGCCCATGGGCTACCCTAGTCATCCCGTAGCAGAGCAGTAGAGCCGCCGTATGACTCTAAAAAGGTTCTGTGATACTGGCAGTCTTGTTCAATACGAGCACTCAACGGCGTCGGTCAGAGACCAAGGTCCATAGAGTCTTGATACCAGCAACATTTTCGCCCGATTTCGTTTCAGAGCATGTCGGTATACAAGGCCCATCAGAATCGTTCGGCATGCGTTGATCTTGACACAGCAGAGATCCTTGGCTAATCGACTCATGCGCCGTCCCATGGGTCGAGCACACCTATCCCCATGTCCTGAAAGTCCCGAATGTTGCGCGTCGCCACCGCCATGCGCCGCGAGCGAGCAATCGCCGCAATCTGGCCGTCGGCCAAAGAAACAGGACGCCCAAGCACACGGCGTACCGCAGCGATCTCCGCATAGGCGCGGGCCGCGTCGCTGTCAAACGGAAGCACCCGTCCGGCAAACAGGCTGCCGAACGCACGCTCGCAAGCCTCCGCAAGGCCACGACGGCGCCTGCCCTCGGGCAGCAACGCGATGCCAGTTCGCACCTCCGCTTCCGTGACCGCCGTCACGTATAGTTCGCGTGGCTGTCGGTCGTCCATCCAGTCCAGAACCTCCGCGCTGGGCTCGGCGCGCATCAATTCCGATACGACATTGGTATCGATCACCACCATGGCCGCCACCTCAATCGAAGCGCGGCGGTTCGCGCATCGGTTCGCGCGCCGGCAGTTCCAGCTCGATGTCGCTGAAGGGCTGGAACAGTTTGTGGATCGCCGTCCCTAGGGCCTTCCCCGGGACGATTTCCCGCTCGACCGCCTCGGCTAGGACACGCCGTGCTTCTTCTTCCATCGACCGGCCGTTGACGGATGCACGAACCCGTAGGCGGGCCTTTATGTCGTCGTCCAGATTTCGGATCGTGATGCTTGCCATCATCGCACCTCTGTAGTAGAAGCTTATACGATGATTGCGTTGCAATCAAGGACTGGGCCGGAACTTCGAGAACGAAACCCGAGGGCGTGGGCTGGGGGTCGCGATAATAGCCAAGCCTCTCATCCCGGAGAGCGTCAAAACATCCGCTCCGCGGGGCGCAGCGTGCCAAACGAGCCCACGTTCGCGATCGCGAGGCTGATGCGGATCTGATTGTCGCTCCGGGCGTTGCCGATCGACAGCCGGCGCAGCTCGACGCTGAAGCCGCAGCAGTCCGTGTTGTAGGTCAGCTGCGAGACCGCGTAGAGGAATATGCCTTGGCGGTAGTCGTAGACGTTGTGGAGCGTCGCGTTCCAGCCGCGGCGATTGTAGTCGCCGTAGCGGACTCCCATCAGCAGCTGGTTGCTGGCGGGGGTCAGTTCCCTCGGCACGCGCACCGAACGGTGTCCCGCCATCGCGTAGATCTTGCGGTTCACCTGAACTGTCGCGTCTGCCATGGTGTTGAGGATCCTGTTGTGCAGTGGGTCGAGGTCGTTGCGCCAGCGGAGGGTCCAGCGGTTGGCCGGAGAAAGGTTGAGCGAGGTAGCGATGGGCGAATAGTTGCGGGCCTCTGACAAGAACGCGAACGAGGAGAAGTCCAGCGTCGAGCGCAGCACGTTGCGGTACCCCGGAACGATCGCACCCCCGAACTCCGGCTCGAAGTAACGCCTCTGCCACACCTCCAGGCTGGCGATTTCGCGCACCCTGCCGGTCGAGTCGTTCTTCGAGTACAGGCGATTCGTCACCGAAATCTCCGCTTCGTTGGTGTTGTGGATCAGGTCCTTGGCGTCGAAGCGGATCACGCTGTCAAAGTCTTCGATGCCGCGCGTGTAGCGGTAGCGCAGGCGCGGCTCGATCACGTGCTTGACGCGGTCGCCGAGCCACTTGGGAGAGCGGTAGACGCGCTCCAACGCCGGCAGCGTGAGATCGACCGAAAACTCCCCGGTGCGCCTGTATAGGTTCTCGCCGGCCAGCCCCTCGCTGGTGCGGCGCTGGCCGTACGCCATCGCTCGGGCGCCGAGCGTCGGAGTGAGGGTGAAGCCCTTGTACGAGAGCCTGCTCGACACCCGCGGGAAGAACATGCCGCGCTGGACGAAGCGCCGCGTCTGGAAGCTGCGCTGCGTGCGGCTGATCAGGTCCAGCGACGAGTCGAAGCTAAACCAAAGCGGCACGGACTTCGGCCCGAAGGCCCTGGGCCGGCTGTTGAACTCGATGGCGGGCAACTTGCGGATGACGATGTTGTCGTCGCGAGCGACGCTCTGGAAGTGCTCGTTGCGCAGCAGGGAGACGTTGAAGGAGTACGTCGAGAAGTTCTTGGACACGAACCCGATGGAGCGGATCTGCGAAAAGACTGCCTCTTCGTAGGTCTGCGTGAAGGCCTGGCGGAATTCGAGCGAACTGAGGTAATGCAGGTCGGCGACTCCGCGCCAGCCGTCGCCGAACGTTACCTGGCCGCGCATGTCGAACGAGTTGCCGCCCTGCTTCAGCCTGCCCCCGTCGTCGAGTTCCCGGCCGCGGTCTCGCACGTCGAAGAACACAGCGTCAAAGCTCGAGTTCTTGGTCGGGCGGCCGCGCAGGCTGGCGTTGGTTGCGAGCCCGCGCGAGGTGTACACCGTTGCTCCCACGGTGGCGTCGTAGCTGCGGTTGATCGCCCAGTAGTAGGCCTGCCCGAGGATGCGACCGAAGCGAGAGCTGTTGCCGATCGTCGGCGTCAAGAAGCCGCTCTGCCGCGGCATGCGCTTGAGCGACTTTCTGTAGTACGGCAGGTACAGCAACGGAATTCCGCGCAAGCGCAGCAGCCCGTTTCGCACCGTTGCCGAGCCGCCCGGGGTAAGTTCCGATCGGGAAGCGCTGAGAGTCCACCACGGGCTCTCGGGATCGCAGTTTGTAAGGGTGCCGTTGTGGATCCTGTAATGCTCGCCCGCCTTGATAACCATCCGGGCTTCGAACTGAAACGGGTTGTCGGTCGTGAGCAGGCGGGGCCCTCCCTGGCTGGCAGAAGCAGCGCGGCCGCGCACTTCATAGAACGTGCCCAGCTCGGTGCGCAGGTTGTAGGCCAGCGTGTCGGCGCGCAGGTCTTGGTCCCCGTCCAGCGTGCGGTAGTGGATGTTGCCCTCTGCTTTCAGATCCCCGGTCGACTCGTTGTACTCGACGATATCTGCAGTTAGGACCACACTCTTGAAGCGCAGTTCGACGTCCCCAGTCGCGACTCTCACAGGGCCGTCGGAGCGTTGTTCGAGCGACCGGATTTCGACCGCGTGTCGGACGGACTGGGCTTGCGCGGTCGATGGCAAGCCTCCGGCCGGGTCCAGCAGCTGGCCGGACGCGGGAGCGGCCGAGGCAGCCATGATCGCCAGCGGAATCCAAAGGGCGCGGCTCATCAGCTGTGCAGGACTGCGCCGCCTAGGGCGCACAACGTCGGCGGTTGAGACCCCTCGAGCGCTAGTGGCAGTTCCTTAGGCAAGTCTAGCTTGAACTGTGGCCGCGCTTAACGCGGCGCGGCTGTTCCGCGGGCGAACCCGCCTTCACGCGGCTACTTGAACTTACTCGCGCGAGGCCCGTGGTCTAGCCGCTCTCTGGAGCCGTCCCCCCCTCCGGTGTTTGATCCCGGCGCGCCTGCGCGCGATGATCGCACCAGGCTCTTGGCAGGCCAGCCGAATCTGGGTGCAGAAGGGACAAGGCGCTTGTCATGACGGCGACAGATAGCTTGGCAAAACTGCCCGATTCCAAAACCGATGACTCCGAAATACAAGCTGATTACTGGATTACGAAACCCGAACTGCTTGGCCTGCATCTATCATCAAGACGGGCTCGTTCCGGTTCAACGTGTAAGGTTTGTATGTTACGGTCATGCGTGGGGTCCGATAAGAGGAGCGGCGTGAGCACGATGTGCGCATCCCTTGTGCGGTTGTTCGCATGGCCCTTGGTCTTGTTCCTGGGAGTCTCGGTTGGCGCAGCGGCGCCGGGCTACGACGAGTTCGAGCGCGAGCAGGCCGAGGAAGAGCGACTCCGGTCCGAGCATGAGCGCGAACTCTTTCTCCAAGGCATCCTAGAAGCGCGGCGCCAAGCGGCTCATGAACGCTTGGAGGAGGTCGGCCACGCGATGCAGCCGGAGGCCAGCTGCCCGGCCTTCGGTACCCAGAGTGCCGAGCCGCGCAGGTTCCAGAAGCGCATCTCGGGCCCTTTGCAGTCTAGGTTCGCGCCGGCGCGCCAGCCTTGGAGAGGCGTCGCGCCGCCGCAGGAGGCCCCGAGCACTCTGTTCAGCGACTACATCTCGACGCCGGTCGTGCAGTCGAAGTGCATCTACTGCCACGTCGAGGGCGGGGCGTCCGGCCATACGCGGCTGGTGCTGACGCCTCAGGACGTGGAGGGCCACGAGGCTACGAACCTGGCGGTGTTCCAGAACTTCCTGGATTCCGTGGAGGGCGGGGCTGACCTGATCCTCAACAAAGTCCAGGGAGCCGAGGCGCACGGCGGGGGCGTCCAAGTGGTGGCCGGATCGACCGACTTCGCCAACATGGAGCGGTTCTTGCGCGCGCTGGGGGGCGAGACCACGTCCGGGGCGCTGTCCCCGGACTCTCTCTTCAACGGCGTCACCTTTGCCTCGGCGGCGAAGACGCTGCGTCGCGCTGCGCTGTTGTTCGCCGGGAGGCTTCCCACTCAAGCCGAACTGAACGCAGTGATCTACGGCAACAAGTCCACGCTGCGGCAAACGATCAGGGGCTTGATGGCCGGCCAGGGATTTCACGACTTCCTGATCCGCTCGGCCAATGACCGCTTGCTGACCGACGCGGAGCGGTCCCGCGTGGTTCCGTTCAACGAGCCGCGGTTTGTCGATCTGACGAACAAGCGCTGGGAGCTCGCCGATCAAGCCGTCAAGAACGGTCACAACCGTCTGAACCAATATCCGCCGTATAAGTTTCACGAGCAAGCCGCGCAATACGGCATGGCGCGCGCTCCGCTGGAGCTCATCGCTCACGTAGTCGAGAACGATCTTCCCTACACCGAGATCTTGACGGCGGACTACATCATGGCGAACCCCGTCGCTGCGGCCGCGTACGGCGCCGACACGGAGTTCGACAATTCCGACGATCCGACCGAATTCCAGCCTTCAGAGATCCTCAGCTACTACAGAAGGAACAACAGCCAGATTGTGGAGCGAGACCCAATACGTGGGCGGCGAGTGATCAATCCGGGCAATCTCCGCACGGACTACCCCCATGCCGGAGTGCTCAACACGACGGTCTTCTTGAAACGCTACCCGACGACACCGACGAATCGCAATCGGGCCCGGTCGCGCTGGACCTACTACCACTTCCTGGGCTTCGACATCGAGAAGTCCGCGGCGCGAACGACGGACCCGGACGCGCTGGCGGACACCAACAACCCGACGATGAACAATCCCGCGTGCATCGTCTGCCATATTCCGATGGACCCGGTTGCTGGCACGTATCAGAACTACGGCAATGACGGGCTGTTCCGGGATCAGGGCGGAGGGTTCGACTCCCTGCCGGCGCTGTACAAGAGACCCAAGGACGGAACGACGTCCCCGTACCAGCGAGGGGACACTTGGTTCCGAGACGTGCGCCAGCCGGGCTTTGACGGGATGACAGCTCCCAGCGCGGACAACAGCCTGCAATGGCTGGCGGAGAGGATGGTTGCCGACGAGAGGTTCGCGAGCGCGGCCGTCAAGTTCTGGTGGCCTGCGGTCATGGGCGTCGAACTGGTCGAGCCTCCCACCGACCCCTCCGATTCCGATTTCAACGTGATGCTGGTCGCTTCCTCGGCGCAGGCCCTAGAGGTCGAGGCGCTGGCCCAGTCGTTCCGCGACGGGTTCGAAGGCAGGGATCCTTTCAACGCGAAGGACCTGCTCACTGAGATCGCCCTTTCCCCGTGGTTCCGGGCCGAGTCGGTGACAGGAGACAACGAGACTCGCATGGCCGCTCTCCGCGACGCCGGCGTCGCGAGGCTGCTGACGCCGGAAGAGCTCGTGGCGAAGACAGATGCCATCACCGGCTACGTCTGGGGCAGGCGCTTCCAGTTGCCCTTCGGGTTCGGAGAGCCCAGGAGCAAGCTCAACGGTCCGGGGTATGGCGGCTACCAGCTGCTCTACGGCGGGATCGATTCGAACGGGATCACCGAGCGCACCGGCGACATGACGGCCCTGATGGCATCCGTCGCCCAGAGCCACGCCGCCGAGGTGAGCTGTCCTATCGTCCGCCGGGAGCTCTTCTACTGGCCGGACGAGAGGCGCTTGCTCTTTGACGGGATCACTCGGCTAGACACCCCGCTGTCCGAGGGGGGAGGCTTGTTCGAGATCACGGCCACGTCGTCGGATTCCCAGCAAACGGTCGCTTTGGAAGTTCCGCTCTCGGCAGGATCCCAGACCGTTCGCTTGGCGTTCACGAACAACGCTACTTTCGGGCAGAAGGACAGCGAGGGGAACAACCTTGATCGCAACCTCAACTTGGATCGGCTGGTCGTCCGCGATAGTGGCGGGACGATCGTGTCCGAGGTGGAACTCGAGACGCTCGACAGGCAGGGCTGCGGCCGGCCTAGGCAGGGATTCTACTTTATGTCGAGGGATTGCTCCCTGCAGGTTCCGGTACAGGTTGCGTCGCGCGGTGTCTACAGCGTAGAGATCCTGGCCTACCAAGAGCAGGCCGGCGAGCAGGCCGCTCGCTTGGAGGTCGACGTGCGATCGGAAGGCCGCCAAGCGCGAGGCGAGACGGCGATCCGCCGGAAGCTGGCCGACTTGCATAACAAGCTGTACGGCGTGACAGTGGGAGCCTATTCCCCTGACGTCAACGAGGCTTTCGACCTCTTTGTCGAGGTATGGAACCGCCGGCGGACCTCGGGCGACAAGGGGTTCTTCAACGGGCAGCTTGTGTGTAGCGACGGTGGAGACCATGGCTACTTCGAGGGCCTTGCCAACGACGCTTTGTTCTTCCAGCCCGGCGGAGCCAGCAACCTTGACTACGATCCCGTGCGAGCGTTCCGGAGAGAGGCGAACATCAACGACTCGAACCACGTCGCCGAGGCTTGGGTCGTGACCCTGGCGTATTTGTTGACCGACTATCGGTACCTGTACTTTTAGGAGGACTTGATGAATCGGCGTAGCTTCATGCAGGTGATGGCCGGCGTCGGGGCCGTGACTGGCTTCCGCGTCCCGCTCGCGAACGCCGCGAACTACCACGGCAAGCTGTTCGTGTTCGTCCAAGCCAGCGGCGGCTGGGACCCGACCAGCTTGTGCGACCCGAAGACGAACGTCGCCGGCGAGCCGATCATCAACAACTGGGCAGCAGCCGGCGAGGTCCGCCAAGCGGGCAACATTCGCTACGCTCCGTTCGCGAAGAACCAAGCGTTCTTTGACAAGTACTACCAGCGCATCTTGGTCGTGAACGGCGTGGACGCCCAGACGAATTCCCACTCGGCCGGCGTCACCCACAACTGGAGCGGGCGGATCTCGGAAGGCTACCCAACCACGACCGCCCTGCTCGCCGCTCACAAGGGCGCAGGCCTGTCGATGCCCTACCTGAGCTTCGGCGGGTTCTCGAACACGGCCGGGGTCGCCGTCTTCACGCGGCTGAACAATCCAAGCGAAGTCCGCAACATCGCCAAGCCGGAACTGTTGGCCGGGGACCCGAATCGGACGCCATTTTTCAGTTCCGACGATTGGGCTTCAGTCACGCGCCACCGCGACAAGCGAATGGCTCGCTTGGCGGCAGCTCCCAATCTCATGCCCAGAGACGCCCGCAACAGGGAACTGTACGCCGCGGCCTTGGACGCGGACGCGGCCGAGGGGCTCAGGGCGTTCGCCGACATCATTCCTAGCAACGCCGACCTGAAGCCGGTGGAGGAGTTCGATGTGTATCGGAGTTCTCTCAAGCGGCAAGCGCAGCTAACAGTGCTGGCCTTCAAGGCGGGCGTTGCGGTCAGCGCAGACCTGCGCTTGGGCAGCTTCGACACGCACGACAATCACGACCCGGACCAGGGCTGGTTGCTGGGAAATCTCACGGACTCGGTCGACTACCTGTGGGACTATGCAGAACTCCACGGAGTGGCGGATCGCATGGTGGTGGTGATGGGGTCGGACTTCGGCCGGACCAACAAGTACAACTCCGACCTGGGGAAGGATCACTGGCCGATCGGCAGCTTCATCATCATGGAGAAGAACCAGGGCTGGACGAACCGCGTGATCGGGGAGACGGACGAGCGGCACTTCGCTTACAAGGTCGATCCGGTGACCCTGCAGCGGAACGACGCGGCCGGAACGCGGATCCACCCCAAGCATATCCACAAGGCCCTGCGGAAGTACTTGGGCGTCGGGGACACCGCAGACAGTCTGCGGTTCCCGTTCAACAACACGGAAGAGCTGCCGCTCTTTTCCTAGGCGGCACTGACCCGCAACCACTGGCAGCGCGAGAACCGCCTGCACGTCGGTCGCTCCGCTCCGTCCGCCGGCCGCCTCACCCTTCCAGGTAGGCGACCGAATCGAACTGTGGAAGGCGCCCCGCGAGACCGGAAGTTGGGGCGACGTGATCGAAATCGGCCTGCGCGCGACGAAGATCCGCAATCCAGACAACCTTGTTGTGGTTGTCCCCAACAACGAAATCATGCAGCGCGACATCATCAACTACACGATGTCGGGTGAGCACATCCGGCTGCGAATCCCCTTCTCGTGCGCCTACGACTCAGATATCGAAAAAGCGGAGTTGCTCCTTAGGGAGGCTGCCGCGGAAGTACTTGGCGTGCAGATGGACCCCGAGCCAATCGTTCTCGTGAGGGGATTCGGACCCTCGGAAGTGAATCTGTGACTGCGTGTGTGGGTCGAAGAGGCAAGGAATCGGCGCCGAATCGCGGACGAGGTCACCGAGAGGGCAATGCTGAAGTTCAACGCACCCGGTGTCGAGATCCCGTATCCAAAGCGCGAGCTCTACATCAAGACCAAGGTGCCCGGAGGGGAATCCGAGCTTGAACGGGCCGGGCCAACCGAGAGGCGGTGAGGCTTCTGCGAGCACACGAACCGCGTCGACCAACTCTCGACGCGAGGGAACGAACGTGGAATGGTCCTGATATCTCCGGACCGGCACGGGTCGCACCAGGTCGCAAGGCCCTGCTAGCCACTAGAAGCGCGCAGAAGGAGTTCAAGCTCGGCCCGGAGTTCGGTCTTCGTCTCGTCCAGGCCTGTCTCGTTGATCAGGTTGCGCATTTCATACGGGTCCATCTCGAGATCGTACAGTTCGTCCATCCCAGCGAGTTCGGTGTAGCGTATATATTTCCAGCGCTCCGTTCGCACCGCGTGATAGCCCATGTTCGCCATGCGCGGCCAGACGGCGTCCGAAAAGTACTCGATGAGCGCGGAACGTCGCCAGTCTGACGGAACCCATCCCTCCAGCAGCGGCAGAAGCGAGCGCCCGTCCATTCCTGGAAGGGGCTCCGCCCCGGCCAGTTCCAGCAGCGTTGGTGCAATGTCAACGCTGAGCGCGAATGCGTTCGCTTCAGAACCGGTAGTCACTCGGGCCGGCCACCGGACTGCGAGAGGGACGCGGATGCTCTCTTCATAGGCGAGCCGGCGCTCCTCATTCAGGCCGTGCTCTCCGTAGAAGTATCCGTGATCGCTGGTCAGGACGATCACCGTGTTCTCCGCCTGTCCGGCTTCCTCGACTGCTCCCAAGACACTTGCAAAGGACTGGTCGGCCGCGGTCAGGATTCGGAGGCGGTTTCTTACAACGTGATCGGGCGTGCCGGTAGTGGGGCCCAGCGGAGGAACGCCCTCGATTCGACGTTCCAAGGCTCGCTTTCCATTGCCGTACGACCTGGCGTTCGGGCGCCTCGGGATGCGTTCCCGCTCGTACAGGCGGGAAAGCCGGGGTGGCGGCGTGAATCCGCCGTCCTCCGGAATCTGACGAATGCTGCCGTCGGCATCTTGGACCAGATTCGGGTGGACCGCCTTGTGAGAGAGGCAAGCGAGAAACGGCTGATCGCGTCTCCGGCGGATGAATTCGGCGATGCGCTCGGAAAATAGATCCGTGGCGTACCCGGTCAACTGGCGCGGCTTCCCGTTGTCGTTGACTTCCGGATCGAAATAATCGCCCTGGCCGCGGAAGCTGAGCCATTCGTCGAAGCCCGGCCGCGGGGAGTCGTCCAGGCCCATATGCCACTTGCCGACGAATGCGGTCTCGTAACCGGCCCTTTGGAGCGCCGTCGGGAACGTGACGAGCTGATGCGACCGCGGTCCCCGGTCCGAGTTGTCGACGATACCGTGCGAATGAGCGTACTGGCCTGTCAGGATGCAGGCGCGGTTCGGGGAACAGAGGGGGATCGGTGCGAACGCATTCGCAAACCGCATTCCCTCGTTCGCTACACGATCGAAGTTCGGCGTTTGAACGAAGGGATGCCCAGAGAACCCGAGGTCGTCAAACCGGACGTCGTCCAGAACCACGACAAGAACGTTAGGGCGCTCGATTGGGGAGTTCATGGCCGACAAATCGCTTGAAGAATGAAGGCCGTGCATCTGACCCAAGGGACGGCAAGCCAAGTCCGGTTCCCTACCCTCAGCCACAAGGACCGCTACGGGACGGAATCCCGCGCTGGCCGGAGGAACCGGACCAGAAGAAAGAACAGGCGGCGTGCGCTAGACTCGCTCGCATGATGATAGCCCGGCTCCTTCTACTTGTCGCGGCGTTGGCTTGGCAAGGCGAGCAACGCGCCCGACTTCGTGGCGGCGTCCGTGGAATGGTTTGATCGTCATCTGAAGAATCGAGGCAGGACGAAGCCCGGCAGTCGTGTCGCCGGTTGCGGTCGCCGTTCGGAGAAGGGGCGAAGCTCGCCCGACTCCCATATTTGGACGGGGGCACCCGGTACCCCTTTGTGCCCGAAACGCCGGGCTCTAAGGGGATCCGGCGGGCACCTCGTTCCTGGGCCTTATGACCTGCAGGGCCTGCCACTCTAACAGCAGCCTCGTGACCTTGGCCGCGCGCGCCGGGTCCGAAGCGACCTCCAGGAATGACTCGTATTCCGTTGCCGCCTGCTCGAACTGCGCCCGCCCCTCGTGGACCATTGCCATGACGACTCGAGTCAGAGGCCATCGATCGGCCTCTCCGTGGTCTCTCATCTTCAGCACGAGTGATTCGGCGCGATCCAGATTCCCCGTCTGGGCGGCCGATGTAGCGGCCAGGTACTGCGCGTAGACGGAACTGGGAGCGAGCTTTAAGTAGCGTTCAGAAAGTGCGTTCAAGACACCCCACTCTCCATGCAAGTAGGCCATTTGCATGAGCGGCTCGTAGGGCCCAAGGTATTTGGGGTCGGCATCGATCGACGCAGTCAGGGCATCCGTTGCGCCGGGGAGATTTTCCAGGCCCAGCCGGGCCTCGCCCAAGGCTGCCCACGCTTCCGCGTACTCGGGATAGGCCTCGACGGCAGCCTCGAGATGGGCGGCACTCTTCTGGTAGTTCGGAGACATCCTCCGAAGCATGCGGGCTCCCTTGTCGTAGGCCTTCGTCGCGTCGCGTGGCGCCTTCAGTGACGTCAAGCTCACCGTGTGTCCCTCAACTCCCTTGAGTCTGTGCAGGACGATGGTCCCGACATTGTTCCGCTCGAGGCTGCCAGCCGACCCCAACGGCAGGCGATCCGACCGATAACCAGTCAAGTGGGCCGTTAGGCGGCAATGAAAGGGAATTATATACGAAAATAACACGCTCAAAAATATGCTATTATGACAACAGGTGACGCTATATACCACCTATTCCCTGAGGTGCTCCCTCTCTCCAGCGGGCTACCGGCAGATGGACAACATCCTTGTCCGGCTGAACCGGCTGTACAACCAAGCACTGGAGGAACGCAAGACGGCCTACGCCGAGCGCAAGCAAACGCTGAGCCTGTACGAGCAACACAAGTGGCTGACCGGGTTGCGTGCTCGCAATGAGCATGGACTGGGCGAGATCGCGCTCGGTCCGGCGCGCGGAATGCTCAAGCGCCTGGACGAGGCGTTCCGGTCGTTCTTCCGGCGCGTCAAGGCTGGCCAAGCCCCGGGGTTCCCGCGCTTCCGGCCGCTCAGCCGTTGCGTCACGATTGACTTGGCGCAGATTAGTGGCGGAACTGTCAAGCCGCGGGGCAGCCACTACGACCTGCAGGTCAAAGGCTTTCCTCGCATCCGGCTGTACGGTTCGCGCGAGTTGCCGGACGCGGTGGCGAAGTCCGTCCGGCTGACCAAGCGCGGGCGGCACTGGGCAGCCTCGCTGGTGTATGCGGTCGAACGGGCAGCCCTGCCCGCCAGCGTCGAGGCGGTGGGGATCGATCTGGGCGTCCGCAAGCGCATGACGCTCTCGAACGGCAAGCGCTACCCGCGGGCAACCCGCGACTGGAAGCGCAAGCGCCGGATGCAGCGTGCGGTCGCGCGCTGCCGCAAGGGCAGCCGGAGGCGGAGGAAGCGAGTGCAGGCGCTGGCGCGCTTGCAGCGCCGGGAGTTCGTGCGGGAGAGGAACGCCTGCCATCGGGCCACGACAGAGATCATCCGCGACCACGGACTGGTCGCGGTGGAGCGGCTGCAGGTGCGGAAGATGACGCGCTCAGCGCGAGGAAGGGAGGGACAACCGGGGAAAAACGTCGCGGCGAAGGCCGGGCTCAACCGGGAGATACTGTCACAGAATTGGGCGCTTCTACGGAGCCAACTACACGCCAAGGCAGCATGGGCCGGGCGCGAGTACGTGCAGGTTGATCCGAAGTACACTTCACGGGATTGCAGCAGGTGCCACGCGCGGAACAACCCGCACGCAGGGGAGACGTACCGTTGCGGCGCCTGCGGACTGGTGGAGGATCGCGACGTCAATGCTGCGATCAACATCTTGGCGGCGGGGGTTATTGCCGCCGGAGCGTCAACGTGGGCCGCTGGGCCGTGCGTCGCTCCAGAATCGTATGCGAGGGCTGCATGACGTTACCCTCGTATATAAGCCCCCAATGAAACAGGTTGATCCTGCCCGTTCGTGCCCGGATCGGGCCACGCTCCAGGGCTCGTGAAGGGACGCTGGCGTCGCTTGCCAGCACAGTGCGGTCCCCGTTCGGCTCGAAACTGAACCGGCCCTTCGCATCTGTGTATCCTTGGGGCCGAGCGCCGCCACCGCAATCCATCCCCACGAGGACCCGGTCGGGTGGAGGCTGGCCGCTATCCGTGAGGACTCTTCCCACCAGCACTACCGGTCGCCGCAAGGAGCGCCGATTCCAATCGGACTCGATCTTGCTCCTTTGGTTCGGATCGTTGCGCTGACGTGTTGTATCGGTGCGGTCGCGCGTTGGAGTCTGCGTGCCAGTGGGCGGACTTGGCGAGATTCCACCCGACGGACCCCTCGGCGCGGACGTTCCGAGGCTGTCGCCCCCGGGGCGGTGGGTGGTGCTGTCGGCTTCCGCGGCTCCGTCCTGCGGAGCCTAGGCGAACGTCGCTGGGGCTGCAAGGAAGGCGAAAGCCGTTAGCGACGCTCCCAACGCCGCCAGTCTGAAGTCCTGCATGGCATCAGACATGTGAGCCGACCGTGGCCATTCGAGCGGATGATCATAGCACAACAGGCAACCCAGATTTCCGGGACGTCGGCGAGGCGATCGACCGAATCTTGGCGGTGCCAACGTTCAGCGACGACTCGCATTGCCCGTGTTGTAAGCGCACTCGGCCTCGATAGGTCCCGTCCCTTGACGCGCCTAGCGCTTCAAGAGCGTATTCGACACGCATGACAATCACGACCCGGACCAGAACTGGCTGCTGGGAAATCTCACCGACTCGATCGACTACCTGTGGGACTATGCAGAACTCCACGGAGTGGCGGATCGCATGGTGGTGGTGATGGGGTCGGACTTCGGTCGGACCAATAAGTACAACGCCGACCTAGGGAAGGATCACTGGCCGATCGGTAGCTTCATCATCATGGAGAAGAACCAGGGATGGACGAACCGCGTGGTCGGAGAGACGGACGAGCGGCACTTTGCGTAGAAGGTCGATCCAAGCACCCTGCAGCGGAACGACGCGGCGGGAAGGCGGATCCATCCCAAGCACATCCACAAGGCCCTGCGGCAGTACTTGGGCGTCGGGGACACTACAGACAGTCTGCGGTTCCCGTTCAACAACACCGAAGAGCTGCCGCTGTTTTCCTAGGCGGCGCTGATCCGCGACCACTGGCAGAGCGAGAACTGCCTGCACTCCGGTCGTCCCGCTCCGTTTGCCTGCCGGCTCGGGTCCCGTCGCAACGAAGAGGAGAGTCCGCGAAATATGCGGCGGATCTCCCAGATCGGAGTTGTTACTGCTCATTTACATGATTGGTCAGAGAACTTGCAAGATTTGCAAGATTTGCGTTGATCGGAAGGCCTGTCGGGCCTACACTGTGGTCGGCCGAACGGGCTGAGTGCCGAATCGGCGAAAGGGGTACCGGCCTACACGATCACCACGCGGAGCCCTTGGTTGCATCAACTCGGACCTCTCCGGTGACCGAAACGGTTCCGGAAGCCTGCCGGAGGGAACGAAATGCAACACAAGACCAGACCGTACGTGATCCTAGCTGCGTTGTTCGCTTGCGCCGCAACGCTGAGTGCACAAGTCGACACGGGGGTGCTGAGCGGAACTGTTTCCGACGCCTCGGGAGCGGTCATTCCGGGTGCGAGCGTGGAGGTCCTCAACACCGCCACGAACTACCTGTTGACGCGGGAGACGAATGCTTCCGGATTGTACGTTTCCCCTCCGTTGCCACCAGGACCCTACCGAATCACGATTTCCAGCGAGGGCTTTCGGACAGTGGCGAAAGAAGTCGCGCTGAACCTTTCGGAGAGAATCGCGGTCGACTTCGAACTCGAAATCGGTGCCGTGGCCGAGTCGGTCGACGTGGAAGCCATCGGCGCGGTCCTACAGACCGAGACCGCCACACTGAGCACGTTGCGCTCCGAGGAGGAGGTCAAGGAACTCCCGAACATCTCCCGGAACTTCGTGGACCTGATGCGCTACAGCGCAGGAGTCGTCTTGGCCCAACCTCACAACTCCGGCCTGCCGCTGTCTCAGATTCGCGGTAGCACGGTGTCGTCTGTGAACGGCGGACACATGACGGACAACAACTTCATGATCGACGGCCTTCAGAACAACAGCAACCATCAGGGCCAAGGCGTGATGGTCTTCCCTGAGATCGAAGCACTCGAGCAATACCGCGTGGAGACTTCCGCGCCCGACGCACGCTATGGACGAACGGGCGGGACGCTGAACATGGGCTACAAGTCCGGCACCAACGAATTCCACGGATCGGCCTTTTGGTTCCTGCGCAACGATGCCCTTGACGCGAGGAATTTCTTCAATACCGGCGATAAGACCCCGCTGCAGAGGAACATGGTGGGTGGCACGGTCGGCGGGCCACTCGGTCGCAAGGACAGCTCGACATTCTTCTTCCTCTCGTACGAGGGGACGCGAACACGTCAGAGCACTACGAACATCGCAAGCGTCCCAACGGAGCTGATGAGGACTGGAGACTTCAGCGAGGTGGCCGGCAGGAACCGCATATTCGATCCGCTCACATCGACTCGGAACGAGGCGAACAGGCTCGTCCGCGAGCCGTTCGCGAACAATTCGATTCCGGATGCACGCTTCAGCCAACAGGGGCTGGCGGTCCTTCGGCACTTTCCAGATCCGACGGATCCTGGCCTGGCAGCCAACTTCACCACGGCGGCCCGCAACACCCAAGATACCGACCAAGGCACGGTCAAGATCGATCGGGACTTCAGCGGAGGATCGCGCGGATTCTTCCGCCTTACGAGAGGCCGGGCCGACTTCGTCAACGGGTTCTCCAACATCCTGGGCCCCGTAGCAACGCCTTTTGTCCAAGTCCAGGCACCCGCGACACAGATCGTGGTCAGCCACACGCAGATCATCAGCCCCAGAACCATCAATCAAGTCCGCGTCGGATTCACGCGCGAGGACTTGAGAGGCACTTCTCTGAACGGCGACCGCAATACTGCAGAGGAGTTTGGGATTCCAAACGTAAACGTGGACGAGTACACGACCGGGCTGTCCGGCATTACCGCCGCCGGGTACCCACGTCTGGGAGACAACTTTTGGAACCCGGCAATCCTGCCAATGAACAACATTCAGTTCAGCGACAACTTCGAGATGACGCGCGGCAACCACAGCTTCCGGTTCGGGTTCGATGCGGTGCGTCGCCACACCAACGGCTTCCAGACTTCTAGGCCTCGAGGAGACTTCGGATTCTCTCTCAGATACACGAACAATCCGGCCAACGCAAGGAACACGGGATTCGGCCCTTCTGAGCTGCTGCTAGGGAAACCCGCGACGGTCCTGCTCGTGTACATGCAAGGCACTCGCGGAATGCGTAGGACCGACTACGCGAGCTACTTCCAGGATGACTGGAAAGTTACCCAGCGATTCACGCTCAACATCGGGCTCCGCTGGGAGCTTCTGGCGGACTACCCGCAAACCGAAGTTGGCGACCGGCTGATTCAGTTCGATATAGAGTCCGGGAATCCTGCTCCGGTCAACGAAGGCCCGTTCCCGTGGAGGAGTGGCATTGCGAATGATCTGAATAACTGGGCGCCCCGCGTAGGGATGGCCTACCGCATCGGGAACAGCACAGTCATTCGCGCCGCGTACGGCATCTACTACAACGGCCAGCCGATTCACCTCAATGCGGGCCTACTCTCGCAAGCACCCTTCTTCACGAACACGCGAGTGGTCAACTCCCAAGGCGATTTCGAGGGTGCCCGAAGCTTGGCCGACGGTCCCCTACGGACCAGGGAACTCCTCTCTCCGGGGCAGAGCCGGCGGGGCTACGATCCCAACAGCTACGCCATTCCGTACATGCAGCAATGGAACATTGCGATCCAGCAGCAGCTTCCGGCCCAGCAGCAGCTGACCGTTGCTTACGTTGGATCGAAGGCAACTGCGCTGCGCCAGGGGATCAACTTCAACCAGGCCGTGCCGGGAGCCGGGCCCGTTGCCAGCCGCCGACGCTGGCCGAGTCACGCGAATGTCCTCATCGTGCAGACCCGGGGAAATTCCAACTATCACAGCCTCCAAACCACCCTCCGCAAGCACTTTTCCAGAGGCTTGCAGTACCAACTCAACCACACTTGGGCGCACAACATCGGGGAAACAACCGGTGGCTTGCCGATCACGGACTTCTCCGGGAATCGGGCCAACAGCGCCCTGGACCTTCGCCATTCGGTCAACGCGACCGTTGGATATGATCTGCCGATCGGCAGCGGCAAGGCGCTGCTCGGCGACGCATCCGGCGTTCTCGACCAGATTGTCGGCGGATGGAAGATCAACGGGGTGATGACTCTCACGGACGGCTATTGGTTCAGCCCAGCCGGGCCGAATACGCTGAACATCGGCGAAGGAACCAGGCCGGACCGGATTGCTGACGGAAATCTGCCTGACAGCCAGCAGACGATTCAGCGCTGGTTCGACACCGATGCGTTCGTGGCACCGGGCTTCCGGCAGTGGGGCAACTCGGGACGCAACGTGCTCCATGGCCCGGGAACGAAGCTGGCGAACGTGTCGGTCCACAAGAACTTCAGCGTCGGCGAGGGGAAACGACTCCAGTTCCGGGCGGAGTTCTTCAACGTGACGAACACTCCGCACTTTAACAACCCGGCTTCGAACATCAGATCGCCTGCCGTGGGGCGGATCACCAGGGCGGGCAGCGAGAACCGGTTCCAACGCACGCAGCGCCTCTTGCAGTTCGGATTGAGGTTCGTGTTCTGATCGCGTCGACCGAGCCCGTTGCCGGAGCGGAGGGAGGCGGCTGCGCAACGGTCGCCCCCTTCGTAGCCAGGCTGTGAGGGCGGGCCGAGACGAGCGCAAACGTACCCATCGTTCGAAGCCCCCCTAGCATCGCTTCTGTTTCCGAAACCGGCCTCCACAATGCGTGTGGATTGGTGGCAGACCGTGAGGTCGATGCTGCCATCGACAGTCTTGGGAAGCCAGCTACATGTATAGTGCAATGTGTCGACGGGGTTTCGGCATCGGGCCGAGCCCTCTTCGCAAGGAGTACCGCTATGGACACCAAGACCGCTTCTAGACGTTCGTTTCTAGCGCATGCCGCTGCCGCTCCGGCCGTTGCCGCTGCGCCTGCGGCTTCGCGTGTGCTTGGGGCCAATGACCGCATCAACATCGGCATGATCGGCACGGGCTCGAAGGGCCGCTCGCATCTCCGCCGGCTGGTGGCTCGGGCCAGCGACCAGGACGACGTCCGCGTCACCGCAATCAGCGACATCTACCGCAAGCGGCGCGAGGAGGCGCTGGATCTCGCGCAACTCGGCGGAGAGCGAGGCTACGTCGACTACCGCGAGGTGCTCGCGCAGCCGGACATCGACGCGGTCTGGATCTCGACCCCTGACCACTGGCACGCCACCATGACCTTGGACGCTTTCGCCGCGGGCAAGGATGTCTACTTGGAAAAGCCGATGACCTATACCATCGAGGAGGCGCGCCGCATTGCCGAGGCGGTCGAGAGCACTGGACGGGTCCTTCAGGTAGGCAGCCAGCATGTTTCGGACCAGCGCTATCACGAAGCCCGCAAGGTCATTGATGAAGGCTGGATCGGACCAGTGCTCTGGGCGCAGAACACGTACTGTCGAAACTCGCTGTATGGCGAGTGGAACTACACGGTCGATCCTGAAGGCACGCCCGAAAATATCGACTGGGAGAAGTTCTTGGGCAACGCGCCGTCACGGCCGTTCAGCCCCGAGCGCTTCTTCCGCTGGCGCAAGTACTGGGACTACTCTGGCGGGATCGCGACCGACCTCTTCTACCACCGTCTGGCTCCTCTGATGTTGATGATGGGCAAGAAATTCCCCAGCCGCGTGAGCGGACACGGCGGGATCTATGTGCATCGCGAACGCGAAGTCCCCGACACCTACGCCACCGTCATCGAGTACGGAAGCCATTACGTCAACCTGTCTGCCTCGATGGCGTCGTCGGCGGGCAATGTCGGCATGCCCACCGTGGTGTACGGGCACGAGGGAGCGATTACGTTTCTGCCGGATGCGATCGAAGTCAGGCCCGAGTACCAGTTCGCCTCCAAGTTCCGCGAATCCACCGGTCAAGATGTCCTGCGCATCGAAGTCGAGCAGGCGGACGTCAGCAACGCTCACATCGGCAACTTCCTCGATTGCATGCGCGACCGTTCCAAGCCGGTCTTCGATGCGCAGTTCGGCTATCAGGCGATGGCGGCGATTCGCCTCGGCGTGGACTCCTACCGCAGCGGTCGCATGATGGCCTTCGATCCGCACGGTCAGCGCGTGCTTCCGTTCGCCGGGCCGAGGCCGGGCTACGAGGGTTCCGGCAAGAACTTTGAGGAGCCGCCGCGGCGGCCGCCTCGCAACCAGGGCCGCACGAGCGGATAAGGCCGCACGGCACGGCGCCGGCGGCTTTGCTACCGTTTTTTCATGCTCTACCGCTGTATCGCGGCGTTGTTGCTGGTCTGGGCCTCGGCTTCGGCCCAGGACAAGCTCAACGTCTTGTTCATCGCCACCGATGACATGAACAACGACTTGGGGACCTACGGGCACCCCGTGGTCAAGACGCCGAACTTCGACCGGCTCGCCCGCCTCGGCATTCGCTTCGACCAGGCCTACTGCAACTACCCGGTGTGCAATCCGAGCCGCGCGTCGCTGCTGACGGGCCTCTACCCCGACCAGACCAAGGTCCGCAACAACGCGGTCTACTTCCGGAACACGATCCCGAGCGTCAAGACGCTGCCGCAGATGTTCCGCGACAACGGCTACTTCGTTGCCCGCGTGGGCAAGATCTATCACTACGGCGTCCCCACGCAGATCGGCGAGAACGGCCTAGACGACCCAGCGTCTTGGGAGGAACGGGTCAACCCCCGCGGCCGTGACAAGTGGGAAGAGGATCAGATCTATTCGATCGATCCCGTGACCGGCAACATGGGCGGCACCCTGAGCTGGATGGCCCAGGACGGAACTGACGAGGAGCAGACCGACGGGATCGGCACGACCGCGGCGATCGAACTGCTGGAGCGGGAGCGCGACCGGCCGATCTTCTTGGCAATGGGCTTCTACCGCCCCCACACGCCGTACGTTGCGCCGAAGAAGTACTTCTTTCAATATCCCCTGCACTTGGTGCGCCTGCCCGCCGAGCCCCTTGACGACCTCGTCGACGTTCCTCCGGCAGCGTGGGTGGATCGCCCTTTCCAGCTCAACCTTTCGAGGCAGAAGCAGCGGGAGGCCATACAGGCCTACTATGCCTCGATCAGCTTCGTCGACACCCAGCTCGGCCGGCTGCTCGATGCCTTGGAACGGCTCGACATGATGGATGAAACGCTGATCGTGTTCTGGTCCGATCACGGCTACCACATGGGCGAGCACAAGCTCTGGCAGAAGACGACCTTGTTTGAGAATTCGGCGCGCGTGCCCTTCTTCGTCGCCTCGCCCGCGCACCGCAAGACCGCCGGCCTGAGCACGCGCGCGCTGGCCGAGCTGGTGGATGTCTACCCCACCTTGGCCGAGCTGTGCGGTCTGGACCCTCCCAAGCACTTGGCCGGAGAGAGCCTGGTGCCGATTCTTGAAGATCCCACGGGGTCCGTCCGCGAATCCGCTCTCACCACGTTCGACACGAGCGATCGCGTGAATCCTCGTCGGCCGTTGCGTCCCAGAGCCGTCGGCTATACCGTGCGCACGGATCGCTGGCGCTACACCGAGTGGGGTCCGGACGGGGCAGAGGGGGTTGAGTTGTACGACCACTGGAACGATCCGAAGGAGTATGTGAACCTCGCCCGCGCGCCGAGCGAGCAGGAAACCGTCTTGCGGCTGAAGAGGCTCCTCAAGCGGCGTGTTGCGGATGCCACGGCGCCGCCCGACCTGTAGGCCTTAGCTGGCTCGGCCTCTTGGAGTAACATTGGGGGGCGCGGCATGCGGTGCGCCAATCACGAGCCCGATCCACACTGCCGCCGAGGGGTTAGACCGATGCAACCAAGGCCGAATGCAATTGACCGTCGCGGATTCTTGGCCGCTGTCGCCGCGGGCCTGGCGGTTCCCGCCGCCAGCGGCGCCGAGGAGGGGTTCGAACCGCTGTTCAATGGCAAGGATCTCACCGGCTGGGAGGGCGACCCGTTCTTATGGAAGGTCGAAGACGGCATGGTGGTTGGTCGCTCCCCGGGCATTGCCTACAATGACTTCCTCACTACTGTCGAGGAGTACTCGGATTTCATCCTGCGGTTCCAGATCCAACTCGTTGACAACGTCGGCAATAGCGGCGTGCAGATCCGCAGCCGCCGGGTCTCGGGCTCGATGGAGATGATCGGCTACCAGGTCGACGTTGGCCCGAGCTGGTGGGGCAGCTTGTACGACGAGTCGCGGCGCAGGGTCACCTTGGCGGCTCCGTCCGAGGCCACGATCAAGAAGGCGCTCAAGCCGACAGACTGGAATGACTACGAGGTGCAGGCGAGCGGCAAGCACATTGTGCTCAAGCTGAACGGGGTGGTCACGGTGGACTACACCGAGGAAGACGAAAGCATTGAGCAAACAGGGCTTATCGGACTGCAAGTGCACTCCGGGCCGCCGCTGGAAGCGAGATTCCGCAATATCCGCATCAAGCGACAGTAGGCCCGGTGTGGGCCGGGCGGTTCAAAGCCCCCAGGCTTGAAGCGCGAGGCCTTGCGGCTAGTCGGGCCGCATCGCCTTGCGACTCGCCAACTCGCCGATGATCGGCACTTTCCACTCCTGTCCTTGCCACGCCATGTAGGCTGCCCAAGCCCAGCCTGCCGCCAGCACGAGGTGCATCAGATTCGACAGCAAGCCCTCGAGGAAGATGAAGGAGAGTGTCCAAGTCAGGCCCGCCAGAACGATGGATGACAGCGTCAGCAGCAAGCATTGGTAGCTGTGGAACCGTACGAACCTGTTGCGGCTGTATGGCTCGATGATCAGTAGCGCCAGCGCCGGAACTGGCGTGAAGTAAGCGAGCAGCCCGATCTGCCTCTCGTCAAAGCCGTCCAGTTCCGATCCCGCGTCCGTTCCAGCCTCGTTCCAGGCGGTACCGCTCCCGTGGTCGGTGCGAGCTCCGCACTGCCCACAGTAGCGGGTGCCGGCCAGCTCGGCGCCACACTGCGTGCAGTACTTCATTTCCACCCTCTGACAGACTGGTAGTATAGCCGCTGATGAAGCGTTCGCTCGCTGCGCAGGCTGGGCGTCGGGTTCGGCCGGCTGTCTTGGCCGGGGCGCTTGCCTGGCTGCCCCTCAGCGCGGCCGCAGTTGAAATCGTGGCCCATCGCGGCGCCTCGTACGACGCCCCCGAGAACACCCTGCCGGCGGTAGACCTGGGCTGGCAGCAAGGTGCGGATGCGGTGGAGGTCGATATCCACCAGACGAGCGACGGGAAAATCGTCGCGATCCATGACAGCGACACCAAGCGGGTGACCGGCCACCAAGGCGTTGTGGCTGACATGCGGTTGGATGAGCTCAACCTGTTGGACGCCGGATCTTGGAAGGGCGCGGCCTGGTCGGGCACCCGGATCCCGACGTTGGAGCAGGTGCTTGAAACAGTGCCGCCCGGCAAGACGCTAGTGGTAGAGATCAAGTGCTCCAGAGACGTTCTGCCGGAGCTGGAGAGCGTGCTGGATGCGTCCGGCAAGCGGGAGCAAGTCATGCTGATCGCGTTTGACTACGACACGATCAGCGAGGCGAAGCGACGCATGCCGGATCGGCGCTGTTATTGGCTGTACGGATTCTCGGGGCGAGAGGCGGAAGCCTATCGCGTGCGGTCGCAGGCCGACCTGCTGCAGCGGGTTCAGCAGGCCTCGCTCGACGGACTCGACGTCAGGTACAGCGGCGAGTGGACGGCCGACCTGGCGGGTGCGTTGCGCGAGCTGGGTAAGGCCCTCTATGTCTACACCGTCAATGATGCCGAACAGGCGCGCCGGCTGCGGGATCTGGGCGTGGCCGGCATCACGACTGACCGGCCCGCGTACATCCGCAAGGCGGTGGCGGAATGATGTCCCGGAAGCTGCTGGTCAGACTCGCCGTGCTCGGCGCGGCAGCTGGCGTCGCGCACGTGTTCTTCATTCAGTTCTGCGATCTGTTGTACCGTTGCGGCTGCGAAGCTCTCTGGGCGGGAGCGGCAGAGCATTGCAATATTCACAATGCCGCGCCGCCCCACTGCCCGTGGTGCTTGGACGAGGGGTTGCTCGGCCAGCTGTCATTTGGTGCCATCGTTGTGTCGCAGTGCGCCTTGACGCTTTGGCCGGGCAGGTTCGGGGTGGTCCGGGCAATCGCGACCTTCTTGGCGTTTCCCGTCGTCGGCGCGATTGGCGGCCTGCTCGCCGGCCTTGGCACGCAGTATTGGCGCTAAGGGCGCTGTTCAGCCGCGCTTTGCGGGCCTGGCTCAGACCGTTTCGGGCACCACGTAAGGGAGTCGGTAGCGGCGCGAGAGCATCTCGTTCGCCATTCCGTTGCCGACGAATCGTCCGGTCTCTCGATCTGTGTGCAGCTGCTGCCCGCAGCGGTAGCTGATATTCGCAAGGTGGCAGAGCTCTGCTGCGGCCGCTCCGATCTGCACGTCGGCGTTCAGCGCGTAGTGATTCCGCGAGCGCACTGCCTCCACGAAGTTGGCCATGTGCGGGCGGGGGTCCCAAATCTTGTCTTCGTGAGGCTCTTCCTCGTGGGTCTTCTGCCGCTCGTCCCCCATGAAGACGCGAAATCCGTAGGGATCCACGACCATGTAGCCTTGGTCTCCGAAGAAGATGTTGCCCACGTAGTTGCTGCCGCGCAAGGGCGCGCCGCCCTCGTTGGGGCTGGGCAGGTTGCGCACGTCGAAGACGATCTCGGACTTGTCGAAGCGAAAGTGCGCCTGCTGCGTGTTGGGCGTCTCTTGGTCGTCCTTCCAGACGAACTTGCCGCCGCTTGAGGAGATCGCCCTGGGCCTGCCGTACTCGGCCAGTCCCCAGCGGCAAATGTCCATCTCATGCACGCCCTGGTTGCCGATATCGCCGTTGCCGGTGTCCCAGAACCAGTGCCAGTTGTAAGCGAAGCGGTTCTCGCTGTAGGGCCGCATGGGGGCTGGCCCCAGGAATAGGTCCCAGTCTAGGCCGGCAGGAACCGGTTCCTCGGGCGTGTGACCGATCGACTTCCTGCGGCGGAAGCACAGTCCGCGAGCCATGTACACCTCGCCGATCGCGCCCTCGCGGAGCATGGCCATCGCCTTGCGCTTGTGCCCGATAGAGCGGCTCTGGGAGCCGACCTGCACCATGCGCTTGTACTTGCGGGCGGCCTTGACCATCTGCTCGCCCTCGAATGCGTTGTGGCTGGCCGGTTTTTCCACATATACGTCCTTGCCAGCTTGGCAGGCCCAGATGGTGGTCAGCGCGTGCCAGTGATTGGGCGTTGCCACCGACACGGCGTCGATGTCCGTGTCCTCGAACAGCTTGCGCATGTCCGCGTATTCCTTGGGGGCGCTGTCTTGAAGCTTGCGGACCATGGCCGATGCGCGCTCGCGCGCGGCTTGGTTGACGTCGCAGATCGCGGCGATTCTGGCCCCTGGCACTTCGGAGAAGAATCCGAGATGGCCGCGCCCGCGCCCGCCCGTGCCGACGACGGCCAAGTTCACGGTGTCGTTGGCTCCAAGCACCGGAAACGCACGGCTCGCCGCGACCGCTCCGGCCCCGCGAAGGAACGTCCGGCGAGTGGCTGGGCTCATGGCGTACAGCGTACTACAGCGACTTTGCGCCCCGGCCTGTGGTACCTTCACTTGCTTGTTGCCCTTCCGTCCTCCCATCCGCGCCTTGTTGCTGGCGAGCTTGGCAGCCGAGCTGGCCGTCCCGGCGGTCGTCGGACAGGTCGAGACATCCGTGCGCACGTCGCGAGGCCTCGAGGCCGACTTGCGGACCCTGTGCGACTCGATCGGCCCGCGCATGGCCGGCACTGCGGCCATGCAGGACGCCCTGCAGTGGGGCCTGCGGTCGTTTCGAGAAGCTGGCTTGCAGAACGTGAGGCTGGAGCCGGTTCCGATCCCGCTGGCATGGCGCGAGGGGGAGACCAGAGTCGAGGTGACACAGCCGCGCCCCATCCGATTGCGTGCCGCCGCTTCGGCGTTCTCCCCCAGTGTCCGCGAATCGATAGAGGGGGAATTGGCGCTAGCAGGGGGCGGCCAGCGGGGGACAGTTCTCGAGGCTGGCGAGAGCGTGCGCGGCAAGATCGTCCTTGTGGAACTGCAAGAGGCCACCTCGCTGGACAGCCTGGGGCTGTCCCAGCGTGATTCGATGGTGGCCGTCCGCGAGGCTGCCGATGTGGGCGCGTTCGCCGTGCTGATCGTTTCGACCCGCCCGCGGCAACTCCTCTACCGGCACGTCAACAACCTCTCGGCAGAATTGGATCCGATTCCATCGGCGCTGGTAGCTCGCGAGGACGGCCTGCGAATCGCGCGGCTGCTTGAACAGGGCGAGCGCGTGCGGGTCCGACTGGAAATGCCCAATCAGATCGGACCTTCGTTCGAGACGGCCAACGTCGTGGCAGAGATTCCCGGCGATGGCCTGCCGGACGAGTTCGTGCTGCTGGGAGCGCACCTCGATTCATGGGACATGGGCACTGGGTGCTTGGACAATGCCGTGAACGTCGCCTTGGTCCTGCATGTCGCGCGCGCGATCGCCGCAACGGGAGCTCGTCCGCAGCGCACGTTGCGTTTCGTGCTCTTCGGCGGCGAGGAATTCGGCCTGTTCGGATCGCTGGCGTATGTCGATTCCCATCGCGCGGAGCTCGACCGCCACGTGGCGACTATCGTGCACGACATGGGAGGCGGACCGTTGAGCGGGTACTCGACCGGGGGCCGCCGGGATCTGTTGCGCCAGGTCGAGCTGCTGCTCGGCGGCGCGGAAGGACCCGGGCGCTTCCGCCACACCGCCAAGGCTTACTTCATGAGCGACAACTTCACGTTCATGCTGCAGGGCGTGCCGTCCCTGTTCGCGGTGCAGGAGACTTCCGATTACTACTCCGCCTACCACTCCGAGGCCGACACGTTCGACAAGGTCGACATCGACAGCGTGAGGAGTTCGGCGGTGGTCGCCGCACGGACGCTGGTCGGGATCGCGCAAGAGAGCGAGCGCATCGCTGAGAGGTGGTCGGCGGCCGAGGTTTCGAGCTGGCTTCGCGGCCAAGGGCTGATCCGGCACTTGCGCTTCCTGGGCGTCTGGGATGAATGGCGGCCGCAACGGGACGGCGCCGCCCCGGATTCGAACTGAGCGATGCGTCGATGGTCGATTGGTAGGGTAGGGCGATGGCGTTTCCTCTTGGCCCGCAGTCCGGCCTGACGGCTCCGGATGCCGAAGAGCGCGGTGCGAGGCGCGCCTACATGCATGCGCTGATCGCCGAATTGCGGGAACTGGAGGACGCAGTCCGGCTTGGCGGCGGCCCCGAGCGGATCGAGCGGCAGCGCAAGGCGGGGAAGCTGCTGGCGCGGGAGCGCATCGCGGCCCTGCTCGACGAAGGCGAGGAACTGTTGGAACTGGGCCTGCTCATGGCCCACGACGCCCACGGCGGCAAGGCTCCGGCGGCCGGCGTCGTGACCGGGATCGGCCGCGTGGACGGCCGGCAGGTCGCCGTGATGGCCAACGATGCCACCGTGAAGGCGGGCAGTTGGTTCCCCGAGACTGTCTCGAAGGTGCTGCGCATCCAAGAGGCGGCGATGCGCTGCAGCATCCCGATCGTGTACCTGGTCGATTCTGCGGGAGTGTTCCTGCCCGAGCAGCACGGAACGTTTCCGGGCAAGTATGGCGGCGCGCGGATCTTCCACAATTGCGCCCGCATGCGCCGCCAATTGAGGATTCCGCAGATCTCCGCCGTGATGGGGCAGTGCATCGCCGGCGGCGCGTACCTGCCCGCGTTGAGCGATGTGATCCTCATGGTGGAGGGCACGAGCTTCATGGGCCTGGGGGGGCCGAACCTGGTCCAAGGCGCGATTGGCCAACAAGTCGAGGCGGAGGCCCTCGGCGGAGCCACCATGCATACCGGGAAAAGCGGTGTCGCGCACTACCGCGTGGCTGACGACGAGGAGTGCATCGCCCGCATCCGGGCGCTATTGCTCGGGCTTCCGCGCTCTCCTTCGGCACCGCTGAACCGCTCGGACCCCGAGTCCAGCGGAGGGCTTGACGAGATCCTGCCGAGCGACCGCCGCCTGCCCTACGACATGCATGCGGTCGTCCGGCGCATCGTGGATCGGGACGGGTGTCTGGAGTTCATGGCCGAGCGCGCTCCGGAGCTGCTGTGCGCGAATGTCCAGATCGGGGGGTGGCCCGTCGGCTTGATTGCTAACCGGCGGGGCTTGTTCCGCGATGGGGGGAGTACCCGCATCGGAGCGATCATCTATGCCGAGACAGCCCGCAAGGCCGCTGAGTTCGTGCAGAAGTGCGACCGCCAGGGCCACGCGCTGGTCTACTTCCAAGACGTCACCGGCTTCATGGTCGGGCCCGAGGCCGAGCGAAGCGGCATCATTCGCGCCGGTGCCGAGATGGTCGAATCGATGGCGACGACGCGGGTGCCCAAGATCGTGGTGACCGTGCGGCACGCTAGCGGGGCGGGGTACTACGCGATGGCCGGCCAGGGGTTCGATCCGGAGTTCATTTTCAGCTGGCCAACGGCCCGGGTCGGCGTCATGGAAGGCGAATCGGCCGTCCAGGCGATGTTCGCGAGCGAGTTGCGGGCCTTGGATGGAGATGAGTCCGGCCCGCCGGAAGACTTGCTGCGCGAAATCGAGCTCACTCGCGAGCGCTATGACCGGACACTTGACGCCAAGTGGTGCGCGTCCAACGGGCACGTGGATGCCATCATCCGCCCGAGGGCCACGCGAGACGTATTGATCAGCTGCTTGGAGGCCGTTCACGGCCACGGGTATGCGCCGGAGTCGAAGGGCTGATCGCCGCCGCGTCGGCCGTCGAGAAACGGGAGCCAGAACGCGAACGTCCAAATTCAGGGGCCTGTGCAAGAATCAAGAACTGGCGCGATGAGAGGGGTGGGCATCTTCGCAGCCGTCGGCGCTCTTGCCTTGGCGCCCGTCGCCGCCGGCCCAGCAGTCGCGGCGCCCGCGCACTTCGACAAGGTCGCCTGCGGGACTCCGCGCACTGCTCAGGAAGCTATCTTCTTGGCCCAGCAGCGGGGGCTGTCCGAGGAAAAGGAGCGCTTCAGTGCTCGTGCCCAGGCCCCACCGTCAGTGCCGACCAGCGTGGATGGCATCGCGATCGTCGAAGCCACGCATGAAGTGCTCTCGCCGCCACACCCGTTCGACCTGGCCAACTCCTCGATCACGATCACGCCCGAGCAGGACAGTTTCCGAGTCGCAGTGTCTACGTTTCCGGACGGCGCGCCGCTGCCGGAAGAGGGGACGCCGTTGGACCTGGAGGATGACGACTTCAAGCTCGTCGAGTTGCCGTTTGAGTTTCCCTACTACGGCTCTTCCCATGACAGTCTCTTCGTCAATTCCGACGGCAATCTCACCTTCGTGTACCCAGAGGCGAGTTCTCGGCCCAGAAACTACTCGCGGGCTGCCTACGGCCCCGCGCGGATCGCCCCCCTGTTTCGCGATCTAGATCCGAGCCGCGGAGGAAGCGTGCGCGTCGCGGCGACATCCGAAGCGCTGACCGTGGCGTGGCACGCCGTGCCGCTGTTTACCGAGGGCCCCGTGGGAGACCCGCAGACCTTTCAAGTGACAATCCATCGAGATGGCGGCATCGAGTTCCGCTACGGGTCCCTAACCCTCCTCGATGCAGTGGTCGGCTTGTTTAGCGGCGAGGCCTTGAGCGGTGTCGCAGCGGTCGATTGGAGCTCGGTCGAGTCCGAGCTTTTCGACGCGGACAGCATTCTTGCCGAGGTTTTTGTGAGCGATCCTGAGATCGACGAGTTTGCCGTGGTGCATTCGTTTTATCGCAACCACGAGGATGCTTACGACACGGTGATCGTTTTCAACGATCTCGACATGGATGCCAGCGACTTTTCGCTCGCCCACGCTTACACCGTGCGGAACGAGATCCGCGGAATCGGCGAGTTCATCTACGATAGCGGCCGCGTGTTCGGCTCTCCGCGGCGGCTCTCGTCGTTCGTCAACATGGGAGCGCTGTCCGGCTACCCTACCAGCCCGGCCGCGCCAATCCGGGGGCTGCCGCATTCTTCGATGCTGACGATCCTGGCGCACGAGATCGGACACCGGTTCCTGGCTTACACGCCGTTCAAGGATCCGGAGACCGGCGAGCTGTCCGATGCACTGCTCGGGCGCCAGTTCGCCCACTGGAGCTTTTTCTTGAACTCTAGCGCTTCCGTGCTCGAGGGCAATGCCATCCGGGACAACGGCGACGGCGCCAGTCCCCGTTTCGAGACCACTGCTGCCACGCAGACCTACAGTCTCCTGGACCAGTACTTGATGGGACTGCTGGACCCGTCGGAGGTGCCGCCTACATTCTTGGTCACGAATCCCACGTCGACGACCGGGTCGCTCGGCAATGCGTCGCGCACGCCGGAAGTCGGCGTGGAGTTCGACGGGGTCCGCAAGGAGATCCGCGTCGAGGACATCATCGAGGCAGTGGGTCCCCGCCGGCCGGACACTTCCGTGTCTCAGAGACAGTTCCGCCAGGCGTTCATCCTGTTGGTGGACGAGGGCGCCCAGCCCAAGCCGGAATCGCTGCGCACGTTGAGACAACTCAGGAGGTGGTGGCTCTCCTTCTTCGATTTGCATTCCGAATCCAGGGCTTCAAGCTCGGCCGACCTCGCGCGAATGCTCCATTTGTCAACGTGGCCCGCAGGTGGGCTGCTGATCGGCTGTACCGGCTCGGCACAGGTCATGATTGCCGAGTCCCGCGACACGGACCTCGTCGTGAACCTCCGGCTTGATAGCGCCATCGCGGAAGTCCCTGCCACGGTGACGATCCCCGCGGGAGAAGTATTGGTCGAGTTCGACGCTCGCGGACTGGAATCTGGCACGGCGACCTTGACCGCCGAGGCGGCCGAGGCTGGATACGACCGCTTGGAGACCCGTTTAGTGGTGCGTGCTGACGCCACGGAGCTCAGCTTGGAGCAGCTGCACTTTCCGGAGCGGTACGGCATTGCGGGGTCGACGCTGAGCGAGCCGCTGGACTACCGGGTTCGCGATGAGAACTTGGTGCCCTACAGCGGTGTCGAGCTTGCGTTTACAGTGACTGGCGCGGATGCCGCCGAACTCCAGGCCAGTCAGACCGACGCGTTCGGACGAGCCGAGATCGAGTGGCCATTGGCGTCTTCAGCGGGCAGCCAGACACTGACGGCAACCATCAGCGGCGTGCCCGATAGCGCCGTGGAGACCCAAGCGGTCGTGTCGGAGAATCCACCCGCGGTGATGGCCGCTCTCACGGCCAATGCCGCCAGTGGCGAGACCGCGGATGCAGGTCGGGGATTCGCCCGCGGAAGCTTGGTGACGATCTACGGAAGTGCCTTGGCGACCGAACCGTTCGAAGCCGACACGATCCTGACCTTCGACAATCCGGCTCTTCCCGTGCATCTGGGCCTGACCAGCGTGCATGTCGCTGGAGTGGCGGTTCCGTTGGTGAAGGTGTCCGAGACAGAGATTACCTTTCAGTTGCCATTCCAGATCCCCGCGGATGCGGCGGATATCGTGGTGTCGTCCGCGTTTGGGCGGACAGATCCCGTGTCGATCCCCTTGGGGCCCGCACAGCCGGGTATCTTCCCGGATCGCGTGAGCGCCGGGGCGCGTGCTGCTGTGGAAGATCCGAACAATCCGGGAGGCGGCGTGCTGCCGCGCGCGGGGGGCTTGCTGGAAATTTATGGCACCGGATTCGGAGCGGTCAGCCCCCCTGGGCGCACCGGTCGGCCCGGACTCTCCATGCCGAGGCAGAACGTAGTTGCAGAAACGGAAGCGTGGGTGGACGAGCAGCCCGTCGAGGTCACCATGAGCGCTCTGGCATCATTCGAAGCAGGCGTCTACGTGGTCACGCTAGACCTACCGGCAGATCTCGAACCTGGCGATCACACGGTCAAGATCGCAGTGGGCGGGCACGAGAGCAATTCCGTCGCGTTCGAGTCAGAATAGGACGAAACGCCATGTCGTTAGACTCTTAGGATGCTGGGCGCGGTGCTTCGCTGGAGCCTCTTCACAAGTATCGTCCTCGCGCTGGTCTTGGTGCCGTTCTGGCTCTTCGAGGAGAGCATCGCGCGTCTCTCGGAAGCGTTGCTGCAAGACTCCTCGGGCGGGGTGTCGGTTGGCGTGGCCGTCGTGTTGCTACTGGCCTCCGACTTGGTCGTGCCCGTTCCCTCGAGTTTAGTGGCGACAGCTTCGGGGCTATTGTTGGGTCTGGTGCCGGGCATGGCTGCCACTTGGGTCGGGATGCAATCCGGGGCGCTCGCCGGTTACGGCGTCGGCCGCTGGGCCGGCAGGCGGGTTGCGGCCCGCATAGTGGGCGAATCCGAGCTTCAGCGCGCCGCCAGCGCTTATGCCCGTTGGGGCGGCCTTTTCCTGATTGCGTCACGGGCCGTGCCGGTCTTGGCCGAGGGTTCCGTTGTGATCGCGGGGGTGGCAAGCATGCCGCTTCTGCGCTTCTTTGGTTGTGTCGGCATGTCCAATCTCGCGATTGCGGCGGTCTATGCGGGTGTGGGAGCATACGTCCGCGACGTCAACACGTTCTTGATGGCGTTTGCCGCTTCTATCCTGCTTCCCGGGTCTCTGATGCTGGTGCACCGGGCGCTTGCGGCGCGAGCGGCTCGCCGCTCCGCGGCCACGCAATGGGGACGGACCGTCTGATCGCCGGGCACGGAGAGCGAGCATGTCCAAAGTGTTGCCCGGCGTGATGACGCTCACAACCGACTTTGGCTACCGCGACCACTATGTCGGGGCGATGAAGGGCGTCGTGGCCAGTCTCGCTCCCGGCGTTCAGGTCTTTGACATCACCCACGACGTGCCGAGCTTCGACGTTGCCGAGGGCGCGTTCGCGATCGCGCAGGCGTGGCGGAGCTACCCCGACGGCACTGTGCACGTGGTGGTCGTGGACCCCGGGGTCGGCTCGTCGCGAGCGCCCATAGCAGCCGCGGCGGGCCGGCACTTTTTCGTCGCGCCGGACAACGGAGTGCTGTCGCAGGTGTTGGAGTCGGTCGCGACGTCCAGCGTCCGACGGGTCGAAACCCGGCACGGGCTGGCGGAGATCAGCCGCACGTTTCACGGGCGCGACCTGTTTGCCCCGGTTGCGGCGAGGTTGGCAGCCGGCCTGAAGTTCGAGGACGTCGGCCCTAGCATGGCCGAACCGGTCCGGCTTTCCCCGGTCGCTGTCGCCGCCGGCATCGGGGCCGTGCTCCACGTGGACCGGTTCGGGAACGTCGTGACTAGCTTCCGTCCGGAGGACCTAGCCGACGGTTCAGGGCTGGAGGTCGGCGGAAGGGTGGTTGGCTTGCGAGCCGATTCTTATGCCGATGTTCCCGAAGGTGAGCCGTTCCTGATCTTGGGTAGTTGTGGATATGTGGAGATTTCGTTGAACCGGGGCAGCGCGGCAGCTTGGTTGCAAGCGCGGGCGGGAGCGCGCGTGGCGCTGGCGCGCCTTCGGTCTGGCTAGGGAGCGTAGCCCTTCCAACGCCGAAGCGAGACCGCTTCCTAGCCGCCGCTGCGACCCTTGCCTGTCCGGCTGGACTCGCTGCAGAACTAGCCCAGGCCTTCCACCAAGCCGTCGTCCGTGACACGGATGGATTCCGCGGCGGGCACCCTAGGGAGCCCGGGCATTGTCATGATCTCGCCGCAGATCGCCACGACGAAACCGGCCCCGGAGGCCAGGCGAACCTCCCGGACGGGCACGGAATGCCCGCTCGGCGAACCTAGCAGCTTGGGATCGGCAGAGAAGCTGTACTGTGTTTTGGCCATGCATACCGGAAGCTTGCCGTAGCCAGCCTCGTCCCAGCGACTCAGCTGGCCGCGAACCTTCTTGCCCGCCTCAATGCCTTCAGCATGGTAAATCCGCCTCGCCACGGCTTGCATTTTCTCTAGCAGGGGCATTTCGTCCGGATATAGCGGTGCGAATCGGCTGTTGCGCTTCTGCAGCATTGCGATGACGTGACGAGCAAGCGCCTCCGCTCCCGCCGAACCGTCTGCCCAGTGAGTGCAAGGTATCGCTTCGATGCCGCGGGCGCTCACGTAGGACTGGATGGCGGCAACCTCGTCATCAGTATCCGTAGGGAAACGGTTGATCGCCACGGCGGTCGGCACGCCGAACTGCCGGAGGTTGTCGATGTGGCGCCCTAGGTTGGCGCAGCCCTTCTCGACTGCGGCGGCGTTCTCGGTAGCGAGGTCGTTCTTGTCGACCCCGCCGTTCCACTTCAGAGCGCGCACCGTGGCGACAATTACCGCTGCCTCGGGATTCAGCCCAGCGCTGCGGCACTTGATATCGAAGAACTTCTCGGCTCCCAGGTCCGCGCCGAACCCTGCCTCGGTGACGACGTAGTCCGCAAGCTTCAGCGCTGTCTTGGTTGCGATGACGGAATTGCAGCCGTGGGCGATGTTTGCGAACGGGCCGCCATGGATGAACGCGGGGGTGTTCTCGATGGTCTGCACGAGATTCGGTTGCATCGCGTCCTGCAACAGCACGCTCATGGCGCCATCCGCGCGAAGGTCGCGGCAGTGCACCGGGGAGCGGTCGCGGCGGTAGCCGACGATGATCTCGCCAAGCCTTCGCCTCAGGTCGCGCAGGTCGCTGGCCAGGCACAAGATGGCCATGATCTCGGAGGCGGCCGTGATATCGAATCCGGTCTCGCGGGGGAACCCGTTGCGGACGCCTCCCAGCGAGCTGACGATCTGGCGCAATGCGCGGTCGTTCGTGTCGAGAACGCGCCGCCAGACCACGCGCCGGGTGTCGATACCTGCCTTGCCATGCCAGTGGATGCTGTTGTCAACCATTGCGGCGAGCAAGTTGTGAGCGGCGGCGATCGCGTGAAAGTCTCCGGTGAAGTGGAGGTTTATGTCCTCCATCGGGACGACTTGAGCACGCCCTCCGCCGGTGGCCCCTCCCTTCATCCCGAAACATGGGCCTAGCGAAGGCTCGCGCAAGCAGATTGCAGTCGTATTGCCTAGCTGGCTCAGGGCATCGCCTAGGCCGACAGTGGTCGTAGTCTTGCCCTCGCCGGGAGGAGTCGGGTTCACTCCGGTAACCAAGATCAGCTTTCCGTCCGGCCGCCCTCCCAGCGAGTCCGTGAACTGCCGGGACAGTTTCGCCTTGTCGCGACCGAACGCGAGGACATGCTCGCTTGGGATTCCAAGCTTGGCCCCAACCTCGTGTATCGGCCTAAGTCTTGCCGCGCGCGCTATTTCGATGTCGGTGTTGAAAGAAGCCATAAGAAGCAGTCCGCTCTAGATCGACGAGGAATATCGGATGGCGCGCTGTCAGGTTCGGCCCCAGCGAGGGTCGCGGCTTTGCGCGCCATCGGCTGTCCGCCGAGGACCGCCAGGGCGGGACAGGTGTGGCGAACCATCTCGGGGAAAGCAGGCCTGCCGTCCAGCGGATGTCATTGCACGAGAGCGTCCTTGATATTTCGGATTGTAGCCGACAGGTTGGAATCTCGAAATTCGGAGCCGGTTGGCGTGCCGCACTGGGCCGTTCCTGCTGCGTCACGTCAGCGCTCGAGTTTAGCTCCGCGATGCGTTGGCCGGGGAGCACCTGGAGAATACGCCCGTTGGGGTGGTTCTCATCAGCGCCGAAAGTAGCGCTTCGGCCGACGCTACAAGATTGGCCGGGCTACTGCGCCGGACTTCGCTCTGAGGCTAGTCGGCGCGAACAACGGGGTATGCGCTTGGCTTGCTCTTGAGGTAGCGGTAAGGATTGACGGTCAGACCTCTGGAACTCACTTCGTAGTGGACGTGTGCGCCCGTGGTGCGCCCAGTCGACCCCACGAGTCCGATCAGCTCGCCACGCTGGACCGGCTGGCCCGGTCGAACAAGGTACTCCTTGAGATGTCCGTAGGTCGTGCTGAAGCCATTCCTGCCGTGAAGTATCTTCACGCAGTTTCCAAGTCCGGCATCCCAGCCCGTCATCGAGACGAATCCGTCCGCCGTCGCTAGAACCGCGGAACCATATGGCGCGCTAATGTCTATCCCGCGGTGAAAGGTGCCCTTGCCGTGGAATGGGTCTAGGCGCCTTCCATAGGTGCTCGTGATGTGGCCCTTCACCGGCCAGATCGACGGAGTGCTGTTCGCCAGCAGCGCCGAGCCGCCGACCGAGGAGCGGTCCAGCGCGCCCTGAAGGCGGTCATATTGGTTCAGCGACGCATAGTAGGCCGGGGCTAGATCCGAACCGAAGGCATCTTCTGCCCCAAGGGAGTCGCGTTGAATGCCGTAGGCGATCGAGACTTGGTAGGCCAAGCCACTCAGCGAAGCCAGATGTTCCTCGCGCTCTTGCGAGGTCAGCACTAGGCTTTCGTACTCCTCGCGCATCGCCTCGCTCTGGGAAAGCAGCTGCTCTGCCTCTTGCGCCTTCTTGAAGTATCCGGCCGCCAGGCCGATGGTTGCCAGCAGCGCGGCCACAACAAGGCTAGCGACGGCCTGCAATCCTAGGTGCGAGACCTCGAAGCGCGCGAGACGGCCCAGCCTAGGGTGGGCAATAATGACTAGGAATCGTTTGTCTCGCATGCGGAACCTAGTGCTGGCTCAGTGAACTGACCGATGCGCACGACCGACATTGCGCGATTTGGGCCCCAAACCCCCAAATTACACGAGGATGGACAGCATTGTCAAGTGACAACTCGGTCAACAAAGCCTTGGCGATGCGCGATTTAGATCGAATCGATTCGCGCTATGCCATGGAAGATCAGGTCATCCGGGCGATTCAGGCCCTCTGGGCCGGCCACGGCAACTCCCGCATTGCGGTCGGCGGAGGGGACGACTGCGGCGTGCTGCGCGTGTCCGACGGCCGGATTGATTGGCTGGTGACTTCGGACCAACTGATCCAAGGCCGCCACTTCGTTCGAGATAGGCATCCGCCGCGGGACCTAGGCCGCAAGGCGCTTGTCCGATCACTCAGCGATATAGCCGCGATGGGGGGCAGGCCGCTGTGCTTCTTGCAGACTGTCTGCCTGCCCGACTGGGCGGCGCGTTCGGAGTGGCACGAGGAATTTCAGCAGGGAATGCGGGCAGCAGCCGACGACCTCGATCTACCCGACCTGGCGCTGCTGGGAGGGGATGTCGCTGCCGGCGATATGTTCGTCGCGACGGTGACGGCGATCGGGCAGGTCGCCGCGGGAACTGCTGTGCTGCGCAGCGGCGCTCGCGCGGGCGACCAGCTCTGCGTCTCGGGCAGTTTGGGTGGATCCGCGCAGGGACTGAAACTGCTCCTCGGCGAATCGCCTCCTCCGCTAGACCACCCCGCCGTGCGTCGGCACTGCGCGCCCGGCTCAAGGCTGCCTTTGGGGTGGTCGTTGCGGGAGCTCCCCGCAACCTCGGCCTTGGACCTCAGCGACGGACTAGCGATCGATGCCAACCGCCTGGCCGACGCCAGCAGCGTGGCGCTCGTGATCGAAGCGTCCCGCGTACCTCTATTTCCCGGTTCGGCGCTAGCCGATGCGCTGGTCTCGGGCGAAGAGTACGAACTACTGTTCACCTGTGCGGCCGGATGCACCGGATTGAGCGGGCTGGATGTGACTCCGATCGGCTGGGTGGAAAGCGGGTCGGGCGTTTGGCTTCAGACCGATCAAGGCCGGCAACGGCTCGTCCCGCGGGGATTCAGCCACTTCTAGGTCTGTGGTGAGTCCCCTATACGTCAAGTAGCGCATCGATCTCGCGGCTGAGCCGGGGCCGCGGAGTGGCCAGCGAGACTAGGACGAATACGACGGTCGATGCCAGCAGAGCGACCGCGCCGACCGCTAGGCCGGGTGGCAGAAGCGCGTAGCCGTGGCGCGCCGACATCTCCAAGATGAAATTCAGCGCGATGCTGGTGCTGATCGAGGCCACGCAAGCTTGTCCTGTGGCTCGCTTCCAGTTCATGCCGATGCATATGCTGGGAACGATCGCGGCCGCGAACGTTCCCCAGCCAAACGTTCCGAGCAGGGCGATCAGGCTTTCCATGTAGAGCGCAAACACCGCTGACACGACCAGCAGCGCCCCTGTCACGATCCTGGACCACAGCAGCTCGCGCTCCAATGGCCTGCCCCGGAGCGCGATGGGAATGTCGCGCACGACCGCGGCCGCGCCTAGGTTGAGGAACGAGTCCGCCGTCGACATGATTGCCGCGAGCAGGCCTGCGAAGACGATGCCTGCCAGCAGTTCCGGTGTGTACTGGAGCAGGAACGTGGGCGCCGCTAGGTCGGGATTCTCCAGCTCCGGGTGGTCGCCTCTGGCAACCAGCGTGCGCATGGCGAGACCGATCCCCATCCACAGCATGGCCAGCACGAGGTAGCTCGCGCCGGTCGCGAGGGCGCTCCACTTCAGCTGCCGGATATCCTTGAGCATCATCAGCTTGGTGACAGCGTGAGGCTGCCCGGACGCCCCGATCCCGAACAGCAGCATCCAGCTCAGGGCGGCCATGTCGCCCCGCGAGCCCCACGGCCCGAAGTAGTCCGGTTCCATGGCCCACAGCGTCTGGCTGATGGACTGCATGCCCCCGCCCACCTTGAGGCACTGCAGCAGCACCGCGATGGCCGCGCCCAGCATCAGCAGGCCTTGGAACAGATCCGTATAGACGCCTGCTACGATCCCGCCCGCGATGGAATAGAAGGCAAGCACCCCCAGCCCGATGCTCAGGGCTACCAGCAGATCGATGCCCAAGACGGCCTGCAGCACGGTACCGATGGCAAGGATTTGCGTGCCGAGGTATCCGATGACGCCCAAGAAGATAGCCGCGCTCATCGCTAGCGCCGGCCACATGCCCCCGTAGCGAGCCGCGACGGCTTCCGGCAACGTCAGGATGTCGCGCACTTCGACGAGCAGGCGCAAGCGCTTGCCTGTCAGCAGGAAGACCACAGGCAGGCTGAAGGCGGAGACAAACACCATCCAAAGCGAGCTCGAGCCGGACTCGTAGACTAGGCCGGGGCCGCCGACGAAGCCGAACCCGCTCATCACGCTCGAGATCGTGGCCATGACCACGACGACCGGTCCCAGAGACTTGCCGGCGAGGAAGAAGTCGGCCGCCGAAGAGGTGCGGCGCATCGCCCACACGCCGATCACCGCGCAACTCGCCAGATAGACGACGACACAGGTGATGATGAGTTGCGAATCGGCGGTCGGCATGAGTCGCTCGGGTGCCTACGGCTTGGAGGAATGGCGCTCAATGAACGCGCGCTGCCGGTCAGGCGGAAGGACTTCGCGATCGAAGATCAGGCCGTAGAGCACGCCGAGCATCAATCCCAGCGGAGCGATGCCGTACACGAGCAGAGCCGTTCCGGCAGGGAACCCGCCGATGGTCCTGAGCGGCCCGGCCGGATCGTGCAGGTGGAACTGAAGCGCCAGCAGGCAGCAGAATCCGATCCCGAACGCCAGCACGGCCGCAATGGTGAGCCTAGACGGCCGCCCGGGCGAGCGCAGGCCGATCAGGCACAGCACCACGATTAGCGCCACCGAGGCCATGCCGAGCAGCGCCGCGTTCCCGGCGAATCCGCCGGCCAGCGCGATCAAGCAAATGACGGCGGCCAGAGCCGCCAGCGGGGAGTTATTCACTTCCAAGGGGACTCTCGGTCCTCCAAGATCGAATATGCCTCGGTGTATACCTCCGCCATGCGCTCGTCCCACGCCGCCGCGATAGACGGATCCTCTTGCTGTTCGCCCATGTCGCCCGTGTGTTGCACCCACAGGTCGAGCGCGGATGCCATGCGAGTGAGGATCTGCTGGTGTTCCGGCGACTCTGCAAGGTTGTGCAGTTCGTCCGGATCAGTCTCGGTGTCGTAGAGCTCTTCTTCGGGACGGCTGCGGGCGAGAAACGGATTCTCGCTGGCGCTGAGCTGCCCCTCCTTCTCCAGCCTGAGCATCTGGCGCCAGATGGGATAGGAGGTTTCCTTGTACCGGTTCAGCTGCATGTAGGGCCGATCGGGGTAGTAGTTGCGGATGTACTTGTAGCGCTTGTCGCGGACCGCGCGAATGCGGTCAACTGTCTCGTCGCAGCGATCGCGCGCTGCGAACACGTACTCCCGCGAAGCCGTCTTGTGCTGGCCAAGGAGGACTCGCCCCTCGAAGTGGGAGGGCACGTCGATGCCGGCGATCGCCAGCGACGTCGCTGACAGGTCGATGCTGCTCACCAGTTCGTCGCGCACGCTGCCCGGCTCGAGTTGCCCCGGCCAGCGGATCACCAGGGGCACGCGAATGCCGCCGTCGTAGAGAAATTGCTTGTCGCGGGGCATCGGCCGCCCGTGGTCTCCGAAGAACATCACGACCGTCCGGTCCGCGATGCCGTCCTCCTCCAGACGGTCGAGCACGCGGCCGACCTTCTCGTCGAGCATGCGCACGGCGTCCAGGTACCCCGCCCAGTCTTTCTTGGCGACATCGTCCTGCGGATAGTACGCCGGGGGCTCCACGGCCGATGGGTCTGTCGGCGAGTCGATGTCGGCGGCGAAACCCCATGGCTCAGTCGCCTCGCCCCGGTGCGGTTCGAAGATGTTGACTTGGGCGTAGAACGGCTGCCCTGCTGCGCGGTCACGCCAGTTGTTGCCGTCGAACGGCTTTTTGTACTGGAAATTGAAGTCGGTCTTGTTGCGCCCGCCCAGGCCGCTCTGGTGGTCGTTGACGGTGTAGTAGCCTGCTTCGCGGAAGTAGTCAGTAATCAGTCGCACAGGCTCCGGCAGGGCGTAGCCATCGTTGCGATGGCTCCGGTGCGCGTGCGCGCCGATGGTTGTCTGGTACATGCCGGTGATGAGCGCGGACCGCGACGGCGAGCAAACCGGGCACGTCACGTAGGCATTCGTGAAGCGGGCGCCCTCAGCGGCGAGGCGGTCGATGTTGGGCGTGCTGACCTCGGTGCTGCCATAGCACGACAAGTCCGGCGATAGGTCGTCGGCGATGATCCAGACGATGTTCCACGGTTCGGGCGATGAAACGCCGCATCCGATTGCGCCCGCGGCGGCCATGCCGCCGAGGAACTGCCTGCGTGTCGTGATCATGGTTGCCTCTGGGGACCGCGCGCTGGGGCGGCCGAGCGGGATGCTGGCTGCAGGGCCGGAAATCCGGGCATGCGCCTCAACGATTTCGGATATTGTACAGGAACGTGAACTGCAGGCGAATGTCCCCGCCGAGGTATTCCTTCGGCAGAGGAGGGAAGGGATTCGAAGCACTCACGCCGGCAACGGCCGCGCGATCCAGCGGCGGCGCCCCGGAACTCTTGGCGATCACCAGCTTGGGCACGCTGCCGTTGCGTGCGACGGAGAACTGGATCAGCGTGCGCCCGCGACTCATGCCGAGCCGTGCGCTCTCGGGGATCACGGCGAACCAGTTCCGCCTTACCGCTGCCAGCACCTGGGTCAGATAGGGCCTGAAGTCGACACCGCGCGGGTCGCTCAGCAGTTCTACGAGGCTGCCTGATTCGGCCGGGCTGTTGGGCAGCGTCACCCTGGAATTGGAACCGCCGACGCTATCGCCGACCGCCTGTCTCGGAGGCCCGCTGCGCTTCATCTGTTCGATCGCACCGGAGATGACCTCTCCGGGTCTGGGAGTTAGTTGCAGCGTTCCCAACTGGGCGCTGCCCTGGCGGCTGGGCATGCGCGCCGGGGGATTTTCCAGCTTCAGCACGGCCCGCTTGCGAGTGGGTGCCGCGGGCATGGGCAACAGCCTTGGGTCGCGGGCCTGCGCGAGTTCAAGGCCCTTGCGAAACTCTCCCGGATCGGGGCTTTGCGCCGGCGGCGGCTCTGCTTCTGGGGGGTCCTCCTTTTCCTCGAGTGCCGGATTCTCGGGTTCAGGTTCCGGTTCCTCGACCTCGACCGGCTGGGGCACCTCGGCGACCTCCTCGGGTTCCGGCTCGGGCGTGGGCTCGGGCTCGGCCTCGGGTCCGGGGCCCGGATCCGGCGCGGGCGCGGGCAGGCCGCGGAACCCGTCTTGGCCCTCGCCTGCGATGTCAACTTGTCTCTCGAGCGGCGGCAGGTCATCCAGCGACGGGGTCATCAGAGTGATCTGAACTGTGTTCCAATCCGCCGGCTCGTTGAGCTCCAGTTGCATCGTTCCCGGTATGACCAAGATCATCAAGCCGACCGCATGGAGCACCACCGCGGCCGCTTTCGTCACAGTGGCGCGCGATTGCAGCCCCCGCGGCTCCCATACAACCTCCAGATCGAGGTTGGTCCCAGTGTCGGGCGGCCACACGCCGCTTCCATCGGCGTCGTCATATCGACGCCGGGGATCGAAGCGTTCCGCCAGGAATTCCAGGGCTGGGCCATCTGGGCTTAGCCGATGCGGATTCACTGCACCGTGCGCCTGCTGCCAGGCGAGCCGCCGTTCGAATTCGGCGATCTGCAGGTACAGAGGATGGTCGCTGGGCCGCAGCGCCGCCCCGTGCGCAACCGAGGCCCGGGCGGCCAAGCTCTCGGAATAGTCTTCGAGCAGGAAGTGAAGTCGGAATTTGTCCGGGCCCGGCAATTATCTGTGGGCGGCCAAGGTCCTTGTGACCAAGTGCGAATGCGCTTCGATCGCCTCTCTTATTCTAAGTGCGAGTTGTAGCGCTCCGAGGGCGTCTTGCCCCGTTACGCGGGGCTGCGAGCGATCCCGCACGCAGCGCAAGAAGGATTCCAGCTGCCGTCGCAGCGGTTCGTCGTCGTCCGGGGCCAGAGGTAGGATGCGCAAACCTGCCGAGCTTTCAAGTCCAATGCGAACCCCCTCGCGCTTGATGTAGTCCACCGAGATGTATTCGCGCGGTTGGAAGAAGCGCAGCTTGCGAATCCTCTCGGTGGAAACCCTGCTGGCTGTGAGGTTTGCAACGCAGCCGTTCTCGAACTGGATGCGCGCGTTCGCGATGTCGGTCGTGTTGGAAATCACGGAAAGGCCGCTGGCAGACACGTCGCGCACCGGCGAATCGACGAGCTTCAGCACGATATCAAGGTCGTGGATCATCAGATCGAGCACGACGTCTATATCCAGGCTTCGCGGGCTGAACGGGCTCATCCGGTGGATCTCAAAAAACAGGGGCAGCGTGGCCGCGTCCGCCGCTTGCTCGACGGCCGGGTTGAATCGCTCTAGGTGCCCGACCTGCAGGACACGGCCGGCATTTCGAGCTGCCGTCACCAGATCTCTCGCCGACTCGACATCCGGGGCGATGGGCTTCTCGACCAGCAAGTCCACGCCCTGCGCCAGCAGCGCCAGCCCGACGCGGGCATGGTGCTGCGTCGGCACCGCGAGGCTCGCGGCCCGCACTCCGCGGGGCAGGGCCGCTGGGTCCGGCAGGGCCTCGCCGCCGTACTCGTCGGCGACCTGTCGGGCGCGCGCCATGTCGCGATCGACCACGGCGAGGAGGTTCGCCTCGGGCAGGGCGGCGTAGACGCGGGCGTGCTGTCGCCCGAAGTTGCCGGCGCCAACGACCGCAACCGGGATTGGTTCGCCCGCGCTCACTTGCGTTCCGTCTGCCTAGGCCGATCCGATCCGGCTAGCGCAGGTCGTAGGCCACCAGCTCCGTTTGGTTGCGGACGAACAACAGGCCGTCCGCCATGGCCGGGACGTTCCAGGTCTTGCCCGGGATGGAATCGAAGCGAACGAGCTCCCGGTACTCGGTAGGCGTGGCTTCCACCAGGGCCAGCTCTCCGTCCTCGCTGATGATCACCAAGTGACCGGACGCATACAGGAGTTGTCCGTAGCGGTAGCGGCCTTTCTTCCAGAGACGCTCGCCGCTGCGCACGTCAACCGCTGCAAGGATCCCCTCGTCCAGCCCGTAGACAACCCCGTCGACCAGCACCGAAGGATTGAACTTGTTCTTCATGTTGAGGTTGAACCAGACCTCTTCGACAGAGAAGCCGCTATCGCCCTGGGAGATCTGCAGCAGCGTCGCCCCGTGGCCGTAGCCGGACGAGACGAACACATGGCTGGCATCCACGACCAGAGGCTGGGCGCAATTGGCGTCGTAGCTCGTCTTCCAGGGGTGGCTCCAGAGCTCGGAGCCGTCGTCCAATGACGCGCCGAGCACCCGCGTCCCGCTCACGATCAGCAGTTGCCGCTGCCCGGCGAGCGTCGCCACCTGCGGGGAGACGTATCCGGCCTTGTCGTCGAGGTTCGACCAGAGAACGTCGCCGGTAAGCTTGTCGTAGGCGAAGATCGACTTCCCGCCCCTCCCGCCGGGCAGGGCGATGACCATGTCGTCAACCACCAGAGGGGCCGCCGCCATGCCCCAGGTCAGGTTGGAGGCGTTGGCGTCCCTGAGGATGTTCCGCTGCCAGAGCACGTCCCCATTGCCGGCAGCCAGGCACAGCAGGTCGCCGTTCGCGCCCTGCGCGTAGATCTTGCCGTCTGACCAGGTCGGCGTGGCGCGAGGCCCGTCGCCTCCCATCGATTCGCTGAACCGAGACTTCCACGAGTGCTCCCAAGCTTGGCGGCCGTCCTCAATCCTGTAAGCTGCTACGACTTCGCGATCGCGTCGCTGCTCGATCGTGAACAGCAGCCCGTCGGCCACGACCATCGAGGCGTAGCCGCCGCCGATCTGCTCGCGCCAGAGTTCCCGCGGGCCGTCGGGCGGCCAGTCGGTTCTGATGGGCGATTGATCATAAATTCCGGCGCGTCCCGGGCCGCGGTACTCGGTCCAGTAGTTCGCCGTCGCGGAAGCGTCGTCGGGGGGGCTTGCGGCGGCAGGCCTAGCCATGACAGGGGCCGCGGCCTGGGACGCGTCTCCTTCCGCTCGGGCCAATGAAACAGTGTCTAGGCGCCGGCCTGCCTCCAGATCCTCCATGCGCGACTCGGAGTCGACGTGCTCGACCACCAAGCCCCGGCCGGAACCGGAAAGACCGATCGTCGCTCCTGACCAGTGCACGTACAGCCCGCCCGCCACGGCCACGGCGCAGATCGCTCCGAGAACGTACAGGGCAGTACGAATTAGGCTCTTGGCAAGCAACGGCATCGATCTCCCTCACCTACGACCGCGAGGATCGCTGCTCTTAGCCTAGCGGACATGGCGCTGCGCGATCGGGAATCGGCGGCCCATCCCGAATGCCTTCGATGTCACGCGCAGGCCCGGAGCGGCTTGCTGGCGCTTGTATTCGTTGCGGTCCACCATGCGGGCGATTTCCCGCACCATTTCGAGCGGATGGCCCAAGCGCTCGGCGATTTCCGGCGCGGACAGGCACTCTTCGACGTATAGCCGCAGGATCGGATCCAGCACCTCGTAGGGCGGCAGGGAATCGGAATCCTTTTGATCGGGCCTCAGCTCCGCCGACGGCGGCTTGTCCAGCACCGATTGAGGGATGCCGCCGGGATGCCGCTCGTTGGCCACTCGCGCCAGCTCGTAGGCCAGTGTCTTCGGCACGTCGCTGATGACCGCCAAGCCCCCGCACATATCGCCGTAGATCGTGCAGTAGCCAACGGCCAGTTCGCTCTTGTTTCCGGTGGTGAGCACTAGGCTTTGGAACTTGTTGGACAACGCCATCAGGGTCGTTCCGCGCAGGCGTGCCTGGAGGTTTTCCTCGGCGATATTCGGGGCCAGGCCCTTGAAGGCGGGCGCCAGTTGGGCCTCGAACGCCCGGTATGCCGAATTGATGCCGATCGTGAGGAATTGGATCCCCATAGCCTCTGCCGTACCCCGCGCGTCGATCAGGCTGCCTTCGGAGGAGTATGGTCCCGGCATGGCCACGCCGGTAACGTTGCCCGGGCCCAGCGCCTCGGTCGCGATCACGGTCGTGAGGGCCGAGTCGATCCCGCCGCTCATTCCAACGAGCGCCTTGCTGAACCCGCACTTCCTGACGTAATCGCGAGTTCCCAGCACCAGCGCGTCGTACACGGAATCGGTGTCACCAGCAGCGCTCTCCTCCGACCACGTGTCTTGCGGCGCCTCGCGGGCGGAGCCCGGCTCCCAGCAAACCACATCCTCCGCGAAGGACAGCGCCCGCGCCCGGAGAGTCCCGGATCCGTCAACGGCGAAGCTCGACCCGTCGAAAATCAGTTGGTCGTTGCCGCCGACCTGGTTCACGAGGGCTACGGGCACCTGGTGGCGCGCTGCCACGGCCTTGAACATGGCCAGCCGGAATCCGCGCCTGCCGACGTGGTACGGCGAGGCGGAAATGTTGACGAGCAGGTCGATCCCTTGCCTGGCCAACTCCTCGACCGGATCCGTGGAATACCGCGAGCGCTCCCAGAATTGCTTGTCGTTCCATGCGTCCTCGCAGATCGTGAGGCCGATCCGCTGCCCCCGGAACTCCCAAACCGCGGTCTGCTCTCCGGCTCGGAAGTAACGCGCCTCGTCGAAGACGTCGTATGTCGGTAGCAGCAGCTTGCTCTGGCGGAAGACGACACCGCCTTGGTCGAGGCAGGCCAAGCAGTTTGCCGCCTTGCCCGACTCGCCGGCTTCACCGCAGTAGCCCACGACCAGAGCTGTGTCCAAGCTGGCGGATTCCCGCGCCAGGCGCTGCAGCTGGGACTCGTTCGCGTCGCGGAAACCTGCCGTGGTGACGAGGTCGAGCGGCGGGTAGCCGCAGATCGACAGCTCCGGAAATACAGTTAGGTCCGCGCCTTGGTCGTTCGCCTCGCGGGCGCACTGCAGGATGCGATCGGTGTTGGCCTCTAGATCCCCAACGGTGAAGTTGAGTTGCGCGAGCGCTACCCTCATCGATCCTAGCTCTACTCTATTGTCTGGCTAGGACGGGACCGGGTGCGGTTCGGCACGCCCCCGTTAGGCTTTGCTGCGGCAGCGGCCCGCGGCCGGCTACCAAGTTCCACGTAGCGGCTAGAACGTGTGCCCGTCGGTCAGGGTGAGGCGGAACGGGCTCTTGGAGAGACCGCTGGCTACCCCATCGATGGTCAGCATGGATCCGGTCCGCAGTCCCGAGCGGAGGCGGTTCTCTAGGTTCAGCACGACCTCCGTGCTGCCCCCGGGCTCGCTGGTCAGGTTGACAGTCGCCGGTCTTTCGGGCGGACTCGCCGAAACCACGTACAGGCGCATCTTCGGGGTCAGCTTGCCGTTGAGGTCAGCCCAAATGCTATCCCCTGCGGGCTCGAGCAGGCGCGTCTTGAGATCCTTGAAGACCCACAGCATCGGGTTCTCTTTGCGGGACTTCTGGTCGGCCTCGAATTGCAACTCCTCGGACGACTTCAGTTCGATGCGCTCGCTTGACAACGCCCCGGCCCTGGCCATTTCCTCGATCTTGGGCCAGTAGAGGGCATAGGCTTCGTCGCCGTAGTTGCTCTTGAGCAGGTTCTGCACGTATTCCAGAACCTGCGTCCGGCCCTCGGCGGCCATCGAGTTCGGGCCGTCATACAGCGCGGCGCGGGCAAACGAGACGAAGGCCTGATCGTACTTTGCGGCATCCTGCTGCGCGAGCACCACCTGGCCAAGCCAATAGGAAACCTGACCGCGCGACGGGTCGATGGAGAGCACCTCGCGGAACGAATTTTCAGCGGACGAGTTGTCCTTCTGCTGCATGCGCCCCCAGCCGATTGTCAAATGCGACGATGCCACGGCTTGCGCCTTGGCGTTGTCCCACGCCTCTTGCGCGACCGTGTCGGGCTTGTTCGCGAACTGCTGGTCGACGAGCTTCAGCACGGAATTGGCGGCATCGATGCCGTCGCTCACCGTCTGCTCGTCGGCTTTGCCCAGATACGGGCTCGAAAGCGTGATGACGTAGTGCGCGGTGAAGTCATCCGGCACCTTGGTGAGGAGCGTCTTCGCGGCTTCTACCGCTTCCGCTGTCTGGCCGGTCTTTTGGTAGCTGTCGAGGTAGAAGCGCGCGCGCTCCACGTGGTAGTCCGTCTCGGGGTACTTCTCGGTCCACTCGTCGAGCACCAAGAGCTTCGCGGCCGGGTCTGCCTCGCCGTAGACCTTGGTGATCACATCGTACTCAGCCCGGTCCTTGTAGTTCTTCTCCTGCGGATTCGGGATGGCGACGGCGGCCACCATCAGAAGCAGACACGTTGTGAGTGCGCAGTGCGCAGCTTTCTTCAAGATCATTCCCTGAACTCCGAAGCCATCGTCTGACGGCATAGAGAAAATGATGGCACACTTCCGCAGGTGGCGCAACGGCTCCTATCAAGCGGAAAACGAGCTCTTACTCATCTTTGAGAAAGTATAGCCGCCCCGGGCTGCGGCGTGCAAGTGAACGCGCGCAACGCGGCAACCGGCCGCGTTCCGGGGCCGGGCGGGTCTGCTGCGCACTGCGACTCCCCTCCAGCAAGCGTGCAGGTCCGCGCACCGAATCCTTACCGCCAAGGTGCGAACCGCTGCTAGGAACCCCGAGCGCTTGGGGCCCCGGACAGCCGAAATGCGATCTCGCCCGCTGTTCGGCTAAGACTGAGAGCGGTTCTGGCGGTCTCAGGCGCCGGTCGCTCGCAGCCACCACACTGGCACGGCGGGCGATCGCTATCCGGCTAGTCGGCACTGAGCGCAGCCCGGTCCCACGGGGCGTTTGGTTGTTGTAAGTTTGACCCTATCTCGCGCGCAAGTTTGAGCCCGTGTCTACAAGTAGAAAATCATTGCTTGACAACCCACTGGATTTCCTGTTATTTGTGGGACTAGCACATGCCTGAGGGTCCACTTGGCCCAACGTTTGAAACACGGGAATCCACTCCAAGAATTGCATTGATCAAGTCAATCTGAGTGATTGGATGGATCCCACTCTAGAAGGAGCAACAGTCGCACAATGGACATCAACAAAATCCTCAATGAGTTGAAGACCGAGCTGGACCAAAACAGCACCGCCATCGCGGCTCTGAGCGGCCTGCCAATGAGCCGCGAGACCAAGAAGGTTCTCGATTACCTAGAAAGTAATCGCGCGTTGGTCGAAGACGCGGTCGTCGCCCTCGCGAACCTTGAGCGCAGCCGTGGAAAGCGCCGCGGACGCCGCCCAGCTTGGATCGAGGAAGTCATGGGATCCAGAGGCGCCAGCTAGGGCGTCTACCCCAAGCAGCCGCGGGCTTTCGGGCTTCGCCATTGACAGTGCGCCGGGTTTGCCGACAGGTGGGCTTAGTACAGCAGAAACGCTCGCCGCCTTGTCCGAAAATCGCTGATTGATTCGTCGATACGGCTCCAAATCGCCGCTGTGTCTTGGCCGTTATTCAGGGCCTCTACAGTTTCCGAATTGCCGACCAAATTCTTGGCCGGTTCAAAGTCTACTTTGTTGGCGTGAGTCTTGGCCAGCGCGCTGGCAACCACCAGTCCCAGGCGCGTTGGCTGCAGAGCGTTCCTATCTGTGATCGAAAACTGCACGCCATCGATTGCCGTGCCGCTGAACACCGAGGCGGTGGGCCTCTGTTGGCGGGCGTACACCCTTACGCCCGGCAAAGAGGTTTCGCGAATAGCGTCTGCCAACGCAACGCCGTCAATCCAGTCTGCGCCGACGAATTGGAACGGAGTGTCTGTTCCCCGGCCTACCGAGTAATTCGGCAGCTGCTCTAGCATGGCGATGCCGGGGTACAAGATGGCCTGGTCGAGTGTCCTGATGTTGGGCGAGGGGTTGACCCACGGCAGGCCGGTTTCGTCAAACCACAGGCTGCGCTCCCAGCCCTGCATGCGGACAACCTCGAGCTTGGCACCGATTTTTCTCTCCGCGTCGAACATTCCGGCCAGCTCTCCCACCGTCATGCCGTGGCGCACCGGGATGTTGTGGTAGGCCACGAAGGATTCCAGCTCGTCATCCCTGGGCGGCCCCTCGACGTCCACCCCGTTAATCGGGTTGGGCCGGTCCAGCACGTAGAATTCGATGCCCGCTTCGGCTGCCGCCTCCAAGGCGTATCCCATGGTCGTGATGTAGGTGTAGAAGCGCGCGCCGATGTCTTGGATATCGAACACGAGCGCGTCGAGGCCCCGCAACTGTTCAGCCGTTGGCCGCTTGCGGTCGCTGCGATAGAGGCTGTGGACGGCGACACCACTGCGCTGGTCGACGCCGTCGGCGATGTCCGGCTGGTCCAATTCTCCGCCCAGCCCGTGCTCGGGCGTGAAGATCAATTCGAGGCTGACATCTGGCGCCGCGGCCAGCAGGTCGATGTTGCGCCGGCGCAGACGATCGATGCCCGTGTGGTTGGTCAAGAGCCCGATTTTCTTGCCGCGCAGACGTTCGAAGTCCTCGGATGCAAGCACATCCAGCCCAGTCTTTACAGGCGAAAAAACAGCTCTCTCGCGAGTGGGATCGGCTCGATCCGATAGGTCGGCGCCGCTCACGTTCAAGTTCGCCGCGACGATGGTCGCGACAAGGCTTCGCAGTCGGACCACGGATGTCTTCACGGTTGGATGGACGCGATTGGTCATCAGCACGACAAACGAATGGCTGACCGGGTCGATCCACACCGACGGCCCCGTATAGCCGGTGTGTCCGAACGATGCGGTGCTGAACAGGTCACCGCGAGGCGAGGAATAGGGCGTATCGATATCCCACCCGATCCCGCGTGCGACCGTGCCGTCAGGGCTCTGCGAGGTGCGCATGCGCAGCACGCTCAACGGGCTCAAGATCCGCGTCCCGTCAAGTTCGCCGCCATTCAGCATCATGCGCGCGAAGGTGGCGACGTCTTTGGCAGTAGAGAATACCCCGGCCTGTCCCGAGACGCCCGCCATCCTGCGTGTCGTGGGATCGTGAACAATGCCCCGTAGGAAGCTGCCATCTGCCAGCTGCACGGTCGGCGCGATGCGCGAGCGCAATTCGGCCTCGGGGCGGAAGGACGTATCGTGCATTCCGAGCGGTTCGAAGATGCGTTCTTCCGCAAACTTGTCCAGAGTTGTTCCGCTGATTCTGCGGACGATTTCCGCCAGGAGAATGTAGTTCACATCGCTGTAGACGAACTTCGTGTCGGGCGCGATTGTCGGGCTCTCCTGCAGGGCGAGATCGACGCCTGCTTGATAGCCTCGCCACGTGGATTCGAGCGGCAGTGTGGGGCGCAGTCCCGAAAAATGGGTGAGTAACTGTAGGACTGTGATGCGCGTGCGGTCTCGAAAATCAGGCAGATATACCTGAATCCTGTCGTTGAGACGGACTTTGCCCTCTTCCGCCAGCATCATGATCGCCGGGGCTGTGACCATTACCTTGGTGAGGGATGCGCAATCGAAGATGGTGTCGATTTCCATCGGCTCGCGCCGCGGGGCCACGCTCTTGGCACCGTAGCTGGCAAAGTGCAGAAGCTGCCCGCGGGACTCAATCCACGCCACTGCCCCCGGCGTGATCCCGTCCGCGATCGCCTGGTTGATCGTTGTGTCGAGGATCTGTGAGCCTTGCCATTCCGCCGGCGTCGCGGTGGGCACTTGCGTAAGCACGCCCGCAGACGCGAGGGCGAGGACTGCGAGCGTGGCACCGCGAAGTCCGGAGCGGGTCGAGGTCTGCACAGGCTCATCGTATCAAGCAAAGGCATGCCTGAATCGCGCGGGAGCCGAGGCGTGAAACGACCGCGGTGCCGCCACCGCCAACGGTGTTCCGGCCTCCGCGGCAGCGCCGACGGACGGGCAGAGCCCGCCTGTTCCAACCTGCGCCGGCAGCGTAGCTCGCAAGTGCCGTGAGGGGGGATCGATCGTCTAGGCGGCCCGCGGTGGGACGATTTGCGGGCGTGTCATACTAGGGCTCTGAAAGGTGCGCGGGTGCCGCTCAGGCCCGCGGTTCACTCTGGTCTCTGCGTCCCGCTGGCCGCGGCTTGCCCTTTATCTCATGCTTGATCGCGCCTACCTGCGACAACACTTTGATGAAGCCAAGGCCCGCTTGGCAGATCGAGTCGACTTGGACGTGCTTGAGCAGTTTGCCGAGACCGATGCCAGACGGCGCGCCGCGGTCACTGAGATGCAAGCGTTACAGGGGCAGCGCAACGAACTCAGCGCCAGCGTGGCCAAGGCAAAGCGCGCCGGCGAAGATGCCTCCGCAATGGTCGCGCAGTCTCGCGACGTGCATGCGCAGATCGGCAAGTACGAGGCCTCGGTGCATGAGCTGGACGAGAGTTTGAACTCGGTGCTGAGCCAGATTCCCAACGTTCCCCACGAGAGCGTGCCGGCGGGGGCTGACGAATCGGCCAACCGCGAGATCAGCCGCTGGGGCGAGCCGGCCGAGTTCGCGTTTCAACCCAAGCCGCATTGGGATCTCGGCGTGCAGCTGGGGATTGTCGATTTCGAGCGGGCGGCCAAGCTGGTGGGCTCGCGCTTCGCAGTGTATTGCGACGCCGGAGCCAAGCTCGAGCGCGCACTGATGAATTTCATGCTCGACGTGCACACTGGCGAGCATGGCTACCGCGAGATATTGCCGCCCTTTATCGCGAATTCCCGCAGCCTGTTCGGCACAGGCCAGCTGCCGAAGTTCTCGCACGACCTGTTCAAGCTCGAGCGCACCGACTACTGGCTGGTGCCCACGGCCGAAGTGCCCCTGACGAACCTGTACGCCGGCGAGACGCTTGCCTATGACGACCTTCCGATATCGCTCACGGCATTCACGCCGTGCTTTCGTAGCGAGGCGGGTTCCTACGGCCGGGACGTGCGTGGCGTCATCCGCCAGCACCAGTTCCAAAAGGTCGAACTTGTCAAGTTTGCCAGCCCGGAAACCAGCTACGGCGAACTCGAGCGCCTTACCTCGGACGCCGAAGACATCTTGCAGCGCCTGGGACTGCCGTATCGCAAGGTCTTGCTTTCGAGCGGGGACATGGGCTTCAGCGCGGCCAAGACCTACGATCTGGAAGTCTGGCTGCCGGGGCTCGGAGAGTACAAGGAAATTTCGTCCTGCAGCAACTTCGAAGCCTTCCAAGCCCGTCGCGCAAGGGTTCGCTTCAGGAGCGCCGAAGGCAGTCGCCACAAGCCGGAATTCGTGCACACGCTCAACGGGAGCGGCCTGGCCATAGGGCGCACTTGGCTGGCAATCTTGGAGAACTATCAGCAGGCCGATGGCAGCGTGGTCATGCCCGAGGCGCTGCGCAGCTACTTGAACGCCGAGCGCATCGACCCCAGCGGCGCGCTGGTCTGACGCAGCGCGTCAGGAGTATGCTCCCTTCAGGTCGTTCCATCTGACTCTCCATACGTCGGCGAAGGCTGCTAGGCCGTCACAGACCCCAACGGAGGAGTCAGGCTGATTGTTCCAGCGCACCGGGACTTCGACGATTGAGAAGCCAAGCTTGCGCGCAATGTAGAGCTGTTCCACGTCGAAGCCGAAACGTTCGATCCGCTGCTTGGCCGCGATTCGCTGGGCTGCCTGCCGGAGGAACAGCTTGAATCCGCACTGCGTGTCTGCGACGCGCAGTCCCGTGGCCAGCCTCACGTTGAGGTTGAACAGGCGGCCTACGCACTCGCGGTACATGGGCTGATGGATCCCGATCAGCGAGCGGTCCAACGCGCGCGAGCCGATCGCCACCGCGTGGCCGCCCGCTTGCGCTGCCTTGACGAGCTTTTCCACTTCCGCGATCGGCGCGGACTCGTCGGCATCGCAAGACAGCACCCATTCGTGGCTGGCCTCGCGCATGCCGCGGCGCACGCTGTAGCCCTTGCCCCGGTTGGCATCGTTGCGGAAGACGCGCAGCGCGACGCCGCTGGCCGCCAACGCAGGCTGTTCCGACCGCGCGGTCTCCGAGGTGCCGTCCAGGGACCCGTCGTCGACCACGATGACCTCGGACTCCTCAAACGGAGAGCCCGGAAGATAGCGCGACACGTTGCGCAGCGTCGCCGGCAGGCGGCGCGCTTCGTTGAAGGCCGGGATCACGAGGCTGAGGGACGGCACGGGGATCAGGCGCGAAGGGCTCGCTCTTGCAGCGCCGCGTAATACGGACGGCACTCCTCCAGCAGCGGGCCGAGCTCGGGCGGGAACGGTTCGGGTTTCGGCCGGTACGGCCGGAATCCGGTGCTTTGGTGAGCGCTCTCGTACCATTCCGACGCCCATACGCCATCGAACGCCTTGGGCCCGTCCGGCCAACGCAGCATCGCCTCTTCAAACGGTATTTCGAGGTGCGCGCACAGCGCCGCCAGAGCTCCTGGCGGGTCCGTCAGCAGGTCGCGGGCATCCAGCACGGCGGGAGTCTGGCCCCAATCCTCCAGCATTTCGACGAGCTCACACTGTCGTGCGAAGCCCGCGTCGCGCATGCGCGGCTGCCCGATGCGCAGCAGCAGTGAAGTCAGGACCTGTTCCGGGTCTCGCGTGAGGAACACGTTGCGCGTGCTCCGCATGAAGTCTAGGTTCAGGTCGACCAGGTGGTGAGCCATCTGTTTGAAGAACACCACCGGGCTGGCCCACGGCCCGAGGATTGATTCGCGGGCCACGCGATCGCCATCGGAGTCTTGGGCGGCCAAGCAGGCCTCGCGCAGCGGGTGCTGCGCGCCGCTGACCCGCAGGAAGTGAGCGTACAGGGGCTCGTCGACGACCGTGGTGTCGCTGCGCTGGGAGAACGAGTACATCAGGGCCGTGGACACGTTGCGCGGTCCGGACCATAGACAGATCCGTTTCGTTGAATCAGTCATGAGCAGGGCATTCGCTGCCGAGGCCGGTCGATCCCGTCGACGCCGGCCGTTGGCGCGGGCGTGCCGAACAATTGGGCGCGGAGCTCGCCGTTGGCTCGTCGTCCATTTTGGCACGCGCCTCGCCGGGCGGGCGCGCCCCGTGCGAAGGCGAGCGGGTCCGAAGCTGCTCGAGCAACCTTGCCGCAATGCTCTGCCATGATGGATTCATGGCAGACGCTGTCGGCCGCGGCGCCCAGGTGATTGAGCCGGGAACCGTGAACGCTCCGGAGTTCCCGCCCGGGCTGGAATGGCTCAACACGGACACGGCGCTGTCCATCAAGGACCTGCGCGGCAAGATCGTGCTGCTGGACTTCTGGACCTATTGCTGCATCAACTGCATGCACGCGCTCGAGGACCTCAAGCGCCTGGAGAGCAAGTACCGCGACGAGCTCGTCGTTATCGGCGTCCATTCGGCCAAGTTCGACGCCGAGAAGCACACTGACAGGATTCGCGAGGCGATCCTGCGCTACAGCATCGACCATCCGGTGGTGAACGACGCCGAAATGCGCGTGTGGCAGGAATATGCAGTGCGGGCGTGGCCCACGTTCATGCTGGTCGACCCCCTGGGCAAGGTCTTCGGGACCCATTCCGGAGAACAGGTTTTCGACCTCTTCGACAAGGTTATCTCGCAGATGGTCCAGCACTACGACGCTGCCGGGGCATTGCGCCGGGGCCCGTTGCAGAATGTCTCCGAGGCCAGCCGCGTTCCGGATTCGCTGCTGTCGTTCCCCGGCAAGGTCCTCGCCGATGCGGCTGGCGGCAGGCTGTTCATCGCCGACTCGAACCACCATCGGATCGTGGTGGCCTCGCTGACGGATGGCACGGTATGCCAAGTCATCGGCGGCTGCGAGCCGGGATTCGCGGACGGCACAGCCGAGGCGGCGCGCTTCTGCCAGCCGCAAGGGATGGCTCTGAGCGCAGAAAGGCTGTACGTTGCCGACACCGGCAACCACGCGATCCGCGTGGTCGATTTGGACAGGCCAGCCGTGTCCACTCTCGCGGGGGACGGCCAGCAAGACACCGAGTGGAACAGTCAGCCCGGATCGCTGGAAGGCCGGAGGTTGAACTCGCCTTGGGACGTGCATCTCGCGCACGGCGTGCTGTTCGTCGCCATGGCCGGGAACCACCAGATCTTTGGCATTGACCTGGATGGAGGGTATATCGCGAGCCACGCAGGAAGCGGTCGCGAGGACCACGTTGACGGCCCTTTGATGGCCGCGGCTCTGGCGCAGCCAAGCGGCTTGACGTCAGACGGGGAGAGCCTGTTCGTCGCCGATAGCGAAGTCAGCTCGATCCGGGCCGTTTCGCTCGACCCGCGGGGAGGGCACGTGCGCACGGTCGTTGGGAAGGGACTGTTCGACTTCGGAGATGTTGATGGCGTGGGGCAAGAAGTCCGCCTCCAGCACCCGCTCGGCGTTGCGTATGCAGACGGCAAGCTATTCATCGCCGACACCTACAACAACAAGATCAAGTCCATCGCGCTGCCGATGCTCCACGCGAAGACACTGGCCGGCAGCGGAGACGCCGGCTGCCGGGACGGGGCCGCCAGCGAGGCGCGCTTCAACCAGCCGGGCGGCCTGAGCCATGCGGATGGCAGCCTCTACGTTGCCGACACGAACAATCACGCCATACGCAAGGTCGATCTCCAGACCGGAGCCGTCTCAGCGTGGCCTGTGCGCGAGGCGGCCCGGCTGGTGCCTCCGCGACGGGCCCTGCGGACGCTTCCCGAACGCCCGGTCAGGCCCGGGATCGTAACCGTTAGGGTTGGCGCTGAATTGCCCGCGGACCGAGTTCTCGCTCGTGAGGCATCGTCAGGGGTGACTGTTCGCGTCGGAGAGCGCGTTTTTCCAGCAGTCTTTCGGGACGGAATCGCGGAGACGTCCCTTGAAATCAGCCAAGACGAGATGCTCCATGTCGAGGCGGTCATCTACTACTGCAGCACCGGACGAAGCGGCGCCTGCTATTGCCACAGCTCGACGCGGGTCCTGCCGCTGCGCACCGATGAGGCCGGGCCTTCCGAGATTGAGCTCGGATTTGCGGTCAGCGCCTGACTAGGGCTTGGCTCGCCGCCTGTCCTTGGCCGGATCCGCGATCACCCGTCCTCGACACGGAAGGTGCCGACCGGCTGCTCCTCGGCGAGGTCGGCGTCCCACGCCGCGCGACACACAGCGAGCAACTGATCCAAGACTTGTGCGGCCTGCGCTGCCTCGTCGGCCGGGACTGGCTCGCCAGTGCCGCCATCTCTCTTGGATGAACTTGGAACAGGGTCGCTCATCAGAATCGCGGGACTTGTCCCGGTGGGTCCATTATGCGCCCGTTCGGCCGACGGATCGACCGCCGGTGCCGTGCTAACATCGTCCGAACGAGGACCGACGGCATGGCTGAAACCATTGCAAGGCTATTTCAAGACGTGATCGCGTATGGCAAGGCAGACGCGATTCTCACCAAGGATTCCGGCACCTACGAGCCCATTTCTTCAGCTGAGCTGGAGCGGCGTTGCATCCAACTGCACTCCGCCTTGGCCGAGGCGGGCCTGCAGAAGGGCGACAAGTGCGCCCTGATCTCCGAGAACCGCTGGGAGTGGGCCGTGGCCGACTTCGCAATGATGACGGCGGGCATCATCAGCGTCCCGATCTATCCGACGCTGCTGGCCGACCAGGTGCGCTACCTGCTCGAACACTCCGAGTCCAGGGCGATCTTCTGCTCGACCGAGGGCCAGCTGGAGAAGATTCTCTCCGTTCGCGACCAATTGCCCAACCTCACTCTTGTGATCGGTTTTGACAGGACTGATCAGGAGGGAGTGGCGAACTTGGCCGATCTCATCGGCGAGGCCAGCCCCGACGCCGCGGCCCGGCAGCGCTTCGAAGCAGCGTTGGAGGCCGTCGAGCCCGGCGATCTGGCGAGCATCATCTACACGTCGGGCACGACGGGCGTTCCCAAGGGCGTGATGCTGTCGCATTCCAACATCTGCACCAACATTCGTGACTCGAAGATCGACACGGAAGCGGACGATGTGGCCCTGTCGTTCCTGCCGCTGTGCCATATCGCCGAGCGCCTGGCGGACTATGTCTATTTCTCCGGCGGCGTCACGGTGGCGTATGCGGAGTCGATGGACACCGTGGCCGCCAACATGGGCGAGGTCAAACCCACCATGGCGGTCGGCGTTCCGAGATTCTTCGAAAAGGTCCACGACCGCGTGATGGCGGCGATGGCCACCGCCCCTGCCATCCGACGCAACCTGTTTCACTGGGCGGTTGGCGTGGGCAAGGCCGCGACGCCGTACCGCTTGCAGGGCAAGCCGCTGCCGGGGTTGCTTGGCATCAAGCACAGCGTGGCCGACAAGCTCGTCTTCACCAAGCTGCGCGGCCGGCTGGGCGGCAGGATCCGCTTCTTTGTGTCCGGGGCCGCCCCGTTGGCGAAACACCTGGCCGAGTTCTTCTATGCGCTGGGGCTGCCGATCCGCGAGGCCTATGGACTGACCGAAACGTCCCCCTTGGTCTCGGTCAACCCGATCGACGCACTCAGATTCGGCACGGTCGGCACGATCATTCCGAACGTTGAGGTGCGCATTGCCGAGGATGGCGAAATCCTCGTCCGCGGCCCGAACATCATGCAGGGCTACTTCAAGATGGAGGAGCAGACCGCCGAGGTCATGGACGGGGACTGGTTCCACACCGGGGACATCGGCCACTTGGACGAGGACGGGTACCTTTCCATCACCGACCGCAAGAAGGACCTGTTCAAGACCTCTGGCGGGAAATACATCGCGCCCTCGCCGATCGAAGGCCGCCTCAAGAGCAGCCCGCTGATCGAGCTCGCGGTGGTCGTGGCCGAGCGGCGCAACTTCCCGAGCGCCTTGGTGGTGCCGGCGTTCGAGGCCCTGCAGGCTTGGGCGGAGGCCAGCGGCATCGAGGCTGCCAACAATGAGGAACTCTGCGCGAATGCGGCCGTGCAAGAGCACGTCATGTCCGAGGTGGCAGCGCTGTGCAGCGACATGGCCGGCTACGAGCAGATCAAGAAGATCGCGCTGATTCCGAGTGATTTCACCATCGGAGGCGGGGAACTCACGCCGACCATGAAGGTGCGGCGGGGCGTAGTTTACGAAAAGTACGCCAGCCAGATCGACGCGATTTACTCGTAACGCCTCGCTGGCAGGCCCTGTCTAACTGAGCGATGGGCGGGATGCATCTCAGATCCGGCAACGCCCGCCTTGGCGGGCTGGCCGCGCTGTGCGTCTTGGCTGCGGCCGGGCTTGCCGGCCAGACCGCGTTTCCGCTGCGTGCCGTCGAGTTCGAGGGCAACGCCAACTTCCCGAGCGAGGACTTGGCTGCGGTCACCGGCTTGGAGATCGGGCAGCCGGTGCGCAAGCCCGATTTCGACCGGGCGCTGCGCAAGCTGAACGAGACCGGGCTGTTCGAGTCGCTGCGCTATCGCTATGAACCGCTCGACGGAGGATACCGGCTGACCATAGCGGTGCAGGAGCTCGCGGAACTGTACGGGGTCCGCTTCCAAGGTTTCGATGCACCCGCGGAGGATCCCGCGAAGCTGCTGCAAGAGAGGTTGCCGCTGTACGTCGGCTTGGTGCCTGCTGGCGGGCCCATGGTGCGGATGATGGTCAACGCGCTGCAGGCCTGGTGGGAAGGGCACGGCGGCGAAGCGGAGATCGTCGCCGATCTCGTCCCGACCACGGGGGGCGGGTTCGAGATGCTGGTCGGGCCGGAGCGCGAGACAAGCAACATCGCCTTTACCACGTTTCGCAACACCGGCGACGTGGACCCGCTGGAGTTGCAGCGGACCTTCAACCAAGCGGCGATCGGCGAGCCGTACTCCGAGCCCCGGCTGCTCGAGCTGCTCTATCACAACGCTCGTCCGCTGTATACCGAGCGCGGTTACATGAACGTAGAGTTCTGCCCGTGCGATGTCAGTCCCGACCCCGACACGGCCGGCCTGTTGGTCGAGGTCGAGGTGCAACAGGGCGAGGTCTACCTGTTCGGTGACTTGGCGTGGCCCGAGCCCCTGCCGATCGATCCAGAGAGCTTGGCGAGGGTGAACCAGATCGGCCCGGGCCAGGTCGCCAACATTCGGGCGGCCTACGACACGATGGCAGCCATCGGAGAGGGCATGAAGCGCCAGGGTTACATGAAGGCCCACGCGCGCTTCGACGAGCGGACCGATCATGACGAACGCTTGGTGCATCTGGACATCGAAATCAGCCCCGGCCAGCAGTATCTGTTCTCGCGGCTGATCGTGAAGGGGCTGGACATACTCTCCGAGCCGGCCGTGCGCAAGCGCTGGGGCATGCAGCGGGACCAGCCCTTTGACGTGCGCTATCCCGCCTACTTCTTGGACCGCGTCAAGGCGGACGCGATGTTTGAGGGTCTCAAGCGAACCTCGTGGAGCGTCGATATCGACGAGGCTGCAGGACGGGTCGACGTGACGCTGGTCTTTTCCGGACTCGCCGAGGAGAGTCGCTAGCGGGCGCGTTGCGGTCGGACCGAAGCACTCAGGCGCGGGCCTTGTACATGCCGTGTCGGTAGACCACCGCTCGGCTCGGAATCGCCGGGTCGTAGAGCACCGTCACGGTCTGGCCGTTGCGCAATTCAGGGTTGCGCTCCCGGGCCCTGAGCGTCTGCCGCTTGCCGCTCGCGTCGTAGTTCACCAGGAAAGACCGGACGCCGCCTCTGCGGCGAACGTCCGCGGTGAACCCGGACACGGCCTTGCCTGACGCTGCCAGTCTGCGGTGGAGCCTGCGCTGGGCTTCGGCGAATCCGGCAGCGAGCAGGAGTACGGCTGCGATGAACACAACCATGGCCGTGGTGACCGGCGAGGTGAGTTCTGGCAGGTAGTGCTGCTCCGGATTCAATGGCATGTACACGACCTCTGTGGTGTCGCCCTCGCTGACGCGGGCGTACACCCGCTGCGGGACGCTCTGGTTCACGCGCATGGGCGTTCCAGCGTCGGCGGTATAGGTGTAGCCGAGAAAGTACAGGGTGCGGCCGTCTTCGAGGCTGCGCGCGTCCCGCGAGTGGACCGTGGCAGGTGCCGAGACGCCTTCTTGGTCGAGCAGCTTCTTCGAAGGCGGTGCGGGCAGGTACCCGAAATGTTGGTGCGAGAGCAAGCTGAACACTGCCAGCACCGCCACCCACACGGCTAGCACCAGCTTGCCTCGGGTTGTCAGCGCCACGTTGCGAGGAGCCGGAGCCCGCAATTCCGGCTCGATATTGGAATCGTCGGCACTCGCGCTGGGGGCCGCTTCGCGCCGTGGGGTCGATCGGGCCCCCTGATCGGCACCTGCCAGGCCCCGGCGCAATGCAAGCGAGCCGGCTGCGATCAGGCCGACTCCCAGCCACAGGACCTCACCGCCTTCGGGCAGGGACATCACGATGGCAAAGCCCCCCGAGATTGCCAGCGATGCGCCTAGGGCGAGCCAGATCTTGCTTGCCTGACCGGATTGCATGGCCGCACTTCAGTCTATGACAGCAGGAATTGCAGCCGAACAGCTGTGCCTTCGTGAAGCCGCAGCGTCCATTCTTGCGCGCGACCGAGACGCCGGTCGCCCGACCAGAGCGGAGCAGTCCAGTCTTTGGTTGGGAGGATTGAATGTGGTACGCTGTGTTGGCTTTGGGCGCACGGTTCGGACGCTCGTAATTGCTTGGGAACAAACAGCTTGCTAAGAATGGACGCCTTGTGTCCGCCTCCTTGGTGAGATCGCCGGGCTAGATACTATCCCGTCGGACGCGCTCTCGTTGAAGTCCGATCGCGGGGAAGTCTTCCACACGGGCACGGGGCGCCGATGGTTTGGGAAATGCGAGAGGCAACAACTCCCCCGATCGATGAGCTACATAGACTGCTCAAGACGCACTTCGGGTTTGAGTCCTTTCTGCCTCTGCAGCAGGAGATCGTCTCCCACGTGCTGTCCGGGCAGGATGGGCTTGTTCTCATGCCCACAGGCGGCGGCAAGTCGTTGTGCTACCAGCTTCCAGCCCTCGCCTTGGATGGCGTGACCGTTGTCGTCTCCCCGCTCATCGCGCTCATGAAGGACCAAGTGGGTGGACTGAAGGCCAACGACCTCCCCGCAGAGTTCCTGAATAGCTCCTTGACAACTGCTGAAGCGGCTGCCGTACGCTCTCAGGCTGTCCGAGGCGCACTCAAGCTGCTCTACATCGCCCCCGAACGTCTGGCTAATCCAGGATTCGACAACTTCCTGCGGGCGGTTAAGATCTCCCTCATTGCGATCGACGAGGCCCACTGCATCTCGGAGTGGGGCCACGACTTCCGTCCCGACTACCGAAGCCTGAAGTCCCTCCGGGACGGCAGGCCAAGTGTCCCGATATTAGCGCTTACAGCGACCGCCACTCCCAGAGTCCGCAGGGCTTTTCAATGTCAGATAGCGAGGGGCGGATTGCATAAGGAGTTAGGAGAGGGGCTGGACAAACGCGCGGTGGTTGTGCGATAACTCGCAGAGTGGGACCGCAGCACATCCCGTTAGGCGAGGTCCGGGTCCGTC